>NZ_CP147518.1:4686748-5300664 GCF_037201965.1 Spirosoma sp. SC4-14 | reverse complement strand
GGGTCGAAAACGGTTTGGTTAGGTATAAGTCGGCACCAGCATCGTAGCCACGCTGAAAATCAATATCTTTATTCTTGGCACTCAAAAAGATAACTTTCGTATGCTCAAAGCCCGGTGTTTTGCGGACATACGCACACAGTTCATAGCCATTCATGCCGGGCATCATAACATCGAGCAGCAGCACTTTAGGATGGTGTTGTTGCAACAGTTCGTAAGCCTCTGCGCCATCGCGTGCAATCAATACCTGATAGCCTTGTTTTTTCATCAAAAATTCAAGTGACATCAGAATGCTGGGTTCATCGTCGGCAATAAGTATGTGCGTATTCATAGTTGCGGTTCTATTCGGCGGCCTGGCAGAAATCAATGTAAATAAGAGTTGCTAATATCATTATTTACTGACGTATTAACCAGTAGTGGGAGCTGGATGGTAAAGGTCGACCCCTGTCCTGGTCTGCTCCTGACGGAAAGAGCGCCCTGATGTAACTCAACCAACATGCGGGAAATGGCCAGACCAAGGCCACTTCCTTTCGGTTTTCGCGGACCGCTGGGGTGAGCCTGATAAAATTTATCAAAAATCAGCTCCTGATGAACTGGGTCAATGCCAATTCCGCGGTCGGTCACGTCTACGGTGCAATATTGATGATCGGAAACCAAACGAACGTCGATGGGTAAGCTGCCTTCCGGGCTGAATTTGACCGCATTGGACAGTAAATTGATCATAACCTGCATCAATCGGTCATAGTCGGCCATAATCGATACCGGTCGGGCGGGAGTATCGATGGAAATAGTTAGTTTTTTGTCGGCTGCCAATGGACGAACGGTTTCGACCGATTCCAGAATCAGGTTCGTTGGTGATACTTCCGTTAGCGAGAGTGGAATACGGCCCGACTGGATTCGGTCGAGTTCGAGAATCTGGTCGATGAGCCGGGTAAGCCGTTCCGATTCCCGAACAATAGTATTCAGAAACTGCTGACGGATGTCGATCTCCAGATCGGGTTCGTCCTGTAGGATTTCGGTCAGGGCGCGTATCGAGGTGATAGGCGTTCTGATTTCGTGGGTTACAGTCGACAAAAAGTCATCTTTCTGCTGATCGGCCCGTTGAAGCCGTTCGTTAACATCGCGTAGCTGACTGGTTAGCTGCTGGAGTTCGGACGACTGACGAATTAGTTTTTTGTTGGCGATCATTAATTCCTGCGAACTCTTCAGAATCTGAATAACTTCGCCGGTGCTCAGGGGTTCTTCCTTGGTTACGGACGAAACCAGAATCCGGGCCGAAGCAGCACCTACGGCTCCCGCCAGAATCCGTTCGGCCTGTGTAACCAACCGAGGATCGGCAAACGGCTGACTCGAATCGATGCTAAAGCGCCGGATATAGCGTTCCAGAATATGAATAGCCCGTTCTCTGCCAAAAAAAGTAGCCAGTAAGCCCTGAATGTCGGTAAGAAGCGCAGTTCCTTTCCAGGCTACCGGGTGCGAACGCTCGAGCCGGAACACATCTACGAACAACACGGCCTGATTAACGTCGGTTGCGCGTTGCGACTGGCGGAGCGACCCCCAGACATATAGACCCGTATTAATCAGTAGCGACCAGAATACAGAATGGGCAATAGGGCCGTAATGATGCAGACCAAACAAAGCATTGGGACGCAACAGCCGCAAAACAGACGGAGTATTTGTGAGAATAGCCGGGTACTCGTCGACGGGGATAATAGTGGGCAGAACAAGGGTATAGAACCAGATACCAACACCAGCCAGCAGGCCTAGCCGGGCTCCGGCAAATGAGCCTTGTTTCCAGAAAAGCCCGCCAATAATTGCCGGTGCAAACTGGGCTACAGCCGCAAACGAAATCATACCTACCGAAACCAGTGGAAGCCGGTCGGAAACCACACGATAATAGACATAAGCCAACAGAAGAAGCGCGAGAATGGCCAGTCGACGGGTGTTTAGAACGAACGAGGCTGGGTGCATACCCCATCGGTTTTGCCAGGAAGGACGGGTCAGTAACAGTGGCATCACCAGGTTATTGCTGATCATGACGCTCAATGCTGTTGTTTCAATGATAATCATGCTGGTAGCGGCCGAAAAACCACCCAGATAGGCCAGCATAGCTAAACCCGGCTGGTTGTTTCGGAGTGGAAGAAACAGCACATACTCATCGGGGTTTGCCGAAGCTCCCAGAACCAGTTGGCCACCAAATGCCATCGGTAACACAAACAGCGTAATCAGAAACAGGTAGAGCGGAAAGAGCCACATCGCTTTGTTGAGGTGCTTTTCGTCGACATTCTCGACAACGGCCACCTGAAACTGACGCGGTAGAAACAACACCGCAAACCCGGATAATAAACTTTCCCAGAACCAGTCGCTGGTGCTGTGACCAGGCCCGAAATGAAAGTTGTCGGCCAGCTTGGGCAAGCTGGCGGCCCGACCAAAAATATCGCCGGGACCGTTGAACAACCCGAACGTAACGAATGCGCCTACAGCTACAAAGGCGACGAGTTTTACCAGCGATTCGAACGCAATGGCTGCTACCAGACCTTCGTGCCGTTCGTTGGCTTCGAGTTTGCGCGTGCCGAACAGAATAGCAAATAAGGCCAGCAACAGTGTTAGCAAAAACGCATGATCGCTCAGAAACGATATGGGTTTAATCGATGATCCTTTTCCTGATAAACTGGCAAAGCTGGTGGCAATGGCTCGTATCTGAATCGATATATAGGGCGTTATGCCAATAACACAGACCAGTGTGACCAGCACACCTAATCCACGGCTTTTGCCATAACGGGCCGATATAAAATCCGCGATATTGGTGATGCCCTGCCGTTTGCAGATGCGGATCATCTTCCGCAGAATAAGCCACCAGAGCGGTGCCATCAGCGTGGGGCCAATGTAAACCGACAGAAAGCCTATACCTTCGGAGGCTGCTTTGCCAACGCTGCCATAAAAGGTCCAGGCTGTGCAGTAGACCGCCAGCGACAGAGCATATACGTAGGAATTGCCGACTATGCCACGACCTGTATGGCCTCGGGCGCGTTGGCGTTCGGCCCAGTCGGCAATTCCAAACAATATACCCAGATACAGTAGCGAGCAGATGATCAGAGACAGGCTAGTCATCGTTGGGCAGGGCGTTGTCGGAGGGTGGTGTCTGCCGGACGCAGTAGGCGATCAGGCCGATCAGTAAAACCCAGACCAGTAGCACATAGACGTACAATCGCGGAATGCCGCCCAGTAAGGTTGCATCATTGACAATAGAAATAATGGGTTCGTTAAAAAGGAGCAGAAAAATAGTGCTCAACAAAAACAAACGAACGGTTTTCATAAGATACGGTAGGTACGAAACGGGTATTATTACGTTGGCAATTGGGATTAGTCATTAGTTTTTGTCATTAGTCATTGGATACATGAGAACTGATACCTAATGACCAATTAACTTATGACAAATGACCAAAAACAAATGATCGATGACTAATCACCAATGACCTGCATAACGCTGAGGCAAACCACGCTTACGATCGATTATCCGACTCGTCGTATTCGCCCTGAAGGGCATACAAACCGAAACGAGCCAGGCCACCCACAATAATGGGCATGAGCACAAATACAATGATGATTCCAAAAACAAGGTCGTCGGTTTTGCCCGAGGTAAGCTTGGGTAGCCCCAGCGACGTGATGCCGAAGTAACCGGCCAAAGCGGCCAGACCTAGCCAAACCACTCCCAGATAACGTTTAATGGTATTCATAAGATGATACGAGTTTAGAGCAGAATTAGTCGACTACCTGTGCACGATTTCGGATGTAAACAAGGCCAATTAAGAAACTAACGGCAGCAACGATAATTGGATACCAGAGCCCTTCCAGATACGGAGCTGCATACGGCAGGGCCGATCCAGCTTTTTCGGCAGCCAAATTGGCTTCTTTAGCGCCCGTGGCCAGATAGGTAGCCACGGCTGGCAATAGCCCACCGAACACGCCATTGCCAATATGATAGGGCAGCGACATGGACGTATAGCGAATTTTGACCGGGAACATTTCAACCAGAAAGGCCGCAATTGGACCATATACCAGCGTGACAAAAATGACCTGAATAAAAATGAGCCAGATTAGGGTCCACCGGTCACTGTCGTTAATCAGCACCGTTTTTTTGATGTCTGGCTTTGCTGGTTCTGCCGAGGGATCGGCGGCTATTTTAAGTTTACTTACTTCGGTGAGTTTGGTGCCGTCGGTGTATTCGCGTTTGATGGTTTTGGTCTGGATAAAACCCCCGTCTACTTTAGGATCTGGAGCCGTAGTCGAATCGGCCGAGAAGTTGGTCGTAATCTCCTGCTTGTTCTTCAGATTCGTTGTCTGGTAGATTTTTTCATAAATCGCCCGGTAAGAAAGCAACGCTACCAGCATACCGATCAGCATGATCCCTTTACGCCCGATTCGGTCCGACAGCCAGCCAAACACCACAAAGAACGGAGTGCCCATCAGGAGTGCCACCGACATCAGCTCGTCGGATTGAATGGCATCGACATTACAAACCGTTTTGATAAAGCTCATGGCGTAGAACTGTCCGGTATACCAGACAACCCCCTGGCCCATAGTTGCTCCGAACAGAGCCAGTAGTACAAATTTGAAATTGTAACGATTCCCAAAACTCTCCTTGAGCGGATTGGTAGAGGTTTTTCCTTCGGCCTTGGCTTTGGCAAACAGCGGTGATTCGCTCATGTTACGCCGGATTACATACGAAATCAGAACCATCAGCACCGATACCAGAAACGGAACCCGCCAGCCCCATTCATCGAAGGATTCTTTCGACATCGACTTACGGGTTATCAGGATTACGAGCAGCGAAACAAACAGCCCAACGGTAGCCGTTGTCTGAATCCAGGAGGTCCAGTAGCCGCGCCGATTGGTTGGCGAGTGCTCGGCTACATACGTAGCCGCTCCACCGTATTCGCCACCAAGTGCCAGCCCCTGAAGCAGTCGTAGGAGCAGAACCAGCGTGGGTGCCAGAAAGCCAATTGTTTCGTAACTGGGAATTAGTCCGATGGCGAAGGTAGCTCCGCCCATCAGCAGTAAGGTAACCATAAATGTATATTTACGACCGATGAGGTCGCCCAATCTACCGAAAAAGATGGCTCCAAACGGCCGAACGACAAACCCGGCCGCAAAGGTGGCCAATGTCGACAGAAAGGCGGCTGTAGGATTGCCTTCGGGAAAAAACTTGGTGGCCAGCACCGTAGCCAGCGAACCGAAGATGTAGAAGTCATACCACTCGATGAGCGTTCCGACCGAAGAGGCCCCAATAACGCTAATCAGGCTACGAGTGTTTGAAACAGTCTTGCGTGCTTCTGTAATCATGAGAGGAAACAGGTTTGTATAAAAGGTAAGGGGTTGATTGTCAAAAAGTCGGGAATGTTACAGGTATACCTGTGCTTGCAGGATGAATTCGCCTTTATTGCCACTAATCGTACCCGGAGCCGTGTAAATCGGGCGCGTGGAGTATTGGGGTGTTATTTTGGCATGATGGCCATCCAGATAAAAATTACAGCCTACATCGTAATAGTTACCTGCTTTACCGAGGGCTTCAAAGTTCTTATAGGTATAAGCGGCAAAGGGCTGGACCCGCATTTTGGGCTTTTCTTTGGCTTTCGGTAACAACAGGCCAGCCTGCGTATACCAGATGGAACCTGTTCCGACAAAAGCCCGTGCGTTGCCAGCACCGGCCAAAGCCCGCTGACCCGTAAAAGTAGGGTCGCTAGTGGCCGGATTGGCAATGCTAATGTTTCGCAGATAATTCGGGCCGAAGTCATAATTATAGTATACGCTGTAGGCTGTCAATGCCATGTTTTTGTTTTTATCGCCAATCGGTAAATCGGCAAACAGATCGATGGCCATCAGCGAGACCGTATGCTCCTGTTTATTGCCTGAAGTGGTTGAAGCCGACTCGCTTACATAGCTTTGGGTGCCTCCTGGCTGGTTATAAAAACCCGCCCCGATATTGAAAACCCGTTTGGTACCAACATACGTCCCAACCTTATAAGGAAGTACATTCGCTTCCTGATCCAGAAACTGGTACTCAACATACCCTCCGGCCGACATTTTACTAACACCATTGTTATCGACAGCGACATTTGGAGTCGTTACCGTACCGGCCATTGGCGGGGTTAGGTTGGTCGCGAAGGGCTTATTATAATTTAGCCGGTATTCGAGTTTGCCAAGTTTTCCTTTGGCATAAATACCGAACAAACGGGCAAACTGATCCGTATTATCAATCAGAGGCCAGTTAATGATGGGTGCATCAACGGCTAAAAAATTAAGCGTACTGGCCGACGACATCCGCGAAATGCCATTCCAGTAATGTAGTCCGGCTCCTATATAAAGCGTATTTTTTATCGTTCTGCCATCGGGGGTTTTTCCGGCTGGAACAACGGCATACTCGTTCCAGAAATCATGAAAGAAAATCTGGGGCTTTTTCCCGGCTCCATAACCGCCTGTTCCGGTTGTGCCGGAGCCACCGCCCGTGGCAAAGGTTTGGTTATTGATGCCAAAATGGGCCAGAATCAGGTAGCGGGGTGTAATTTGAGCATAGGCCAGCATTCGGGCCCGACGCGCCATAATGTCGGTCGAATGGTCGGTAGGGACGCCGTTGACAGCAGAGCCAGGGTTTAGGTCCATGGAGCGAAACCAGATTTGATTCCAGATAATAAAGCGGACGTAGCGGTTTCCTTCGGGATTCAGGTTAAACTTTAAACCCGATCCGTAGTCGGAGGAGCCCTGGCCAACGGCGGGCCATATGGCCAGTAGGCTAAGGCCCATGATGAGCAGATAAGTACAAGTTCGGTTTAGCATTAGGTTTTAGGAAGTTACGTTGTATTGACCAGCCAAAACTGGACGTAACATCAACCATTGCCAAACAATCGGTATAGTTATGCTGAATAGCTATAGATAGGAGACTAGGTGTCACGAAACCGCTCCCATTTGATGAGCATGAATTTGTCGCCCAGTTCGGTAACAATCATACCGGCTCCCGTTACGTTGTCGCGACTGCTGAAATAGGCCGTTAGCTCACTATGGCTAAGAATTCGGTAGGTAGGATGATAGGTGTTTTTTTCGGGAATTCGGATCTGGTATTTCTTTACCCAGTTCATTACCGATACATGGCTAACGCCTAGTAACCGCTCGATTTCCCGGAAACTTACACCCTCGATGTATAACTGGAGGGCTTTAATTACATAGTAGGTATTGATGCTTTTTCCGGCTTTATGGACTGTGAAATTATATTCGCAATTTTTGCACCGAAAACGCTGTCGACCCCCTACAATACCGTTGCGGACGGTCGACTTGCTGTCGCATTTAGGACATTTTGAAGAACTCATGAAGACGTAAGGGTTGCTATCTATAGTAATTAGCAAATATATAGCAATTTAGCAAAATCCCTCAAAAATATCCAGATATAAGTCAATTTTTGATATGTTTACGGTGCTAATCGTTCCAGTGTCCAGGGCTGATCGGGCGATTCCCGGCGGTAGCGGATACGGTCGTGAAGGCGACTAGGGCGACCCTGCCAGAACTCAATGGCATCTGGTATAACCCGATAGCCACCCCAAAAGGGCGGGCGAGGTACTGGCTGATCGGCGAACTGCGTTTCGAGTTCCTGCCGGCGTTTTTCCAATACGTCGCGGCTTTCGATCACGGAACTCTGGTGCGATACCCAGGCTCCGATCTGGCTACCCCGTGGCCGACTGCCGAAATAAGCATCGGATTCTTCAGGGCTAACTTTTTCGACCCGGCCTTCAATCCGAATCTGGCGTTCGAGGGCCTGATAAAAGAAAGTGAGTGTGGCAAACGGATGTGCGGCAAGTTCGTTACCTTTGCGGCTCTCGTAGTTTGTATAAAACACAAAACCTGCGTCGGTTACGTCTTTTAAAAGCACAATACGTCCATCAGGACGCCCTTCTGAGGTCACTGTGCTGACGTACATGGCATTGGGTTCTGGAACATTGGCAGTAAGAGCCGAATCGAACCAATCCTTAAATTGGGCAATGGGGTTCGGTGAAACATCAGTTGTATCTAAACCGTTTAGCGTATATTCTTTCCGTAAATCACTGATTGTCGACGGCATAGTTGTGGGTTAGTTTAACGGCTTTTCAATGGCTGGAATACAGGAAAATCCGCATATTGTCGTACTTTTGCAAAAGTAATCGGTACGTTCCCAACATGGCAAACCAAGAACAGGAAATTAACCAGCAGCCGGAAACCACCAATCAGGTGTCCGAGACGCTGGCAGTTAATACCCCCGAAGACACCACGACGCAACCCACACAGGCAGTCGAGGGCACCGAAACTACGCCCGAATCGGCGGAAGTTTCACCCGCACCTACTGCCCAGACTGAACCGGAAGCCGCTGGTACAGACGACACTAACCCATCTACTGACAACCCAACTGCCGAATCGCAGAATGCCCAGGAAGCCACGTTGGAAGCCACTGTTGAGACAACGGAGGAACCGGTAGCTGAGTCAGCACCAACTGTAGAAACCACATCGGTAGAAGAACCCGTTGCCGAAGTAACGCAGGAACCAGCAGCAGAGCAGGTGACAGCAGCACCGGTCGAATCAAGTGCCGAGGTGGCGGAAACTACTGCCAGCGAAGAAACCACAGCAGAGTATGCTGATGTAGTCGAAACCGAAGACGATTCGTCGGCCCATCCCGAAACAGATTATAGCCAATTCTCAAAGCAGGATTTTGTTAGCCTGCTGGAGAATCAACTGGCAGCTGTCAGCCTGGCTTCGGTTACCCCCGGCGATTTTAAGAAAGCCGATCAGGTGTTAAAAGAAGTAAAACCGCTATTCGATCAGATGAAGCGGGCAGAGCGTGACGCAGCATCGCAGATCTATATAGCTGATACGGGCTCGGAAGAAGGTTTCGAATATAAATATGACGAAGCCATTCAGCGGTTCGAAGAGCTTTATAAACAGATCAAAAGTCTGAAAAATACCTACTTCCAGAACCTTGATAAGGCTAAAGATACCAACTTTGCGGCTAAAACCGATTTGTTGACTCGGTTGCGCGAATTGGTTGAAACCGATGAGAACAACGCAGGGGATCCTAAAGCAAGCTGGAATGAGTTCAAAAAAATACAGGAGGAATGGAAAGCCGCCGGTAATATGAACTCACCCCATAATGCAACCCTGTGGGCAACCTATCATGCTCTCGTTGATCGCTACTATAGCAATCGAAATATCTACTTCGAGCTGAAAGAACTGGATCGCAAGCGGAATGCGACGCTGAAAGCAGAGGTCATTGAAAAGGTCGAAGCGATGGCGAAAGCTGCGGAGGAAAACTCCGTTACACGGCAGACCATTGATGAGGCCAATGCCTTGTTTGAAGAATATAAGCACATTGGACCCGCTCCTAAAGCCGAACAGGAAGTGCTTTGGGGACGTATGAAAGCGGCTCTGGATGTGCTATACGATAAACGTCGCGATCAAACCAATGAGCAACGTAAAGAGTCGGCACAGTTGTATGAAGAAAAGTCGGCTATTTACGAAGAACTGGTTCCACTAACATCGTTTTCGTCGAACAGTATCAATGACTGGAACGACCGGACGAAGGTGGTTATGGCGCTACAGGATCGCTGGAATGCCATAAAAGGACCTATGCCACGCGAAGAAGGCAAAGAACTGAGCAAAAAGTTCTGGGCTGCTCTGAAAACATTCTTTCACAATAAAGGTGAATTCTTTAAGCAGCTTGAAAGCAAACGGGAAGAGAATCTGCGGGCAAAAACCGAGCTTTGCGAACAGGTAGAAGCTATCCTGGCAGCGGGCGAAGAGTCGCCGGAGATTACCCAGACGGTTATTGATTTGCAGCGCCAGTGGAAAAATATTGGCCAGGTGCCCGAGAAACAGAAAAATTCGATCTTCGATCGGTTTAAGTCGGCCTGTGATGCGTTTTTCAATAAAAAACGCTCAAAAAACCAGGAAA
Source organism: Spirosoma sp. SC4-14 (assembly GCF_037201965.1). NCBI lineage: Bacteria > Pseudomonadati > Bacteroidota > Cytophagia > Cytophagales > Cytophagaceae > Spirosoma > Spirosoma sp. SC4-14. Next base: position 5,290,700 of record NZ_CP147518.1, on the reverse strand, counting down.
CTGAACGTGAATTTGAAGCGAATCTGGCGCGGAAAACTGCCCTTATTGAGCGTATTGAGGCCGCTGCCAGCGAAAATGCCGACCTTTCTCAACTGAATGAGTTCAAGAAAGAATGGAATTCGATTGGGTTTGTGCCTAAGAAAGATATGCAGACTACGCAGAAACGCTATATCAATGCCGTAAATGCACTGGTTGGCGCAACGGGTAAGATTCCGGCAAAAGATAAAGAACGGGTGATGCTCCAGAACGAAGCCGAAGTAACTCGGTCGGGAGGTCGGGACCGTGGCGACCGTGATGGGGGTAGCAACAAACGCGAAAATGATATTCGCCGTCGGATTTCGGCTATCGAAAACGACATTGCAACCTATCGAAATAATATTGAATTCTTTGCCCGTTCGAAAAACGCTGATAAACTTCGGGCCGAAATCGATAAGAAAATTGCTGATGCTGAGAAACAACTGGAGGACTTGCGCCATCAGTTACGAGTTGCTCAGGCCTAAGCAGGACAAAATGCCCCGACATTTTTTTGGTTGTCGGGGCATTTTTTTTGGGGCGGGTATTGCGCCATCGATATTAAAACACTACTTTTGCATCACAATTCGGGAATAGGTCATTTGAACCGGATTTGTACGGATTGCCAGTGTCGGATAGCGGTCGATTCCGCCTGATTTGTAATCAGGATGCGCAAGCGCGTCGGGGGTTCGAATCCCTCCACTGGCTCATTGAAAATCAAGCACTTATCAGAAATGGTAAGTGCTTTTTTTATGTCTCTGCTCTAATTTTTGCGACTTAGGGATCAAGCCGAAAAGTTGTGGATGGTATTGTTTTTCAACTTTATAGTTTTTCCAAGATCTGGCCCGTTTAGGAAGCGTGCTTACTCTATGAGTGCGAACAGTAGGGATATGCCGCCGAAGTAGCGGTCGAAGTTGAGCGAGGCTGTAGAAACGACCTTTCAACGAATATGCCTGGGTATAGTGTACGCCAATCCGTTTACTTTTATGAACGACTCCTCTCGAATCGTACCGATATAGTTGTTTATCCGCACCAAAGAAATAATTGGGGAATACTTCAATGCCCTAAATCGGTACGATTAATAAATTGGCGACAATTTTGTGAGGCATCTGGAGGTAGACGTAGTATAGATCAGCTATTATTGTAATGTTGGCTATAAAGCAAGAAGATATACTAAACCTTTTGTCTTCTCTATCAGTCTGTTATGGTTTAGTGAACTTGCGTATAATACTATGTTGGGTGTTTCCTCATCAAGTGAAGTGTCCGCATTGCCGGGTTGTGGGCGACAGGTTACAGGTCGCAGATGTAAGGTTTTTTGCTTGTTCGGTGAGTTTTTGCTGACACGAGAAATGCTCCGATTGGCCGGGTTTGGTTTGTAAGGTGGGTCGCGTGCGACACAGGAGCACAAGTAATAAAATGGAATTAGATTCTAAACAACTGTTCATCAAAGCCGAATTTCTGTACCGTCAGGTAAGTTGGATCGATTGGCAGTATTTCGGCTTAGAGACTATGCAAAGGTTTAATTACGTGTGTTTTAGCTAAGTGGCTTATGCGTCATCAGTCCTTTCGGTTGTTTGCGGGTTGCGTCTGGTAGACCGACCGTCATGGCGGCCATGTTTTGATGTACTAAGCGGGTTCTGGTTGACTGAGTAAACGGCTAACCAAGTCAAAATTAAATTAGACAATAATATGAAAACGTTCGTCTGTATTTTATTTGTCGCGTTTTTCAATGCCCATACTATTGAGAAAGCCACCTTTGGTGGTCATAAATTAACTCTGCACGAAGCCGAACGAATTTTAGGGGAATCCTGTCAACTCAAAGAAAGTGTAAGTTCTCTGGAAAATGGAAGACACAAGTACACAAGTACTTATCTAGCTAACTCAACCGATGAAAAAATAGATAGGCGAGTGGCTTTGAATTTTATGTTTGAAAGCTATGGGGCCGAAATTGATGCTAAAAAAATGTTCGGAACCTTTAAAGCATCTAATCAATCGTACGCTGGCTTTGAACTATTGCCTAATCTGGGTGATGAAGCATTTTTTCACAGCGATAATAAGAACTTTTATCTGATTATCGCACGTAAAGGAAACGAAATGATACGCTTGAAAGTGAATAAGATTACCGAAAAAACGTCACTGGCTGAATTGAAAAAAATAGCGGCTGATGTGATTGACAGGGTATAAACTACCGCTTTATATTGTTGCCCGCTTTATGTGGGGCAACTCAATAGCCCTACTCATCTGTCCGCAGATGAACAAAAATTGTCCAGTAGCGGACACGTACTCATTGTGGTTGAAGTTGTAATGATCTGATAATCAGTGTTGTTTTGCGTTTGGCACGGCCTTTGGCATATAAGCAGTGAACAGATAAACAACACTAAACACAACAATCACCATGTTTACCCTACTGAGTAATCTGACCCTTTCGGCCCTGATCAGCGCTTCGACTCTTGCTAATCCAACTACGCCAAAATCTGAGTCCTTTGGTGCGAGTGCGTACGTATCGGTTGATCATAAAATTCGCGTAGCTGTTGTTAAACCCGCCGATGCGTCTGCTGAAATTCTGCTTCGTGATGCCGATCATCAGGTTGTATTCCGGCAAAGCCTGAGCCGTAAAGATGAGAAGGTATCCCTGAAATTGAACGTCGATGAACTGGCCGATGGCAAGTACGAACTCGAAGTAAAATCGGGAGAAGGCAGTTTCCGGAAGCAACTGGATCTGTCGTCGCAGCCAGTGCAGCAGACAAACCGGGTTGTGGCTATGCAATAAGTGTCTTCAACCTATTCTAATGAAGAGCCTGGCAACTGTCAGGCTTTTTTCGTTAATCAGTGGTAACCAGTCCGAAAGTGAAGTTGCCTGAGCATACCAGTAGCTGGCATGCTGCATCTGCCCAACTGAGTGACGGTGAAAACGGTGACTTTATTTGGGAGTGGTAGAATTACGCTGGCTCAATTCAGGTTGAGAATGGTCGCGCTTTATCCAGCGATATGCCGCAACGGAATTCTTCCAGAAATACTTCTCGGCCACAATCTGACCTTTTGCTGTAAAGTATTCCCGCACCAGCTTCAACCCAGCCTCAAAAGGCAACCACTGATCGCTGTTGGGCCAATCGCTGCCATACAATAACCGATCTTCGCCAAACATGTCGAAAAGTGTGTCCAGATGATCTCGATAGAACGATACTGTCGACGGAATTTTTCCATCTACCCGGCGCAGCACCTCCGAGATTTTCACGTATATCTGGGGGCGATTGCTTAGGGCCTGTAGGTCGGTTTCATAGGCTTTCCGCAGGGCCGGTTCTACCGGAATTGCCATTTGGGGGAGGTGGTCGATCACTATCTGCAACTCCGGTATCTGATCCGTAAGGCGAACGAGTGCCGCAAGCAACGCTGGGTTTGGGTTCGCCGTGTCCAATACTAAACCGGTGCGGGCAAAAAAACGAAGATCGGCTACGACTTTTGGATTCGATAATTGTTGGGATAGATTATGACCCCAAAGGTTGCCGTAGCGAATGCCCCGAAACAGCGGATTGCGCCGGAACTGTTCGAGCTGTTTTTGAAAAGCTGAACTTCCTGGTTCGAGATTGCCTATGGTGCCAACCAGGAGCTTATCCTTAGCCGCCTGGTCGAGAACCCACTGATTGTCATCCGGTAAAGGACTGGCTTCCACAACAATTGCTCCGACAATGCCAAGGGGTACAGCAATTTTACGATAGCGGTCGGGTAGAGCGGGCTGAAAAAGAATGCCATCATTGGGCGTTGGCCACGGCACTCCCTGAGGGCGTGTGGTATCGAATAGGTGAATGTGCGTATCAATGATGGGAATGACGGTATTTGCCTCCCTGTCCAGCGAAGAAAGACCTGTAGTTAGAGATGCACCAGCAGTAAGGGTAAGAAAATCTCTACGGTTCATAAGTATGAAAGTAGAGTGGCGGGTAATTCTCACAAGATTTACTGCATTTTGTGTTTTTGATCCTATCAATTAATTAGATCAGTCCGGCACCATTGGGTTGAATGCCTGGGTTTGGATTGTCCCATCTGGCAGTACCGTTACGGAATTATTAATACCCGTTTTGGATAAAGACCAACGGCTACTATTCACAAAAGCATCGTCGGTAGAGGCAATCACTTTCGCATTGACTGCTTTGGCTAATGCATGCATAAACTGAACACCCTGCCCATTGCTATTCCCCGAAAAAGTACCCCGCTTTAATGTTTTGCCCGGTTGAAGCATATTACTGTGGAGCGCTACATCGCTGGCCACGGCGCAGGAATGTATTTCTACGCGGGCGGCTGGGTCGAAACAACCTTTCAGCGGTTGCCAGTCAATGAAGCTATTCTTCTGATAGACTTGGCCCAGAAAAAATGCTCCGCTATCGCCATGAGCAACAATGCGCAGGATGTGGATTTTATTAGGGCCAATCTGCTGTTTGATCCAATTGCAAACGGCACCAGGATGAGTGCCAAAAGCCACAAGCTTTTTGTAGGTAGTCATAAAATTGACAGAACGACCGTTGTCGGTGCCATACAGTTTCATGAAATTAGCGTCGCTGCCATCGAACAGATGTACGCTTACTGATTCAAATTCATCCATAATCGTAGATCATTTGCTGGAAAGAATCCCTTTCATTAACTACTGAAGTGGGTGGGCACCATATAAAGATAGGTCTTAAGAAGGACCAGCTAGATGGCATTGAGTCAATGGCTATGCAAACTTAGCCGACGGTTGTCTTTAATGATGGAAATGTATTGAAAGCAGCTAGGATTATTGATAATCAGGGCCTAATCTGAGCTATGGTTCTTGCATAGCGCAACGTAACCGTTCGCTTTATATACAAAGAAAAAGGATACAAATAAGTTGCTAACCAGGCTAGTCGGTAAGCGTTTGTATCCGTAAATGGAGGTAACTAATGTTTAAGTAAAATGTTTTTTATTGAATATATGCGTATATTGTCCCCTATATTAATTGTTTAGTGGAACAGCCCGGTTGCTTTGCGACCGGGTATTGTCTTTTTAAAAGTACGGTGGATTAATAGAAAAAATGAGAGCCAATTCGGTAGCTCCCATCTGTTGGTTTAGTGGTTAGATAAAGCAATAGTGCAAAAAGGAGGACTATTCGAGCAGCGTTAGTTCGGCCAGAACCGGTAGGTGGTCAGAGGCATAAGTCTCGCTAATAACCTTCGTGGAGCGGCTTTTGATCAATCTGTTTGATTTGAACATGATAAAATCGATGGCGCGGTTCGGATTTTCGACAGGAATGGTTGGTGCACAATCCTGGCAGCTTTGGGTAAATTGCTGACTCAACAGGCGAATGACGTTGCTGTCTGACTGAGCATTAAAGTCACCAGCCAAAATCATTGGCAGGTTCGACGTCTTAAAATGATCGATAATCAGTTCTGATTGTGTGAGTCGGTTGGGTTCTTTCAGGTCGAGGTGAGTGCTGGCAAAAATGATCTTTTTCCCGTTGATGGGTTCAATTGTAATGGCGGCTATAGTTCGGGTTTCGCCACCAATGGCCGGGTCGATTGGGAGAATAAACCGGGTGGAGTCGAGAATGGGAAAGCGCGAAAGAACCGCTACGCCATAGTCGCCCCCCTGATGGTCGATCGCTTTCGAGAAGAAGAAATGCATACCCGTTAACCGGGCCAGTTCTTTGGCCTGATGAAGCCCTTTGCCCGAACGTTCGGTGTTGACATCAACTTCCTGTAAGGCCACCAAATCGGGCTTTTGTTGCGTAATAACGCGTGCAATAGCTTCTACATCAATTTTAGCCCCGGCCGATGGTGGATTGCAGTGATGGATGTTGTAGGTCATCACTTTCATCGTTTTTCCTTTTCGGGTTGGCGACTCTGCCCAACTTAGATTAATGCACAGGATGGCCAAAAGGTGGATGCCAACTAAACGGCTGAAAGTAGTCATGAGATTTCGTAAATTGAGTAATTGCCTTGTACTGAAGATCTGCTGTCGGGAAAAACAAACCCGAAAAAGGTTCGAAATCCTTTTCGGGTTTACTAGGGGCGGGTTTTTTTGGGAAGCGTAAGCTTACCCACCACTTCGCCGTCGTCGCGAATCATGTTGAGCCGAAGTTCTTTGGTGGTAGCGTGGAGCCTGATCAACGTTCGTTGGCCTTCCAGCGGTCCGCCACCAATCACAATTGGGTAGTTGTGCGTGGTATCGGGCTGGTGGGTCGCATAACGATGGGTGTGTCCGGAAATCTGAAGGTCAATTTGGGCTTTGTTCAACAAAGGGCCGAACTGTTCGCGGCAATGCAAGGTGCCATGCCAATCGCCCGAATGATAGGGCGAAATATGAATGAACACGACCCGGAACGGAGCTTTTTTGAATTCGGAGCTTTCAATTTCTTTTTCCAGCCACGTTCTCTGGGTTTCACGATAGCGGTCAAACGCCGATAAACCGCCATATTCGACGCTGTCGTCGGTTTTGTCTTCACCCGAGTCTAGCACCACAAACCGAACGGGCCCCCGGGTGAAGGCATAATAGTACTTAGTTTCGGGGTAGGCAAAATAATTCGGGATATGTCTCGAAAAACTACCCCGGCATTCATGATTGCCCTGTGTCAGAATGAACGGCTTTTCGGTGGCAAAAATATCGACCGTCGGTTTGATAAGATGGTCGACCATCTGACGTTCTTCGGTGACCCAGTCGAAGCAGTCGCCATTGAAGACCACAAAGTCGTAGTCGGGTTTGTTGCCCGTGTAACCGTGTCGGTAGAGCAATTGTGGAATAAGTTGCGGTCGGTCGTGGATGTCATTAAAAACAACCAGTTTAAACTCTTCCTCATTTTCGGCCGGAGTTTTGAAGGTGTATGTTGGGCTGGTAATAGTTTCGCCAAACTCTACCTTCGAGCCTTTATAGCCCAGAATTTCGGTCGAAACAATCCGATATTTATGATCTGCGCCCGGTTTTAGGTCGGTAAGCGTGATTTTGTTGATGCGGTTGTTGGCTTCGATCAGCCCATTATTGTAGCCAACTGCCCGTTTGTAGGTGAACATGCCAGCTCCATATTCGACCCAGCTAAGGCAGTTTTTGTGCGTAATCCACATAACGGTTACCTCGTTAGTGCCCATGTTTTGCAGATAGGGGCCAACCACAACATGGTTTTTTTCTTCGGCAGAAGCGTTGCTGGCTAATGTTGGGGGCGCAGAAAGTAGGCTGAGAGCCCCCATCTGCGACATTTTTTCGAGAAAAGAACGTCGGTCAGAATGCATTCTTGAATAGGAATTTAGGATAAGTCGAGAATTGATGGAGTGCGTAAACAGTTCGTAAGTATCTTCCGATGAACTGTTTACGCATGGTTAATGCCTACTTCCAATAACCACTATTCCCAGTTTGGGTTCTGGGTCAGATTGGGGTTCAGCAGTCGTTCCTGAGTCGGAATTGGGTAGAGGTAGTCGCGGGCTTCGTTGAATTTTTTGGTGATATGCCCATTGATAATGATGTTCCCACCCTTATTGCCATTTTCGAGTAAGATTTCGCTGCCCAACTTAAGAAGCTGCGCGCCCGAAACCGTTGGTTTGGCACCTTCGTAGATCACCAGATCGACCTTCCCGTTTTTATCGAGGTCATAACTACCGGCTCCCGGAAAATACATACCCTTAAATTGCCGGGTCAGGAGCTGACCTTCTTTCCAGCGGATGATGTCGTCCCAGCGCAGAAAATTTTCCATCACCAGCTCAACGCGTCGTTCCCGACGAATTTCCAGAATAACGCCTTTGTTGCTACCGCTTAGCTGCGAATATTGCTGAGCCAGATACGGATCGGGTTTTGAGTTGGCCATTGCCAGATCGATGTTGGGCATACCAACCCGGTCGCGAATCAGTTTGATCGAACGATCCAGATCAGGCTGGGTTAAAGTACCGCGTTCTGCTTTGGCTTCGGCAAAATTGAGCAGTACTTCGGCATACCGGAATATGGGCATATCGGTAATGTCTTTGTTGTAGGTATCCCATTTGGGAGCCGAAACAAACTTGATCAACTGATAGCCCGTAACGGTAGCACCAAATTCAGGCACCAGCGGAGTAGTTTCGCCAATGCGCGTATAACCCGGTGTCCGAATGGTTTGCTTCAGTCGGGGGTCGCGGTTTTGCACTTCGTCGTAGAACTGGTTGGTCTCGTAGCCCGGAATATCGGTAAAGCGTGTTCCATCGGCCATGAGGTAACTGTTCACCAGGCTTTTTTCCAGGCCGGGTTTGCCATACGAAGCCGTCATGGTATAGTAGTTCAGGTTATGATAGACCTGAAGTTCATCGCTGAAATCGCGGGCCAGAATTACTTCATCAGGTATGGCGTTATCGGACGAAAACAGTTTGAGATAAGCCGTTTCGGGCGTGTCTTTGTAAATCGTATAGCCACTTTTTGTCATTAGCTCGTCTGAGGCCGAAATGCATTCGTCCAGAAACTTATTAGCATTCGGCAGGCTGAATTCGGGGTGATATTTTCGAAACGTACCTTCATAGAGCGCAATTCTGGATTTTAGCGCAAGGGCTGTCCATTTCGTAATGCTGTTGACCTGCCGCGATGCATCGAGGTTGGCAATGGCATAATTAATGTCGGCCATCACCGAATCCATCACCACCGTGCGCGGATCGCGTGCTTTGGTCAGCATTTCCTGATCCATCACGTCGACCGGTCGCGAATACCAGGGCACATCGCCGAACCGTTTCACCATACCAAAATAAAAATAAGCCCGGAAAAAACGTGCCAGCCCGTTGTATTTGGCAACAACTTTTGCATCGGGGCACTTGCCCGAATTGGCCAGAAAATAGTTGATGTTGCGCAGGGTTCCCCAACTCCAGCCACCTCCGCTGGTGGGCACTATGCGTGTACCCTGCAATTCGTCGCGGAGGCTGTTTTTAACCACATTATCGACGTCTTCGTTGTATACGTCTTCGGCCGAAGGCAACGCATTATAGAACGAATTTGTATAGAGCAGGAGATCGTTTTCGGTTTTGAAAAATGTTTCGGGCGAAATGGCATCCTGCGGGAGCAGGTTAAGATCGCAGGCTGTCAGTCCTATTGAAACAGCGATAAGGCTTATATATTTTTTCATCAGAATAGTTGGAATCAGCTTAGAAGGTGATATTCAGGCCCGCAGAAATGGTTTTAGACAGGGGATAGGTTCGGCCGTTGGTGGCGTCGCCGTCCAGTTGTTCGGGATCGATGTACTTAGTCCGTAAGGGCGTATAGGTGAGCAGGTTTTCGCCACTCACATAAATCCGTGCTTTGGGTATCCGGATGCGTTTGGTAAGCGCTTCCGGGAAGGTGTAACCAATTACCACGTTTTTCAGGCGCAGGTAGCCGATATTCTGGATGTATCGGTCGTTAGCGGCATTCAGGTCGCCACCGCCATTGAGCGCCGTGTAGCCCCGTAGTACCGGGAAATAGGCATTCGGGTTTTCGGGTGTCCAGACATCGTCGGCGAAATTGGCCGGAATAAAGGAATAATACGGACGCGAGTAGGGCCCCCAGAATTTATCGGCGTTGTTGCCCGGATACCAGTTTTTGCGAAGAATGCCCTGCGCCAGCAGCGATACGTCGAATCCATTCCAGGTTGCCCCCAGATTGATACCGAAGCGATACCGCGCCCGGTCGTTACCAATCACTTTCAGGTCGCCATGATTGGCCAGGGTGTTGGCTCCCGGATCGATCTTGCCGTTGCCATCCCGATCGATAAATTTCAGATCGCCCGCCTGAAGCTTGCTCCATTCGCCGGGGGCACTGAGTCGTTGTTTGTTCACCAGTGTCTGATCGACGGTGTAGGCCTGGGCTTCTTCGTTCGACTTGAAAAAACCGTCGATGGAGTAGCCCCAGATGTCGCCAATGGTTTGGCCTTCGTAGCGGTTCGACAGAATCTTGTTCGGGTTGTCGTATTTGGTAATGATCGATTTTGAATCTGAGAGAATAAACGACGCATTGTAGCTGAAGGGTTTGCTGGCCAGCTTAAACTGGTCGCGCCAGCCAATCGACAGTTCGAACCCTTTGGTTTGCAGATCACCCGCATTTTCGGTCGGTACCGTTGCGCCGTAAACAGCCGGAAGCACCTTGCCCGGCACCAGCATGCCCGTGGTTTTACGGACATAGGCATCGAAGGAAAGATTCAGTCGGTTTTTAAAGAAACCGGCATCCAGTCCCAGGTTGGTAGTAGTGGCTTTTTCCCAGGTCAGATCGGGCGAAATGGGATTGGGGTTGTTCACATACGTTAGCTTCTGACCGTTGTTGATCCAGCTCGACTGAGCGGTTGGCATAATGGCAATGTAGGGGTAGAAACTGGCCGAGTTCGTATTCGATGGCAACTGATTGCCCAGCGTACCGTAGGATGCTCTGATTTTGAGGTTATCGACAAGGGTGCGTGCTGGTTCGAAGAAGGCTTCTTCGCTGAGCCGCCATCCGGCCGATACCGATGGGAAGAAACCATACCGCCGACCTTCGCCGAAGCGGGAGGTGCCATCGTAGCGGCCGTTTACTTCGAGCAGGTATTTTCCTGAAAAATCATAATTCAGTCGGTAGAAAGCGCCAAACAGTGAATACTGGTACGAATCGCCCGCCGATAGTTGTTCGCCCGTACCGAGGTTCAGGTCGTTGAGGCTTTCGGACAATAGGTTCTTACGGGCTCCGAACAGCCGCTGATGCTTTTTGGACTCGTGGTTCAGACCAGCCGTTGCACTGACATAGTGCTTCCCAAACGTATGGTTATAGGACGTATAAATGTTGGTTACATTCATGGGATCGAACCACATCGTCTTGCGGTATTGATCGGTATTGTAGTTGGGAACCGTGGTCAGAATACCCGGCTGAATGGAATACTGTGCCACGGCCGAACGGTACCAGTCGTCGGCGATGTAGAACGAAAAAGAATAGTTCGCTACTAGGTTCCAGTTCCGGGTGAAGTCGATAGTCATGGAGTTGATGGCCATTAACTCATGAACTTTTTTCTCGCCACCAGCAACGCCTTTCAGTAAGTTTGCATACAACCCATCGCCAATGGAGTAGTTGTTTTTCAGTGTGTTATAAGTGGCTGTGCCGTCGGGGTTGATGGGCGCATAGGCTGGCAGCGCGTGTACCGTAATGGCAACGAAGTTGGCGTTGGCTCCACCTTCCAGACCTGGATATTTGTATTTGGAATCGAAATACTGGATGTTGGTTCCAACTTTTAGCCAGGGTGTTAGCTGAGCGTTGATTTTGCTGCGTAGGGTGTAGGATGTGAACCGATCGGTATTGATTTTCATAATGCCGTCCTTTGTGAAGGTCGACCCCGAAATGAAGTAGTTCACTTTATCGTTACCGCCCGAAAGATTCAGATTGTGCTGCCGCGACGGTTCCGACATGTTAAAGAGTGTGTTCCACCAGTCGTAGTTGCCGTAATAGTTATAAATGTCTTTTCCGTTGACGTTTTTAACCACAACCCAGGGCCGCTCAGGATTTTCGACTTTGTCGTATCGACGGGCTTCCAGTTCTTTATAATCTTCTTCCGAATAGCGCGTATAGCTATTGCCAGTCGCCCGCATAAACGCTTCGTCATTCAGGCGAACAGATTCATAGCCATTTGTCAGAAAATTCGTGCTAACCGTAGGTTTCGACCAGCCGAAGTTGTTGGTATACGATATCGTCGTTTTGCCATTTTTTGCCGTTTTGGTCGTAACCAGAATAACCCCAAAAGCTCCACGTGCCCCATAAATGGCTGAAGCGGCTGCATCTTTCAATACCGATACAGACTCCACATCGGCCGGATTGATGCGGTTGATGTCGCCCGGAATACCATCGATCAGTACCAGCGGGCCGCCACCATTGATGGAGGTTTCGCCACGAACATTCAGGTTGCCGCCCTGCCCTGGCTGCCCCGTGCTGAAGGTGATGTTCAGGTTGGGAACCATGCCCTGAAGAATCTGCGACATGTTGTTTAGCGGGCGATTTTCCAGTTCTTTGGCCTGTACCTGCGAAACGGCACCGGTCAGGTTCACTTTCTTCTGCGTACCATAGCCCACCACAACCAGTTCTTCGAGGGTTTTATTGTCGACAGCCAGATTAACGTCGATGACTGACCGGCTACCTACAATAATTTCCTGGGGTGTATAACCAACAAAGCTAAAAACCAGCACCGAACTGGCATTCGGTACCGCAATGTCGTAGTTGCCATTACCATCGGTTGTGGTGCCTCGTGTGGTGCCTTTCAGAACAACACTAACGCCTGCCAGCGCCCCCTGACCATCTGAAGAGGTAACCGTTCCGCGGACGCGGATTTCCTGTTTGGCAAGATAAGCTTCCAGTTTGTTTTCATAGCGTGAAAGCAACGACTCGTATTGGCTGACTTTTTCTTTGGCCAGCACAATCTGTTCGTTAATGACCTTGTAGGTAATACCTCGGGGAGCTAAAAGCTGGTTTAGAACCGTAGCTAGTTTCTGGTTTTTAACCGTAATTGACACCTGGTCTTTGAGTGATACCCGGCTGCTGTATACAAACCGGGTATTGGCTTTTTCCTGAATCTGGTCCAACGCCACTTTAAGCGTCACATTGTTGAGCTGAAGCGTTATATCCTTACTTAGAATCGACTGAGCTGCAATGTCGCGGGCATTGGCAATGCCTGCCAGAATAACAGCAAGTGCCCATTGAAGTAACCCAATACGCATAACTTTTCGCCAGTCGATCGACTGGTTTAGGACTGAAAATTGCATAATTTTGATTGTCTGATAGTGGTAAACTGTTAGGACAAATCCTCCTTGCGTTCGGTGGCACGATACGGGAGAGGAGGAGCAAATTGAGCCGGGGGTGGTGGCACACTCCCGGTTTTTTGTTGCCTTATGGTGGTTCGGCGTTGTGGCTGTGCATAGAGATCGGTTTCGTTTTTTTGATTAAGAGAGGCTATAATTCAAGGGTGGTGAGGAGCTTGATTAATTGCAGGGAAGACCATCGAGCGTGATCACATTGCCCGAAAGACTGTAGGTAGCGTCCAGCGCCGTACAAAGCATTTCCATAATTGAGGGCAGGGGCTGGTGCTCGAAATCGGCATTGACCAGACACGACGACATTTTTGGGTTCTGGAGCCGAATCTGGACACTAAATCGCTTTTCGAGTTGCTTAACTACCTCATTGATAGGTGTATTGTCGAACTGAATCGAGACCGGTTCATAGATTTCGTGTCGGTTCTGAAGCGGGATCGCTGACGCCACCAGTCGCCGGGAGTCGGTTTCGAAAATGGCCTGTTGCTGCGGATGCAGAATAATCTGCTGTTCGGTTTTATTCTTGTCGGGAGCCGTTACCTGAACCCGACCCGTTACGACCGAAATCTGGAAGATCCGGTGACTCGCCGGAGCTTTTACATTGAAGCTGGTTCCCAATACTTTAATCTGCATTTCGCCACTCCGGATCAGGAAGGGCCGGGTTTTATCTTTCTGAATATCAAAGAAACCTTCACCCGAAAACGTAACCTGTCGGCTAGTGGCGGCAAACGATTTGGGATAGGTAATAGAAGCGCCCGAATGCATCCAGACGGTGCTATTGTCGGGCAGACGGTGCATTATCAGGCGCGGTTCCTGATTGACAAATCGTATGGCTGCAACATCGTTGCTATGCATTCTTTTCTCCGTATGAGCCACTGTTGTAACAGGATGCCGATTACCTGCATAGCGATATATGCCATACAGACCCAGTAGGAGTGCAATTGAAGCGGCCAGCCAGGCCAGCCGGCCCGGTGAAAAGAAGTTGACAACTGGTTGTTCGGGCAGATCGATCTGGTGCTGGATGGCCGAGAACGTTTCATTCTGGAGCCGTTGCTGTTCTTCGTCGGGTAAAGAGTCCAGATAATCTGGAGTTCCGTTGAGCGATGCATACCACGCTTCAACCAATTCTTTTTCCTGGTCGGTACATTGGTTCCGGAGATATTTATCAAGCAGAATTGGTGAAATTGGCGAAGGGGGCATAGCGTAGCGTAGGTTTCAACACCTAAGTCGCACGCCGAACCGCTAACCCTTAGTCGGCTCGAAAAAAAAATGGAAATGAACTATCCGTCAGACGTCAGTTAGTCCGTGACCAAAGGATCATGGTTGTGTAGCTGTTTAGGGCAGTCTGAGACTATGCCAACCAGCCCTGTTAGTCGAGGAAGCTAAAAACACTCAGGAGCGCGTAGGCGAGGTGTTCTTTCAGGTAGGTTTTGAGGAGCCCCCTGGCTTTTGTTATGTGTTGTTCGACCGTTTTTTCTGAAATGGCGAACTGTTGGGCAATTTCGCGATTGGAGTGACCTTTTCGGCTAAACAAAAAAACTTCCCGGCATTTTGGCGAAAGCAACCGCAGCCCATCCTCGTAATGTTGCTGAAGATCGGCGGTGAGCAATGGCTGATCGGTTGATTCCGTACTTTTTTCGCTGTGAATTTCCCACTGGCTGTAGTGGTGCTGGCGCGTGTATTCTTTGCGGTAATACGAAATGATCAGGTTTTTAACGCTGGCGAATAAGTAAGCCTGATTCGACTGAATGGTATTGCTTTGACGCTGTTTCCAGATGCTGATAAATAACTCCTGAACGATTTCCTGGGCTATAAACTGATCATTGACCTTGCTGTAGGTATAGTTAAATAAAGCCCGGAAATAGCGGCTATACAGCTCAGAAAAGGCTAGTTCTTCGTTCTCGTCCTCGTTTGGCCTTTGGGTTTTTTCGTCGGAAAAGGCAATAAAAGTGGATTTCATAACCTGGTTTTTCCTAAGCCTGTAAAGTTTGTCAATACGTTTCCTCTACAAAGTTCGGCCTAATTTCATTCTAATGTATTACTCATTTGTTAAGGATTCATACAGCTTTTTCTTACTATTAATAAATGTTTAATAAATTGTTAACACTAGTTATTTATCGTAAGCTAATGCTGTTCGTTTGGTGAAAACGCTGCTTTCTGGCAATAGAAAACCAGCGCATTTTTTATATGACTAAACTCTATAAAGTAAGTCTAAAGAAATAGACAGCCTAACTCAATCAAACGGATGAAATGGCCTATTTTCGGCGATTTATCGCCTAACGAAGCCTATAATTTTTCGACAAAACCCAGCGACAACTGGCCCGTTCGGGTGCTAATCGTAATCGGTCTTTGCTTCATGGCTGGTTTTCTCTGGGTGTACTTCCAGCCGCAGAATCAGGGATATTCCTGGCTATTTGGTTTATTGACAGCTTCGGTTCTATACAAATTGCTGCGATTATTGCACGAATGGTACCATTACTGGAATGTGAAGTTGCCAGCGCCCCCCACTCTTAGCCGCCACTTCACCGTCGACGTTCTGACAACGTATTGTCCGGGCGAACCCCACGAGATGGTTATTAATACCTTACGGGCCATTCAAAACCTGCGCTATCCGCATACAACTTACCTATGCGACGAAGCCAACGATCCTTATTTAAAAAAGATGTGTGCCGAGCTGGGCGTTCGGCACATAACCCGGCAGGATAAGACGGATGCGAAAGCGGGCAACATAAATAATGCGCTTCGGCAGGCTACCGGCGAAATCTGTCTCATTATCGACCCGGACCATGTGCCGGTTCCCGATTTTTTAGATCATGTACTGGCCTATTTCGAAAACCCGGAAATTGGTTTTGTGCAGTGTGTTCAGGGATATTATAACCGAAAAGAGAGTGTTGTTGCGTTTGGGGCCAGCGAGCAGACCTACAGTTTCTATGGGCCAATGATGACCTGCATGAGCAACTACGGTACGGCTCAGGCCATTGGAGCCAACTGTACGTTTCGTCGTTCGGCTCTCGACTCAATTGGGGGGCATGCCAATGGGCTATCGGAAGATATGCATACGGCCATGTTGCTTCATGCCAACGGCTGGAAATCGGTTTATGTGCCCTTGCCCCTCTCGTATGGGCTAGTACCGGCAACACTGTCGGCCTACTACAAACAGCAGTTGAAATGGTCACGAGGAACGTTTGAACTGCTGTTTACAACCTATCCGAGGGTATTTGGCCGGTTAACGAACCGGCAGCGATTTCACTATGGAACGTTGCCCCTATACTATCTGCTCGGTACTGTTCAACTAATCGATCTGCTGATTCCGATTGCGTCGTTGATTATGATGCGGCTTCCCCTCCATCTGGATCTTGTGCTGTTTGGAACGGCCTATATTCCGCTGTTACTCACCGGTTTTTTGATCCGGCAGTATGCGCAGCGATGGTTGATTGAAAAGCACGAAGCCGGTTTTCATCTGGTAGGAGGGGTGTTGGCCAGTGGAACCTGGTGGGTATACGTATTGGGACTGATCTATACAATTTTTCGGGTGAAAGTGCCCTACATACCTACTCCTAAAGACGATCGGCCCCGCAACAATTTTCTGCTGATTTTACCTAACCTTATCGTGAGCCTGATTACCCTTGGGGCTATTGGATACAGTATATACTGGTATGGCCGATTTGCACTCAGCAATATATACGAACAATTGATGATCGGATTTGGCTTGCTGAATGTGCTGATTTTAGGGCTAAATGTGCTGATTGGTCAGGAAAAAATGCTGGCGGACATCAGCCAGTGGATTGGACGTCTTTCGTTGCACAGACCCATATTTTTTCATGCCTTACGAATGGCAGGCCTGCGTATTCGGTATAATCTGTACTATTGGTTGCGCTTGGCGGCTATTCCCTTAAATGGAGCCGTATTGGTAGCTGCGATTAGTTTGGGCTATTTTATTTTTTATAAACGGACTAATGCCCCGGCCATCGACATCCATAATGCTAATACCCAGCCTTTTTATGTTGGATCAGAGTCGAGTTCCGTACTTCAGAATTCGATGGGAGCATCGGCAGCAACGGCTCCAATTGTTCCATACCATATAGCCTGGCCGGTGGCGTCGCCATCGGGTCTTACGTATCCCAAACTGGCCCATGCTGCCAATGAGCTTCCTTTGTTCTATCTCGAGCCTCAGGGTCTATTGACAGATTCGAATCATACGGTTCATTCGTTTCTGACGGGCATATTGCTGGGGAATTGCAACAATGAACTGACGAAGCTTGTGCAGGAAGCCAAATTGTATGCTCACCCGATTCTGGTCAGCTTTATGCCCGAATTCGACAATACCGACAAGCCCTGGGGCACAGCCAGTGAATCGAATCTGGTTCTATTTCGGGATGTATGGCGGTATGTTGTTCGGTACTGTCAGCAGCAGGGTGCTACCAATCTGGTTTGGGTATGGTGCCCGGCGCAGCCCTCGTCGCTGGTAGCCTATTACCCCGGAAGTGATTATGTCAACTGGCTTGGCTTTTCGGTCGTTAATGACCCATGTACTGCTCCCGATAGACGAAGCCATTCGTTTGCGGCTCTTTATCAACTGCCCCATACTACAGTACGGACACATGCCGCCTATAGTATCCGACAAAAGCCTATTCTGATTACCCGGCTGGCCACTACGGCAAAAGAGTCGTCGACCAGTGCCGATCATTGGTTTAGTGAGGCTATCGAAATGTTACAGGAGCGTTATCCGCAGGTACGGGGTGTGGTGTTTTCGGACGAAAAGTCGTTGATTGCGCATCGTCGTGAACTAATGAATCTGCAACCCTAAGGCGCTGTTACTTCGAATGAAAAGTTAGCACTCGCTATATGCCGGTTTGTGTCGTAGACATTGACAAACAGGCGATAGGCACCTGGTTTTTGCGGAAGCCGGAATTGTACTGTTGGCGTATTGGTCTGTAATAATAAGCCCTGCATGGCCGGAACCGGAACGCCCACATAGTCGCCACCATATTTAGCCCGGGGTTTAATTTCCCAACTGTAGCGCAGCGGACTGCCTTCTGGGGCAGTGGCCTGAATCTGAGCCTGATGAATGGCTGAGCTAGCCGTAAAGGATTTGTGGGCAATAATCTGACCATCAATTCGGAGGGTCTGGATTTCCGGGGCTTCATGGTCGGGCTGCTGCCCCGACCATAGTTCCTGCATGGTTCCCACTAACGGTGTTTCGAGCCCCTGCTCGTCGAAAGTACTGAACCAGGTGTGGGTTTCTTCCTGCTTGTGGCCCCAATAGAATAAGTAGGCCCCCAGGAAATTGACCGGACGACTGCTGATGTATTTTCTATAAAATTGGCGAATGAAAGCTACTTTTTGCTGACTATTGGGCTCGTCGGGAGCGCCCCAGGCTGCCACCGGAACCTCCCAGTAGGCGGGGGCTCCATATTCAGAAATGAGATACGGCTTTGTCCAGCCTCCCTTATCCAGAAATTCTTCCAGTTTAGGGGTAAGTCCGTACGAATTAACGGCTAAAATGTCGACATCCGGGCACCGGGTTCTGACCAGCCAAACGGCCCGTTCGCTATCGGGCGAGATAACGGTGGAAACCGGATGGCTTGGGTCGAGCTCGTGAATCATCCGGGTGATGCGGTTGACTTCGTCAAATACCTTAAAATTATCGGCATGGAGCGACCATTCATTGCCAACGCTCCAGAGCAATAGGGCCGGATGATTCCGGTATTTAAGCACCGTTTTGCGAATTCGCTCGAACTGTTTGTCTACCGCATCCTGATTGTTATAATCGAAGCCTTCCATTTCCCGTTCTACCCACAGACCAAACATGACGGTTAAATCAAGGCGCTGCGCATCGTCCAGAATTTGCTGGCCATCAATGTCGTCCCAGATACGTATCGAATTACCACCACAGGATTTTAACCGGTCGAAATAGCTGATTCCGCCTGCCCCTTTAATGAAATAAGGTTTTCCGTAGCGGAGGAGCTCATAGGAGGAGCCATTGAAATGAAGGCTGGTGGGAACAGATGCGCTTACCGTTGTTGACTGCGATTGATCTTTTGGCTGGCAACTGGTCAGACAAAGGAGTGCCAACAGAATGGCTAAACGAGCAGTATTGGAAAAGAGGTATGTAGTGGTAACCTTCATACACTGATGACCCTGATAATTGGGGATGGTCACTTCGATTCCAAAATTATGTAATCGACTATGATAGCGCAGCGGGAAAATTGTCGATAACTTTAAATGGTTTGTAGTGAATACGTTACATGCCAGGCAGTTTTTTGATGACGCCCTTAGGCCGGTAGAGAAATCGGCGCCCAAATACCAGCCGGAAATATTCAGCATCGGTGTTGACTAGCGTATTACCAAAGGTGCGGTTTGCCAGTGTCATGGATGCATAAATTCCGCCGTAATAGCGGGGTGTACTGTAGCCTATGGTAGCCGATGCGACACCCTGCCAGCCAAGCCTTAAACGGCTTGCTAAGCTTGATGAAACATTGTCCTGCTGCCAAAGAATCGACAGGCCGGGGCGTAGGGTGAGATTGGTAAATAGATACTTACCCAATACGAATGTTTGAGTATAGCCACCATCAACTCCCAGGCTTATGGTTCGGTAGCGACTAAAATTTGATACCGCCGGGAAGTCGGTTAGCAGATGAGGGAGAATAAAACTGGAATCTGCATGAATATACTGATAGATTAGAAATCCGCCCACGATCCAGGTGCCTGCGCTCTTTTGTTGCCGCTCCCGTTGGAGTAAGCTGGCCGGAATCGATAGTTGTAGCGGATTGAACAGATATTGTACCTGTGTGTTGATAGTCTGGCTTTTGAGATCATTCCGGTAGGGGTAGGTCGTATGATGAAGTAGCCAATCAGCTTCCAGCGCATCAGGATTTGCCAGATAAAAACCTCGGTAGAACTGATACTGGCTGGAAATCCACAACCTTCGGTTATTGACGTTAAAGGTAGCGCCGAATGGTTTTGTTTTCCCTTTCGTTGCTGTATTGTAGCCCAGAAAAGGGAGCTTAACCGTGATTTCCGTTCCGATCCATCTGTAGTCTATGCCAAGCCCAAGTGCCCAGGCCAGATTGGGTTTATAATGCAGCGAATAAGTTGGGCCAGCAATCCGAACGCCATAATTCTGACGATCACTGACAGCATACAAATGGAGCCGCCCGTAATAGGTTGTGATGAACCGTTTATCGACTCGGGGGATTTTGGTTTTCAGTAACGTATCCAGTGGAATACCCAGAAACCGCAATCCCTGCGCGTTGCCTGCGACCGAAATGGCAATGAGCAGATAGCCGAATACCAACCATGTTTTATGGAAGCGTACCGGATGCAGTATTGGCGGTGCCATAACAATTTGGCCGATCAATTGGTAAGGCCCACTTTTGCCGCCAGGCAGCAGGAAGAATGATTCATTGCTTAGTCGGATGACGTATGTCAGCAGCATTGCTGGCTGCTACATAACTCAACAGACCCCGTCGAAGTTTAAATGATTGTTGTTTAAAACAGTCCGCTATCGATTGACGCTGCCTTGCTTCAGATGCGGGTTCGCGAATTCGGGATTCGTAACAAACGAACTGTCGGTGAATAATTGTAAAAAAGCGAGTAGATCTGCTTTTTCGGAAGTAGTCAGATGGAATCCGTTTGCCTGATTGGGTAATTCGCGACTTACGGCAGGGCTGTTCTCGATATGAGCGCTATAGTGATCCAGTACATCGCCTAGCGTGGCCAGCCGACCGTCGTGCATGTAGGGAGCCGTAAGGGCAATATTTCGCAGTGTAGGGACTCGAAAGCGTCCCTGGTCGAGGGCAAGTCCCGTAATCTCCCGACGTCCGGAATCCGTTGCTTTTTGGGTTAGCCCATTATTATGAAACACTTCCTGATAGAGCTTGGGACCGCCGTGGCAATGGGCGCAGTTGCCTCCCCGAACCGTTTGATCGGCCGATGGGGCTCGCATAAATAACTGTAAGCCCCGTTCTTCGGTAGGGGTTAGCGTATAGCTTCCTTGCAGATATTGGTCGTAGGGTGAGTTGGCAGAAATTAAGGTTCGCTCAAACTGGGCGATGGCTTTGCCAATCCGAGCGTCGGTAATTGTATCGGAGCCAAAAACCCGTCTGAAAAGGGCAGGGTAGGGTGCTAGTCCCTGTAATACATTAGCTGCCTGACCGGGTTCCAGTCCCATCTCGTCGGGGTGCCTCATCGGCACCAGCGCCTGTTCTTCCAGACTGTTCGAACGTCCATCCCAAAAAAGTTGGCGAACCCACAGCAGATTGGCCAGCGACATGGCGTTGCGTTTGGTCGGTTTGCCACTGACACCTATGCTTAGGGCCCGACCGTCGGTGAAGGCCCGTTCCTGCTGGTGGCAACTAGCGCAGGAAATGGTTTTTGTGGCTGAAAGACGAGGCTCATAAAAGAGCATTCGACCGAGGTAGACACCTTGTCTGGTGGTTGGGTTATCGGCCGGAATGGTAAACCGGCCACCAAATGCGGCCGGATACTGCAGGGTATAGGGGCCAACAGGAACGGGGTCGTCGAAGATAACCCAGGCCGATGAACCCATAAGCACTATTCCGCCAAAAAGAATACCAATCCAGCTCCGCATGGCTGCTTTATTTAGCAAATCGTACGTCAATGGCTTTTACTTCCCGTATCCAGCGGGCGGGCTTTTTTTCGCCGGGAACAACAATCCTGTAGGGGCCCACTCCCGTCGGTAAAGGAGCACCATCGACGCTGTCGGCGAGCAGTATGGTTCGGGTGGCAAATTCGGGATCAAGTTCAGGGAGCGCGAATAATACTTCATAGCCGTCTATGGCTTTTATAACGGCATATTTCATCAGGTTTTCGCCCCGTAGTTCACCGCCCAGCGTAGCGCCGGCCTGTTTTAGTAACGCTGCGAGCGGAATGCCCGAGTAGCGGTGTTCTTTGCCATCACGGTCTTTGCCGGTTACTTCCGTATGAGGCATAGCCTTCAGATCGCTAGCCTGTAAGGTTAGAGGGTTTGTCACTTCGCCCGAGATTGTTATTGCCGTTTGTGCCTGAAGGTGTACAGAGAATCCGGCCAAAAAGAGGATCAGCAAAAGGGATTTGATGGTATGAATGAACAGATTCATGATGGCTTTTATAGGTTAGCAATTACTAGATTAACAAAGAAATTACGGCCCGGTTCGGGAAACCCTTCGGCTAGCGCGTAGTTCCGGTCGAAGATGTTGTTGACGCCACCTTCCAGACTAACATACTGCTGTAGCCGAACAGAGCCTTTGGTATTTGCGACAACAAAACTGCCCGCCTGTGTGCCGTAACTGGTGCTGTAGCGGGCCGAATTGTATTCGACACTTCCTACCAGTGCCACCCGACGAAACAGTTGAGCCTGTGCATAAACGAACACTTTATGATTGGGTACATCAACAAATTTCAGGTCGCGATTGCTCAGATTCTGGCGGTGAATATACGAGTACTGCGCACCAGCCTGAAATGCAGCACTTACCTGAGCTTTCAGACTGGCATCTCCTCCGTAGAACTCTGCTTTTCCGGTATTCTGAAACTGATAGATTCCCGGTTGCACGTTATTGACCTGCTGAATTACGTCGGTTAAGCGACTGTAGAAAACACTGGCCTGTAGGGATAAAAACTGAGCTGGATGGCTAAGTGCAAGCTGGTCTGTATAGGCCGTTTCGAAATGCAAGGCCGATTCTGCCTTTAAATCGGGATTGGGAATGGCTGCCCCCATTCGGTACGAATACCGGTCTTTAATTGTAGCAAATCGGGTTTTTCGGGCTACCGTAATGCTAAGTTGTTGCCGATTGCCGGGATTGTAGAACAACCCTGTCTGCGCATTTAATGCATCACTATTATTCCCGGAAAAGGGCGTAATGGTTTTGGTCGCACTTTCATAATTTTCGGCCCGCAGGCTCCGCCGACTGTTATAGCTGATCCCCGGCACCAGTGATAGTTTGGGGGTTAACGTATAGACATCTTCTATACCTGCCGATAGCGTCTGGTCGATAAACGTGCGTACTGGCTCCCCCTGGTTATTTTCGCGGTGGCGGTCCTGTTTGTAGTGAAACGAAGCTTTCAGGTTGTGCTGCCTGACAATCCGATTGCCATATTCGAGCGAACCACCTTTGGTGTCGTCGTTGTAATAGCTGTTAAATGACGACCCTTTTTTCTGAGTCGAATAGGTGTTATCGTCAAAAGCACTCAGCAGGTTTCTGAAGCGATCATAAAACAGCCGGACTTTCAGATAGCTGGTAGACGTTAAGGCCGTACGGGAAATAAAATACCAGCTCTCTTTGTTCCAGTAAGGCCATTGCCAGAAACGGGCCGTTTGTTTGGGATCGCTGCCAACATAGGGAGGTGTGCCTTTAGTACCCTGCTGATTGATGTAGCTGATCGTATATTCGTCGGTTGCGTTGGGCGTAAAGCCAAGTTTCAGGCTATACTTTCGGTCGTTTCGGTAGGCGTTTTCCCTACGGCCGCCATCTTCCTGCGGCTGAGGAACAAATTGAGCCGACAAGGGAAAGGTTTGCTGCCGGAGCTGCGAAGCCGATCCCTGCACATAAAACTTGCCCAGATTGCTGCCGATATTCAGGTTTAGCCGATGCCCCTGCCCGCTCAGCAATCCGGCCCGACCATCGAATTCCAGTCGTTTCTGCGGTCGGCGTGAGACAAGATTAATTGCGCCCCCCAGTGTATTAGGGCCATAGGTGACCGAAGAAAAGCCTTTCGCTACATTTACTTCGGCCAGATCAAAGGTTGTGAATCGCCCGAGGTCGACATAACCGTCGTAGGGAACATAAACGGGTATGCCATCAATGAAAACCGGAACCTGACGTAAATCGAAACCGCGTACATAAACCATCGACTCGTTGCGGGCTCCTACATTCGATAAGGTTACACCGGGCAGGAGGTTGAGTGCCCGGCCCACGTCGAGCCGGTTAAACGCTTCAATACGTCGGCTGAGGGCTGTATTGGCCGAATCAATTCCCCGCCTGCCCGGCACAGTTACTTCACCCAGACTAAATACCCGAACAGGGTCATTGGAAGGTAATGGTTGAGTCCAACCAGGTATACACAGGTAGCTAAGAAACAAAATGGACAGAAAGAGGACAACTTCGGTACAGGGTTTCATCAACGGCCAGGTCGTTATTTCCTGTCAAATATAACGACCGGCCCCAAAAAAAGCTATTCGATAAAATCTGTAGAAGGGGTGGAAACGGTCAGAGGGAGTAGTAAACCGAGCCTGTAGGCTCGGCTTATAGCGAACGCCAGCGCTCGCCATGCTTATCGATGGCTTTTTTTGCCCGATCTATAGAGGAGACGGTAGCACATATATAGCCCGAAGCAGGATCAATGATCTGATAGGCAGTTTTTGTAGCTGCAACCGTATAGTCCTCATCGTTTTCTTCTTTGGTGAGAAAAACTTCCTTAGGCGTAATGAGGTATCCTTTATAGTTGATTTTTGTATCTGTAGTTTTCAAGGTAGTAACATTGAGTATTTTTAGTTTACGAAAATATACAGATGCTTATTTATTTTCCAACAGAGATGGACTAGTTTCTTGCGAAAGAAATGCTCAGATACGAATGTAACGTTGAATCGTACCTGAAAATCTTTCTTATTTACAAGTAGTCACTACTGTTAAACTACTTGTTGAGATGTTATTAGACGTAATGTAAGCTTCGACGTCATCTCCGCAGACTTTATTTTCTATTCGGCTGGGTTGCGCGGTTTGGGGATTATACGTTAAGGTTTCGCAGGTTTTACAGTTTTTTTTCTTAAAAACTCCCCCTTCACAAGCAACTAATCCGGTTGCTATCAGAAAGGCTAATAAAGCAGGCTTCATGGTAAGTTGAGTTAATAATGCTGAGGCTAACTTTTGTTTGCTAACGCACTCAGTAACTAATATAAACGCTTGTTTTCGGCGTTGTATTGCTAGTTTAACTGTAAAGTAATACCCCGACGACAAAATTGTTTGCCAAGGCCAAAACTCATTCGGTATAATATTGTTTATTGTTAATATATGGATTTTATATAGATATAAATAATTTACCAGCATATCTATGAGTGTTATTCAGAGCGCCATTCAGAACCCGTTGCTCATCGACTACTTGTCAGGAGCCAATAACTATACATGGCTTTGTTTTCGGAATGGAGAGAAAAAGCTATTGGCGAAACCAATCAGTTATTTAGAGACGAAGCTGCCCAGTTTTGTCAGAATTCATAAGACGGCTCTGATTAACCCTAATAGCGTAAAAAAACTTGAGCATCCTCCGCGAAAGAAAATGGCTGGAGCTGTACATCTGGAGAGTGGCGTGGTTTTGCCCGTTAGTCGTCGGCGCTGGAGCCAGGTAGTAGATGCCCTTCAACCGAATACGATACTGTCCGATATAGACGGTTTGGCTTCCGATCTGGTTAAAAAAGTACCTGTGGCCACAACGACGCCGATCGCAGCACAGCAGCGGTCGATAAATCTGGTGACTGATGACCAGCAGTGTGCCAGCGAATTGAAAAAGATCCTTGAAATGCAATGGCCCTTCACGCTGCACATTTTACAACAGGCAGCTTATCTGCCCGAGTTGCTGCACCAGCTTCCCGAACCGGAGCAACCCGCGTTTATACTGCTGGATGCCCGTACATCTGCTCCTGAGCGGCTTAAAGCCCTGGAGCGACTAAAGGAAGATAACCAGCTTTGTCGGATACCGGTGATATTGCTGGTTGGCCAGTCTGATAAATTGGTGATTAGCGGATACCGGCAAGGGGCTAATTCGGTAATAGCAATGCCAGCGCGAAATCCGCAGTTTGTTGATACTGTAGAGCGTGTTTGTAAATTCTGGCTAAAAACGGCTTCCTTACCTGTTCAGATGAATTAAGCGCATCAAACCGAAAAATAGATTGGAGGCAGGGTAACGGTTTCCCACCAATAGGAGCGCAACTCCTGAAAGTATTTTAGCCACTCGTCATTTTTTACGGGTTTTACCATATAAGACGAACTTCCCCGCCGATACGACTCTGCAATGTCGGCCGGGTTGTTTGAGTTACTTAACATGACAACCGGAATTTGTCTGCATGGCGAGGACATTCCTTTAATTTGGTCGAGGAGTTGCCAGCCATCCTGACGCTCTGGCAGATACAAATCCAGTAGAATTAATTTAGGCATATCCCACTCCTGAATGCTCCACTCGTTCAGGAGCGATAGCGTTTGTTCGGGCGACTTCGCCCAGTGGAGGTTTATTTCCGGCAGTGAGCGTTGCATGGCTTTTTCGATCAAAACCCACTGGTCTGGATTATCGTCAATGATTAGCACATTCGCTCGGTTGAAATTGGCTTTTATGGGTCGGTAATCTTCGTTGAGGATCATAGGCACTAAAGAGTGAAGAAGCGTACAGTATAATATGACTCCTAATAAGAATAACTATCCAAACTTTTGTTTGATTAAGTATTGCTCATTAAAAATCCAGAGCAATAGTGTTTGTTTACTGTTTTTTTATGGGTAATAGTCTGATAAACAACGCATTAATTTTATGTTTGTGCTGAGTTTATTTTCTGTCGTTAGGCTCACGAAGGCAAGTCCCCGCCCTTAATCAAGAGCGGGGGCACAGAAATCCCCTCTTTAATTTCTTACCCTGGTAAGCGTACGGATTCATCAATACAATTCTGCGGGTTCCATTGTATTGCCTCGGTTGGGAGCCAGGGTCATTTTTTTACGATAGAACAGCCTGTAAATGATCGGGAAAATCAGTAGCGTTAGAACGGTTGCTGTGATGAGTCCCCCAATAACCACAATAGCCAATGGTTTTTGGGTTTCGGAGCCGATTCCGGTGGATATCGCTGCCGGAAACAGGCCAATAGCGGCCATGAGGGCTGTCATAACTACGGGCCGGATACGCGATTGAACACCCTCCCGAATGGCGCTGTCGAGAGGCATGCGGGCCTGGCGGTTTTTGTTGAAAACCGAAATCAGAATTACCCCGTTTTGCACACAGATTCCAAACAGGGCAATGAACCCTACTCCGGCCGATATACCGAAGTTTACGCCTGTTGTGTGTAGGGCCAGAATACCGCCAATCAACGCAAACGGAACATTGAGCAGCACCAGCCCGGCATCTTTCGCATTGCCAAAGGTGATAAATAGAATCACAAAAATGGCGGCAATGCTGATCGGAACAACCTTTGCCAACTGGTCGGTTGCCCGTACCTGGTTCTCAAATTCGCCTACCCATTCGACGGAGTAGCCTTTTTCGAGTTGAAGCTTCTCGCGAACGCGCTGCTGGGCTTCGGCAATGGTGCTACCCAGATCGCGGCCGCGTACCGAAAATTTAACCCCAATAAACCGCTGGTTCAGGTCGCGGTAGATAAATGCAGGCCCGGTTATTTGCCGAATCGTAGCAATTTCTTTCAGGGGAATTTTGCCGCCACTCATGGTTGGCACCATCAGCCGCATAATGTCGTCGTCGGTTTGGCGGTATTGGGGCAGAAACCGCACCCGAATATCAAATTTGCGTTCTCCTTCGTAAAGGATAGATGCGGTTTTACCGCCAATGGCCATTTCGATCACGGCCTGCGCATCGGCTGTATTGACTCCATAGAGTGCCATTTTATGATCGCTGAACAGAATGCTCATTTCGGGCTGACCTACGTTGCGGATAATCCCCAGATCTTTAATGCCATCGACATTCCTGACTGCATCCAGCGCCTGATTGGCATATTTCTCCAGTTCATAGACATCGCTGCCGAAAATCTTGATTCCATTACTGGCTTTGTAGCCCGCTACTGCCTCCGCAACATTATCGATAATGGGCTGGGAGTAATTGTAAAGCACACCGGCATAGTTTCGGAGTTTGACATCCATTTCGTCGGTTAGCTGCTCGGTAGTGATGGTTCGGGTCCACTCGTCTTTCGGTCGCAGATCGACCTGAAACTGACAGAAATAGAAGCCATTCGGGTCGGTACCGTCGTTGGAGCGGCCAACCTGCGAGAGTACCTGTTTCACTTCGGGGAACGATTTCAGATCCTGCCGAATGGTTTTAGCCATCGCTACACTTTCGGGTAGCGACATGCTCATGGGAAGTTCGGCTGTTACCCACAAAGCCCCTTCGTTGAGCTGTGGTAGAAATTCGGTACCGAGCAGGCTCGACGAAAAAAACGTAGTAATCATGAAGCCGATGGCTCCTGCCAGACTAATCCGACGATTGCGATAGCACCAGCCAAAGGCCCGCATCACAATCCGTTCAAAAAAATGGACTACCGGATTATTTTTCTCCCGAACGTTTTTCTTTAGCAGTAGGGAGCATAGAACGGGCACTAGGGTGAGAGTGAACAACAACGCTCCTAACAGGGCGAATCCGAGTGTCCAGGCCAGGGGCGAAAACATCTTGCCTTCTACTTTCTGAAATGAGAAAATAGGCAACAGGGCCGTAATGATGATCAGCTTGGAAAAGAAGACCGCTTTGCCTAACTCTCCGCCCGTTTTACGAATCAGACCAAGTTTGGCCATCCGGTTGTAGCGGTTCATGCCAACCCGATGGGCCAGATGATCGAGTGAAACAAAAACGCCCTCAACCATTACAACCGCACCGTCGATGATGATGCCAAAATCAACGGCACCCATCGACAACAGATTGGCCGACATACCCCGCAGGCGCAGACACATGAAGGCAAACAACAACGCCAGTGGAATGATGATAGAAACAATGAGCGTTGTGCGCCAGTCGGCCATGAATAAAAAGACGATAACAGTTACCAGAATGATGCCTTCGGTAAGGTTGTGCAACACCGTATGGGTACAAAATTCGATGAGGTTATCGCGGTCATAAAACGTAACCATCTTCACGTCTGAGGGCAGAAGGCGGGTATTTAAATCCTCGATTTTTGCCTTGACCCGACCCAGTACTTCGCTCGGATTTTCGCCTTTTCGCATCACCACAATGCCCTCAACCACATCGTCGCTGGCATCCAGCCCAACCTGACCAACCCGTGGCAGATTCGACTCGGCTACTTCGGCAACGTTTTTGACCAGAACCGGGTTGCCCCCCATTTCTTCGATGATGATGTTTTCGATGTCCTGAATGGAGGTCAACAGACCAACCCCGCGTACGACATAGGCCTGACCGTTTCGCTCAATGACATCGCCCCCCACATTGATATTACTGCGGGTAACGGCCTGGTAGACCTCCAGGGGCGTAATATCGTATTTGGTCAACTGAGTTGGGTTGACACGGAGTTCGTAGATTTTGTCGCGACCACCGAAAGCCACTACATCGGCAACGCCCGGTACGCTGCGAAGCTGCCGGTCGATTACCCAGTTCTGCAACGTCAGCAATTCGCGGCTGTCGCGGTCTTTGCTTTCCAGGGTATAGCGAAAAATTTCGCCGGTTGGTCCGTATGGTGGCTGTATTTCGGGTTCAACGCCTTCGGGCAGCGATACATTGCGTAGTAGGTTATTGACCTGCTGACGGGCAAAAAAATCATCGACACCGTCTTCGAAAATGACTTTCAGTACCGAAAGGCCAAACATGGTTGTCGATCGAACATTGGCTTTCCGCTGAACGGAGTTCATCGCCACTTCAATCGGCACCGTTACGAACCGTTCTACCTCTTCGGCCGACCGGCCACTCCATTCGGTAACTACAATTATTTGCGTATTTGTGACATCGGGGAAGGCTTCGAGCGGAGTTTTCAGATAGCTGAACACCCCGGCAATTACCAGTGCTGCTGTCATGAAGAAGACGAAAAACCGATTCTTAAGTGAAAAACCGACTATGTTATTGATGAGTTTGTTCATATATGTGAGCGTAGAGCAGAGGCTTAGAGCGTGCGTGGAAATGGCGGAGAGCAGGGGACTTTTATTCGATATAACTCCACGCCCTATACCCTATGCTAATTATTCAGCGCGTTGTAGACCAGCAACTGATCTTTGGAAATAACTTTTTCGCCGGGTTTAACTCCCTTACTGATATAGGCTACGTTGCCCAGCGATTTAAACACATCAACTTCCCGTGTTTCAATTGTAGAGCGATCCCGATAAACCAGCACGTAGCGTTTGGAGCGGTCGAAAATGATAGAACTGGCTGGTACCGTTGCCAGTTGGCCCCCCGTGGTGTAGCGAAGGGTAACCGTAGCGTGCATTTCGGGTCGAAGCTTCATGCTCGTATTGTGCAGTCTTATCCGTACGGTCATCGCTTTGGTGTTAGGATCGAGTACGGTATAAATTTTATCGACATGTCCCTGAAACACGTCGTCGGGATAGCTCAGGGTCTGGATAGAGGCATCCATCCCCTGCCGAACCCGGCTAATATCGCTTTCGTTGACGTTGGCCAGCACCCATACTTCGCTGATCTGGCCAATAGTGAAGAGGTTGTCGGCATTGTCGGAGCGGAGTTGCATATCGCGGTTAACATTTTTTTCGATAACGTAGCCGTCGATGGGTGCTTTAACCGTATAGATCGATGATTTGCCGATGCCGTAAATTCTGGAAACTTCTTTGATCCGATTTACATCGGCCTGGGCCCGCTCTACTTCTTTCTGGGCTGCCACCACTTCGCGCTGGGAGGTAAGTTTTGTTTCGAACAGATCCTGAGTAACTCGTAGGTTTTTTTCTGCCAGCAACAGATCGGCATTGGCCTGAATGCTCTGCCGTTCCAGATCGGCTACTTCGCTGGAACGGATAGAGGCCAGTGTCTGCCCTTTGCGGACATAATCGCCCAGTTCAACTTTAACTTCTTCGACACTGCCACCAACGAGCGGAAAAACCTTAATTACCCGGTTTTCGTCGGCCACTACTTTGCCGACGAGCGTTAATTCGCTTCGAACCGGCTGCGTTATCACGCTATCGAGTTTGATTCGGTTCATCATGGCATCCGACAAACTGAAGGCTTCCTGTTCTTCGTGAGCGGGTTTCGGCTCACAGCCAGCCAGAACCGCGAGGCCAATGATGAGTAGCAGAAAATTGGTTTTCATGATGTTGTTTGGCCAGACCTAGCATCTGGCCGAATTAGGGTTTACATAAACAGATCTTCGCCAACCAGATAGCTGAGTTCTTCATAGGCTCCTACACGGTCGGCTTTGAGCCGATTGAGTTGCTGAATGCTATCGTTATAGGCTTCAATGAGGTCCACGAATTCGAGCAGAGTGAGGTTGCCCTTCTGAAAGTTGATGATTACCCCCTGGTTCAACTGCTCAAACTGTTCGCTAAACTGCTGTTCTACTCCCTGCACCCGGCGTTCTACCTCGCGAACTTTTTGCAGAGAAGTACTAATTTCGTTGCTGATCTGAATAGCGCGCTGGTGCTGGAGGTGTTGTTGATAACCTATCTGACTGCGAGCTGCCCGGATAGCGCCCTGATTGCGATTAAAGACCGGAATATCGGTCGAAAGCGATAGTCCGACGTAGTTATTAATGTAGCTTCCGGCCTGATCATATGCCCCGCCTATACGGACGTCGGGGATGGCCAGGGACCGCTGCAGATTGTAATTTAATTCGGCCTGTCGGGTTAGCGATTCGGTAGCCAGCAGATCGGGGCGCTTGCGCAGGGCCAACTGGCGAAGTGAGTCGTCGGGCTGGGCCGGAAGCCTGTAGCGTGCGAGGGTGCTTTCGTCTACCAGCGGCCTGATGGGTACTTCGACCGATAGCAACGTTCGCAGTGCCTGTTCGTCGTCGGCAAGTTGGAATACGATACTGGTCCGGTCATTATTGAACTGGAAAAGCAAAGCCTTTAACCGGAGCAGTTCGCGCAGGGATACGTTGTTGCGATTGTACTGTTTTTCGTAAGCCGCAACGGTTGTCTGGAGTGTAGCAAGCTGCTGATCGAATCGGGCCAGCGTTTGCTGCTGAAAGTAAATGGAATAGAATCGGGTTCGGAGGTCGAACCGAAGTCCACGTAGTAAATCGAGCATTTCCAGCCCCGTCAGCCGGGCCGCTTCTGAGGCCAGAGCAATTCGTTTGTTCCGTTTGCCAGCCGTATAGAGCAACTGCTCAATGGATACGGTTTTTTGCCCCTGCCGACCCACATCCAGCACTCGGTGGGTTTCGTTGTTATACGTGCTTAGTTCGACCGTAACGGTTGGGTTGTCGCGCAGACTGGCCTGAATAACCTGCGCCTGGCTGGCATCGATCCGAAATCGCTCGGCCAGAAGCTGTAGGTTTTTTTTGAGGAATAAACTATCGGCCTGCTGTAAGGTCAGATAGAGCGAATCTGATGATGCAGGGCTTGTGGGCAAAGCCGATTGGCTCTGGGCATACTGAGAAAAGAGAAGAAAAACGAAAAGTAGCTGCAATCGCATTAGTACTGGATTATTACGATTGCAAAGGTCAGAACAGGCAATTACAGCCGACTTAGAGGAGCCTTAAGGGAGAGTTAGAAATAGCTTAGAAAAAGATTAGAAGCGATTGGGGAATAGTCATTTGACGAATAATCAATGACTATACATGCGGCAGCGACACGGTGAAGGTACTGCCGATGCCTAACTGGCTTTCCACCGAAATAGACCCATGGTGAAGCTCAACAATGCGTGAACAGATTGACAGACCAATACCAAAACCCTCATAAACCCGAGCGTTGGTGGCTCGGTAAAACGACTCAAAGATGTGTTGCTGATCGGTTTCGGAGATACCAATACCCTGGTCATAAACCGTAATATGGCAGTTGTGTGCGTCAGTGCTGATCCGTACCTGAGCTACATGATTGGCGGAGTATTTACAGGCATTATCGAATAGATTGAGCAATACCTGTTTCAGCAGATCTTCGTGCCCGTTAACCAGCGTTTCGGTTTCACTATTGGGAATGTTTTTATAGTCAATTTCGATGCGATAGGACGGTTTGGCGCTCACTAATTCATCTTTAGTCAGAAACACAATGTCGTCGATCCGGACGGGCTGAAACGGAACAGTTTGGATCGATTCGAGCGTTCGGGCCAGAAATAACAGGCTGTTTGTGAGGCCAATCAGTCGATCGGTGTCCGATAGCAGATTAACCAGTACATCTTCATGTTCTGAAACGCTCAGTGGACGACGTAAGCCCAGTTGAATCTCCGATTTAAGCGCAGCCAGTGGTGTACGTAGTTCATGTGAGGCATGAGAAACAAAGCTGCGCTGTTGTTCAAACGCTTTTTCGAGCCGTTGCAGCACATCGTTGAAGTTGATGGCCAGCCGGGCAATTTCGTCCTGGCGGTTTCCTTCATCGAGCCGCTGGCGCAGATTTCGGGCAGTGATGGCCGATACCTGTTCGTTAATTCGGCTGATGGGACGAAGCGACTGGCCCGCAAAGAAAATGCCCAGTCCAATGGTAACACTGAGCCCTCCTAACAGCCCCCAGCCTAGTGTAAGCTGAAGGTTGGCCAGCTTACTTCGCCCAAACTGGTCGTAAGCGGAGGCCAGCACGACCAGATCACGACCATTGTGCTGATACAATAGGCCAACCAGCTCGTTGTTGCCGCTGTATGTTTCTACCTCTTCTTGTTTTCGAACTTCGTCCAGCAGCCGGGCATCATAATGAATGACCTGGTCATCTACGCTGCTATAAATCAACTGGTTGTGGATGTCGAAGACGAGTACTTTTTCATTGAAAAGAGCGGTCAGCGTATTGCGGTCAATAATTTTGAGCAACTCACGGTCCACTTCATTCACTTCAACCAGAAAACGAACGGTTGTGCGAGCCTTGCTTTTCAGCCGCTCATAAAACTCTTCCCGGCGATAGGTTGCTGAAACGGAGTATATTACGACTGAGAAAACAACCAGGATTGACGCTACAATCAGCGAAAACTGTAGGGCGATGCGGTTGCGGATCGTCATGCGGTGCTTATTCCTTTTCCTCTTTTAAGACGTAGCCCATACCGGGGCGGGTATGAATAAGTTTTGGCTCGAAATCGCGATCAATTTTACGACGCAGGTAGTTGATATATACTTCAACGACGTTCGTGCCAGGATCAAAATTAAGACTCCAGACGGTTTCTGCAATATCGGCTTTGGGAAGTACGCGGCCTTTGTTTCGAATCATGAATTCGAGCAATGCAAACTCTCTGGCCGTAAGGTCGATGATTACATTGCCTCGCCGAACTTCCTTCGTTGTTACATTAACAGTCAGGTTGGCTATTTGCCATACTTCTTCGCTTTCGGCTCCCGTATTGGTGCTAAGGGCCAGACGACGAAAGCAGGTGGCAACGCGGGCAATCAACTCCCGAAAATCGAACGGTTTTACAAGATAATCGTCGGCTCCTAACGTGAGTCCTTCAACCTTATCTTCTATTTCGCCCAGTGCCGACAATATGATTATGGGCAACTTTGGGCGTTCGGTTCGAACAGACCGGCATACCTCAAAGCCACTTAAGCCTGGTAGGTTAAGATCAAGAATCAACAAATCAACATCCGGCTGAATAGCTGCCTGACGGCCATTCAGTCCTTCATAAACAACCTCCGTCAGATAACCTTCATCCTGTAGGCCCCGGCTGATATTCTGCGCAATACGCCGGTCATCTTCTACAATCAATATCTTTTTCTGAGACATACAATGCGGACGATTAGTTAATGAGTGACAGAGCGTTCCTGGTTAGGTTATTTATCGAATAAAATAAATAAGCAATCACGCAGAATTAGGTTAGATGAATTAAGTGGTTAACTTATTATACATTAATGGGTTATACGTCAGTTTGTCTTTCGCACGTTCACGCTATACCCGGTATCGTTTCAGGGTTAGCAGGAGGGCTGGTAGCAAAATCAGGTTTGTGAGGCAGGCCATCAGTACGGTAGTGGCTACCAGAACACCTAGGGCCGCCGTTCCGCCAAAGCCCGATGCGGCAAAGACAGAAAAACCACCCGCCAGAATTAAGGCTGTATAAATTAAACTGACGCCGGTTTCGTGGATCGCTGCCGTAATGGCTGCTGCCGGAATAAGCCCTTTTTGTAACTGTTGGCGGTAGCTGGTCAGAAAGTAAACCGTTCCGTCGGATGATAGCCCAAATGCAATGCTGAATATCAAAATGGTTGATGGCTTAAAGGCAATGTTGGCATACCCCATAATTCCGGCTGTTACCAAAAGAGGAATCAGACAGGGAAGTTTCGATAGCAGAATGATGGGAACTGACCGGAATAAAACCATGCCGACCAGGGCAATCAGCAGAATGGCAATGCCCAGACTTTCGTATAAGTTGCCCAGTAGATAGTCATTACTTTTTAGAAATACCAGACTATGACCGGTTAGGCTCACCTTATAGTTCGTATCGCGGAAGAGCGAATCGATGCGGGGTTGCAAATGGCTCATCACTTTCTGCATCCGAATAGACCCAATGTCGGCCATTTGATAACTCACCCGGGCAACCTGCTGGCTACTATCGACGTATGCCCGTGCGGCTGCTGTCGATTTTGTGCCGATTGGAGCCTCAGAAGCCATGTCGCGCAGGGCCATGGCGGGCGGTAATACATAGTATCGGGGGGCACCACCCCGATATGACTGGTAGGCAAAGCGAATGGCATCGACTAACGAACGGGGTTTCGAGAACTCAGGATACTGGCCAATAATCCGTTCCAGCGCTCTGATTTTGTATAACGCTTCGCCCGTTCCCGACAGAATACCATTCGGTTTTCCGGTGTCGATCATCACTTCGAAGGGTAAAACACCCTTGAATTCCTTTTCGAAAAACCGCATGTCGGTATAGACCGGATCATTTTTCGGCAAATCATCGACCACAAAGCCCTCAACCCTGATCATTGGTAAGCCTAGTGCACTGACTAAGGTAATGACCATAATCAACCCATAAACAAATGGTCGTTTATGATGGACCCAGCCATCAATGCGGGTCAATAACTTTTGCCAGGCACCTACCTGCGTCGATTCCTGTTGCGGAATTTTCGGTACGGGCAGATAGCTCAGAATAATAGGAACCATCAGCAGGCAAATCACATAAACGGCTAACACACAGACGGAGGCAACCAGCCCAAACTCGACCAGAAGGCGGCTGTTGGTGAAATAAAACACCCCAAAGCCAATAGCTGTTGTTACGTTTGCCAGGAACGAGGCTAACCCAATTTCCCGGATCGAATTTTCGAGCGCCAGTTGTTTTTGCCCGTGTTCGGCCAGTTCGGCGTGGTATTTATTAACCAGAAAAACACAGTTAGGAACGCCAATAACAATGAGCAGGGGAGGCACCAGACCCGTTAGCAACGTAATTTCATAGCCAAACAGAACAATTGTTCCAATGGCAAAACACACCCCCATCAGCACCACCGCCAGCGACAGCATCACCACTTTTAATGATCGAAACAGTATCCAGACAATTAATCCCGTAACGGCGGCTGCCAGCGCCATAAAGAGTTTCATCTCGCCCGAAACCCGTTTGGTTACTTCTGTCCGGATCGACGGGAGACCCGAATAATGTACGGTTATGCCGGTTTTTTTTGCAAATGCTTCTCCTCGTTGTCGGATAGCTGCTACGATGCCCAATCGCTCTTTGGTATTTAGTTTTTTCTCATCGAGCGAAATCGCAATCAGGGTAGCGTGGGTTTCGGAGTTGACGAGTAGGCCATTGTAGAAAGGCAACGACAGAATCTGTTTTTCCAGCGTGTCGACCTCCTGCTGGCGCTGGGGGCGTTTGGTAACCACCTGATTAATACCCCAACTGGTATCTTTTTTGGCAATCGTATACAGTCGTGCTGTTGACAGTACATCTTTCACCCCGTTCAGGTTGCGGATATCCTGAGTCAGATCGTACCAGGCCTGATAGACCGGCAGCTCAAACCAGCGTTTATCCTGCCAGCCC
Organism: Spirosoma sp. SC4-14; assembly: GCF_037201965.1. NCBI lineage: Bacteria > Pseudomonadati > Bacteroidota > Cytophagia > Cytophagales > Cytophagaceae > Spirosoma > Spirosoma sp. SC4-14. Next base: position 5,254,221 of record NZ_CP147518.1, on the reverse strand, counting down.
ATAACCATGGCAGAGCCATCGACCCCGAAACGCTGTTTGAAATCTTCGTAGTGCTGTTGAGTGGTATCTGATAGCGGTAAAACGCGGGCAAGCTGATACGAAAGCTGTAAATGAGTGCCCAGATAGGCCATTCCAATGGTAACCAGAATGAGAATACTGAGCCAGAATAACCGCAGCTTTAGTATGCCACGGGCAATTGATAACCACATAAGCGAATCGCATTATAAGATGGAAACCGAGCAGACTATTGTTTCCGTTCGGTTCAGTAAGTGCTACCCACAATTATATACGAGGTGGTAACACTCAGTCCGGCAGGTATCCAATAAACGACAAAATAAGGCCTGATCGTACCGAACAACTACCGTTGGAGGTAAACTGATCAATTCTTTTGAATAGAGAACACATGGTTATGCTCGGTGGTGCAAAGATTCAGTGAATCGTCAAAGATTACAAATTCATTAGACTTTCCATGAGTCATAAGGTAAGTGTTACTGGAAAAATCCAGTCAGCCAGTAGTCGGGCTAAGCTAAAGCTTATTGGATCTAAAGCTGATTTATGATCCTGACAAAAACGTTCGGACAAACAGAAACAAAAAGCCGGTAGCCGTAAAACAAATGGTAGCTGTTACTTAGTTATTCATTTTTTGTCTAAGTATTAATACGTAGTGTTTTCGGTGTGTGGCTATCCTTTAATCCGTATACGAGTAGATTTTGAGCGAAGATTAATGATTTACGGAACAGGTAAGCTATACTATAGCTATTTTTTATCTAAATTCTTGTCTACTTATATGGTTTCAAAACTGTGTTTATGGTTTATTAATACATATTTTAATTGTTAATTATTTTATATTGGTAACATTTTGATTTCTTTTTCTGTTACGCATGTAGTAATCATATCCACCAAAAACTGTGTATTAGGTATGCCGTATAACAAATAATGAGTTAAATTTTTGATTTATACTTCCATTTTTATTGTTCATTATCATTGGATAGTAAACAATTAATTATCTTTACAGATGCGGAAAAGACCCTATTTCTACTTAGGGTACTGAGCTTCCAAATTATTAATAATACAATCAAAATGAAGTCGCTTTATCATGTATTAATTGCCGAAGATGACCCCTTCATCCGTAAAGTTCTCCGACAGACCCTGAAAGATGACTTTGAGGTGATTACTAAAGAAAATGGTATCGAAGCTGTAAGTTGGATCGAGGAGGGTAATCCGGTTGATATTATTTTATCTGATATTCAGATGCCACACATGGATGGCAAAGACCTGATTCGAACATTGCGTTCGAGCCCACTTTTTCACAAACTGCCCATCATAATCCTTTCTACTTATTCTGACAGTGCTACCCGAATTGATTTCCTGAAACTTGGGGCCGACGACTATGTTGTTAAACCTTTTAATCCCATTGAGGTGAAAGCCAAAATCCTGGCCGTGTTGCGTCGTGCCGAAGCCAGTAATGCCGGTTCTTCGAATTAGAACGAAGAAGCATACCTAAATGAGTTGTAGCCATGCAGGAAGAAAAAGAAAAGGGACAACAACCGTTTCGCGTGCTCTATGTTGAGAACAACGACCGGTCTGTGGAGGCATTTAGGCAAATGTTTGGTGCTGATATTGACATCGTTGTTGCGCCAGACGGCCCCCTGGCGCTGGCACGTCTGGATAGTAAAGAGCCTGTAGATATGGTGCTCTATAACGACCGGCTGGACAGCATCGCGTTTCTGAACAGATTAATGACAAAACGGGATTGGTCTAATTTGCCGGTAATGCTGTTGACCGATCGTAAAAATATCGATCTGTCAGCCGATCCTTATCACGGACATGTTGTAGATGCATTTCCATTTAATTATGCCGAAGCCGATTTACGGACCCGTTTAAACTACCTGATTCAGAAAAAGAAATATAGCAAAAGTGGATTTGCCAAGTCGAAATCGGCATCCGTACGTATTCCCGTTGGAAAACGGTTGTTCGATATTGGACTATCTCTGTTTATTTTGCTGATGATATCGCCTTTGTTGCTGGTGGTGGCTATATTGATCAAACTCGATTCGAAAGGCCCAATCTTCTACAGTTCCAAACGTGTTGGAACGGGCTTTAAAATATTTGATATGTATAAATTTCGCACCATGCGGACCGATGCCGATCAGATGCTGGCCAGTATGGCTTCGCAAAATATGTATAACAAAGCTCCGGCCGAGAAACCTGCCGATGAGCGTTGCGAAGATTGCCAGTTGGCCGGTACCGAATGCCAGCGACCCTTATACATGGATCAGAAACAGATTTGTGAGGTCCTTTATCAGCGTGAACAGAAAGAGAAAGCCATGTTCACCAAATTTAAGGAAGACCCTCGCGTAACCCGGCTGGGTAAAATACTGCGGAACACGAGTATTGATGAGTTGCCGCAGCTCTTCAATATTCTTAAGGGGGATATGTCGTTTGTAGGAAATCGCCCATTGCCGCTCTACGAAGCCGAAAAGCTGACAACTATTGGGTATGCCCGGCGTTTTGCCGCACCGGCTGGCCTCACTGGGTTGTGGCAGGTGACCAAACGGGGTAAGTCGAAAGTATCGGATATGGAGCGGATTCAACTCGATGTGCTGTATGCTAAACGCTATTCATTCCGCACCGATATGCTGATTCTTCTGAAAACGCTCAAGGCAGTATGGCAGAAGGAAAACGTATAAGACCCCTGATTTCTCTGATCACTGTTAACTACAATCAGGCGGTAGTAACCTGCGACATGCTGGAGTCGACCCGGCAACTGGACTATTCAGATTTTGAAGTAATTGTGGTCGACAATGGCTCGCGCGAAGACCCAACGAGTCGGATTGAACAGGGAAATTATCCAAACGTACAGGTAATTGTAAGCCCCGAAAATCTGGGCTTTTCCGGAGGGAATAATCTGGGTATTCAATATGCCAAGGGCGATTATCTGTTTCTGCTGAACAACGACACGATTGTTACTCCCGATTTGCTCGATCGATTATTGGAACCATTTTTGCTTGATGCTAACATAGGTGTCGTATGCCCTAAAATTCGGTACTACGATCAGCCAACGATTCTTCAGTATGCAGGCTATCATCCGCTCAATGAGTTTACGGGCCGAACCTGGGCTATAGGTCTTAACGAACCCGATACCGGTCAGTACAACAAACCAGGGCCAACCTATTTTGCTCATGGGGCAGCCATGATGGTTAGTCGGGCCGTGCTGGAACGGGCCGGATTGCTGGACGAAAGCTTTTTTTTATACTATGAAGAGCTCGACTGGTCGGCCCGAATACGGCGAGCTGGTTTTACAATTTATTACCAGCCAACGGCTCTTATTTACCACCGTGAATCGATGAGTGTAGGAAAAATGAACCCGATGAAAGCGTACTATCATATACGTAATCGTTTGTGGTTCATGCGCCGGAATGTAAGCGGTATTTCGTTGCTGATTTTTTACCTGTATTATTTTCTGGTGGCGGTGCCTAAAGCACTGGTTCAGTATACGGTTCGCTGGCAACCCGATTACCTGAAAGCTGTGAAAGATGCCATTGTCTGGAATTTGAGACACACTCCCAAACAGTCTTCATCGATGCCGTTGCCCGTAACGGTAGCTATTTGATTCGGTTTATTCGTTTTTGTATGGAAGTACTACTACTCATCTGCGTCGGGCTGGTTTTATACACCTATCTGGGTTATGGCCTGGTTGTGTGGGCACTGGTTCGTATGCGTCCGCGTCGTCCTGCTGTTACCGATGTGTCGGCCGATTTTATGCCCGATGTTACGCTGATTGTGCCAGCCTATAACGAAGCCGATTGCCTGCCTGCCAAAGTTGCCAACTCGCTTGGCCAATCCTATCCGCACGAGCATATCCGATTTCTGTTCGTAACCGAAGGGTCGACCGATAATTCGGAAGCTTATCTGCGCGACAACTATGGCGATCGTGTTGAGATTTTGGGAGGAACCGAACGGCGGGGTAAAGTAGCGGCCATGAACATGGCCATGCAGCAGGTAAAAACCCCCATTGTTATTTTCACAGACGCGAATACGCAACTAAATCTGGATGCTGTCAGCAACATTGTGCGGCACTTTCGCGACCCGAAAGTGGGTGCCGTGGCGGGCGAAAAGCGCATTCAGACAACAGACAGCGAGTCGGCAGCCGGGTCGGGCGAGGGGCTGTACTGGAAATATGAATCGCAACTCAAAAAATGGGATGCCGAACTACACACCATTGTAGGAGCGGCTGGCGAACTGTTTGCGGTTCGCACCGAACTCTACGAACCCGTATCGCCCAACACGATTCTGGACGATTTCATGATTTCGCTGCTGATTGCAGGTCGTGGCTATCGGGTTGAATATGAGCCAGAAGCATATGCGCTCGAACGCCCTTCATTTTCGATTATGGATGAGCAAAAGCGGAAAATCCGGATTGCAGCCGGTGGGTTTCAGTCGATTGTCTGGCTGAAGCATTTACTCAACCCATTCCGGTATGGTGTCCTGACGTTCGAATACGTTTCGCACCGGGTAATGCGATGGGCCGTTACGCCCTTGTGTTTGCCGTTGATTTTGCTCTTAAACCTGGGGCTGGTTATTCGGGACGGTTGGTTTACGGGCTGGGGCTTGCTACTGGCAGGTCAGGTTCTTTTTTATGGAGCAGCCTGGCTGGGTTATTTGCTCGAAAAGCGGCAAATGCGCTGGAAGGTAGTTTTTGTCCCGTTCTATTTTACGTTCATGAACGTGTGTGCACTGGCTGGCCTGGTACGCTATCTGCGCGGGAACCAATCCGGAACCTGGGAAAAAGTTCGGCGGGCCAATGCCGTCGATGCACTGACTTAACCGGCCGTTGGCATAACTAGTTAGACTATGGCACAGTTGGCTTATTTACTGAAGAAAGAGTCGTCCAACTATTTCTGGTTGTTTAGCCTGCTTGGTGTGCTGTATACGATTGGAACGGGCTTTCTGGTCAGTAAAGTCGGTCCGGCGGGTGCGGTGTTGGCGGTGCTTGGCCCGGTTGGACTAGCTATTGTAATCGGCATATTGCGAGAGCCTCGTTTTGGCCTGTTCATCTATGTTCAGTTAGGTTTCACGGTGGGGTTTGCCCGGTTCCTTCCTGCTTCGATTCCGGCCGGTTTGCTGGTCGATGGTGTACTGTTTCTGACGCTGATGAGTTTGTTTCTCAATGGAAAGCGTATGGAATGGCATCGGCTCCGAAGCCCGGTTTTTGCCTTCATAGCCATCTGGTTTCTGTATAACGTTATTGAGTTATTGAACCCGGAAGCCCCGTATCGACCAGCCTGGTTTTTTCATGTTCGGCCTTTTTCGATGCACTGGATACAAGTGGCCTGCATGGTGCTGGTGATACCCATTACTCGCAAAGACATTCGTTTTTTTGTGAATACCTGGCTCACCTGGTCGTTTCTGGCCGCGCTTTGGGCGTTCAAACAACAGTATATTGGGTTAACTCCCAACGAGCTGATCTGGCTGAATAGTGGAAATGCGGCCACCCACATTCTGTTCGGGCAGTTGCGTAGTTTTTCGTTTTATTCCGATGCCGCTCAGTTTGGTGCCGAAATGGCGGGCGTAACGCTGGTTGCCGTAATCCGGATTTTTGAAGAGAAACCGCTCAAAAACAAACTGTTTTTTGCTTTTCTGGCACTGGTTTATTTCTGGGGATATGCCGTTTCGGGAACGCGCAGTGCGTTATTTGTGATGATTGCTGGTTTTCCTTTCTATTTGCTGTTAAAACGCGATTTTACGAAGCTCGTTATTGGCGTTATCCTGGCGGTGCCGCTCATTCTACTGCTAATGTATACCAGTGTTGGCAGTTCTAACTATCAGGTTCAGCGAATGCGGTCGGCCCTTACACCAATGAACGACCCATCGTTTATTCTGCGGTTGCAAAACCAGGCCAAGCTGAAAACCTACCTACGCGACCTGCCCTTTGGAGCCGGTATCGGTACATCGACCGATGGTGGGTCGCGGTTTTCGCCCTGGCACTGGGCCGCTCAGATTGCACCCGATAGCTGGTATGTGCAATTATGGATGGAAACGGGACGGGTGGGTGTTACGCTGTACATTCTTGTCTTGATTGGAGTCGTGGGCATTGGTATATACCGTGTCTGGCAATTAAAAGACCCGTGGCTGATAAAAACCATGTATGCTTTTCTGGCCGAATTTGTCGGAATTGCGTTCATGGGCTACTCGAATCCCGTACTGGGCCAATTTCCTACCAATACAGTTGTTCTCATTAGCACGATTCTTGTAGCTACTTGTTACCGTTGGGATAGCAGGCAGCCAAAAACTGATTTAGAGAGATACCAATAGATTGAGCCTACCTCTTATGAAGCAATTTGATAGCATTATCTGCATTGCGCAGACTCCCTGGAAAGGCGATTTTCAGAAAGCTGTCGTACAGCTTATGACGGAGCTATCGGCCCGGCATCGGATATTATTTGTCGACTACCTCTATACGATGAAAGATCTGACGCAGGGAGTAATTGGGCGGCACGATATTCCGGTTCGGGAAATCATGCACTTCAATAACCCATTGACCAAAATAGAAACAGAATATGGTGGCGACCTGTATGTTTGGACACCACCGGTGATGTTTCCATTAAACTGGTTGTCGGCCCGGCCACATGATCAGTTGCTTCATTGGAATACCGATCGGCTAGTCAGTGGAATTCGCGGTGTTATGCAGCGACTCAAAATGCGTAGGCCATTAATAATCAATGCATTCAATCCAGTAGTTGGACTGCCGTTGCTGGGCAAGCTAAATGAATGCGCCACCATCTATTATTGCTTCGACGAAATTACAACGGCTGGGCCCTGGATGAGCCGACACGGAAAACGCTATGAAGATGCCTATCTGAAGCGTGTTGATGCAGTAGTGACGACCTCCGAAACGCTTCGGCAGGATAAATCGGCAATGCAACCACAAACATTCTGTGTTAAAAATGGGGCAAACTTCGATCTGTTTAATATAACCCGGCAACTAGCACAGAAAAACCCGCCCCAAAAACCTGTTGTTGGGTATCTGGGATCGGCCGATAATCGAATCAACATTGACCTGATGGCGTATTGCGTGCAGACTATGCCAGATGTTGAGTTTCAGTTTATTGGCGAGGTTCACGAGCCTGCCTTACCCAATCGGTTAAAAAACTATCCTAATGTAACCTTTATACCTCCGCGTCAACCGGCAGAACTTCCACCACTACTGGCAAAATTGAGTGCTGGCATTATTCCATTTGTTTGTAATAAACATACCTATACCATTTACCCCTTGAAAATTAACGAATACCTGGCCGCTGGGTTACCCGTTGTATCAACTCCTTTTTCAATTCTGGACGATTTTGGGGGAATCATCGAGATAGCCGATACACCTGAGGCTTTTGCGCTGGCCCTTCGCCGGGCACTGGCCGATACTGACCCGCAACGAGTTCAGCAACGGGTCGATACGGCACAGGCCAATTCGTGGACCCAACGGGCGATTGAATTTGAAGCCGTCATTCAGCAGGTTCCGAAAGCCTGGCGTCAGGAACAGCCCGTATGAGCAGGGTTTTCCTATAAGCCCGTTACACTCAGATTTCAGATCAGACCATTAAATCAGTTATCGCTAACTGTAGAGGAAAATACGGCCAATTTACATTAGTAAACAAATTGATAAATCTATAAATATGTTATAGATTTATACTGTTAATAAAACAACATGAATCAATATATAATGAACCGACTTTCTTGTTTTAAGTACTCGTTGGTACTGGGGCTTGCAGGGTTGATCGTTGGAGTAAATTGTGTTTTTGGGCAGGCTACTACACCGGCATCGTCGCTGACTACGCCGGCCGGAAGTACGCAGCTCGACAGTATGACATTTGATTTTAATCGGGATATTTCGGTGCAGTTGATTTCGTTTGAAGAGATATACAAAATTGCCCTCGCTTATTCGCCTGCGGTCAAATTTGAAGGGGCAGTGTCAAATTCGCAACAGGCAGCCTTGCAACTGGCTAAATTACAGATTCTTCAGAATGCGGCCGGATACGTAAACTATTCAACTGGTAATCAGGCTATTTTGTCGACCGGAACTAATGTTAACGATCAGTTAGGGCAAATTTCGAATGGGTATCGGCTGGGTGTGAATGTAACCATCAGTATTCATGATCTGTTTGGGCGTCCGCAACAAATCCGACTGGCACGGGCCAACTACGAAGCAACCGTTGAGCGCCGACACATTGCCGAAATTCAGCTTAAACGGGAGTTGTTTAACCTCTATCAGGATCTGATACTGGCTCAGCGAATATTGCAGGTACGGCTTCGTGATGATCAGGCTTCGCTGGCTGCGTTCCGAATTGCCGAAGTTGAACTTCAGAAAGGTAAAATTACGCCCGAAACTCATGCTTTTAATAGTAACCGATATGCCGAAACCCGGTCGACTGTAGAACAGGCGAAAACCGGGTTTATCAAGAGCCTTTATGCGCTTGAGCTGGCTGTGGGTGTTCCTATCCATCAACTGAAACGCAACTAGCCTTATGACATTGAAGGGAATTGGCCGGCTTCTGAAGCAGCATCTCATTTGGTTTATTCTGTTTCCGGCGTTGGGAGCGGGGGCGGTTTATTATTTTATGCGGAATGAAGCCAAGGTCTACAAAACCAATGCAACCTTGTATACGGGATTTACCTCGGGTTATTCACTACGCTCGGCGCAGGAGGGCTTCCAGACCGACTATTCGGGGGTTAGCAATGCCTTCGATAATATTTTGACAACGCTAAACTCAAATCAGACTCTTTTCAACGTTGGCGTTAAGTTGTTGAGTCATCATCTGCTGTTAGCCAAACCAGCAGAACAGGAACTGTCGGCGGCTAGTTTTCAGTCGTTGCAGAAAGCCGTTCCGTCGGCTTTTCGCCAGTCGTTGATTCGTGAAGGTGATCCTGCCTATACGGTTGCGCGGGTCGATAGCCTGGCCAGAAGCCAGACCGATAACCCGATCAGAACGCTGATTCAGAAATCTGATTCGTATTACTCGCCAGACTATATCAGCAAAAAACTCAAAACCGTTCGGAAGGGCTCCAGTGATATGCTCGATCTGGAATACGAAGCGCCCGATCCGGCAGTAGCGCAACAGACGCTGAATCTGGCCATTGCCGAGTTGAACGAACGATATACGGCTCTGAAGCGGGGCGAAACAAATCCGGTGGTAACGTATTATGAAACGAAAACCAAGGAAGCTAAAAAACTGCTCGACGATGCTGAGGCTAAACTCCGGGCATTCAATGTACAGCACAATGTGCTCAATTTTGAAGATGAACTCAAAACCCGGTCGGCCACGCGCGAAGCACTGGTGACCGAATATAATGATGAAGTTATGCGCAACCAGGCCGCAAAGGCTGCCATGGCTGCGCTGAATCAGCGGATGAGTGGGGGCGGAAATCTGCTGAAAATCAACACGGCACTTACGGATAAGCAGGCCGAACTGACCGATGCTGAAGCACAACTGATTAATGCCCGAACCAACGGTCAGCCACAATCGGTGCTGGATCGCTATCAGGCAAAAATCGATAAAGCGTCGGAAGAGCTGAAAGTAATTGCCCAGACCTATTTTGCAGCCGATAATACGGCCGAATCGGTTCCTAAACAGCGGCTCATTAATGAATGGCTGGCTAAAGTGCTCGAATACGAAGAGTCGGGGGCTCGTATGGCCGTAGTGAAAAAAAGACTGGACGACTACCAGAAAGAGTCGACCTCCTTCACACCACTTGAATCGGAGCAGCGGCAGCTTACCCGCGACATGGAAGTTGCCGAAAAAGAGTATCTGGGTCTGGTGCAATCGCTGAATCTGGCCAATACGCATCGGCAGGATATTACGATTGATGGATCGCTATCGGTGCTCGATCCGCCCGTATTTCCGTTTTCGCCCCAGCCTGCCAAACGCTTACTGTTTATGGCTGTTGGGGCAGGTGCAGGCCTGGTAATTGCGTTGCTGTTGGCTGCCATTCGGTTATGGACCGACAAGCGGATCAATTCGCTCGATCAGGCTGAGCAGCGTATTGGAAGCGCTGTTTCGGCGGTTTTTCCGACAGTTAAAAAATTCGCTGTCAAGTCGAAAGCCAGTCGTGCGGCAGTTAGTATGTTCGAGCAGTTGGGCAATGCCATTAATATCGAGATCGAGCATCGGAAAAAAGCGGCACAGCCACCTCTGGTTGTTTTATTCAGTATGCGGGCCAGACAGGGCAAAACCTGGTTTGCGCATGGGCTGGCCCGGCTCTATGCCGAATCGGGCGAGCAAGTGGCTTACTGCTATCCCAAACTGTCGGAAAATGACCAGAAGTTTGAGCAGGAGGGTATTTATTTTTTGCCCTACGAACTGCACCCAAACTTCATGAACGTGCACGAACCCGAAGACCTGCTGGCGGGCGACGATACCTTGTCGACTACCCAGTTCGATAAAATCATTCTGGAACTACCGGCACTGGTTGGAAGTCCTATTCCCCTTCATCTCGTTCATCGGAGTGCGGTGTCGCTTATGGTGCTAACGGTTCATACCATTTGGGGCCGACGCGATAAGCAACTGTTTAATCTCTATACAAAAGCAGCAAAACACACGGTGCTGATTGCGCTCAATAAAGTTGAAGATGGCGATACCGATGCACCAACAGTGGGCGATATTCAGCAGGGAGTGGTTCGTACAAAACGGTATTCTGAACCAAATGAAGTGATACCTGGAGCCTCGACATCGTCTAATGAAAAAGCACTTGCCCGACAGTCCCGATGAGTCATAAACAACAGGCAATTAGTGGCGGTAAATGGATGAGTACGTCCACGGTCATTTCTACGATTTTTCAGTTCGGGCAGGTCGCCATTCTGGCCCGGTTGCTGGAACCATCGGTATTTGGGATTGTGAGTGTCAGTACACTGCTGATTGCCTTCTTTTCTATTTTCGCCAATCTGGGCTTTTCAAATTCCATTATTTATAAACAGGAAGAAGATCGCCAGGTGTTATCAACGATTTATCTGCTCAATCTGGGATTAGGCTTATTTATTGGTATTGTCGTCTTTTTCTCATGGCCGCTGGTTGCTGCTTATTATAAAGAGCCCCGGCTCGAAAATGTGATCAAGCTATCGTCGCTGTATTTCATCATCGTGTATGTCGGGCAGATCTATCTGTTTCTGCTTCAGAAAGAACTTCGCTTCAAGGCCGTAGCGAGCATCGACATTACGGGTACCATTGTAGGTACCAGTGTTACGCTGTTGCTTGCCTACAACGGTTTTGCCGAACTGTCGCTGATTTTTGGTCAGCTTGCTCAGCAAACGGCCAAGTCGGTATTGCAGATGGTTTTTGGCGCCCAATTATTTACGCCCATGCTGAAATTTGACCTCAGCCTTATTAAAGACCATCTGCGGTTTGGTCTCTACAACGTAGGGGATGGTATTGTCGGTTTTATTCAGGCCAACTACGATAACATTCTGGTGGGCGGTTTGCTCGGTGTAAAACCACTGGGTTACTATGCGCTGGCCTCGCAACTGGCAGTGTTTCCGATTACCCGGCTGAGCCCAATTATTTTGCAGGTGGCTTATCCTATTCTGGCTAAGTTCAAGGGCGATACTAACGAACTCAGGAAGTCGTATCTGGCCATTCTGGATCTGATGAGTTATGTAAATCTGCCGCTGCTGGCTGGTTTGTTCGTGACAGCCGATAGCGTAGTGCCTTTATTTTATGGCCCCGGCTGGGAACCAACCATTTTGCTGATCCGGATTTTTGTTTTCGTCAGTATGTTTTCTGCCCTAAGCAACCCGCTGTTTACGCTGGCTTTTTCGAAAGGAAAGCCAAAGCTGCTGTTCTTGTTAAATGTAGCTACCCTGGCCGTTAAAATTCCACTTGTTTACTGGTTTGGCCACGAATGGGGCGTTGTTGGCATTGCCATGGCGTTTCTGACGGCTACGTTCATAAACCTGATTCTTAATTTCCGGATTGTTCACACATTGATAGGGGCGTTTTTGGGCGAGTTCTTCCAGAATTTCACAAAACCTTTTCTGTTCTGCCTGGCAATGGTGGGGGCTATTACGCTCTATAAATCGTATGCCGATTCAATTAATGTGATTAATACGTCGGTAGAGATTGCGATCGGGGCCTTGATTTACATTGGCCTGACGTTACGCTTCAAGTTGCCACTGGCTGAATTGAAAACGTTTGGTAAAGCAGTTTGATGTTTATGTGTATGCAACAACTGATCCTTAAATCGCTGTATGTGGTAGCCCGGCTACAGTATCCTGGACTTCGGAAGGATCTGCCCTATTTTGTGCGCGATAACTACTACTGTAAGCTGGTTCAGGGACGTTACCTGATGCAGGATTATGTGCTGAAAAAGCCGTATAAAGTCATTAGCTATCATGGCGAATTTGATCAGGAACTACGGTATGTAATTCCATTTGCCTATTGGCACTACCTGAACGGAACCTTACAGAAAACAATTGGCGCCCAAAATACCCGCGAGTTTTACTTCTTCAGTGCCAATCACGAAGAGCGCTTCGAAAAGCGGGTCTGGACCGAGTCATACGCGCATTACGATGTGCCCAATATGACACACAGCAATTCATACAGCTTTCGGAAATGGGCGCAGGTGCCGTATAAAGCGCACTATCGAAACGATGTTTTTGTGTATGATAAACCGCTGCTGGTCATTGCCAATAAATACAACATCGAGTGGGACCAGCCACCCATTAATTACCTGGATATCCCTACTCTCGATCGAATAATAAAAGCCTGCGGGGCTAATTATCAGATTGTTTATAACCGGCCGCTACCTACTCAAATTGTTCAGGATAATAGCGAAACCCTGCAACTGAACGAACACGCCTGGCTCCGTGAAACGCATCCTGAGGTGATTTTGATGGATGATCTCTATAAACAGTATCATCCATCGGTCGTCAACAATTACAACCATCTGCAATTGATGGTCTACGCCAACAGCGATCATTTTATATCGATGCACGGCGGAACGGCGGCTCTGGCCAGTTGCTTCGGTGGCACAAATATCATCCTGTCGAACCCAAACTGGGGGATGGAACATCATTTCAACGAATACGAAAATCTTTTCCCCCGATTATCGGGAGCCAAAATTCTTCATGCCCGCACACGCGAAGACATATTACCCTTTTTAGGAGATCATTTTTAGTTTTTGGTAATAATAAATACGTATATGTCCCTGATAGGGGGTGTAGATAACGACTTTAGGTTAATTTTTTTGGTAAAACGTTTGTTATATTAACCAATAATTTTGAATAAGTAATTGGTTGAAACTGAATGGTGATAGTGTTATGATTATTAGTAGAATAACTAGTGGTTTGGGAAACCAGCTTTTTCAGTATGCAACTGCCCGGCAGCTTGCCCTGAAAAACAATACTGGTTTGTATCTCGACCTGAGCTATTACCGATATCAGTACGAAACCGATACCCCAAGAAGTTTTAAGCTCGATCAGTTTTCGATACCCTACCGTGAATTGCAGGATTCGCTCTTTCAGTACCTCTCTAAAGCTACCAAACTGTTACCCAACCGTAGTTTACCCCCGCTTTGTCTGTTTCTGAAAGAAAAACACTTTCACTTCAACGAAAACGTGGTGCAGGCTCATGCCAGTTGTATCACGCTCGACGGATTCTGGCAGTCGGAGCGCTATTTCAAGGAGAGTGCCGATACCATCCGCCGGGAACTGACCCTAACGAAGACACCCAGTGCGGAGTTTAAGCGGTATGAAGAATTGATTCGGACAACCCCGACGCCCGTGTCGATTCATATTCGGCGGGGCGATTACGTGAATCATCCGGAGTTTAGCAAGACGTTTGGTTTTGTTGGAATCGACTATTACACCGAAGCCCTTAGGCAGTTAGCGGCTGCTGTTACTAATCCGTTGCTCTACGTTTTCAGCGACGATAAAGAATGGGTTCGGCAGCATTTGCCGCTACCCGACTCCGCCGTTTATGTCGAAAATACCGGCCTCAACAGCGATGTTGCCGATCTGGTGCTCATGAGCCAATGCCATCATCATATCATTGCCAACAGTTCGTTCAGCTGGTGGGGAGCCTGGCTCAATCCGAAGGCCGACAAGCTCGTGATTACGCCGAAACAATGGTATAAAAATCAACCAACCTGGAATACAAAAGATTTACTGCCACCTACCTGGCTGGCTATCTGACTTAGACCGACTCACTGAATCAACCGTTGCTTGCCATGACTAAATTATTTATCGATCATCAGAAATTCAGCACCCAGAAGTATGGCGGCATCAGCCGCTACTTCGCCAATATTATTCAGGGAATAAAGCACTCGTCTGATTTTACATATCAGTTGGGAGTAATGCATAGCAAAAATCATTACATCAAAAACGAGCCTTTACCCATAAAAGGGAAGCTAAGCGACCGGGTGCTAAATCGGAACGAACGGTATGATTATCGGCTGAATCAGCTATACTGCAAGCGCTTACTGGAAAAAAATGATTTCGATCTATTCCATCCTACCTACTACGACCCCTATTTTATTAAGTCGCTGAAAAAGCCTCTGGTCGTTACGATTCACGATATGACCTATGAGCGGTTGCCCGAGTATTTCTGGGCGCAGGACCCCCTCACGCAACAGAAACGGCTTAATGTTGAACGGGCCGATGCGATCATTGCCATTTCGAATACGACCCGAAACGACCTGCTTGGTTTTTTTGATGTCGATCCGGCTAAGGTGTCAGTCATTTATCATGGGATCGATATTGAAACCCCCTTAAGGCTTCAGTCTGTACCTAATCTGCCAGAGCAGTATGTTCTGTTTGTGGGCGACCGGAGCGGATACAAAAATTTCTACCTGTTTATGAATGCCATGCGTGAGGTTATGAATCGGTTTCCGGACCTGCATGTGATCTTGACGGGTGGAGGCAAACTGGAAGTGGCCGACCGGGAGTTTCTGCACCGGCTACAGTTGACGGAGCGGGTTCGGCATATCAATGCCACCGACGAGCAACTGAACTTTCTGTATCAGAATGCGCAGTTGTTTGTTTATCCCTCGCTCTACGAAGGCTTTGGCCTGCCAATTCTGGAAGCCTTCAAAGCCGGTTGCCCTATTTTGTTGAGCGATACGGAGTGTTTTCGGGAGGTTGCTACCGATGCGGCTGTATACTTCAATCCCACTTCAATCGACGATCTGATTTACAACCTGGAAACGCTGCTCACCGATTCGGCTCTGAAAGCCCGGCTTGTTGAGCGGGGTACCCGACGGCTGGCCGATTTTCCCCTTCAAAAATCCATCGACCAAACACTGGATGTGTATAGATCGGTGGCAAATCCTGTTGATCATAAACAGCTTGTGGTATGAGATTTCGTGCGGTTGATTCATTTCGGGGAATGGCGGCTGTGATGGTAATTTTGTTTCATCTACAGCATCTCGACCTATTGTCGGGAAGTTCGTTTGTTGCCAAAAGCGATATTTTCGTTGATTTCTTTTTTGTGTTATCAGGATTCGTGATGACACACAGTAACTATGCTAAAATCAACAACCTGTCGAGCATAAAGCCGTTTGTTGTTCGCCGATTCAAACGATTATATCCGCTGCATCTGTTCACGCTTTTTCTGCTATTGTTCTTCGAAACCTTTCGGTATGGCATTGATCGGTATGTTGTTCACTTATCGAATACCATTTTTGGCCCCGACCGAACCTTGCTGGCGTTTATCAGCAACCTAACGCTAACTCAGGCGCTGGATTTGTTCGATACAGTAACCTGGAACGGACCTAGCTGGAGCATTAGCGTTGAGTTTTATACTTATATTATCTGGGCTATCTGTCTGGTGTTATTCCGAAAGAACCTGCTCGTTATCTGTAGTATATGCTTTAGCCTGCTGGCCTGGTTCATTATCAGTCATCAGGGCAATATCATCTATACATACGACTATGGTATTGTGCGGTGTTTGTATAGTTTTCTGATCGGGATGCTCGCTTACCGGCTGAGCCAGCAACTATCTTTTGCCTATACGTATTGGCAGAGTACTGGAATCGAGATTCTGCTGTTCGGTTTAACAATCTATTTTGTTAGTCAATTTACGCATTCGGAGAGCTGGCTAATGCCCTTTCTGTTTGCGTTGGTCATTATTGTTTTCTCGCGCGAAGCTGGTGCTTTTTCGAAAGTGCTGGCCAGCAATCGACTTGAGTTTCTGGGCAAACTTTCGTATTCCTATTACCTCAACCATACGCTGGTATTATCGGTACTGGACCTGTTGCTGTTTAAGATTATTAAGGTACCGCACTCGTCGCTGGGCGAACTAGCCTATGTGTGTGGCTGCCTCCTGGGTACGCATCTGATGTCTGTCTTTACCTACCGATATATCGAATTGATACTGCAGTCACCATCGTCGGCCAAACCTCAGAAAGTAGCGACCCATATGGCAACTGCCTGATACGATCTCTAAACGAAATTCCTCTATGAACCTCTTTAAAGCGCCCGATTGGGTAAACCAGTTTACGTTTCCCTACGCATCGTTCGACGAAATTCCTCAATCAGTATTTGACACCATTAATCGTGACCTGCGTGTTTTTGATCAGTCTAAGCCCGAGGTAAGTATCGTAATACCAGCCTGGAACGAGGAGGTGAATGTGCTTCGGAGCATTGCATCGCTGGCTAAGCTAAAAACCGATATACCCTTTGAAATTCTGGTTGTCAACAACAATTCGACCGACCAGACCCAGAAGACCCTCGACAAACTGAACATTCGATCTGTGTTTCAGCCCATTCAGGGATGGGGGCCTGCCCGGCAAAAAGGGCTTGAGGAAGCAAAAGGTAAATACATACTAACTGCCGATGCCGATAGTTTGTATCCACCCGATTGGGTAAATGAAATGATGGCGGTGTTGCACCAGCCCGGTGTAGTGTGTGTGTATGGACGGTATTCGTTTATTCCATCGCCCGGCTTTTCGCGCTGGAAACTGACAATACTGGAGACCTTAAAAGATGGCATTGCCGAAGTGCGGCACATGAAACGGCCACACCTGAACGCTTATGGCATCAGTATTGGCTATCTGCGCGAACATGCCCTGAAAATTGGGTATGTGATGCACAAAATCAGGGGTGAAGATGGTCGGATGTGTTTCGACCTGATGAAATACGGTACAGTTAAACAGGTGAAAGCATCCAGAGCCCGCGCCTGGACCGGTACGCGAACACTCGAAAAAGATGGCAGCTTTTCGCGGACACTGTTTTTAAAAATAGCGCTGGAATTACGAAGGCTGAGCAGCATGTTTGTTGCCCAGCCACCGCATGATACGAAGACATCGGTAAACCCCTAAGCCTACTGTTTTGGGTAGCGTATGGTCGTGAATCATGTCGGACTATTATCGGGAAGGGCATTTTGCTGGTGGAGTCTGGCATGGCTTATGTCGCTGAATGCGGCCTGGGCACAGTGTAGTCCAGGGGCTATTATTTGTGAAACCTTTGGCGCTGGAACACGCGGAGCTCTACCTCAAGGGCAAACCAACTTTAGCTATAAACCAATTGCCTGTCCCGACGACGGCGAATATAACGTGATGGATACTATAGCGGCTAGTTGTCATGGCGATGCCTGGCATCATGTTCCTGAAGACCACACACCGAACGATGTTCGGGGCAATATGTTTGTTGTGAATGCATCGTATCAGCCCAGTGAGTTCTATAGCCAGAAAGCATCCGGCCTTTGCCCTGGGGTTACCTACGAGTTTTCGTTATGGGTACTGAACATTAATAAAGTGCTGGAGCCAGGGGCCTGCGATGGCTACAACCTGCGTAATCCGATTATTGCCATGCGGGTGGAGCAGACCGATGGCACACTCATTAAAGAAGTAGTGCAACCTGCCATACCGCGTACGACAGCCCCGGTTTGGGTTCAATTAACTATGCAGTTCGTAATTCAAACCAATACAAATGACATTGTTGTTAAGCTGATCAACAAAGGTTTAGGTGGCTGTGGTAACGATTTGGCCATCGACGATATTGGCTTTCGGCCCGTACATCCCGACCTGAGCATTCAATTTGTGGGAGCGCCCGTATCAGAAACAACCGTCTGCACTAATACGTCACTGCCACTAACGGTTGGTACGGCTACGGGATATCCTAACCCGGTTTATTTGTGGCAGCAAAGCCTGGATACTATAAACTGGACAACTGCTCCCGGTAGCGGACAGGCGACGTATACGATTAACCCGGTTCGTGCGGGCAAAACGTATTATCGGCTCCGAAATGCGCAGCCCATTAATGCCGATGCCATTGGGCGGTCGCAGTGCTCTACAGAGTCGAATGTGTTGATCGTCAATGGTCGGCCTGATGCTCCCTTCACGCTGGGCGACGATTTAGTGCTCTGCGAAGGTGCTTCGCAAACGGTGCAGGTGCCAGCAAACCTCCCGGCTGGCACTACCTATGTCTGGTCGAATCAAACGTCGACTCAGCAGTTGCGCATTGATACACCCGGAAGCTACTGGCTCGAAACGAATCTGAACGGTTGCCTCTATCGCGACACTATTGAGGTTGTTACGCAGAATTGCCGTCTAGAAGATGTTTTCGTACCGGATGCTTTTTCGCCAAACAACGACTCGATTAATGATGAGCTTGTTGTACTTCATCCCGGTAATTTTTCGCGCTATGCGTTTCGGGTATATGACCGTTGGGGAAGCCTGATTTTTGTGAGCCATCAGCCAGACATATACTGGAATGGAACGTACAAAAACCAGCCCTGTCTGGAAGGAATTTATGCCTGGACAATTGACTATACTGTTCTCGATACGCTGAATCAGGAACGGCACGTAACGCGCAGCGGGCGAGTGGTGCTGGTTCGATAGAAGAATGAAAAGACAAATCCGATAACTCCCTACCATAAGCAAACTATGCCGCAATCGTATTATTTCCCCGATGTTACCTTACTGATAACCCATTATAATCGAAGTCAGTCGTTACAAAACCTGCTCTCAACGTTTCGGGCACTGGCCTGCACGTTTGGGGATATTGTCGTATCGGATGATGGTAGTAAGGAAACGCACCTTCAGCATCTGAGAGAACTTCAGCCTGAATTTGATTTTCGCCTTATTACAACACCTGTCAATAAAGGCCTGGGCAATAACATCAACAAAGGCCAGGATGCTGTTCATACGCCATATACCTTATATGTGCAGGAGGATTTTGAGCCATCGGCCTTATTCCCCGATACCTTTGTCGATGCCTTAGCCCTGTTCAGAGAGCGTACCGAATTCGATATTATTCGCTTCTATTCCTATATCCCGTATCCTTACCTACGCCCTTATAATGAGTTATATTCGGAGATGGTTATTCCTCCGTTGGCCACCCGATATACGAAAGTGTATTACTATAGCGATCATCCACATCTCCGTCGTAGTTCATTTTCGGAGCGTTTTGGACGATATGTAGAAGGACTGGCACCCGACAAAACCGAGTATAGAATGTGCATATCGTTTATTCAGCATAAAGGCAGAGGGCTGTTTTATAACGATTATCAGCAATTGTTTACCCAGCGAAACACCCAGGAAGAACCTAGCACCTATACGCAGAAAAAACGAACAATCAGTAAAAATCAGTTGCTGGTTTTAGTGAGGCATCTCTATCGACAGGTTAAATACAACTATGATATTTATTTTCTGAAAGCCCGTTCGGCCGCCAGACCGAAAGTTCATGATCCTGTTCGGGTAAACTAACGAGATGGCAAAACCGCAAAAAGGAGGTGCTTTGTCGGGCTTGCTACAAGGCAGGTGTTAAAAAGACTTAAACCCCTCCGATGCTCTACAACGCTATGCGCTTTTACAATCTCTCTATAATGAACAAACTATAGCTGAGATGAAAAAGTATCTATTCGTAGTGGGGTTAGTATTACCTCTGGCAGGAAAAACGCAAACGCTGATTGATGATAAGCAGCAGGATTTATTAGGAAGAGGCCATGTCAACATAGGAGTCAGTGTTGGGCAAGGCCACCGGGGAACTTATCCCACGACCAACTATCTGTCTCCCCGTGTTCAGTATTTCATCGCTAACGGCTGGTCCATTGCTGCCGAAGGTCGTTATGTTGTGAGCAACATCTATCCGCAAACGGTTAATAAGCCCGACTATAGGTTGCTGGGAGGAGGTCTATCAACGCGCTACTATTTTCTTCGTGGGAAACGGATAGCGGTATTTGCTCAGTTAGGGTCTACTTACGGACAAAGTACCCTTCGGATGAAGTCCGATGCGCCTACAACAGTCGCCCGAATCTGGCAAACAGAAGTAGGGCTAGGAGCCCAGTACCGAGTGGGGAAGCGATGGGCTGTTGAAGCGATGGCTGGGCGTAGCTGGTCGAGTAGTACCATTGTTACTTACACTGGTCTTACCCCACCCGATAATTTTAATAGGTGGCAGTTTAGTGTAGGGCTTAATTATTACTTTTAATAAGGGCGCTAACTACGTATAGAGGGTGGTACCGCACAAGTCTGAAAAGACCAAAACGGTGATGGTACGTAAATAAGCACCATCACCGTTTTTTGCCGACCTTGGGCTCGATTGGACTTAATCGGGCAGTATTTTAATCTGTATGTCTTTGTAATACACCATACTCTTGGGGTCGTGGCCCTGCAAGGCAACCGTACCGCTGCTCAGTCGTTTGGGATCGGTGCCGTTGCTGCGGCTCTCGGGCTCGGTATATTCGTTAATGGTTTTGTCGTTGATTTTAACGGTTACTTTTTTGCCCTGAACAATGATGTGTTCGGTGTACCATTCATCGTCTTTCACAAACACATCTTTCACATCCTGAAGCCCGTATACACTACCGGTTTTCCGCCAGTCGGTATGCGACTGATTTACCTGAATTTCGTAGCCTTTCGAAGGCCAGCCAGTTTCCTGATATTCGGTATGGATAAACATACCCGAATTGGAGCCTGGTGTGGTTTTAACCTGAGCTTTCCATTCGAAGTTTTTGAAATTGTGATTACCAACGGGGCCTTCATAAAACAAATGCGCCCGTGGGCCATGAACAACAATGGCACCATCTTCGACACTGAACGTGGAGGCATTATCGCCAACTTTCCAGCCGTTAAGGGTTTTACCATCAAAAATACTTACCCAGCCATTGGCAACTGGCCGAACAGTCAGATTCATAAACAGGCCAGACAACAGAACGGCCAGCACAAACAGGAATTTTTTCATACGATCAGGGGCAATGTTTAAACGTGTGAGGGCTGCCCGTTTATGAAAGCAGAAAAGTATAAAAACCTAATGATGGACACCCCGAGTACTGAGCCTCCCAACCAGTTATCCGAGCCGATTGGTTTTCCAGTTGCTGCGCTGCCGGGTCACCTCAATACCAGTTGTATGCGTAGCTGGTTTTTGATTGTTCAGCAGCCATGCCGCCAGTATTGCCCCTAACTCAGCTTCGTTCGGATCGGTAGCCGCCAGTAGCTTATCGGGCGTAAAATATTTTGTAACGAAGCCCGTATCGAACTGGCCCGATCGAAAGGCATCGTGTTCCATCACAAACCGACAAAAGGGAAGTGTTGTTTGAACGCCCGAAATCTGGTATTCATCGATGGCGCGGATCATCTTCTGAATGGCCTCAGCGCGCGAGTCGCCATACGTAATCAATTTGGCAATCATCGGGTCGTAATAAATCGGAATCGCCATGCCCTGTTCAAAACCATCATCTACCCGCACTCCATTGCCTTGTGGCCGAACGTAGGTTTCGAGCGTGCCCACGTCGGGTAGAAAGTTATTGGCCGGATCTTCGGCATACACCCGAACCTCCACTGCGTGCCCTTTAATGCGTAAGTCGTCCTGCCGAATGGTTAGCGGTTTTCCTTCGGCAATATAAATCATCTGCTTAACCAGATCGACGCCCGTAATAAGCTCCGTTACGGGGTGCTCAACCTGCAGGCGGGTATTCATTTCGAGAAAATAGAAATTGAGTTGATCATCAACGATAAACTCAACCGTTCCGGCTCCGTAGTACCCACAGGCCCGTGCCACATCAACAGCCGCCTGGCCCATAGCCTCTCGGATTTCGGGAGTCAGGATGGCCGATGGCGCTTCTTCAACTACTTTCTGATGACGACGCTGCACAGAGCATTCGCGCTCGAACAGATGAATAATAGTGCCGTGCTGATCGCCGAGTACCTGAATTTCTACGTGCCGGGGCGAGGTGACATATTTTTCGATAAACACCGACCCATCGCCAAAGGCCGACAATGCTTCACTCACGGCACGATCCATCTGCTCGTCGAAGTCGGCTTCCCGTTCGACCACCCGCATCCCTTTGCCTCCGCCCCCGGCACTGGCTTTAATCAGAATAGGATAGCCAATTCTGGCCGAGATCGCTTTCGCTTCGTCGCGGTTGGTAATAGCCGACGGCGTACCTGGCACCATCGGAATGTTATAGTGAGCCACGGCGGCCTTAGCGGCCAGCTTGCTGCCCATAATTTCGATACTTTCGGGCGAGGGGCCAATAAAAATCAGGCCAGCTTCGCGGACTATTCGGGAGAAATTAGCATTTTCGGATAAGAAACCGTAGCCGGGGTGTATGGCATCGACATTGAGCTGACGACACACATCGATAATGGCATCGGCTTTCAGATACGATTCGGATGAAGGGGCCGGACCTACACAAACAGCCTCGTCGGCATAACGAACGTGTAGGGCATTCCGGTCGGCTTCTGAGTAAATAGCTACCGTTTTAATGCCCATTTCACGGGCTGTACGCATAATTCGGAGCGCAATTTCGCCCCGGTTGGCTACTAGAATTTTCCTGATCTCTGGCATAAAGGACGTAGGAGAGAAAACACTCAATGCTGGATGAACGATACTGGATTTTGGTCTGTAATGTAGTGTCGTTTAGGTAGCACCGGCCTAAATTAACGCTTTTGTAACAAAACGATTAGAAAACTGAATTTTGGGGGATCAATTTGAACTCCCAAAAGTTAAGCGTATTTTTGCACTTACCACGTAAAAAACAAGGGATTAGCCCATTAAACCATAAAGAAAAGTGGATTTATTTGAGAAACTGCGCACCAATCTAGGCCCTATAGGCTCATCTTCGCGGGAGTACAACGGCCACCATTATTTTGCTTTCCCCAAGCTCGAAGGCGAACTGGGTCCTTATATGCGCTTCCGGGGTAAAGAGGTGCTGAACTGGAGCCTGAACAACTATCTGGGGCTGGCCAACCACCCCGAAGTTCGTAA
Source organism: Spirosoma sp. SC4-14 (assembly GCF_037201965.1). Classification (NCBI taxonomy): domain Bacteria; kingdom Pseudomonadati; phylum Bacteroidota; class Cytophagia; order Cytophagales; family Cytophagaceae; genus Spirosoma; species Spirosoma sp. SC4-14. The sequence continues at coordinate 5,231,033 of NZ_CP147518.1, read as the reverse complement.
GGTTGATGCCGAAGCAGCCCAGCAGTGGGGGCTGGCTTACCCAATGGGAGCCCGGATGATGTCGGGAAACAGCGATCTGCACGAGCAGTTCGAAAAAGAACTGGCTCAGTTTGTTGGGAAGGAAGATGCATTCCTGCTCAACTACGGCTATCAGGGCGTTATGTCGGCAATTGAAGCCGTGGTCGATCACCGCGATGTAATCGTCTACGATGCCGAATGCCATGCCTGCCTTATTGACGGTATCCGGCTCCATAAAGCCAAGATGGGCGAGTATTACAAATTTAACCACAACGATATGGCCAGCCTGGAGAAAAACCTCCAGCGGGCAACCAAAAAAGCCGAGGAAAAAGGCGGCAGCATTCTGGTCATTACAGAAGGCGTTTTTGGGATGTCGGGTAAAGTGGGGAGTCTCGACAAAATTGTCGCGCTCAAAAAATCGTACAATTTCCGCCTGCTGGTCGATGATGCCCACGGTTTCGGAACAATGGGAGCTACTGGCGCGGGTGTGGGCGAAATGCTCGGTTGCCAGGAAGGTATCGATCTCTATTTTTCAACATTTGCCAAGTCGATGGCGGCTATTGGTGCCTTTATTGCGGCCGACCACGACATCATCATGTACCTGAAGTATAATATGCGTTCGCAGACCTACGCGAAAGCGTTGCCAATGCCTTATGTGATTGGCGGGTTGAAGCGTCTGGACATGATTCGCAACTCGTCGGAGTTTCGCGATAAACTCTGGACGAACGTGCGGGCGTTGCAAAGTGGGCTTCGTGAACGTGGTTTCGATATTGGCGATACGCAGTCGCCGGTAACTCCTGTTTTCCTCCACGATTTGCAGGGGGGCGTTGCCGAAGTGGCAGCGATGACGATGGATCTTCGCGAGAACATGGGAATTTTCTGTTCAATTGTTGTGTATCCGGTTGTTCCGAAAGGAACCATCATGTTACGCATCATTCCAACGGCTTCACATACGCTCGACGATGTTCAGAAAACGCTCGAAGCATTTTCGGAAGTAGCCAGAAGGCTGGAGAAAGGAGCATACCGCCAAACTTCGACTCAAACCGACCCAGAAACGGTAGAAGTATCGGCCGAAGCAGCCGCTGAGTAGGGTTTTGCTCAAAAAGTTGCATTTTTTTTCGATTTTTTTGGCTGAGCTATTGCTCTGTATGAGAGAATGACTAAATTTCAGCCGAAAACCGCGTTTTTAGCGGAATTTGGGCATTTTTTCACACTTAAACCCATACATATCGCTATGGCTCGCTTCGATGAAGTAAAGAATTTAGTCATGTCGCTCGAAGCTGATTTCGAGAAGTTCTACGAGAAAAATAACCAGGCTGCTGGTACTCGAGTTCGTAAAGGAATGCAGGATTTGAAGACATTGGCACAAACCATTCGTGCCGAAGTTCAGGATACCAAAAACAAAGCCGAGTAGGCGTAAGGAACGGTTCCTAAACAACCATAAAACTCCCTCGTTGGATATGATCTGACGAGGGAGTTTTGTATTTAATCGCTATTGGGTGGGCTACTGTATTTTTTCCCGATGCATCAGGGTTGCCACACCGCGGGTAGTCACTTTTTTCGTTTGAACATCACGGATTTCGCCCAGAATCTGTGCTGTGTGCCTGGCCGGGTCCACAGATTGTACGGTAAATGTGGCTTCGTAGTCGGTATCGACAAACATCGGTCGTAAGAACTCCAGTGTTTGTCCCAGATAAACCGATCCATAGCCCGGAAATTCGGTGCCCAGCACTTTGGTAAATACGCTGGCACCGAGCATTCCATGAATAATAGGACGCTTAAAAGGCGTAGTAGCCGCAAACGCAGCGTCGAGATGAAGCGGATTGTTGTCGCCCGTTACGCGGGCAAAATCAACAACATCGGCTTGCGAAAAGCGAAAAGTATACCGATGTACGGCGTTTAATCCAAATTCCATGCGTAGGTATTGTAAACTGAAGGATGTATACTTGACATACTAACTGAGGGCAAAGTTCGCTACTTTGCCCGAAACCCCGATCATTTAGCATTCGGGAACTATCACTCGTATATTATCCACTACCTTCGCGGATAATTATGTTGACAAAACTATTTTCGATCAACGCGTTGGATGCGAAGCGCGTGTTTGGATTAGATGTAATGCGAGCCACTGCCATTCTGATTGTGGTAGACGCCCATGCCACAATTGCCCGGAATGATTATACCGGCTCATTTCTGCGCCAGATCTTGCCCGACGGAGTGGAGTTGTTTTTTGTGCTAAGTGGTTTCCTGATCGGTGGTATTCTGATCCGTTCGTATGAAAAAAAAGGCCAGTTCGACCGAGGGTTACTCCTTAATTTCTGGACTCGCCGGTGGTTCCGTACGTTGCCCAACTATTATCTGGTTTTAGGCAGTCTGGTTGGTCTTACGCTACTGCGAGCCTGGCGGAGTGGACTGCGCCATACGCTTCCGCCCAAAGGCATTCTGATCAAATACTGCTTCTTCCTGCAAAATTTTGCCGACCCAATTCCCGACTTTTTTCCGGAAACCTGGAGCCTGGCCATTGAAGAATGGTCGTATATCAGCCTGCCGTTGCTGCTCTGGATTATACACAGTATGCTGCCTGCCAGTTGGCCGAGGCAACGTATTGTGCTGGTCGCTATTCTGACAATTATTGTTGGTACCAATTTGTACCGGTTCATCACGGCTTTGCAACACCCAATTGCCGACGGTGAACTGGGCTACCGGAGTATTGTGCTGACCCGGCTGGATGCTATTTCATATGGTGTGCTGGCGGCCTATGCAAAGCAGTATTTCCCTACTCAGTGGACTAACCCACAGCTTCGGCGTCGGCTTTTCATTAGTGGCATTCTGATGACGATTCTTGTGGCGCTTTCGGCTTCTGTTTATATCCTGCGGTTCTATGTTGAAGCTGGGGTTTATCCGGCCTACGTTTTCTATAAGCGCACGTTTTATTTTCTCTGCATCGGTATCAGTATGGCATTGCTGATGCCCTATATGGACGGCTGGAAAACGGCAACCGGCGGCTGGGCACGGTTTGGTATTGCTCAGGCCATCACACACATTAGCCTGATTTCATACTCCATGTATCTGCTGAACCTGACCCCTATTATGATCACTTTTGTCGAGCGGATTCCTACAACCTCAACTGCCATTGGCTGGATAAAGGTGGGCATATTCTGGCTATTAGTACTAACTCTGTCGACACTACTATATAAATACTTCGAAAAGCCCGTTACCGAGCTTCGTGAGCGGCTTTCATCAAAAGAACCAACACTCCTGGTTAGTGAAAGAGTGAAAGAGTGAAAGCGGTGGTTTCCTATTGTTGCTCTTTCGCTAATTCGTATGATCGCTGACGATTACCCATCGTTTTCTGATTTTTCGCCATAGTAGCGAAAAGTAACCGCCCCTATTACCAATTTTTGGACGGTCCAGTTGCCAGCGACCAATGACATAGGCCACATTCGGAGCTGGAAAATCCATTTCCAGTACATCGAATTTGAGTGAGCCCATTGAGGCTTTAGTTGGGTATCGTTTTTTATAACTGGACAGTGTAGCCGCATATCCGTACGTAATACCGGCCTGACTGATAAACGTGAGCGAATCAGACTCCCAATAAGGATTCATGAACCGGTCGATATGCCCGGCATTCCAGTCTTCGGTCTGTTGTTTCAACATAAGCAGGATCGCGCGCCGATCACTTGCCTGCCGATCCGTTTTTTTTTGACCTGACGCAGGAAAGGAAAGCGAAACCAAAAGAATATAAGCTGACAGAAATTTCATTTGTCTATTTTTTTAACGGTACACCCTTCTGGAAAACCCCGTCAGGTATATCACTTTATAGTAATCGGGATAGTACTTGCATTGTTTGTAGCTATGAAGTGGTTCTGACTATTAACTTTGATTAGAAAGAAAACAGGCAGATCAGAACAGACTTTGTGTTTAGAGTAGAAACAAAAACCATGAGATTGCAGGATAAAGTTGCCATCATTACCGGAGCCGCCAGAGGCATTGGCCAGGGAGCTGCCGAAGTATTTTGTCGGGAAGGCGCCACCGTTATTATCTGGGATGTGCTCGAAGAAGGCGAAGCCACCGCCCAATCACTAACAGATCGCGGCTATCGGGCTAGTTTTATGCCCGTTAGCACAACGGATGTGCCCCGCATCGAAGCAGCCGCCCGCGATGTTGTCGATCGCTACGGACGAATCGATATTCTGATTAATAATGCAGGCATCACCCGCGATAAAACGCTGCTCAAAATGTCGTATGATGATTGGCAACAGGTTATCGATGTCAACCTGTCGGGCGTGTTTAATTGCACGAAAGTAGTCGCTCCCTATATGGTCGAACAGCAATATGGTCGAATCATCTGCACATCATCGATCAATGGTGTGCATGGTGCGTTTGGGCAAACGAACTATGCCGCGGCAAAAGCGGGTATTATCGGCATGGTTCGAACGTGGGCTAAAGAACTAGGACCCAAAGGCATTACGGCCAATGCTGTAGCCCCCGGCTATATCCGTACACCCATGACCGATGCTATGCCCGAAGAAGTTCGGAAACAGGCCGTGTCGTCGATACCCGTTCGGCGGATGGGCGAACCCAGCGATATTGCTTATGCCTATTTATTTCTGGCTTCAGATGAGGCTTCGTTTGTTAACGGGCATGTGCTGGCCGTTAATGGCGGACAGGCGTTGTGATGTTCAGTTTACAGTTTTCAGTGGCTCCGCCCGAGTTAAGTTCTAAATGGGCGAAGCACTGAAAACGGAAAACTATAGCCTGTAAACTGTGAAGACTGATTACCTTTACAAAAAGAACCGTACACCTATGAACCGGATCCGGAAGTTCTATAACGAGTATAAGCCCTATATTTTTTCCGACGGCTGGTACTATGTTTTTATCGTTGTTTTTATTCTCATCCTTTTTATTTTCTTTTCCTGAGTGGCCTCTTTATCTGTTGCGCTGGCCATCATTAATCCATTGTCGGGCACTACTACGGCCGAGCAGAAAGCCGTTCTTCATGATGCCTTTCTCCGCCGTGCCAGCGCTCTGGGCTATGCCCCCGAAATTGTGATGACGACACATGCCGGCCATGCTACCGAACTGGCAACGGCAGCTGTAGAACGCGGAGTGAATCGTATACTGACCATTGGTGGTGATGGAACGATTAACGAAACGGCACAGGCCCTGCGCCGGTCGGCAACTGCGCTGGGTATAGTGCCAATTGGGTCGGGTAACGGACTGGCCCGGCACCTGGGCATCCCATTGAATCCGTTAAAAGCCATCGAGCGTGCGCTAACGGGGCGGCCTGTTGTAATCGATAGTGCCCAAATCAACGAACATCCTTTTTTCTGTACGGCTGGCCTGGGCTTTGAGGCCTACGTTGCCCATGCGTTTGCCCAGGAGCCCGTACGCGGCCTGCCGACCTATGTTCGCACCGCTTTTCGGGCCTTTATGGGGTATAAACCTCCGCAGTTTCTGATTGATGGACAAACGAAAGAACTCTTTTCGCTCACGTTTGCCAATGCTGGTCAGTTTGGGAACAATGCCTGGATGGCTCCTAAAGCCAACATTGCCGACGGACGGCTCGAACAGTGTGAAATTCGACCTTTTCCAATACAGGCTGCCGGTATGATAACCTGGCGATTGTTTAACAAAACCCTCGACCAATCGGCATACTGGCGCGGAAGATCCATTACGCAGGCAACCATTCAGGCCGAAGGTCCCTTGCAAATCCATGCCGATGGCGAACCGCTGACGGTGCCCGACGGAAACGTAACAGTCAGAATAGTACCCGGAAGCTTGTTAGTATTGTTATAGACCTGCAATATGCCACGCCAGATCCGTAAATACGTTATATCACTCGATACCTATCTGAGCATTCTGGCAGTCGTATCCAGTTTTTGCGCCATTGGCATTACCTTCTACCAGGCTTATCTGCAACGAACCGAACAGTATGCTTCCGTCATGCCAATTATGGACAGCTATTTAAACAATGGCGGTGATGACAGAGAATGGAAAGTGGCCTTTGTGTTTGTGAACAATGGCGTGGGACCTGCCATTATCCAGAAGTGCGAGCTTACCTACCGAGGGAAGTCCTATAAAGATATGCGGGAAATCACACACGCCATTGTCGATGAAAAGCTGGCTAAAAAAGCAGCTAAGCCCGAAGATATAGCGGGCTATTCTTTTACGCAAGGTGGTTTTTGGCCAACACGGGTGATTACGGCAGGCCAGAGTGTCGAGCTATGCAATATCGATCATAAATACGTAGCGCGCTGGGTCGATGACGTTCTCAATATGGGCGAGGTTCGGGTGAAAATCTGGTATAAATCAATCTACGGCGAACAGTGGCGGTTCGACACAGTTCCCGAACGAATTGAGCTTCGAAATGTTAAAATAGAGTAGTGTTTCAAACTGCATTTTGCTGGTTGAACCCTTCTATTTCTTTTGATAGTGCTTAATTGACCCATCTACCAACTTCTTTAATACGTCGGTATCAATATCACTTACCGATTTTATGTAGACACAAGCCTTCGCCGTTTTGTGTTTGCCGAATGCCTGAAGCAACTCCGGTTTCCCGTCGAAATTGGCTATATACAGCGCAAATTCAGCTTTTCGGGGTGAAAAGCTAACGAGTGGGGCATCGCCTTCGCGACCGCTGTCATATTTATAGTGATAACTACCAAAACCAATAATGGCCGTTCCCCACAGTTTGGGTTCGAAACCCGATTGCGCCTGCATAAGGTCGATCAGTGTAAAACAATCGACCTGTCTTTGCTGATCTGCAATTGTTTTCACAAAATCAGAAACACTTTGAGTGGTTTCAACGGTTTTTGCCTGAGCCTTTGCCATCGGTTCTTATTGTTTTAGTTCGTAACAAAGTTCGACCAGGCCATTTTTATAGGCTGTGGCGTCTTCCAGATGTAGCGCCTGTTCCTGTCCAATCTGGTCAAAAAAGGGCAGTCCGTCGCCCAGAATAATCGGCAGAATGGTTACTCGTATTTCATCCGCCAGTTTCAACCGAATAAAGTCTTTAACGAGTGCCGCACCGCCAACTACCCAAACATTTTTGTAGCGGGGTTTTAACTGTTCCTCGACAAGGCTGTGCAAATTGCCCGAATAGGTTTCGATAGTGGGCCTGTCAACGGGTAAATTACGGTTGGAGACAACAATAGTGGGCACATTGCCATACGCCCAGCCGTATGATTTTGATAGCTCCAGCGCGAGTTCGTAGGTCCGCGAACCCATTACATAGCAATCGATGGTTTTCAGAAACTTCTCGACGTCGGGTGCATCGGCTCCCTTTTCATACCTGTCCGATGTCTCAAACCACGAAACGCTATTATCTTTTTTAGCGATGTACCCATCCAGACTTGAGACCATGTGGATGGTGATTTTAAACGCGTCGGTCGTCATTTTATCGTACCTGTTGTCTTATAAAGAGATAGGAAACACCGATGACACGGCTTGAACGGATCTTATCTGTATAAATATCCGTGTCATTCGTGTTCTAATTTTATTCATACTAAGAAAACCAACTGATTGCTGCGGTCGGTCTTAGTGCGATTTCATCAAATTGATCGAAAGTACTACCATATCCTTAATCTGTCCGCCATTTTCATAGATTGGATCTTTAGAACGTGTTGGGGAATTTTATTTGGTGAAGCAGTCAAAGGCGTTGTAGCATGATCTGAATGTTTGCTAAATACAGCCAACTCACCGAAGAAGATAGCGTGTACTCGTAATCTTTGACGATGCGCCGGAAGAAATTCGTCCAGGCAATGCTCCGTTCAACGACCCATCGCTTGGCCACAGGCACAAAACCTTGGGTTGATTCGGGACGCGAAGCCTTCTCGAAATCGATGCTCCACTCGGTTAATGCCTGGGCAAAAGCTCCATTGTAAGCCTGATCGCCGTAAACCTTCTCCAGGCGTTCCCCAACTCGCCAAAGGATTGTCCCAATCAGAGAAATTGACGCCGGTCCTTCTGCTTCATTTGCCGCATGCACATCGACCACCCACAAGCGGCCGTCGGTATCCACGACGAACTCTCGTTTTCGCCCGTTGACGCGTTTATTGACGTCCATACCCCGGTGTTCGCAGATCATGGGATTTAACTTAACACTTTGTGCATCAATGCATAGAACAGATGGCTGAGCTTCCTTACCCACTCGTTTTCGGTCTGATTGATTCAAGGCTGCGTTGATTCGTTCGAAGGTGCCGTCCTGCTTCCAGCGGTCAAAGTAATAGTAAACCGCCTGCCAGTTAGGCCATTGCGGTGGCAGGTTCCGCCATTGACAACCGGTTCGCAGCAGCCACAGAATAACGTTGATGATCTGGCGCAATTCATGTTTTCGCTTGCGTTTGAGGTCAAAGAAAGGCGAAATTGCGTCCCATTGAGGGTCGGTCAGTGGTTGCCACTGTTTGGTCATCACTTTGCATTTTGGTCGATACAAAGTTGACACGACTCTCAACTCTTTTCAATTCCCCAACACGCTCTTATAATTATCTATGAAGAAGTTTTCTCGAATAGCTACGATTTTAAAGCCTGATTTTTTATAAAACTCAATTTCTTTATCGCAACGGTCACACGTGCCAACAAGTAGTTTTTTGAAGCCTCTTTGAGTAGCGTTAGCAGTGATATAGCTCAGTAAAGTTGTTCCAATACCCTTGCCTTGCTGATTTTCGCGTACGGCGATATTCTTGATTTCGATTGAATCGACTGCTATAACTTTTAAAATAAAGGAAGCAATAATTTCATCGTTGATCTTTGCTACAAATAATTCCCCTTTGTCGAGGTTTTTGTTTATCGCTTCTATTGTGTCGTCCGATAAAAGTAATAAATCATAAGGTATTTGTTCGTTAGTTATTGGATTGATTAGTATTTCTTCTTTATTCATTTTAACTATTAGATGGCACGACCGTCACTTGCTTCGCTTCTAAAACTGTTTGTTTAAATTATGATATTCAATTTTTGACATATAAGGAAAATATGGCAATGTTTCTATAAGCTCTTTAGTCCTGGTTTCGTCAATATCTTGAAAGATTAGAACAGCGTCTTTTTTCGTCACAGAAATATAGAAGTTCTCCAAAATGTTTTCCTGTTTCCATTGGCCGACAAATTCCATTTCTTTTTTCGGTAGTTCTGGTGTGCTTTTAATGGTTTCTATTCCGCTGTCCGAAAGTGTAATTAGAACTAAAATTCGATTCATGGCATTTTGTTTTCAGTCGTTCGTGATTATTACAATTTAATGCGCTTAGTCAACATTATAGGTAACGGACAGGTATTGCCGATGGTGGGATATTTATATTCGTCCACCCGGAACTGCTGCCTGGCTTTTTGATAAAGTTAACTATTAAGAACTAAAGCTGGGGTTTATTCGTCTAGCCCCGAACCACCGTACAGCAGAATTACCGCTACTGATTACTCTAATGTAAAGCCCCACTATTGGCAATACCAATGTTAGCGGTTCGTTGTTTTTGCTGAATGGGTAATTGTCACCATTGTTGAAATCGAATACCGAGTTGATTGTCTGCAATTGCAAACTCTTTTGCACCCCAGGGCCTTAGTGTAACTTGGTTAAGATTAGGGTGAAGTAGATGAGGATGCGATGAAGATACTTTTGCATATACTTCTTCAATATTATCTGTCACAAGTCTTAATTCCGGATTATGTTCTTTGGCTAATTGTTCATCTTGAAAAAGCATGATGCTTATTCCATCTTTTTTTAATACACAGTAAGGTTGTGCGGTATTTAAATCTTTGTGTTCAATTGCAAACTGTAGGCAATCGACAAATAATTTAAGGCCTTCTGAAATTTCTGTGTAAAATACACTTGGTACTAATTTTGTAAAAGTCATATTCGTTTTATTTTATTTGCCATTAACAATAGTCGGATCAATCTTTTTTTAGTAGGATGCCGACCTGCAATGAGCCTTAATGGTTAAGGATTTCGCGTTCGGTCGGGTTTCGGAATACAACGTTAAAGCATTTGTGAAGGCATAGAATAGTGCTTCGTCAGCTTGATAAAATACTTAATTAAAAAGCTGAAGTTGAAAATAATCACAAATGCTTAATGACTAATATCTGTAGATAACAAAAGGTGATAAATTAATAGCAGGCGAAGCTTATCCGTCAGCCGTGCTTTTTACAAATTCAATTGTTGTGTACAGCTTTTTGTTTTTTTAATTATTTACCTTCTGTAGCATTATATCTATCGAATCTTTTCCAAGCATCCCTACCAACATTAAGTTTCCGGTGTCATTCGCTGTAGATAAAGTTCCGTCGAAAACAGGCTTATTTATTGGTGAGGACCATTTTATTTTGATGCTATTATTGCTTTTTGTAAAGGAGCCATTCCATCTTTTAGCCGGAGTATTGAATTGAAATACGCAACCATTTTTAATATCAAAGTAAACCACCGTAAGTATGCTGTCTGCACAATTGTTTCTTTGTAGCAACTGCTGATTTATCCTTAATTGTTTTACTTCATACTTTCCCGTTAAATCAGGGTACTTGTCTACACTGCCATGTATGGCTATTAATAGCAGGGGAATATAAATGATGGAAAGGCGGATAATCCATTTCACATATTTGGAAAAATGGAGTTGGGGCGACCGGTTAGTGGCCGAAAAGAAAAACTCCTTCAGGCGCTTAAATTCAATGGCCACGAAATATAAGAGGCCTGCCATCAAGATAAATGCATCGACAACAACACTGTAGCCAATACCGTAGAAAATATCCCTCAGTGCTGGACATTGAAGAAAAAGATGCGGATAGGAATCTTCAGCGGCTTACTTAACTGCTTCATCAACCAATCTAAGAAATGTTCAATCGAGCTAAGCTGATTAACCACGCCTGAATAACCCTTGCGGAACACCGACTCCCGTGGCTGAAAGTTGCCCAATTCCTTCTTTTTCGGACGAAGCCGATGATACTGCCGAAAGCCTTCAGCGACACAGATCACGTATAACACGACGATAATGACCACTAACAGCCTAATTTTAGCCCAGTGCTGAACGCCCAGCTCTTCTACATGGAACCCATTGCTCTTCAAATGCTTGAACAGACACTCCGTGGTCCAGCGGATGCGGTAGCGCTCAACAACGACGTGTTTGGACCAGCTTAGATTACTGATCAAGAGCACCAAAGGGTCCGCACTTTGGGCGCCATCCTGATGAGACCGAGCTACAAACTGGTAGCGGTGGCCCTCCAGGGTAAACCACTGGCTGACGGTGCGGCCCCTTAAAGCTCGCTTGAGCAAAGCACTGTAGGCCTTGCCCCCGGCGCTAATAGCCTCTTTATAAGAATCTTTGGGTAAACGGATAATAAAGTTGAGGCCACTCTGGGTTAGAAACTGCAACCAGGCTTTACCCCCGTACTCACGATCCCCTAACAGGCAGAAGCCCTTCACGGGGTAGAGCTTCATGGCTTGCTGGAGCAAGCGTTTGCGCTGCTGCTGAGAAGAATGACCTTTCCTGGCCAAATCCATCCAGAATAAAGGCAGGCTCACCTGCCGATAGACCAGAGACAAAACCAACAACTGAATAGGTTGTTTACCTAGCTGCCAACTGGTAGCATCCAACGTTAGGTAAAGGCTCATGGAGCGGCCATCCCAGCGTTTGATATAGCCTAAGATCCACACCAGCAGCCACTTCCACAGCCTCCGCTGGGCCACTGGATGGTCAAAGAAGCGGGTAAGTCGGCGATAGTGCGAATCCGTCTGGGTGTGCTGATTACCTAGTAGTAGCCCCATGTGGTTCTTAAGCTTGTTAAGGTTGACGGTCTCCTTGATGAGGATGGCGCAGCCGATGGCGATGAGATTTTTCAGCAGAGTCGGTGAGAGATCCTGGCCAAAATCCTTAGCTTTGTCCAAAAGCGAGGAGTGGAATCTTGTTAAGTTGGTCACGCTACAAAACAAGCATTTGCCCTCGCTTTTTCCTATTCTACTCCCTCAATGTCCAGCACTGAGGGATTCAGCTTAACGCTTTGTGTATCAATAGATAAAACAGAGGGGTAGGCTTCTTTCCCCACCCTCTTACGATCCAGTTGGTTCAAGGCTAAATTGATCCGTTCAAACGTACCATCTTGCTTCCACCGGTCAAAATAGTAGTAGACAGCCTGCCAGTTAGGCCACTCTTCAGGCAGGTTTCGCCATTGACAACCTGTTCGCAGGAGCCATAAAATAATGTTAATCATCTGGCGTAAATCGTGTTTTCGCTTGCGTTTAAGATCGAAGAAAGGCGAAATTGCGTCCCATTGAGGGTCGGTCAGTTTGCTGAACTGTTTGGTCATCACTTTGCTGCTTGGTCGCTACAAAGTTGGCACGACTCTCAACCTTTCTCAATTCCCCAACACATTCTTAAGATACAAAGCCCAGTGTTCATTCTGATGCCCAGGGTTATTCGTCTGCTGAAATTGAAGCTGAATAGCGAACAAAAAGTTGAGAATGTATTCGTCGCCCCGCCATATTGCCAATGCAATGTTAGCGGTTCGGGCTTCGTTATTTCGTTGTCGCCTGAATATAAAATTTTTGCAATTCCTCAGAATAGTTTAGTTGCTTCTCTATAATTTCAATCAACTGTTTAAGGTCAAGAGGTACAATCAATAAATCTGCTTTTGAGTTTCGTAAATCTTCAAGTCCAAACGTTTTTGCAAAACCCTTTGCTGATATAAAGAAGCCAAGCTTCGCTCTACCTCTTCTGTTTTCTAATTTTTCTCGAAAAGCAACGTACTCATTTTTTCCTGCTGGTTTCTTTGTCCAGTTTTTGCACTCAACCAAAATTAAATTGCTCTCAGATTTCCAAAAGCTTTGTTCAGCGTTGTTAACAATGACAATGTCAATTTCTTCAGTTTTGGTTCGCTTTCTTTCGATTATTTGAAAGCCTTTTATTTCAGAGAAAAACCTTGCAACTAATTCTTCAAGATATTTTCCCATTTCGTCTATGTCTGTTGCGGTTTTTACTTTTTCAATCAAATCAGGAAGGTGAAGTAACGATGTTTCATTATACTTTTCAATTACGCCATTTATTAGCCCTGCAGCTCCTTCTTGTGCAGTTTGTACAGTATTTTCAATCCAATCGAGAATTTCATTTGCATATTTCAAAGCATCACCAATTGTCTGTGCAGCAGCAGGAATTAAGATTTCGTAATTCAGATGACACCAATCTCCTTCGTCCTCAAATTGAATGTTTGTTAAGTCTTTGTTTTGGCTTGCTCGAAACTCTGCAAGGCGTTTCATTAGGTCCATATGAAATGGTAAACCCAAAGGCAAATCCCAATATTTTCTATACCAATCGTGTCTAACGAAAGCACAAAAAATTTCATTTTCCCATCCAAACTCACCTTCAAACCTACTGTGATAAATACCATTATCTGCTAAGTCTGAAACTTCAATGAGACTATCTTTTGGAATGTCCTTTATTAATGTCTTGTCTAAGTCAGGTGTGCCAATTGTAATTATGTCATTGTCAAATTCGTGTAATGTAGTGTCGCTCATATTTTGTTTGGTGATTGTCGTTTAGCCTGACCGCTAACGGTTAACGGCTTGGCGTTGTGGCGGTATTCTGTGTTCCGTCTGCCCACAACTGAAGCCGAATGATGAACTAATGTACAAGTTTATTTCTATTGCTGGATAGCGTTCGGTCAAGCTGAATGTTTAGCAAAATAGCGGAACAAAAGCTGTAGTTTATTCCTTCAAGCCGCCATAATGCCAAACCGATGTTATGGGCAGGGCTTCTCTTGCAGCTTGCCATAAATTGTATTATCAAAGTCAGTCGAATTTTTTCCGTATTCCAGTCTTATTATTTTGCCACAGTTTACTTGCAATACAAATGCAAAGTTTTCCATTGATGCTGACATGTTCCCACTACCATTGTCAATATGGTCAAGATAACCAGGTAGGTCATTTTTCAATGGTTCAAAGTCGTCACCAACTTTGTATTTCGGGATTGTTTTTGCTACAATCTTATATCTTATCTCGTCTGGCATAAAGCGAAAAACTAACGAAGGTCCGATTGCAGGCATAACCGACAGAAAGAAAAAAAGGATTAAAGCAGGCGATAGTATGAAGAAGATTTTTGTAAAGGGTCGCCTGTTCGGCAAATCAACAACTCTGTCTGACTGAATTAGCAAAGAGTAGGAAACACCAAATATCGCTCCAGTCAGCAAGGCTAACGGCATAAACATTGTTACCAATTCAAAGCTGCGAAATAGTCCACCAACAATGATTGAATAGGTTAATGCTCCATAAATTGCTGAAATAATTGGAAATATGGTTGGCTTGAAGATGTTTTTTGTGTGGTCAAGCTTCTTCAACGGATAAATAATGAATACTGCCCACGCAATTGCTATAAAGAGTCCCGACCAGAAGATAACAACTCCGCTATCGTCGGCTTTGCCGTCTGTCCATCCAAGATAGACAGAATGTAGAAGGTTCATCAATGCCCAAGCAATGGTCATTGAGAAAAATCCAAGTGTCTGCTTTACGCTATTTAATTTGAGGGTTGTCATTTTGCCTTGCCCATAACGTTTCTCGGCTTTGCAAAGTGGCGGATTTTCTGCACAAATGTTCAATTGAAAAACTGAACTTGAACCTTGCACTAAACTTTCATAGAAGCACTAAACCCGCCATTTTGCAAAACCGATGTTATGCCTTCGTTGTTCTTTTTCAGCAGGTCTTTCGTCTGCAATTCAAGTGATTTCATTATTGTTACGTCCGATTCAAAACCAAAAAGTCGGCTTATTCCTGTTTCTCTTGTTTGGATTAGGATTTTCATTTTATAGTCCTTACCATAAGATGCCTTTTCTAGTTTTTCAATTGCATCTTCAATTGTTTCATATTCTCCTTGAATTTTTACTGGAACTGGTATACCTTCAAAATGGTCTTTTAAAAATCCGTCAATCCCACTATTTCTTTGAACAGGAAAAGCATTTATATTTTGTAAAATGGCTAGTTCTTTTTCAGTTTTCTCTTGATACTCGTTTGTTCCTTTGTTTAAAAGATTAGATTCTGAAATTACCATTTCTTCTAATCGTGAATTTGCAAGTTCAACCGCATCCTTTGAAATGTCAATTCCAATAAATTGTCTCTTTAATGATTTTGCTGAAACACAAGTTGTTCCACTGCCACAAAAAGGATCAACAACCAAGTCACCTTCGTCTGTAACGATATTTAAAATTTGATTGAGTAATAAAACTGGTTTTTGAGTTGGGTATCCCGTTCTTTCTTTTGCTTTTGGATTTAAGTATGGAATTTCCCAAACGTCAGAAAGAGGAACACCTTTTTTCTCTTTACCTAAAATCACATTACCGTTTTCATCTTTTTTATAAACAGATTTTCCGTTTTTATCACGTTCTCTTTCTTGTAATATTTGGTCAAGATTTGTTGTGGCTGAATAATCTGTATAAAGAGTATTGAATTTAAAGTCTTGTGTTTTAGAATAAAAAAAAATTACTTGATGAGCATTTAACAATCCTTTTTTCGCATTGGACCATCTTTTGTATGACCAAATAATTTCACTTTGAAAGTTCTCACGTCCAAAAACCTTGTCCATCACAACTCTAATATTGTGCGATGCTGTTTTGTCGCAATGAAGAAAAACACTTCCTGTATTTTTTAATACTCTTTTTGATTCTAGTAAAACATTTTCAACAAGTTCTAAATACTCTTGAATAGAATTGAATTTGTCGTCAAATTCATATGTTTTAGAATTGTCTTTATTCGTAAGACTGTGTTTGCGTTGAGTAAAGAAAGGCGGGTCAAAGTAAATCAAGTCAACTTTGTTGGCTTCAATTTCTTTGAGTTTTTCAACACAATGTCCGTGATAGATTTTATTAGTTTCCATTTTCGGGTGTCCTTTCGTTAGCAATCTGTGTCAAAATAGCTTTAGAGCGTGTTGGGGAATTGAAAAGAGTTGAGAGTCGTGTCAACTTTGTATCGACCAAAATGCAAAGTGATGACCAAACAGTGGCAACCACTGACCGACCCTCAATGGGACGCAATTTCGCCTTTCTTTGACCTCAAACGCAAGCGAAAACATGAATTGCGCCAGATCATCAACGTTATTCTGTGGCTGCTGCGAACCGGTTGTCAATGGCGGAACCTGCCACCGCAATGGCCTAACTGGCAGGCGGTTTACTATTACTTTAACCGCTGGAAGCAGGACGGCACCTTCGAACGAATCAACGCAGCCTTGAATCAATCAGACCGAAAACGAGTGGGTAAGGAAGCTCAGCCATCTGTTCTATGCATTGATGCACAAAGTGTTAAGTTAAATCCCATGATCTGCGAACACCGGGGTATGGACGTCAATAAACGCGTCAACGGGCGAAAACGAGAGTTCGTCGTGGATACCGACGGCCGCTTGTGGGTGGTCGATGTGCATGCGGCAAATGAAGCAGAAGGACCGGCGTCAATTTCTCTGATTGGGACAATCCTTTGGCGAGTTGGGGAACGCCTGGAGAAGGTTTACGGCGATCAGGCTTACAATGGAGCTTTTGCCCAGGCATTAACCGAGTGGAGCATCGATTTCGAGAAGGCTTCGCGTCCCGAATCAACCCAAGGTTTTGTGCCTGTGGCCAAGCGATGGGTCGTTGAACGGAGCATTGCCTGGACGAATTTCTTCCGGCGCATCGTCAAAGATTACGAGTACACGCTATCTTCTTCGGTGAGTTGGCTGTATTTAGCAAACATTCAGATCATGCTACAACGCCTTTGACTGCTTCACCAAATAAAATTCCCCAACACGTTCTTAAGGTCAACTCCTGAATATGCTTTTAAGTATTCCCAAGCTTCATCACCGCCATAATATTCTCCTTCCACACCTGCATAAAGTGTTTTCAAGGTTTCTTGAATTCTGATAGCTTGTTCTCTTTGAGGATAATAGAACATTACTCTGATTGGCTTGTAACCGTGTTCTCTGATTACTTTAACTCTTGTATGTTCTTTTGTTATGTGGTCTCCGTCCGTAGTTGCATCTCTCCACTTAACTTCTATGGCATCATTTCCATTTAGAAAATCAATCTCAAAAGTTTTAGGTCGTTGTCCAATCGTGTTTTCTACCTTGGTCTTAATGCCATCAGGAAATTTAAAATTTAAACATAAGGTTGCAGCATCTTCAAGGAATGAACCTGCATATTTGTAAAGAAATCGTCCTGTGTTTTGATATTGGTCAATAAGTTGTCCTTCTTCTAAAGAAATACCTAAAACACGATAAACGAGGTAATGAGAATTGTCGTCAGCTTTCATTTCTTCTGTTCTGGCTTCAATTTTACCTTTCAAGTTTGCAGAATAAACTTCAGCTAAATTCTTTATATTTTGTATTAATTCGTCCATTCGTTTTTGATATATGAATTGTTTCGAAAGATACGAAATTTTGTTTGGTTGCCGGTCGTCCTACAATGAGGCATAACGTTCGGGTATTTGCGAAGGCAGGGAATTCAGTGATTGTCCAGCCCGGTACAAATGCCCAATTGAAAATATGTTGTTGAAGTTATGAACTAAAGCTGAACATGGAACGTCGAGCCCAAACCGCTGCTGATGATTGCACATAGCTGAAGTTACATTGTCAAGCCCTGCTTTTGCAAATACTTTTGTTAGCGGTTCGTGTTTTTACAAAAATAAGTCTGTTAGTTTTAAAATAAATCGCTGGTCAAAGTTGGTGCTCAGGTTACACGTAATTGCAATGATCAGCTGCTCTTTAGGATAAACTAAAAGAAAAGAACGCCCACCAATTGAGCTTCCACCATGATAAACAAATTTTCGTTGCATATTATCCTTGTCCAATTTCCAACCAATTCCGTAAGCTATCTTTTCACCGTTTTGCAGCGTGTCATTATTCCAAAATTTTTGTAAAGTTTGCTCACTTATAAATTGATGCTTTAACAGGCTTTGAGACATACGAACAAGGTCAGTAGGTGTACTGATAAAACCACCGCCTGCCCATTTGTTTGAATTATTGACATGATAGCCATTAACAATCTTCCCGTTTGATTCGTCATAAAAACTTACTCTATGGGCAACAATACTGTCGTTAAAATCAGGAACTGTGTTTTGCAAACCTATGGGAATAAAGACACTGTCATGCATGTACGGCAGAAAATCTTTGTGTGCAGCACCTTCAATAACAGCACTTAATAGCACATATCCATAAGTGGAATAACTATATTTTGTACCGGGCTGAAACAATAGAGTATCATCTTTAAAAATTGAAATGGCGTCCTTTACAGAACCATAATTCTTATCGCTTACATACTCACCGTTTCTATAGTTGTAATCACGTATCCCTGCAGTATGGGAAGCCAGTTGGTAGATTGTAACAGGATATTTTTTCTCTGGAAAATAGGGAACATATTTTTGAACCGGGTCTGAAAGGTTAATCGCATTTTCTTCAATCAGTTTTCCCAATGCTAAAGCGGTTAAGGTTTTAGAAATACTGCCAATGCGAAACTTAGATTGTAGTGTGACGGGTACTTTGTTTTCCATATCTGCATAGCCAAAACCTTGCGCCCATAATATTTTGTCTTTCGTTGAAACACAAACAGACAAACCGGGAATGCTTTTCTCCCTCATTAAAGAGTCAACCAGTTTTTGTGCTATTGCAATTTTAGCGGAATATTTTTTGTCAACAAAAAGCGCTTTTTTTTGATCTATTGTCTGTGCGTTGCAAATACTGCTTAGCAAACTAAGAACGACTAATAATTTTTTCATCTTTGAATTTTGTAAGGTTTGTCTTAACATGACCGCTAACGTTCCCACGCTTGGCGTTCGTGCGGGATTTCGGAGCACAAAACTGTCAACCCAGCACTAAAGCCCAATTGGAAAACGGAACTTGAATATAAGCACGTCACCCCGCATGACGCCAAACGTGTGTTGGCGGTTCGTTGTTCTTTGTCAGTCGAATTTAAGTTGTCCATTGTCAATTAGTTCTGCATACATTGTCGCACCTTTTTTAGTTACTTTTATTTTGTCCTGCAATTGGCTATTTATAAGGTGCTCAACATCTCCATTTGTTTTGAAACTTTTAGAAATGCTTTTTAAGTCAGAAAGTTTCATTTTCTTTTTCAACTCTACTTGTTCGAGAATTTGACTACATAAAACTGAAATTGTTGGTGTATATTTTCCATTTGGCTCATTTACTGTATTTGATTCTATTGATGAAGCCTTTGAATCTTCTTCAATTTGTCCCGTTTTTTCTGGCTCGGTCTTGCTTTGGGAGCTTTCTTCTATATGACTTTCTGTTTTACTTTTTTGATATTCTTCAATTGTTTCAGCGTATGCGGAAATCAATATCTTAACATTCGATTTGTCTTCGGTAATAGATTCTGTTAAGGTCTTTGGAAGAATAGCTGCCCCATAAATGCTACCCCAAAGAGTGTAGTAAATTAATGAATGTTGAATTTCTTCTCTTTCATTGTTTTCAATGAACCTTAATAAATCTCTACCTGATGTAAACAGAACAGCTATAGATTTTAAAACTTCGTTTGAAGTTCTTGAAATGTCAAATCCGCCCCTTAAGCTTTCAAATGATTTAAGTAATTCAACAAGATACAAACGCTCTTTCGAACCATCAAAATTGTCAATTGTATCTTTGAAGTGTTTGGCAAGGTCAATGAGAATAGTTTTTCGATTAGTGAAAAAAGTCTCAAGGTCAGAGATATTGTCTGTTTCGATGAAGAATTTCAAGCTTTGAAGCAAATATTTCTTTTCATTTTCTAAAAGACCTTCTGGAATAATTAACTCCATTTTGTCATTCGCAAAATGGGGTCTTACAAGTGAATCACTTGTTAGTTTATTGTTTTTTCTTGATAAATAAATTTCATCTTCTATTTTGTTTCTTACATCTGAAAATGCGTTGTTAACTCTTTCAACATAGTTACTTGGATACTTTGAATTGAACTTTGAATTAATTGCTCTCTTTAGCTTTTCTAGCTTTAATGAAAGAGGAAGTTCAGCCTTTGATGTTATAAGTAATCCTTCAATAAGAAGATTAAATGCAGATATACCAAATACTTTAGATTGTTTAAGTGTGTTTAGTATGTCAGATGTGAATGAAGAATTAGAGCCTAACATAATAGCTTCTTCTAATTTTTCAATGGTTTCATAAGTCTTGAGAATTTTGTCTGTTATTTCTAAAACCTGCTTTTTTTCAAATTCATTATTCTCTGAAATCTTGTTTAGAAACAATGAAAGGTTGTTATTTAAGAGCCTAAATAGTATTGAAATTTCTTGCCACTCTTTTGATGTTAAATTTGTATAAGCAATTGAACTACCTAAAATAGCACCAAGTATTCTGTTTAGTTTTCTGTCCTTGAAGAAAGTCAAGGAATTAAAATTGTTATTAACTGTTGGAAATTGAATGAATGGTATTTCATTGACGAAGCAATCTACTTTTATAACTTCAGAATTTTGTTTCGCTAAAGCAGAATACTTTGTTTCAATACTCTTTAATGACTTAGCAAAAGTTTCATTGAGTTCTTTTTCTCTCCTAAACAACAATTTAAAATTGTTAAGCAGAAATACAGTATAATCAATTATTACATAATTGAGCCCATTTGCTGTAGTTTGCCATTTGCTTTCGGTTATTTCAGTTTCAATTAAGACTGGAAAGCCGTAGTCCTTGTCAAGTTCTCGGTTGTGGAATATGGGTTTTTCATATCCAACCAAAAAGTCTTCACTTTCATTTAAAAAGGTCGTTGTTGCCCTTTTGAAACTGTATTTTCTATTAGGATAAAAGGAAAAGGGTGAAATTGATAGTGTTGTAAAAACACTATTAAAGTCGTTTGAATTGAACGGAATATATACTCTCATTTTGTAATTTCTTTAGAAGGGTAAATCGCTGCTTGCAGATGATTTGTTTTTTTCGTTGTGATATTCAAACAAGTTTCTGTCAATGTTTGCGATGAAAGTAGAAAGGTGGTTTGAATACAAGATGAATAAATCTCTATAGCTCCTGGTTAAAGCAACATAAAGTGGATTTCTATCTTTCTCGTCACCTGAAATACACATAGGAATGAATACTGCTTCAAATTGCAATCCTTTTGCACTATGGTATGTCATTAGTTTGGGGTTGTCTGTTTTAAAGTCCAAATCCATTGAGCCTGCTCCATATCCAATTTTAGCTTCAACTCCCCATTTTTTACTGTCGAAATATTTTTTCGCGGTTTGAACATCATTATTGGTCGGAAATAAAATGCCAACATCTGTGTAATTTTGAGCTTTAACGACATCAATTATATAATCAAGTTGGTCATTAAAAGAGGAGCATTCTACAAGTCGTGGTTTATTAACTCCTTCTTTGTTACACCTGTCAACAAGTGGGTCATTAGATAAACTTACTTTTTCTGCAACTCTTGCAACTTTCTTGGGTAGTCTATGGTTAATAACCAAATTCTCCATAGGGATTCCAGTTTGAATTTGGATTTCTTCCATTGTCAATAGTTTCCCCTTATTAGGCACATTTTTGTATAATTGTTGAGCAGAGTCTCCGAACAAAATAAAATGCTTCTTGGCTGCTTGTTGCAATTCTCTTAATTCATCAGTATCGAAGTCTTGAACTTCGTCAACGATGATATATTCTGCTGATGGTTTGTCTCGTCTGTTTATCCATTCCCAATGATAAAGAACCTTTGATTCGTCAACCCCTATTGTATGAATACCGTCTTCAATGAATTGTTTGAGAGCTTTAGTAAAGACTATGATTAGATAGTCATTGTTCCCTTGCTCAGCAAGTTCTTTTGCTCTCCATAATGCCAAAACGGTTTTTCCACTTCCTGCACATCCTTTTACAATGAATGAACTGTTTAGATTTCGTCTTACGATTCTTACTTGATAGTCGTCAAGTTCTGATTCGTTAATATACCAAGATTCTTTTGCCATATTTTTTCAATTAATTTCTGTTTTTGTCTTTGTGGAGTGTCCTTTTACAATGACCGCCAACGTTTTGCAGCTTGGCGAAGTGGCGGAATTAGAAGTACTTACTTTCAATTTAGCACTAATGTTCATTTGAAAATCGAATGTTCAATTTAGCACTGAACCCGCCATTTTGCCAAACTGCTGTTAGCACCAGTTTTTCTATTGTTTGTTAGAATTCATTATAAGTTTACACAATTCAGCATATTCTTGTCCTCCGTAATTTTCTGGACTGTTTCGTGTTACAAAGTGATACTTACCATCTATCAACACTTCCAATATCCACTCTTCTCCATCAAGTATCATATTTGGGTCGTGTGTTTCGATACTCCAAAAATTTACACTATTAATTTTCTCCAATATCTTCTCCCAAGTTTCTGATTTTATTATTTTCTGTTCGTGTTTAATTCTACGTCCAGCGTCATAACCACCAAGTCCTTTTGTTTTACTGTATGTCAAAGTGATTTGTCCATTACTATTTTCTATTCTATATGAAAAAGGATTTGACCAAGTCCCTATATGTGTAAACCTGATTATTTTTTTGTCGTCATTCTGTAATTTGTAAAGTACTGGTTCTTTCATACTCTTTAAATGTTTGGAATACCATTGGTTTACAAATTCATTTAAAGTGTCATTTGGTTCAGGAAAATTACACGGAAATTGCTTTTTCTCTATACAGTCATTTTGTCGTTTTGTAAATTCTGCACTTAATAATGGAAAATAATATTCATCTGTTGAGTTCGGCTTATATCGTAAATCAGCATTGAACACAGCACAACTTGTCATTGTTAAAATTAGTCCTATGTTGATTATTAGTTGACGTTTCATAAAATTGGTGCTAACATTGGTATTTACGGAAGTCTCTTTACTTTCAGGCAAACTTTCGTAAATATCGGCTATGTCTGGGAGTGCCTTAGCTCTAGATTGATACAGAGCCTTCATAACCTGACTACGGGTTGCCGTACCAAACATAGCATTTCTGACTAAATGTCCAAATCATCTAACGGACTTTTTATCTGATCGAACCCTTTGGTAGTCAGGTGGGTATAAATCTCGGTAGTCTTGCTGCTTTCGTGTCCTAGCAGGAGTTGGATGTATCGCAGGTCGGTTCCGTTTTCGAGTAGATGTGTGGCAAATGAGTGGCGCAGCGTATGCACGGTTACGTGCTTTTTGATGCATGCCTGCTCACAGGCCCGTTTTAGCACTAGTTGAATGCTTTTAGTGGAATAAGTGGGGCTGTCCTGACCCTCAAACAGGTAATTTACGGGTTTGTATTGACGATAATACTCACGGAGTAGTATCAGCATTTTTTGAGAGAGAAGCGTATATCGGTCTTTTTTGCCTTTTGATTGCTCAATCCGTATCTGCATCCGACTTGAGTCTATGTCCTTGATTTGTAGATTTATGGCTTCGCTAATACGCAAGCCAGACGAGTAAATGAGCATCAATACGGCACTTAAGGTTTTTGACCTGAGCAAAGATGCGGGTAATTTCGTCGCTACTAAGCACTGTGGGTAGCTGACGCTCTTTGGGAGGACGTTGTAGGGTGTAGAGCTTTCGTTTGCCACCCAGTACTTTCTCATAATAAAACTTAATGGCATTGATGGCCTGGTTTTGGTGCGAGGCCGATACCTTACGGTCAATGACCAGATACTGACAAAAAGCGATAATCTTACGGTCGTCTATCTGGTCAATATCGTCGGTGGGGTAGTAGTTGATGAACTCCTCAAACAAGCTGACATAGTTTTTTAGCGTCTGCTGACTATATCTTAATTCCTTCATTTTCAGTAGATAGCTTTCTGGGCATGGCCTATAGTTGGCTATTGACGAAGCCGACGGGCGGGGTACTCGGTCAACGATGTCGGTGTTTTCCTGATAGCGAACAGACAGATTATGCTGGGCGGCTGCTTCCCGGATTTGACTAACAATCCTGTCGGAATAGGGCAAGGTCCACCATTTGTTTTTAGCATCCCACTTGCAGAATGGTAAGGATTTGATAACCTTAACAAGAGCGGAGTGGTAGCCAAAAATAAGACGCAATCGGGTAGCATTATGGCGATAAATTAGTACTTCGCCAGCAGATACGCCAGCGAGTTGTGGAGACTGATTAGGTTGTATTACTGATTGATGTTCAATGATTTGTGAAATTCGACTACCGAAATAGGTCTGAATTTGCAGAAAGTTGTCTTTGTAGTCGGGCACCGTCCAGAAGCGGCCTTGTTTATCCCAGCGAACAAACTGAAAACCGAGTATAAACCGAACGTCAATGTCGTTTTTAGGCATTCTGATGAGGATTTTGTTGCCTAATTTCTCAATAATTACTCCCATTGTGCTGGGCAACAATGTAGGCTCAGGTTTTATGCCCGTCGGTTTGGTTTCAGGAGCAGGCGTTGATAAATTCTCAGTGTGTTCGGTCAACGGTTGTTCCTGCTCTACGATAGTAATATCGGGAAATAGGGCCTTTAACTGATTGAATGCCTGCTGATTGTAAGGGATGTGCCAGGCCCTGTGGGTGCGACTCCACCTGGCATCGGGTATTTGCCGAAGTATAGCCGCCATTTCCCGATTGTAAGGAAAATCAACCTTGATTCGGTCTTTATTATGATGATTGATTTTCAGGATATTAGGCATAGTTAGTTTCGTAAATACAACTTGATTTGAGGAATAAACGAAACAAATTAAGGGAGTTCACTGGCCCCTGGATCGGCTTTTCGATCCAGCATAATGAGTTGTTCGGCTACTATTTCGGTTACATATCGGCGGTTGCCGTCTTTGTCGTCATAGTACCGTGTCTTCAATTTACCGTCAATATACACAAGGCTGCCTTTCTGTAGGTATTTGTGGGCGAGGTCGGCCAGGCTGCGCCATAGCACTACCGTGTGCCATTCGGTGTTGTATTGGGATTAACCGTTTCGGTCTTTATAGGCCTCGGTAGTAGCCAACGTTAATTTGGCAACCGCTATGGAGCCATCGAGTTGTTGGTAGTCGGGGTCGGCACCGAGGTTGCCAATGAGAGTTACTTTGTTTAATCCGCGCATCTGACTAATTGGTTACAGGTGGGAAATACAATTCCTAAAGCACAACAAGTTGGTTGGCTAACGAAAGGATGGAAATTCAGTCGGGTTTTTCGGGAACAAGCCCGATATTTGTGCCTCCAAAACTATACTGATGGCGGACAAGCCCACCGTTAGCGGCTTACCATCCGGCATCCACTGTCTAAATGTCTCAGAAAAAAGTAGTTCTTGCCTTCAGCGGAGGCCTTGATACCTCCTTTTGCGTAAAATATTTGTCCGAAGATCGGGGCATGGAAGTGCATTCGGTGCTGGTCGATACGGGCGGTTTCTCCGATGCCGAACTGAAGGCCATTGAAGAGCGGGCATACTCATTGGGTGTTAAATCGCACGCAACCATTTCTAAAACCGACGATTACTACCAGCAATGCCTGAAATTTCTGGTGTTCGGCAATGTGCTGAAAAACAATACCTATCCGCTTAGCGTGAGCGCCGAACGGATTTTTCAGGCCATTGCCGCTGCCGAATATGCCCGGCAAATTGGCGCTTCGGCCATTGCTCACGGATCGACTGGGGCCGGAAACGACCAGGTGCGTTTCGATATGGCGTTCCGCATTATCATTCCCGATGCTGAAATCATTACGCCCATCCGTGATCTACGGCTTTCGCGCGAAGCCGAAATCGAATACCTGAAAGCGAAAGGGGTGGTGCAGGAGTGGCACAAAGCCGCCTATTCGATCAACAAGGGACTGTGGGGAACCTCGGTTGGCGGAAAAGAAACGCTGACTTCCGATCAGTTTCTGCCTGAGTCGGCCTGGCCAACGCAGGTAACGAAAACCGAACCCGAAACACTCACGCTGACCTTTCAGCATGGCGAAATTAAAGGCATTTCGGGTGCGTCGGTAGGGGAGCTAACCTACGACAATCCGGTCGATGCCATTCGCAAACTGACCGAAATTGCCGGTCCGTTTGGCATCGGGCGCGATATTCACGTGGGCGATACCATCATCGGTATCAAAGGCCGGGTTGGTTTCGAAGCACCGGCTCCGCTGATTCTGATCAAAGCGCACCACACCCTCGAAAAGCACGTGCTGGGCAAGTGGCAGATGTACTGGAAAGAGCAACTGGCCAACTGGTACGGTACGATGCTGCACGAAGGTCAGTTTATGGACCCTGTGATGCGGAACATCGAAACGTTCCTGAGCGATACGCAGGCCCACGTTACGGGTAAGGTACACGTGCATCTGGCGCCGTATCGTTTCCAGGTGCTGGGTATCGAATCGGATTACGACCTGATGTCGTCGATATTCGGCAGCTATGGCGAAATGAACAATGCCTGGACCGGCGACGATGTGCGGGGCTTCTCGAAAGTCGCTTCCAATCAGGTTATGATTTACGAGCGTATCCGTGAACATAATTCTTGATGCCAGCCCGTTGGGCATCGGTTTTTATCACCGCCAGGCCCGAACCGGAATCAGCCGCGTGGTAGAACAACTGCTTGTTGGTCTGCAACGCGCTGAGGACGTTCGGCTATGGCTGGCGGCTCCTACGCATCTGGCCGAAACGATACGCTTTGCCGAAACGGAATTTGGTAACACGGCACCTGTGTTCATCAATTCGGCTGGCGAACTGGCGCTGGCGCGGCTGGAGAATGGCTTATTGAGTCCTTTTCCGCCGGGAAGTACCGTTTCCAAGGCCATTCGGGAAGTGGCTTACCGGACTCGACGGGCATTGAACCGGGAGATGGCTCATTTTGAAACGAGTAAATTGCCCGATAACGCCATTTATCATTCCCCCTTTTTTCCCATACCCGCTGCTATTCAGCAAAATCGGCACGTACGGACTGTGCAGACCATTCATGATCTGATTCCGATCCGACACCCTGAGTGGTTTAACGACGGTGAGCAGACCGTAAAACAGGTGCTGGCTACTCTCTCGCCCGATTCGTGGGTTACTACCGTATCGCAGGCTACGAAAGACGATTTTTGTAATTACCTAAGTTCCCATCTAGACCGGATCAATCCAGACCGGGTTGTTCCAATACGGCTGGCGGCTTCGCCAGCACTGTTTCATCGAAACGTTGACAAGGGTCGGCAGCGGGCCGCTCGTGAGCGATTTGGCATTGGCGACAACCCGTATTTGCTGAGTCTGGCCACGCTGGAACCGCGCAAAAATATCGCCCATCTGATTCGGACATTCGGTCAACTGGTCGACAGTAACGAGCTACCTGCCGATATGCAACTGGTGCTGGTGGGAACAAAAGGCTGGAAATTCGACGAACTGCTGGCCGAAGCCAGCCGTAGCCCGGCTTTGAAATCGCGACTGGTTTTTACGGGCTTTGTGCCCGACGAAGAACTGGCGCCGATCTATACGGGGGCAACGGCGTTCGTGTATCCGTCGTTGGACGAAGGGTTTGGGCTACCACCGCTCGAAGCCATGCAGTGCGGTTTGCCCGTAATTACGTCGAACATTCCGTCTATTTCGGAGATCGTCGGGCAGGCCGCCATTCGGGTTTCGCCTACCGATATGGATGATCTTTGTCAGGCAATGATAACGATTGCCAACTCGCCCTCACTACGGACCGAACTGTCGGAAAAGGGACTAAAACAGGCTTCTTTGTTTTCGTGGGACAAATTCACCGCCGAACACGTTGCTCTGTATAAACGCATGATTGAGTAAGCTTGAAACAACAATCGGTCGACAGATTGGCCGGTTCAGAAAAGTATGAAAATAAACGTTGGTATCATTGGCGGAGCAGGCTACACGGGTGGCGAATTGCTTCGTATTCTGATCAATCACCCATTTGTCGACATCGCATTCGTGCATAGCAAAAGCCAGGCGGGCAAACCGGTCTGGAGCACGCATACCGACCTGCTGGGCGATACCGATCTGATTTATTCGGGCGACGAAATCGCGACGCTGTTGACTAAGGAAGGGCTCGATGCCATTTTCCTGTGCTCTGGGCATGGAGCATCGGCGGCATTTATGGCCGAGAACGACGTATCGGACGATATTACGGTCATTGACCTCAGTACTGATTTCCGCGACGAACACGACGATTTCATCTATGGTCTGCCTGAACTTCAGCGCGACCGCATTCGGGAGGCTACACGGGTGGCTAATCCGGGTTGTTTCGCGACGAGTATTCAACTGGCCCTGTTGCCGCTGGCTAAGGCCGGTTTGCTGAACGAGGCCATTCAGATCAGCGCCGTTACGGGCAGTACGGGGGCAGGGCAGGCGCTGGTACCGACCACCGGCTTTACGTGGCGCAACAACAATATCTCGATCTATAAAGCCTTTACGCATCAGCATCTGGCCGAAATTCGGCAGAGTCTGACCGCGCTCGACCCCGATTTTAATCACGCGATTAACTTCATTCCTTACCGTGGCGACTTCACACGGGGAATTATGGCGAATGTGTACACTCCATTTTTGGGAACTCGGGAAGAGGCAAAGGAACTGTACAAAAACTTTTATGCCGATCATCTGTTTACGCACGTCAGCGAGTCGCCGGTGGATGTGAAGCAGGTGGTGAACACTAATAAATGCTTCCTCCATCTCGAACTGCACGAAGGGCAGCTACTGATCACGAGCGTTATCGACAACCTGACCAAAGGGGCGTCGGGGCAGGCGGTGCAGAATATGAATCTGGTATTTGGCCTCCCCGAAGATGCCGGACTGCGGCTGAAACCCGTAGCGTTTTAAGCACTTGTCTTGTTAAGATTATAGCTGGTAAAAATTGTTAATGGGTTGCGCCGATGAGCCAGGAGGCCACTTAACGGCATCGTGTAACCCATTGATCAGGATTTGCCAGGATTGAGGCTAAACGCTCCCCTTACTTTTTCGGTAGCTATTTAAGTACCATAAATTATTCTCCAAAAATAAATTTTTGGCTACATTTGCTGATATGACACCGGATAAACGTCTTGATCAGATAGAGCCTGTATTGGCTGATGTAGCTCAGAAAACGGATCGACTTATTGAGTCGAATGGTCAGATTTTGGCAATTGATATTCGAGCCGATTCAAATGCCGAACTAGCAGCCAGAGGGGTTGCTGATTTAACGGTTCAGGTTCGGCAGAACTTCGTTGAGATTGATAAGCGTTTTGCCCGCGTCGATGAAAATTTCGTTGAGGTTCGGCAAAGTTTGACTGCTACGCAAGACCATATTGCGTCACTCGACACCAAAATTGATTCAAATGTCGATGCGCTACGACAGGAAATGAATCAGCGATTTGATCAGTTGGTAGCCTTGATTCAGGAGCGTTTGAAATAAGTGTACTACTAACATTGATTGCACTCTTCTCAATACTCATACCACTCGCCCCACCATTTCTGCAAATTGCGTCGAATCTCAGCTTCGCGGGTATTATGGCCCGGTTCATACAATTTACGTCCTTTCAGATCGTCGGGCAAGAAATTCTGCTGCACGAAATTGCCTTCATACGAATGCGCATACTGGTACTCTTTCCCATAACCAATCTGTTTCATGAGTTTGGTTGGGGCATTCCGCAGGTGTAGCGGTACCGGCAAATGGGCTGTTTGTTCGGCCAGCGCTATGGCATCGTCGATGGCTACGTAACTGGCGTTGCTTTTGGGTGAGGTGGCCAGATAAACAGCCACCTGCGACAGAATAATCCGCCCTTCGGGCATACCAATTGCCTTAATGGCCTGTACCGCTTCCGATGCCATAATCATAGCCGTTGGATTGGCATTACCAATATCTTCCGACGCCAAAATGAGCATTCGTCGGGCAATGAAAACCGGATCTTCACCCGCAACAATCATACGGGCCATCCAATACAGGGCTGCATTGGGGTCGGAGCCGCGCAGCGACTTGATAAAGGCAGAAATAATGTCATAATGCTGCTCACCCGATTTGTCATAACGAGCAATATTCTGTTGAGCAACCGTTGTTACACCTTCATCGGTGATTATGAGTGGCTCAGCCGAAACATGCGCTGATGCGACCAGCTCAAGTAAATTCAGAAGCTTTCGCCCATCACCGCCCGACAGCCGAAGTAAGGCGTCATACGATTCGACGCTTATTTGTTTCGACTGTAAAAAGGCATCCTGAGCGATAGCCCTGTCAACTACCTGAATCAACTCATCGCGACTGAGTGCTTCCAGTATGTAAACCTGGCAACGGGATAGCAGGGCGCTGTTGACTTCGAATGAGGGATTTTCGGTGGTGGCTCCTATGAGTGTAATCTGTCCCTTTTCAACAGCCCCCAGCAAAGCGTCCTGCTGGCTTTTGTTGAATCGATGAATTTCGTCGATAAATACAACGGGTGGAAACATCCCGGATGGGCGGCTGAGTACATCGCGAATTTCCTTAACTCCTGAATTGATGGCACTCAGTGCAATAAATGGTCTTTTAACCGCTTCGGCTAGCAACAAAGCCATCGTTGTTTTCCCGACTCCCGGCGGTCCCCACAGAATCATAGAGGGTAGTCGCCCGGCATCAACCGCCCGGCGCAGCGCACCGTTGGGTCCCATTAGTTTCTGCTGACCAATAATATCGTTGAGTGTACGCGGTCGAACCCGCTCGGGTAGGGGCGTTGAGTCTGTATTCATTCAGCGAATTTACGCATAAAAAACGGTAGCCACTTGCGCAGCTACCGTCTTCAGAAAAGGTTTAGGAATAATCAGGGTTAAGTATTGATAGGGTTAAAGGGATACATTTTCGGGGGTGATGTACCGCTTAAGGTTGCTCATTGCGCCGAAAATAAGGTTATATACCGATTGTATGTTTATCTGCATGAGGGTCGAAATCTCTTCGTTACTCATATTCTGGAAGTAGCGGAGATGAACAGCTTCGCGCTGACGGCGAGGGAGTTTTTCGAGAGCCTGATGCAGACAATCATTCATATAGGAGTCTTCTTCATAAGAAATGAGTAAGTTTTCGTGAGAAGGATCCGCTCCCGGAAGTGTATCGCCAACCCGCCGGCCGTTCGATACATCGTCCTGGCTAATCAACTTCTGTTCGGCGGTCAGATGGCGGACCAGTTTTCGTTTGATAGACGCCATCAGGTAAAAGCGTACAGAAGTTGTCGGACCAATGGTTGTACGGTGTTTCCAGAGCTCCACGAACAGGTCATGAATGCAATCTTTGATCAAAGCTCGATCTGTGGCGAAATGGGCACAGTAATGGTAGAGCGTTTGTACATAATTTTGGTACAACTGGGCGAAAGCATTTTCATCGCCGTTGCGAAACTGGTTCCAGAGAGTTTCGTCGTCAGGTCCGTTTTGCGTGCGGGAACGAGGCATGAGCAGGTAGGTATAGGTTGAGGAACTCGAAAGAAGTGTGTAAACATATTAATAATAAATTGAATTTAAAATGGTATGGCAAATAAAATTTTTTTGTGCCCTTATTTCACAATTTGAAGAGGGCTAAAAGTAAACGCATTCCCATTAAACAATCCCTTATCGCTCAACTTTAAGGCCGGGATAACCAACAACGCCATAAAGGATAGGGTCATGAAAGGTGCAGACAACGTACTGCCTAATTCCTGTTTGGCAAATAGATCGAGAGTTGCATATTGAGCCGCAACATCGTAACCATCGGTATCGGTCATAAGACCTGCAACCGGCAGGGGGAGTAACTGAGTTTCGGGAGTAGTGGTCAGGTGCAAAAACGCCCGCCGACTCATTATTTCGGTATCGTGTTCATGGGGGGGTGTACCTGCCACCGCCGATAACCCTCCTTTCGCTTCAATAACCAGATTGATTGCCTGACAAATACTTTCATCGTTGCAGCCAACTGCCGTAATGTTGTGCGAATCGTGCCCGACCGATGAGGCTATGGCTCCGTGTTTAAGCCCAACGTTTTTGATAAATGCCACCGCCGGTGGAACATTCTGATAACGATTGACAACCACAAGCTTTAGAATATCCTGCTCCAGATCGGGAATGATCTGACCATTGATGATCTTTGGGGTTAGCTGTAATTCGTTGGTAATCAATTGGCCGTCCAGCGCTTCAATAACCCTGATTTGATCTGAACCAGCCTCTGCCACCACCGCAAATTCATCTGCTGTCTTTGGCTCACAGTTAAATTGATTAACGTGTTGACTGCGCAAATCCGGAATGTTGGATTGACCATCTTCGGCTACAATCTGACCATCAATCACTGTTTGCCGGATCTGGAAGTTTTGTAGATTATCAACGATAATATAATCGGCCGTATCACCTTCGCGGAGTAGACCAACCGGTAGTCGATAGTGCAAAACCGGATTCAGGCACGCGGCCCGCAACACGTTCCAGAGTGAGTGTCCTTTAGCTAATGCCCGCAGCACAAGCTGATTAATGTGGCCTATGGCCAGTGTGTCGGGGTGTTTGTCGTCGGAACAGAACATGATTTGCTCTGGAAATTCGGCCAGGAGCGGAATCAGGGCCTCGAAATTACGGGCAGCACTTCCTTCCCGAATCAGAATGTTCATGCCCCGTCTGGCTTTGTCGAGACCTTCTTCGTAGGTAAAACATTCGTGATCGGTAGTGATACCCGCATCGATATAGCGCTGAGCATCAGCGCCAGTCAGGCCGGGAGCATGCCCATCGATGGGTTTATTAAATGCATTGGCGAGGGCAATTTTGGCCATCACTTCCGGATCTTCGTGGAGAACACCCGGAAAATTCATCATCTCGGCCAGATAGCCAATCTCTTTCAAACCCAGCAGGTAACGTACGTCGCGTACGCCGATGGTTGCTCCAGCGGTTTCGAAGGTGGTAGCTGGAACGCACGAAGGAGCACCAAACATAAATTTGAAAGGCACACGTTCGGCCTCTCGAAGCATGTATTCGACACCAGCCACGCCCAGCACATTACCGATCTCATGCGGATCGGAAACCGTAGCCACGGTGCCATGAACAACCGCCAGCCGGGCAAATTGGGGCGGGGTTAGTAATGAGCTTTCGACGTGAACGTGTGCATCAACAAAACCGGGTAGAATATACGGTTCGTCTGGTCGTTCGGGACCCAGTCGTTCAACACGAGCAATACGGCCGTTCTCGACGGTCAGGGTGCCGTAGTAAACGGTTTGATCGAATAGGTTCAGAATGTTGGCCGTCGGCATAAGTCAAATTCGGATAAAGAGTTTTCGGCGGTACATCCACCAAAGAATCAGGTAAAACACGGCAAGGGTAGCAGCCCCAATTAGCAGTTGTTCATAAGCTGGTCCAAAAATCAGGAAAGGACCATGACCGAGATGGGTATAAAAAGAATTAATAATGAAACGGTCAATTAAATGAACCAGGCAATAGATAGCAATAGAGTTCATACCCACCACCACGAACGGAAAAGCCCAGCCCCGTCGGCCAGCTACGTCGATTACGTAATAAAACAAGGTCAATAGCCAGAAACACCAGCCACCGCTGAACAAAACCCAGGCTGGTGTCCAGATTCGTTTCACAATGGGGCAAATACCGGCTACGTGCAGCAGCACTCCACCAGCAATACCAATGGCTCCGGCAATCAGAAAATGCCGGATGATGTCGCCTTGCGATAACCCCGACCGTAGCCACCGTCCGGCCTGTAGCCCTAACAGCATTGTGCCAAGTGTGGGAATAAAACTCAGCGTAGCATAGCCCCCACCGTTGAACAGAAATGGGCTTTTTCGCGGGAACAAATTAAGAAACCATTTGTCAAAAGCCCAGGCCAGATTGCTGTTCTTATTAAAATGCGCCATCAGTCCCGTGTAATGTTCAGTCCAGTCGGGCGAAACGCCTACCTGATCGTAATCGAAGGCGGAACCGGGCGTCGGATAAAGAATAAACGCCAGCCAGTAACCAAATAGAATCAGGCCAAAGGCAATCCAGGTTGTTCGGGACGAGGTTCGGCCAAGTAGAAACAAAAACGGATAGCCGAGGCCAATTTGGGTTAGCGTATCTTCAAAGGTGAAGTAGGTTTGTTCGGCGTGGGTAGAGCGCAGAAAAATGCCCAGCAGAATAAGAATCAATGATCGCCGTAGCGCGTGGCCGAACTGCACAGTGAAGGATTGCCCCAACCTGGCGCGACTTGCGATGGAATAAGGCAGGGCGACGCCAACCAGAAACGAAAATGACGGCTGAATAAGGTCGTGTAAGGAACAGCCAGCCCATTCGACATGGCTTTGATGATGAGCCAGAAAAGCCCAGAACGAACTATTGGGGAAGGCCTCGTGTAGCCGATGAAAACTCAGTAGTTCGGCTGCCATTAACGTCATAACGAAGCCACGATAGGCATCCATGGACATCAGGCGACCTGCCGGAAAGGCGGTTTGACTTGCTGTAGAAGGAAGGGACATTGGAAAGGAATAAATCAGAGGCCAAAACTTGGGATTGATGCGCACATTCGCAATAGAAGAGTACAAAGTTTTTTAGGAAAGGGTGGTATATTTCGGAGTCTTGCGTCTCTTACAGTTAAAAAATAACTTTTCTGATGTCTGCCCGTGTGCTTAAAGTTCACCCTGCCGATAATGTTATTGTTGCGCTTCGCAATCTGTCGGCTGGTGAACAAATTGAGTTTGAGAATACCGTCTATGAGCTTCCTTATGCCGTTGGAGCCAAACACAAATTTGTAACGGAAGACCGGCAGATCGGCGATCCGATAATTATGTATGGTGTTTTGGTCGGAAAGGCAACCCAACCTATCCGTCGGGGTGAGCCCATCACTACCTTTAATCTGAAACATGATGCCGATCGTTATGGGCTCGATAAAAAACAACCGTATTCGTGGCAACCACCCAATGTTTCGATGTGGCAGGGACGTACGTTTATGGGTTATCACCGGGCCGATGGCAGTGTAGGTACACGAAATTACTGGCTGGTGGTGCCGCTGGTGTTTTGCGAGAACCGGAATGTGCTGATTCTGAAAGACGCTTTCGAACGGGAACTGGGCTATGCGCAGCCCGAAACCTATCGCGAGCAGGTACACGAGCTGTTGAGCCTGTATCGGGCTGGCGACTTGAGCACCATCAAAAAGATGGAACCGTTTGTCGACGAATCGCAGAACAAAACGCTGAACCATACGCGCCAGCAGTCCAGTCGGCCTTTCAGAAACATTGATGGCATCAAGTTCCTGACCCATGAAATGGGGTGTGGCGGTACTCGGCAGGATTCTGCTTACCTGTGCTCGCTGCTGGCGGGGTTTATTAACAACCCTAATGTGGCCGGTGCTACGGTGCTGAGCCTGGGCTGTCAGCATTTGCAGGTCGATATGATTTCGGCAGAAATAAAACGTCAGAATCCAAAGTTCGACAAGCCATTGTTGTTATTCGAACAGCAGGCTGGAACCGAGTATGCACTGATGTCGCAGGCCGTAAAGGAAACCTTTTTGGGCCTTGTCGAAGTCAATAAACTAGAGCGGCAGCCCGCTCCCCTGAGCGCTCTGACGGTTGGCCTTAAATGTGGTGGCTCCGATGGCTTTTCGGGCATTTCGGCGAATCCGGCTATTGGGCACCTGTCGGATATTATCGTTGAATTGGGCGGTAAAACCGTACTGGCCGAATTTCCGGAACTGAACGGGGTAGAGCAGGAACTGATCAACCGCACCCTCGAAGAGGCAAAAGCGCAGAAGTTTATCGATCTGATGGGCACCTATTCGGCACAGGCCGAAGCCGTTGGGTCGGGTTTCGATATGAACCCGTCGCCCGGAAATATCAAAGACGGCTTAATTACCGATGCCATTAAATCGGCTGGAGCGGCTAAAAAAGGCGGAACAGCACCCGTTGCCGATGTGCTGGATTATGCCGAACCCGTAACCACGCCCGGCCTGAACCTGCTCTGTACTCCCGGCAATGATGTTGAAGCTACTACAGGTATGGCTGGTTCGGGAACGAACGTTATTTTGTTTACTACAGGGCTTGGCACACCAACCGGTAATCCGGTTAGCCCAGTCGTTAAAATCTCGACCAATACGGCCCTCAAAAACCGGATGCCTGATGTGATCGATTTCGACAGTGGCCCGATTGTCGATGGACAGCAAACGATCGAACAAAATGCCAATGCACTACTGGAGTATATTATCCACCTGGCTTCTGGCGACGAAATTACCCAGGCCGAACGGCTCGGACAAGACGATTTTATCCCCTGGAAACGGGGTGTTTCTTTATAAGTTGTGAATGGTTGAGTGAATAACGCTATCGCTCAATCACTCATTCGCTCAATCACAAATTGAAAATGTTCTCACTCGACAATAAAACAGCCCTTGTAACGGGCGGAGCCAGTGGCATTGGGCTGGCCATTACTCAAACGTTTGCCGATGCAGGGGCAACCGTTCACATTCTGGAAATTAATCAGGAACTGGCACAACAGGTTGTTAGCGATATTACGGAGTCGGGAGGTAAGGTACAAGCCCATACCGTCGATGTATCGGATCAGGCTCAGGTAGTGGCGTTGATTAATCAGATTGCAGAACAGGGACCGATTCATATTCTGGTGAATAATGCGGGAGTGGCTCATGTTGGGCAGGCCGACACAACGTCGGAAGCTGATTTTGATCGAATTTTTCGTATAAATGTAAAGGGTGTCTATAACTGCCTCTACGCTACCATTCCGCACTTTAAGGCCAATGGGGGTGGGGTTATACTCAATATGGCATCGGTGGCCGCATCGGTAGGGATTCCCGATCGTTTTGCCTATTCAATGAGCAAAGGTGCCGTACTGACCATGACGTTATCGGTTGCAAAAGATTATCTGAAAGATAACATCCGTTGCAACTGCATTTCGCCGGGGCGGGTGCATACGCCTTTTGTAGATGGTTTTCTGGCTAAAAATTATCCGGGTCGGGAGGCCGAAATGTTTGAAAAACTGTCGAAAACGCAACCAATTGGCCGCATGGCGCAGCCTAAAGAAGTTGGTGCGCTGGCACTATATCTTTGCTCCGACGAAGGCAGTTTTATTACCGGTACCGACTACCCAATCGACGGTGGTTTTATTCGGTTGAATACCTGATATTGCTGCTGTTGTGTTTCTAAACGTAGTCCTGATGCTTATAGGCATCAGGACTATTTTTTTTGGGGCCTGTTACCGTTCGTTGCCTGCCTAATAAATGAATGGAATAAACTTGCTGGTTTGCCGGGCATACTGGTCAAACTGGTTTCCGTATTTCTGCCGAAGATAGCTATCGAGTTTTGGGATATTGTAGAACACAAAAAAGCAGAACAGAAAAAGAGGAATTGACATCGAATACCAGTTTCGGGTGATAATGGCATAAGCACTTACCCAAACCAGATCGCCAAAATAATTGATGTGCATGGCATAGCGAAAAAGACCCTGCGTATAAAGCTGGCCTTTATTGACCGGGTTCTTTTTCCATTTGTCTCGTAATAATTCTCCCAGCGTATTTATGGCACTCCCAAGCAGAAACAGAGCTATTGCTCCATAGTCTAACCAATCAACAGGACGATCGGTAGGTAAAACAAATAACGAATAGCCGACGAAATAGAGCGCGAAGGCAAAGGGTACGCTCAGGCTTTCTTCCCAGGGGATTTTTCGTTTCAGGAAAACAAACATTGTGAAGGCGATCCTGAGAAATACGATCAGGTTAAACGCAAAAAGAATTGTTCGCCTGTCAATCGCAACGCGCGCGTTTTGAATACCCCATGTCTGTTGGACATACTCTCCTCCCTGCTGGAATAAGAGCCAGTAAGAAGTGTATATGGCTACCAGTTCCAGAATATGGATAACTAGTTTCTGAGGAATGCTTTTGCTTTTTTGGCTATATAAATCCATATGCTTTCGGGATCTAAAATATCGATCAATACTATACCTTCAAAAAACAAACAACAAGTGCAGACTGAAGCATAACCGATCGGTATAACGCCCAACTGGTAGATTAACTGTTTTTGCAGACAAGTTTCTTTTCCTGAAAAAACATACTTGACGAACAAAGTGGGTTTGCGGCAGAATGGTTAAACTTGCGGCCTAGTCTGCTTTTCCTGTCAACGTATCTTTTTTTTACATGAAACTATTTCGCTTCGGCCAGCCCGATCATGAGCATCCTGGCGTGGTGTTACCCTCGGGGCAGCACATCGATGTAACACATTTTGGTGAAGATTTTGACGAATCGTTTTTTGCCAGCAATGGCCCCGAACGCCTGAAACACTGGCTCGATTCGCACGCTCAGACTTGCCCCGAAGTTTCGGCCGATGAGCGTTTCGGCCCATGCGTGAAACGTCCTTCCAAAATTTTGTGTGTAGGATTGAATTACGCAAAACACGCAGCCGAAACCAATGCTCCTGTGCCGGCAGAACCTATCCTTTTCTACAAAGCTACCACCGCCCTTTGCGGTCCTAACGATAATGTGGTGATTCCGAAGCGGTCTGAAAAAACCGACTGGGAGGTCGAACTGGCCATTGTTATCGGTAAAAAAGCCAGCTATGTCGAGCTAGACAACGCTATGGAATATGTGGCGGGCTATGCCCTGCACAACGATTATAGCGAACGCGCCTGGCAACTCGAACGGGGTGGACAGTGGGTGAAAGGGAAAAGTGCCGATACGTTTGCCCCACTGGGTCCGTATCTGGTAACGAAAGACGAAATAGCTGATCCCAATGCCCTGCATCTCTGGCTCGATCTGAATGGCGAACGTTTGCAGGATTCCAATACCGACGATATGATTTTCAATGTGCCAACGCTTGTGAGCTACATCAGCCAGTTTATGACCCTGCTGCCCGGCGATGTGATCTCGACCGGAACACCCGCTGGTGTTGGCATGGGCCTGAAACCACAGCGTTACCTCAAACCCGGCGATGTTGTTGAACTGGGTATCGAGGGACTGGGTGTGCAAAAACAGACAGCGGTTAGTTATCAGTGAAGAGTGTAACGTGTAGAGTATAGAATACAACAGATTTTTTCACTCTTCACTTTTTAGCTATGATTATTGACGCTCACCAGCATTTCTGGCATTTTGACCCCGTTCGTGATAGCTGGATTACGGATGATATGGCCGTAATTCAGCGCGATTTTTTGCCGGCCGATCTGGAGCCGGTGCTAACCGAAAACGGAGTCGACGGCTGCGTGGCCGTTCAGGCATCGCAGTCGGAAGACGAAACCATGTTTTTGGTTAGCATGGCTCAGAACTACGACTTCGTTAAAGGCGTCGTTGGCTGGGTTGACCTGCAATCGCCAACGCTCTATAACCGACTCGAAATATTTTCTGCATTTGAAGAAATTAAAGGCTTGCGGCATGTGGCACAGGCCGAACCCGACGATTTTCTGATGCGGCCGTCGGTCATTAAAGGTATCCGGCAACTGGCGGCTTTTGACCTGACCTACGATATTCTGATCTATCCGACGCAGCTGAAAGCCGCTTTGCATCTGGTACGCGAAGTGCCGGAAGTTAACTTCGTAATCGACCATCTGGCCAAGCCCTATATCAAAAGGCAGGAAATCAGCCGCTGGTCGAACTTTATGACCGAAATCGCCAAACAGCCGAATGTGTCGTGTAAGGTGTCGGGCATGGTTACCGAAGCCAACTGGCATAACTGGGGCAAAAAAGATTTCTTTCCGTATCTGGATGTCGTATTCGAACAGTTTGGACCTGATCGGCTCCTGTTTGGTTCCGACTGGCCGGTTTGTCTGGTTGCGGCCAATTATACGCAGGTCAAAAACCTGATTGACGAATACGTAGCTCCCTGGGGCGACGAAGTTCGATCAAAAGTTATGGGCGCTAATGCCGTTGAGTTTTATAATCTAACCTAACGTTGGATAGCTAACATCCAGTTTCAACGAAATGAATTTAAACCTACACGATAAAATTATCCTTGTTACGGGCGGGGCAAAGGGCATTGGCGAAGGGATCTCAACGGTATTGGCAGCCGAAGGCGCTATTCCAGTCATCATTGGGCGTAATGAAGCCGACAACCTGAAAACTGTTGACGCCATTCGGGCCAATGGTGGACAGGCCCATCAGTTTGCGGCCGAGCTAACTCAACCGGAAGCGTGCCAGCGCGCTGTTGAACAAACGCTGGCTCAGTTCGGACGCATCGACGGACTGGTGAATAATGCGGGTGTGAACGATGGCGTTGGGCTCGAAAAGGGGAGTTATGAGGGGTTTATTGCATCGTTGCATAAAAACCTGGTGCATTACTACCTGATGGCTCATTATGCCTTACCTGCGCTGAAAGAATCGAAAGGGCCAATTGTGAATATTGGCTCGAAAGTAGCCGAGACCGGCCAGGGAAATACATCGGCCTATGCAGCCGCCAATGGCGGACGTAATGCACTTACGCGCGAATGGGCCGTTGAATTGTTGCCATACGGCATTCGGGTCAACTGCGTTATTGTGGCCGAAAGCTGGACACCACTCTATGCTAACTGGATTAAAACGTTGCCGAACCCGGAAGAAAAACTGAAGCAGATTGTTTCGAAAATTCCGTTCGAACACCGAATGACAACTACTGAAGAGCTGGCCAATATGGTTGCGTTTTTGCTGTCGGATAAGTCAAGTCATACCACTGGGCAGTTAATCCACGTCGATGGTGGGTATACGCATCTCGACCGCGCCATTACTGATTGATTACCAATAAGTAAGCAACGTTTATTGGCCACGTCGGCTGTTCGATGTGGCCAATAAAATAATCTCATTCTTATAGACCCTAAACAACATATCAATGCCTCTCGGACCCGCTCCCGATAACGTAAAACTAAAATCTGATCAGGCAACCGGTAGCTACGGAGTTGCATTTGCGCTTGTTACGAGCCTGTTTTTCCTGTGGGGGTTAGCCAATAGTCTCAACGGATCGCTCATTAAACAGTTTCAGATAGCGCTGGATCTGAACCGATTTCAGGCTGGTATCGTCGATTTTGCTTTTTATCTGGGCTATTTTTTCATGGCCTTGCCTGCTGGCTATGTGATGCGTCGGTTCGGTTACAAACGGGG
Organism: Spirosoma sp. SC4-14; assembly: GCF_037201965.1. Classification (NCBI taxonomy): domain Bacteria; kingdom Pseudomonadati; phylum Bacteroidota; class Cytophagia; order Cytophagales; family Cytophagaceae; genus Spirosoma; species Spirosoma sp. SC4-14. Next base: position 5,190,253 of record NZ_CP147518.1, on the reverse strand, counting down.
TATTCTGTTTGGCTTGTTGCTCTATGGGGGCGGTGCTTTTCTGTTTTATCCGGCTGCCGAAGTGCGGGTCTATGGCTTTTTCCTACTGGCTCTGTTTACAATGGCCTGCGGTATTGCTTTTCTGGAAACGGCCGCCAATCTCTACGTAACCGTATTGGGCGATCCGTCCAAATCGGAGTGGCGATTGAATTTTTCGCAGTCCTTCAACGGCATCAGCATCATTCTGGGACCGATCATTGGCGCATTGTTCATCTTCTCTAAAACCGAATACACACCCGAAATGCTACAGGCAATGGCTCCTGCCCAGGCCGAAGCCATCCGGGTTGAAGAAGCCCTCTCCGTACAGGGCCCCTATCTGGTTATTGGGTCGATTATTGCTTTCGTGACCATTCTGTTTGCCATCACGAAAATGCCCGAAGTTGGAGCCGAAGAGGAGCAGGCTGCGGGTAAAACGTCGATCTGGGGGGTGATGCGCCATCGGCATTTGGCATTGGGCGTTATTGCCCAGTTTGCGAATGTGGGTGCTCAGGCGACACTCTGGGGCTATTTTGTGGATCTGAAACTCGATTTCTCCCGCGATGGGCACTGGGCGTTGGCCCAGGCCTATATGAACGCCATCAATTCGCTGACTGGCTCACCTACCGATTTGTCGGCTACGCAGATTGCCGGTTTTCATGCCTCGTTCGCGCTGGTGTTGTTCATGCTCGGCCGGTTTGTGGGTACCTCGCTCATGACGCGGATTCGCCCGAATGTCGTACTGGCGATCTACGCGGGTGGTGCCGTTCTGATGGTAATAATTGCGATGTTGGCCGGTGGTCTGACCGCCGTAATTGCCCTGAGCTTTACGTACTTCTTTCAGTCGATTCAATTCCCGACGATTTTTGCGCTGGCGACCAAAGGGCTGGGCGCTGAGTCGAAAATTGGGTCGTCGCTGGTGATAATGAGTATTGTGGGCGGTGCGCTGATGCCGCTGGTGGCTGGTGCATTGTTTGCCAATGGTGCTGTTTATGCGCTTCTGGTTCCGCTGGTTTGTTTTGCCTACATCGTGTTTTATGCCATGCAGGGGTATCGGATCAATTCCAGTGATTTACATAACCCTAACATCGCTCCCGAAGTGGCACCCTGATTATGCGATACTGTTTTGCTCTCGACCTTAAAGACGATCCGAAGCTGATTGCCGAGTACGAGCAATACCATAAAAAGCTCCGGCCCGAAATTGAAGCCAGCATCCGTGAGTCGGGCATTACCGAAATGGAGATTTACCGGATCGGTAAGCGTCTGTTCATGATCATGGAAACCGACGAAACATTTTCGTTCGAGGCAAAGGCTGCTGCCGATGCGGCAAATCCGAAGGTGCAGGAGTGGGAAGCGCTGATGTGGACGTATCAGCAGGCGCTGCCCATGGCCAAACCCGGCGAAAAATGGGTGCTTATGGATCAGATTTTTAAGATGTAGCCATACTTGACTACGTATAGATTGCCGGTCTTACACAAGACCGGCAATTTTTTTTCTTAATTTTTGTAAAGTAAACTTTACAATATGGAAACTTTACTTTACGTTTGATCTGTAAAAAACAAACAGAGATCATGAAAACAAAATGGTTATTTCCGCATCGCTTCCGGCTGATTGGCTGGCTGATTTTTGTGCCCTCGGTAGTATTGGGGCTGGCAAATCTCTATGCAGATTTTAAGATTAGCTGGTTAGATATCAGTTGGTTAAGTAAGCCTATGACGATAACGTCAGGTAACTCAATAATGCACTTGCTGGAAAATCAGGATATGACGGATGAAGTAGCCGCCATTGGAGTCATTCTGGGACTTCTGTTCATTGCGTTCTCGCGGGAGAAAGTAGAAGATGAGATGATAAGCCAGCTACGGCTCGAAGCCCTGCAATGGAGCGTATATGCTAACTATCTGATTTTAGTGATTGCCATTCTTACTGTTTATGATGGCGCTTTTTTTAGCGTGATGATCTATAACATGTTCACTGTATTATTGGTCTTCATCATACGCTTCCGCTGGCTTATTTTTGGAACATCCATCCATCATGCACGTTATGAAAAACCGACTGAAAGTTGAACGAGCCGAACAAAACCTATCGCAAAACGACCTGGCCGAACGGATTGGGGTCAGTCGCCAAACGATCAACTCCATTGAAACGGGCCGTTATGTTCCATCGACGATTCTGGCTCTCAAGCTGGCGCAGGTGTTTGACAAACCCGTAGAGCACATCTTTACGCTCGACGAAACTGATTAATCCTCCATTGTTGAGGAGGTATGAAGCTATTGCTTTTCTGAAGAGTCTGTAGTGAGAAAACGGCGCATTATCTTTGCAGCAGTTTACACCCTCTTAACTCCATCAGCTCCATGAAAAACTGGCTATATGGCTTGCTTGCGCTTGCTCTTATTCAATCGGCCATTGCTCAGACAGCCCCCGCGCCCAGCTACGTTCGCGATAATTACCAGAAGTTCGAGTATAAAATTCCGATGCGCGACGGCACCAAACTACACACGGCCGTTTATGTTCCCAAAGATGCCTCGCCGGCGAAAAAATACCCATTTCTGATGCAGCGTACCTGCTACAGCGTGGCTCCCTATGGCCCTGATGCCTATCCGGGGCAGATAGGCCCGTCGGGAACGTTGATGCGCGATAAATTTATTTTCGTCTATCAGGATGTGCGCGGGCGCTGGATGTCGGAAGGCACCTGGACCAATATGACGCCAACCGTAACCGATCAGCAAGAAAAAGCCGCAGCACGGGCCGATGCCAAAAAGAAAGGCAAAGCCCCCGCCCGACAGTCGGCGCTGGCGGTCGATGAGAGTTCCGATACGTACGACACCATTGAATGGCTGCTCAAAAACGTTCCGAACAACAATGGTCGCGTTGGCCAGTGGGGAATCAGTTATCCCGGTTTTTATACCATTGCCGGAGCTGTTGCGGCTCACCCTGCCCTGAAAGCGTCGTCGCCACAGGCACCCGTGTCGGATTTCTTCTTCGACGATTTTCACCACAACGGAGCCTTTATTCAGGCGTATATTTTCACGTTTCCCGTTTTTGGGGTTCAGCACCCGCACCCAACTACCGAAGCCTGGTATAACGACCAGTTTATTCATACCGGCACCAAAGATGGTTTCCAGTGGCAGTATGATCTGGGACCGCTGAAAAATGCCGACAAATATTACAGCAATAACTTCTACTGGCAGGAAACGGTCGATCATCCGAACTATGACGAATTCTGGCAGAAACGCAGCATTATTCCGCATCTCAAAAACATCAACCATGCGCTTATGACCGTAGGGGGCTGGTTCGATGCCGAAGATCTGTACGGACCGCTGAACATCTATAAAACAGTCGAAAAAAATAATCCAGGCACCTACAATACAATCGTTATGGGCCCGTTTGGGCATGGTCGGTGGTCGCGTGAAACGGGTCATACATTGCATAGCAATATTTATTTTGGCGATAGCATTGCTACATTTTACCAGCGGAATATCGAAGCAAAATTCTTCGATCATTTTCTGAAAGGCCCCGGCGATGGCAAAACAGGTTTGCCCGAAGCTTATCTGTTCAATACCGGACGCAACGAATGGCGCACGTTCGATAAATGGCCTGCCGCCAATGCGCAGACCGTGCCGTTTTATCTGGCCAGCAATGGGCAGTTGAAAACCGATAACTCAGGTGCAGGGAAGGGCTTTTCGGAGTTTATCAGTGATCCCATGAAACCGGTTCCGTATACCGAAGACATTACGACGACGCAGGGTTTTACGCCGTTCAACTACATGTCGGAAGATCAGCGGTTTGCTGGCCGACGGCCCGATGTGCTGACATTTCAGACCGATGTGCTGACCGAAGACCTGACGCTGGGGGGCGAAATAACGGCTAAACTGAAAGTAAGTACAACAGGTACCGATGCCGACTGGGTTGTGAAGCTAATCGATGTGTATCCGCCCGACGAACCGAATCATCCGTATATGCCCAATAAAAATATTACACTGGGCAACTACCAGCAAATGGTTCGATCGGAGGCTATGCGCGGACGATTCCGTAATTCGTTTGAGAAGCCCGAACCGTTTAAGCCAGGTGAAATAACCGACGTTACGTTCCGGCTACAGGATGTGTTGCATACCTTCAAAAAAGGGCACCGGGTTATGATTCAGGTACAGAGCACCTGGTTCCCACTGATTGACCGGAATCCGCAAAAATACGTCGATAATATTTTTAAGGCCAATGCCGACGATTTTCAGAAAGCCACCCACCGCGTATACGACAACTCGGTGATTGAAGTACAGGTATTGAAATAAGAAACGTCATTGGTTGCTGGTCGTAGACGCGGACCTCAGTCATCCGCGATACAATCGCGGACGAGCATAAGAGTACAACTAATTGTCCACAGAGGCACGAGGGCACAAAGAATCGTCAATAGCAATTCTTTGTGCCCTCTGTGCCTCTGTGGACAATACATTTAAAAACCATCAGCCAATGTGACTAATGACAAATGACCGCCTATTCGACCTTCAGCACTTTGCGCATAACGCGGTCGCTGTCCTGTTTTACTTCCAGAATATAGGTGCCAACGGGTAGGTGAGTCAGGTCCATTTTGGTCGAGAATTGCCCTCCTGTTTTCGATACACTCAGTTGACGGTGTAGCCGCCCCGAACCCGCATCGAACAGGTTTACGTTGAGCGGACTGCTGCTGGACCGTTCGAGCTGAATTGTAACAAAATCGGCCGTTGGATTCGGATAAATCTGAATGACTTCATCCAGAGATTTCGCTTCAGTAACAGATGTAGCAACACGGGCATTGGGTGCGGTTGTGCCTGCTACCACGAACATTGGCGTTTCGGTAACCGTAAGCTGAAGTTGTCCCTGATTGGTACTGACTACTTCCAGCGTCATGTCGTTGCTACCTACCGTTGGCCGATAAATCTGTGCCTGGGTAGCCGTTCCCAGATCAAGCGTGTAGGTTGCCGTTCGACCCACTTCATCCGGTACAACCAGCACATACGCCGATTTGCCGTCTAGTTCGTACCGGTCTACAATTGGGTCGCTGTTGATTGTTTGTTTATACGAGTAGTTGCCAAAGAGCTTATTGGTCTGATACAGATAATCGGCCGCTGGACGACGGGTCAGGTTATCGCCATTGGCCAAACCCGAAGTGCCAAACATCCCCCCCGACGAATTGTCGTCGTAGAGTTGATAGAAGAACAGTTTTTCGATACCCTGGCGGGCATAGAAAAGGGCCGTCCGCAAAATCCAGTCGCCCTGGGTTTCGAGTGCCGATTTAGTACCGATGGGAATGGCGCGCAGGGGGCTTTGCTGGTTTACATCATAACCGGCTTCAGTAATCCAGACCGGCATATCATAAGACTGAAGGTGAGCTGTTTTCCGGAAATCGGCGGCAATCTGATTAACGGTGGTCACTTCGGGAGCGGCTCCCCGCGTTGAACCACCACTTTGCGACGATGAGGTATTATCGGTATACATATGGTAGTTGATCACATCCCAGCACAGGTCAACGCTACCGTCGGCTTTGTAGCCCCGGTACTGTTTGCACCAGTCGATCATCCCTTTTATATAATCGGACCCCATCGAGGCTGAAGCCAGACCTCCAATTACTACTTTCACGGTAGGGTCGGCATTTTTTACACCAACTCCGGCCCCCATTGTGTTTTTATGGCCATCATAAAATGCCGATAGGTTAGCGGCATATTCGCGGGCAGTCTGATAGGCTTTGCGGCCTTTCCACCATTTGTCGCGCTCGTTGTCGCACTCGATGTATTTGATGAGTCCCAGCCCAATTTTAATTGAATTAGGCGTATCGCCAGTCCAGCGAGGGGTTGTGTTAACACTAAGAAGAGCCGGATCGATATTGGTATTGCTACCATAGCGGGCAATGTACTGGAAAGCGGCTTTCGCCTGTTCGATATACGACGTTGGATCAGCAAAATCTTTACCATAGCGAACGGGTACGTTTTCGGCATCGCGCTGGTCGGTAGGGTAGGTGTTTACCATCCAGTCGGGCAGGGTTTTCAGGCAGGCCAATACCTCGATGCCTTCGGCTTGGCAGCGTTCGTAGATGGCGTCGTAGTTCCAGCCACCGCTCAGGGTCGGATTGTAGGAGTAATCGCCTTCGTTGGCTTCCAGCTTGTTCCAGTCCATGTAGTGCCGAACACCCGAGAAGCTTTTCACGATGTTCATCTTCGCTTCGTTGATCTGCCAGGGCGAGTTGCCATCTTCGAAGTTCCATTCGTAGGCATTCACACCCAGCATGTCTTTCAGCCTGACCGATTTGGCCGGTGCCGGAGTCTGCGCTATGGTCGATGGTGTGTAGGAGCCATACAACTCCATTTCGGTTGGGAAAGCGCCACCCGTATTAATCACCAGATAGCGGGCATTGCTGATCGGCTGATCGAGTTTGAACTGTAAATTACCCGTTGTCGACCGGTTGGGGTAGGGACCAACCCAGGCCGCATATTGTTCGCCCGTGAATGTGGCTATCGGAATCCGCTGCCACTGATCGGTAATGATCGAGAGCGTCATCGGATTGTCGGTGAAAATGCCCGTAAAATCGTAGAACCGAATGCTTTCAATGCTCATCGACTCGCCGGTCAGTAGCGGATAGTAGGCGTCGTAATTGGGTAGCACTTTACCCCATCCTGTTTCAACATTCACGTCCGTAACGCCATCAAACAGCCCCTGAAGCCCATTGCTCGCATTCGTAAGCTGATACCAGCGGCCAGCCTCAATCGGAATTTTTTTATCGGGCGAGATGATGGATGACGGATTCACGACCTGCTGACGAGACACATCGTCGGCTGCCAGAAATGATGTCGAAGCCGCCTGCGAAGCCGTGATAGTGGCTGTGCCCGAGCTAACAACCGTTGCTTTCCAGATTCCGGATGCGTTGGATACCGAAACGACCGATGGATTCGACGATGCAAACGTAATCGGTGTTTCGGCATTGGTACTGGTCGCTACCAGGTTGTATTCACCATCGTCGGTTGTTTTGTCGGGCAGGGCGTCGAACGTAATAACGGCCGGACTCAGCACAACACCGCCCTGCGAAACGTTGAACCAGTTGAAATTCCAGGCTCCCCGAACGGCATAAAAACGCAATACCTGGCTACCAGCAGGCAGGGTAGCTGTTGTGGAAACAGTAGTCCAGTTTTGCCAGCCGTAAGTGCGGGGGACATCCACACTGCCCAATACAGAACCCGACTCTGAGCGAATTTCGATCAGGCCATTGCCATAGCTATTGGCCACCCGAAACTGAAACGTATACACCCCGGCCGATGGAGCACTAACATTGAAATCCATCCAGTCATTATCATCGATGTAGCCAATATCCTGGCCACCGCCATCGTCGGAAGTGGTTTCGGGCCGGACATCGGTGCTGACATCGAAGGTCTCGGCTTCAATTTTTCCTAAAATAGAACGGCTTTCGGCTGCTTCGAACCAGTTTAAGTTCCAGGCCCCCGTTACAACGTAGATACGAAGCGTTTGTGTACCGGCTGTCAGATGGGCCGTAGCGCCAATTGTTTGCCAGCTCTGAATGCCACCTGTGCGGGGCACATTGACTGTGGTGATAACACTACCATCTGCGTTTCGGAGCTGAAACTGGGCACCATCGCTCCAGCCATTGGCAACTCTGAATCGAAGGGTATACACCCCGTTGGCCGGAACCGTTACCGAATAATCCATCCAGTCGCCGTCGTCGATATTACCAACATTTTGGCCACCCCCATCGTCAGCCGTCGTTTCGGTCTGAATACCCTGCATAGCAGTATAATTTTCAGCTTCGACGCGGCCAGGCAGCGAAATTGTTGTGGTTTGAAGCAGCGATGTGAATAGGCTATAGTCGGATGGGTTTAGATTTTTTCCAGAAGTGAACAACGCCCCCCCGACTACTATAGCACCGATATAAAAATACAGTAAACGTTTTTTCATTTTTAGGACTTTACAAAGGATAAATTTGAATGTTACTTATATGTCACTAAAATTAAATAATTTTTTTTGAATATGCTTTTTAGTTGAAAAAATTTAATCTAAAATAACTATTTCATTTTATTGATAATGTATATAAAATAAAATTTAATATATGTATATATATTAGTGGCTTATATAGTGTATTAAAAAGCGAGAAATACATAATTTATATGATTGTCAGTTTGTTATAAATAGAATTTTTCTTAGATTGGCTAACGGAGCCGCCGGTTAATAAATGCTCGCTCGCTGGCTCTATACCACAGAGTGCAGGAAGGTTAAGTCAGTTTTACTTACTTGTTTGCACGAACGTTTGCTGGTTGGCCAGTTTTAAGTAGGCATAATGGACCGATCCGTTGCTTTGCAGCAGCAATCGGCTTTACCGTTAACTTGAGAATCGTATTTAATCAACAGTATGAAGAGGTTGGCTTTAAGTGTCCTGATCGGTCTGATGGGATTGGGTATAGTATCGGTTTGTGCCGCGCAGCCTGTGCCGGTTAATGCCGGTCGGCAGGCAAAACCCTGGACATACTGGTGGTGGATGGGCAATGCTGTAAACGAAAAAGATATTACTAATCTGCTGGAGCAGTTTTCGATGGCAGGCCTGGGTGGCGTACACATTATTCCGATTTATGGGGCAAAAGGAGCCGAGCAACAATTTATTCCGTTCCTGAGTGAGCGATGGCTGGCCGTATTTTCGCATACGGTCCGGGAAGGAAAACGACTAGGCCTGGGAGTCGATCTGACAACCGGCACGGGCTGGCCTTTTGGTGGGCCCGGCGTAACGCCCGAAATGGCTGCCAAACGCTGGAAAGTTGAAAACAGCAAGCTAGTTGCTGAACTAACAAAGCAGCAAGTGAAACGACCTGCACCCGGAGGACAAGGTCTGGTGATTGACTATTTTAGTAAAAATGCCATTGAACAATACCTCAAACGGTTCGATTCGACGCTTGTCCGTTTGTCCGATACGCAGCCTCGTGCAGTGTATAACGATTCCTATGAGGTTTTTGGGGCCAACTGGTCGACCGATTTTCTGACCGAATTCAAAAAGCGCCGGGGCTATGATCTGAATGGCCAGCTACATGCATTTCTGGACACAACGCAGTCGCCTGTGAGTATTCTGGTTCATCAGGATTATCACCAAACCTTAGCCGAACTGCTTCAGGATGGGTTTACGCAGTCGTGGGCGGGTTGGGCCCGTACGCATAGGTATCTGACGCGTAATCAGGCGCATGGTTCGCCGGGAAACCTGATTGATTTATATGCCGAGGTCGATATTCCCGAAACCGAATCCTTTGGGTCGAGCCGGTTTCCGATACCGGGTTTGCGCGTCGATCCAGATTATGAGATCGATCGATTTGGAACGCCCCATCCGCTGGCCATGAAATTTGCGTCGTCGGCGGCTAACCTGGCTGGCAAGCCGTTGGTTAGTTCAGAAACCGGAACCTGGCTGGCCAATCATTTTCAGGTCTCGCTGTCGCAGATAAAACCGCAGGTCGATGAGCTGTTTACGGCCGGAGTCAATCATATTTTTTACCACGGTATTCCGTATTCGCCACCGGCCGAACCCTGGCCGGGCTGGTTGTTTTATGCGTCGACCAACTATGGCCCTACGTCGCATTTCTGGCCGCATCTGCCATTGCTAAACCAGTATATTCAGCGTTGTCAGATCCGATTGCAGGCCAGCAAACCCGACAACAATGTTTTGCTCTATTTTCCCATTCACGATTTATGGGCCACCCCCGCAAAGTCGGCAGGAGGGATTCATCAGCTAGAAGTTCACCATGTCGAACGGTGGCTGTTGCCGCAACCAGTCGGGCAACTCGGTGAAGCGTTATTGCACCGGGGCTACTCGTTCGATTATGTTTCCGACGCATTGCTGAAAAGCCTGACCGTAACGAAACGGGGAATTCAAACTACGAGCGGGGCAACCTATCAGGTGCTGCTGATTCCGAAAACTACGTATATGCCCGAATCGTCGCTCCAGCAACTGGAGCGGCTGGCCCGGTTGGGTGCCCGAATTGTTTTTGATGGCGCACTTCCGCAACAGGCACCGGGATTTCACCAGCACGATACCCGCTCAAATGAGGTTATCCAACGGGGGAAACGGCTTCGTCAACAAAAAAACGTAACGGTTGCTCAGGATTTGTTTGGGTCGTTGAGTCAGTTAGGAACCCGCGTTGAGCCCTGGGCGGCAGAAGGACTATCGTTCATTCGGAAACGGAATGGCGATACAACTCAGTATTTTGTCGCTAACCTCAATAATCGCTTTCGCCAGAACTGGATCAGTCTGTCGGTATCGGGGCGGGTCAGCCGTTACGATCCGCTGACGAATCAGACGATTCAGGTGCCGGTTCGAACCGGAAAAACCGGGGGCAATGAAGTCTTGCTGACACTGCAACCAGGCCAGGCCTGTTTCCTTACTGTGCTACCGGGACAACCTGAGTTGATGGAGCAGCAGGTTGCCGACACAAGCAAGTCGGCGATGGTTGTTTTTGAGAAACCCTGGCAGGTGCAATTTTTGAGTGGGCGCCCGACTATTGCGTTATCGGCAGCCATGCCCAGGCTTGTGTCGTGGACATCCCTGTCCGACTCGGCAGGTTATTTCTGGGGAAAGGCTCGGTATACAACGACATTCGATGGGCCGTCTTCAGTAGCAAAGGTGCAGGACTATGTGCTGGATTTGGGCGATGTGCGCGAAGTTGCCGATGTACGCTTAAATGGTGAACCCCTTGGAACAGCCTGGTGCATTCCGTTTCAACTGACCATACCAGCGAAGCGGTTAAAACCAACGGGAAATTTATTGGAAATTGATGTATCTAATCTGTCGGCGAATTATATGCGGTTATTTGACCGTCAACATCCGGGCTGGAAAAAGTTTTACGATATCAACATGGTTGATATTCGCTACCAGCCATTTGATGCCAGTCGTTGGCAGGCACGAGAATCGGGTTTGTTAGGGCCGGTGGTGATCAGGCCTGCCAGTTTTTAGCGTCGACGTTGTTTAAAGCGATTCGCGTCGGATCATATAAAATGGATTTTTGACTTTAATTTGCTGACGATCCAGCAGGAGCGAAGCCGCCGTAATACCCATTGCTTCAAAATCGGTCGTAACGACCGTGATGTTCAGTAATTCCTTGAGAGTCGTTTCATTGAAGGAGATAATGCCAATTTCCCGGCCCAGTGTATAGGTCGACTGCCTGACTTTCTTGATCAGTTCCGACAGGTCGGTTTCTTCCACAACCAGATAGGCCGTAGCTGCTTCGAGCAGTTCGTTGGTAGCATGTTCTTTGATGGCGAACTCTTTATTGAAATTAATGCAAAAGGATCGGAAACCGTGTGCAATTTCGATCGGATAGTTACCGTCGCTGGGCAGAATGAGCACCATTCGGCGGTATTTGTTTAATAAATCCCGTGCGTTTTCCAGTGCTTCGCAAATGTCTTTGTCGAAGCTTTGGTGAACACATAAACGAGGAGTTGGCAGGCCCAGCACATCCTTATCCAGCAGCACAAGTTCGCTGGCCGGAATACGTTCGAGAACCTGCCGGTAGTCGGCTTTGTCGAGATCCTGCGTGAAATGCGGCATCACAACGTAGTAGTTGTATTTGCCCAGGGTTTTTTCGACAATCTCCTGAAAATGATAGGCGCTGTAGTGATGAATCTGCAAATCGACGGTTGCCTTATCGCCCAGCGCTTTCAGAAACGCATAGTAAACAATCTTTTTGTAGGAACTAAGCTTATTGAAAATCAGCAGAATTTTGAGTTTCGACGCCGTCTGCGTCTGTACATAATACCCTTTCCCCTGTACGGATGTGATATAGCCTTTCTCGCGCAGTTCCCGGTAGGCTTTTTCGACCGTATCGCGAGCCAGATAGTATTCAGTACTCAACTCACTGATAGACGGCAATTGCTCCTTGTTTTTCAGAACGCCCCGCTCAATATCGGTTATAACCGACTGCACAATCTGCTTATACTTGGGTGTTTTGTCTTTCGGATCGAACTGAAGCCGGTAAAGAGGAGTTGACGAGCTAGTGTAAACATCAGGAAATCCATAGCTATGACGCCGATGGTAGGTGTCAGAAGGATAGTTCGCCAGCATAACCGTTGATGTTTTGGGTAAATGGTTTGAGTTTAGGTGCTGCTAATAAACGCATTAAATTCTAGATAATACTGAATATAAAGCCGGAATTGTCCTATTTTTTTATGCAAACGTTACCGGCATCGTTTGCAGACCTACTGTCCTGATCGCTAATTTGCCTGCCGCAACCAATTTAGGACAGAATCCGGGGCGCATAGTATTGATTTTTGGGCCATTCGTTTTCGTTGAAAGGCATCCCAATAAAGTATTTTATTTGTTTCAGATTAAAATTGAACGATAAGGGCTTTATTGCTAACGAAGTATATATTTTGGGCTCTGGCCAATGTCGTTAAGCAATTGCCCAAATCTAGTATCTGGTACATTCTGACAGGTACTCGATTATGGTTGAAGGTTACCTTTTCATGATTTAGGCATTAGTGAAAACTACAAACCAGCAACGCATTTACTCACTGGCTATGTCGAAACACCGACGCTATCGTTCGGCCGAGAAAACATTTGGAACCTCGCCCGGTACGCTTACCTACGTAGGGGAGGAAATAGAACACGCTACCCAGATAAAATTCATCGAGTATAACGAGCGGGAATATCACGTGAACGATAAAGCCCGGTTGAGTACTTGCCAGTTGCCTGCTTCGGGTACTCCCTTTGTCAATTGGGTCGATGTCGATGGAATTCATGAGCCGAAAGTGGTATCGGCCATTGGGCAGCAATATCATCTGCATCCGTTGCTGCTCGAAGATGTCATGAACACCGAGCAGAAACCCAAGATTGAGTTATATGACGACACTATCGTGTATGTAACGCTCAAAATGCTGCATCATAGCCGCCAGCGGCAGGAAATTGATGTGGAGCACGTAAGTCTGGTGCTGGGGCAGCATTTTCTGATTTCGTTTCAGGAAGAGCGAACCAAAGACATTTTTGAGCCGGTTATTGAGCGCATCAAAGCATCGGCCGGAAAAACCCGGCGCAACGGAGCCGACTATCTGCTCTATGCGCTGATGGATGTGATTGTTGACCATTATTTTTTGATTACGGAACGAATTGGCGAAAAAATGGACGAGCTCGAAGAGCACATCGTTAATGAGCGGGCCAACCAGCAAACACTGGCATCACTGTATACTTTGAAGCGCGAACTAGCCTTTATCCGCCGAACGGTTTATCCACTTCGCGATGTGATTGGGGTGCTGCTTCGCGAAGAATCGGTTATTATTCAGCATAGTACATTGCCCTATCTGCGCGACCTGGCCGATCACGTGAACCAGATTGTGGAAACGCTCGATTCCTACCGCGAACTTATTTCGGGACTGATGGATGTGTATTATTCCATCGTCAGCAATCGCATGAACTCGGTCATGAAAACCCTCACCATTGTTTCGGCCATTTTTATCCCGCTAACGTTTATTGCCGGAATTTATGGAATGAACTTCGATAACATGCCTGAACTTCACACGAAAACCGGGTACTTTTGGGTCATGTTTACGATGCTTCTCATTGCCATTGGCGAGGTAATTTATTTTAAGCGTCGGGGCTGGATGTAGCGCTGGTTTGGCTGAGGCCAGAATGAGCAAAAAGCGATAACGTGTTCGGTGAGTGCTAGGGCCAGTTGGGCTGGTTTTTGAATCAATTATGACAACGGAGCAACTTCAATTAACTAATTTTCAGTGGATTACCGATTCGAGGCTGGTGGGCGACAACGCCACTGGTGCCCAAACGGGTAATTCGGTGTTTTTTGCGATTCAGGGCGAACATCACGATGGCCATGAATTTATTGGCGAGTTATATCGCAAAGGCATCCGGTATTTTGTGGTAGAACGGTCGGCACTAACGCCCGACCGTCGGGCCGAATTTCTGGATTATCCCGATGCGCATTTTGTGGAGGTCGAAAGCAGTTTACAAACCATACAACTGTTGGCGGCCGATCATCGCAGGCAGTTTCGCATACCTGTTGTTGGCATTACGGGCAGCAATGGTAAAACCATTGTGAAAGAATGGCTGGCGCAATTACTGACCGACGATTTTGTGATTGCCAAAAGCCCCAAAAGTTATAACTCCCAGTTAGGAGTACCGTTGTCGGTTCATGAACTTAATGAGAGCCATACACTGGGAATCTTCGAGGCAGGCATCTCCCGTTTGCATGAGATGCAGGCATTGGAAACCATCGTTCGCCCTACCATTGGTATTTTTACCACCATCGGTACGGCTCATGATGAGGGCTTTCGGACCCGAAAACAAAAGATTGCCGAAAAATTACGGCTTTTTATTCATGCCGACACACTCGTGTACTGCAGCGACCACACCGAAATTGATGAAGAAGTTAACCTGTTGCTCAAAGCGGTCAATACCGATATGCGGTTTGTGAACTGGTCGCTAACCGGGCGCAAAGCAGTTTATCAGGCCGAACTACAGCAGGATCAGCTTACGTTGACAGGACCAGCCGGTACGCTCACAGTGCAGTTGCCATTCGCCGATCCGGCTTCGGTCGAAGATCTTATTCATTGTATTGTTACCATGCTGACGCTTCGGGCTTATGACGCCGAAACGCTACAGACACGCTTGAACCGGTTGCGACCTGTTTCGATGCGGCTGGAACTGAAGGAAGGTATCAACAACTCGGTGCTGATTGATGATTCGTATAACAACGATGTAGCGGGTTTACAACTGGCACTCAGTTTTTTAAGCCAGCAAAGCACCCGCGATCATCGAATGGTCATTCTGTCGGATGTGTTGCAGTCGGGTCAGCCGGAAGGTGAACTCTATGAGCAGGTTGCCGGTATGATGCGCGCCAATAGTATCGACCAGTTTATTGGGATTGGCCCTGTCATCAGCCGGAATAGGCATTTTTTTGCCGATACTAGTTTGTTTTTCGAGACTACAGATGAGTTTTTAACGACATTCTCAGCCAGTCGTGTGCATAGTAGCGATATACTGGTAAAAGGTGCCCGTCCTTTTTCGTTTGAGCGAATCGTAAACCGGCTGCAACGAAAAGTGCATGGTACTGTTCTTGAAATCAATCTTGATGCGCTGACGCATAATTTGAACTATTACCGGGAAAAAGTTGGGTCTGAAATCAAACTGATGGTCATGGTGAAAGCCTTTGCCTACGGTAGTGGGAGTGCCGAGGTAGCTCAGTTGCTGCAATTTCACCGGGTCGATTATCTGGCTGTGGCCTATGCCGATGAGGGCGTTTCGCTTCGGCAGCAGGGTATCGATTTGCCCATTATGGTCATGAACCCGTCTCCCGAAACGTTTCCTACTCTGCTCGACTATCAGCTTGAGCCCGAAATCTATAGTATGAGGCTTCTGCGCGAGTGGGGGCACTTTGTGGCGGGGATTAATGCGGGGATGGCGGGGAACGGGGATGGCCGGGTTTTGTCCATTGCTCTCCCTGCCATCCCCGCTACGAAGTGCCACCTCAAAATCGATACGGGTATGCATCGGCTGGGTTTTCTGGAACATGAGATTCCTGCTGTTGTAGACTATCTGAGAAGCCAGCCTGAGCTTCAGGTAGCAACGGTATTTACCCATTTGGTGGGAGCCGATGAAGCTCAGTTCAATGCGTTTTCGAAACAGCAATATGAAACCTTTCTGCGGGCAACGGCAACACTGGAGGCTGGCCTGGGCTACCAGCCTTTGCGCCATGTGCTGAACTCGGCGGGTATTGTTCGCTTTCCTGAATTTCGACTCGATATGGTGCGTTTAGGGATTGGTCTTTATGGAGTTGAGTCGAGCCAGATTGATAAAAATGCCGTTCGGCCCGTGGGTACGCTCCATACGGTTATCAGCCAGATCAAAACCGTTCCGGCAGGAGAATCAATTGGGTACAGCCGTCGGGGGGTGCTCAACCATGAAGCCCGCATAGCAACATTGGCCATTGGTTATGCCGATGGATACGACCGTCGGCTCGGAAATGGGGTTGGCCATGTATGGGTAAACGGAACCCGTTGCCCAACAGTGGGGAATATTTGCATGGATATGACCATGATCGATGTGACACAGGCAACGGCCGCCGAAGGGGATGATGTCATTATTTTCGGTAATGACATCCCAATTACTGAACTGGCGCAGCAGATCGGTAGTATTCCGTATGAGATTTTGACCGGGGTTAGCGAGCGCGTAAAGCGGGTGTTTTTTAAGGAAGGGAACTAATAGCCAAGCTAAGAGCTGGTTGCGTTAGCAATTTTGATGGCGGGTGCAATAGGGCAGATTTGATTCATTTTATCCGTGAAAATCTGTCCAATCCGTACTATCCGTGTTCCAAAAAATGCTTCCCGGGCCTACTGCTGCTCCGTTTGTAACACGGGCGATCGCCGAACTTTTCCAGCGCGAATAGCATATATGATCAGAATCAGCACACCTACACCGGCATAAATTGCCAGCACTGAAAGCGGTTTTGTGCCAACAATTAAATCAGTGCTGGCATCATTGCCAAGAAACAGTGACAAACCCGATAAGCCTAATCCGCCCCCAAAAAAATAAGCGGTTGTGGCTACACCCGATGCCAGCCCGTGATACGCTTCGTCGATCTGTTGCATGGAGAGCACCGTCAGACCCGAGTAGGCTAAAGCAATGCCTATTCCGTTAGCGCAGGCCATCGATAGCAGCAAGGGGAGCTGATTGCCGGGGACTGACTGGATATGATAAAGCAGAAGCAGTGCACTGATCGTTAGCGAGGCCATACCCATCAGGGCTATCTGCACAATAGTAAAACGTTTCAACAGAATTGGTAAGAGTACTTTGCCCGTAATGGCCGATAAAATGCTAAACGGGAACAATAGTATACCGGCCTGCATGGCACTTTTGTGTTGATCACTTTGGAGTAGCAATGAAATCAGGAACAGATAGCCGGTGAAGGACGCCCCCAGACAAACAAAGACACCAACAGAAGGCAACGACGGTTTCAGGATGGTAAAATTGACAAGAGGCTCAGCCTGTCGGGCATTTCGTTTTACGAACAATACGATTCCGCCTGCTATCAAAAGAGCCAACAGGGTTAATTCTATGAATTTTGTGTGCCATTGCCCTAACTCATGAACCAGATAGGAGAGTGCCGTGATGGTTATTGAAAGAAGCAGCCCCAGGCTAATGTCGGGTATCGATTCGTGCTGTGGTTCATCAGCCGGAATGTAGCGGTATCCAAGCAACAGCGTTAGTAAAATAACGGGGACATTCATGAAAAATACCCACTGCCAGCCATATTCACTGGCAACCAGCCCGCCTACCGATAGCCCGCTTCCGGAGCCAATGGCCGCAAAAGCACTGACAATGCCAATGGCTCGGCTACGGCTGGCCGTGTCGGTGAAGGTATTCGTGACAATCGAAATGGCCGAAGGCATCAATAAAGCCGCTGCCACTCCCTGTAGACTCCGAAAGCCTACCAGCCAGCCAAACGAACCGGCCAGGCCAGCGCCGAACGATGTCAGCAGAAACAGAGAAGAGGCTATTAAGAAAGTGCGTTTACGACCAAACGTATCGGCGAGCCGTCCACCCAAAATCAGAAGGCCACCATATAAGAGCACATACAGCGTCTGAAGCCATTGAACCTGATTGGTTGTCAACTCAAACGTATGCTGAATCATGGGCATCGTTAGGTTAACAATGGCAATGTCGAGGGCTTCAAAAAACACGCTAATAGAGGCAATTATCAGAATAAGTCGTTTGCGAAACACGTGCGATGATTGATGTTTGTCACTACAAAGGACTTATTTATAGGATAAAGATGAAAGTAATACGGATTTTTTGGAACAAAAATTAGTAAAATGTGCCTTCTAGAAGAACAGATAACCAGTAAGCCCTAGTTGCCTATGCTCCCCAAAGAACAATTGTCTGGCCAATCTATTGAACTTGATGAGAAAGATTATGCTATTCTGCGCGAACTACAAAAAAATGCCAAACTCACGGTTCGCGAAATTGCGCAACGGGTTCATTTGAGTCCTACACCAACGCATGAGCGAATCAAACGGCTGGAGCAATCGGGTGTTATTAAACAGTATGCCACTTTACTCGACAATCGGAAACTGAACCGTAGTCTGATGGTACTCTGTCTGGTATCGCTAAAAGAGCATGACAAACAAACGGCACATGAGTTTATTAGCGGTATAGTGAGGTTTAAGGAGGTCGTTGAGTGTTTCAACATTGCGGGCGAGTATGATTTCATGCTCAAAATCGTGACCGAAAATATGGAAACCTACCACGATTTTTTCATCAACTACCTGGGCGACGTAAAGGGGATAGGCAAAGCCCAGAGTGTGTTTGTGATGGATGTAATTAAGGACACACACGAGCTGCTTTACTGACTTGCTGGCATACTCGAAAATACTATGATGAAAAGCCCCAACGATACGGTGTAAAACCGACAGGCTGGGGCTTTCCGGGTCAATGGCCTGGTTATGCAAAACGAACGCCGAACCGCTCGGTCATTCGGGCTACTAACCGATCTAGTACGTCGGTGGGTGGTGGGCCCTGCGGTGCCTGAATCGTTATGGGTTCC
The DNA here is from genome assembly GCF_037201965.1 of Spirosoma sp. SC4-14. NCBI lineage: Bacteria > Pseudomonadati > Bacteroidota > Cytophagia > Cytophagales > Cytophagaceae > Spirosoma > Spirosoma sp. SC4-14. The sequence goes on along the minus strand of NZ_CP147518.1, from coordinate 5,171,684 downwards.
TGATCGATCGATACGCTGAATTCCCGGAAGAAATTAACGAAGTCGCCCGGTGTAATCAGCGTAAGCATCCGCGCCTGTTCGGACTGAATACGGAACTGGTGTGCAACGGTGCGGGGCGCAAATACGGCCTGTCCAACTTTGCCTAAAACGATGGCATTGCCAATTTCGAATTCGACCGACCCTTCCAGTAGGTAAAACGTTTCGTCTTCGTGCCCATGTACATGACGAGGAGGTTCACTGCCTTTTGGCAGAGTGAAGTCGACCAGTGCAAAATTGCCATCGGTTTGTTCTGGCGAAACCAATACCCGAAAAAAGCCTCCCTGATAGGCCCGTAGTTCCTGTGCTGCGATTACTGTTGATTGTTCAGCTAGCATTTGTTTTGGTATAAAAAGGTTGTTTGAATAACAGCGCCGTTGCCTGACTGCAACGCGCTTATCGGGAGTAAAAGTGGAGGATGGGCTGTTGGTAAAAAATGGCAATTCGGATCGACAGTTGGTTCCGATAGCTGAATTGCCATTTTTATCGGCTGAGTTGTGTCCTTATTCGTGGCCCCACCAAAGCTGTTGCCGTTTGGTGAGATGCCGATATTTCGGCAGGCGACTGGGCCTGATAAAGAGATTTTTAAATAAACGTTTCATCGATTTGTTGTTTAAAGATTCCAGATAGAAAAACCAGACCCGGCCTATCGAAACTGGATCTGGTTTGACGCTACAAAGGAACCTGGATAAACGCCCGAAACCGATGCAAATCGGGCAGAGCAACGTAAGAAGCGGGTGAAATGATAATTAGTGTACTTAAACAGGAATCAGGAGGCCTGTAAAACCGGACGAGGATCGAACACGACCTTGAACCAGGCAATTTTACCCTGCTCAACATGATACCAACCGCAGGTGAGCACAGCTACGTTACCCATCGTTATGTCGTACCATAGGCAAACGTCCTGACCGTCGACAAACGTTTTGTGGACTTTATACTTCAGCTTCATTCGCTTCATATCCAGAAAGTAGGCTTCGGCCCCCGAGCGACTACCCAGAACGCCCTCAAAGCTAAGATCATCGCTTACGTACTGGCGGGCTGCATCAAAATTTTCGTCATTTAGAGCGCCCACAAACGCTAAAACAACTGCCTGAGCATCTGATATACTAGTCATAATTGGCCTCTGTTGATTTGACTACAAAGATCGAGACCAATGGTGACAGCCCTATGTCAGTAAGGGTTTATAAAAACAGCAGTGCCACGGTTATTTCAAAACCGTGGCACTGCTGATAGGGTTCTACTTTCTGAAGACGCTTACTGCTTTTTTGCTTTTACGGCTTCAACGTTTTTCTTCTGATTTTCCAGTTCGGTAAGGGCGTTTTCCTGATCTACTTTATTGGCCTCGATATCTTTCTGGATTTGTTCCAGTTCTTTGGCATTATCGTCGATTCGTTTCAGGAGCCGCTCTTTTTCTTTAGCGTTCTGCTCAATGGCGCGCTGAAGCTGCTCACCTTTTTTTACCATTTTCTGATGAGACTTCTGTGCATCGTCAAAAGTGCCCTCAGCTAGTCGAACTTCCTGATTATATAAACTCTTGCTGGCAAAATCTTTCAGCAGACTTTCGGCTGCCGAATAGCCGGTTCCGCCTGTTGTTACAAAATTGCCGCTTCCCAGATCGAATGAAGCAAAAATGGTAGCCGATGTTTTGCTCGATTTAACCGTGCTGATGAGGTTGATCGGCTCCGACGAAATAGCAGGAATGTCGGCGTTGGTTACGCGGTAGGTGCCACGCGATGCATTCAAACGACCGTATGTTTTGAGTTGATCTTCCCAGTCTTTCTCAATTTGTTTGCCGTCGCCCTGTATGGTCAGATATAAGCCCGAAAGCTTGGCTTTATCGATAGTACTTTCGCCAGCATATACGGTTTGTGCCTGAGCGGTATTGACCATAAAAATCGAGAAGATTACCAGCGCGAAACGTATTACAGTTTTCATAAAATTGTACGGTTTGACAGGCAGTGATGCCCAAAGTAAAAGGAATGTTAGTGAATGGTTTTTTGGGTAATAATTAATCGTTTGTCGCCGTTTTGCAGCGTCGTTGCCAGAATATAAACATCGCCCCCTTCCTGTAGCGCTAGTTTCTTCCTCAAATCGGCTACCGATTGCGGAAAGTTCCTCACCGTAAGGTTCGCTTTTCTGGCCGGAAGCAGCAATTGGAGGCTTTTTCGGTCGGGCTTGCAAATGTGTTCTACGGTAAAAGTTCGCCCCGGAAAACCCGTAACCAGCCTATTGCTTGTATACAGGTGGCTGTTGGGGGCCAGTTTCGACAAACCAAAACGAGTGGCTATGAGCCGGAATGCTCCGGCTTTCAGGACGGCCGCATTGGGCTCATATAGATAGCGCTGCGGATCGCTGAGCGAAACGGTGGCCATACGCTCTTCGCGTCGGAGAAATTGAAAAAACTCAGGTTCAGTAGCCGTCAGATTGACCGCTTTAATCAACACCTCATCCGCTTGTAATGCCTGTTTCTCCATCGCTAGCAGCACTTCTTTTACTTCGCCCTGTACCGCAACGATGTGAACAGTTTGCACCGTTGTTAACTGTCGGACGGTAGAATCTATATCAAGTAACGGAGAAGCTTTTACTAAAATTCGTTGAGCTTTCTGTTGTAAAACCGAAAGAGTGCCCGCCTGCGTCACATCGGGTTCACACTCTTCCAGCCGGACAACCTTCCCCCCCTGTTCATTACGGCGATGCGGGTCCAGATATACCCAATCGGCCGTGTTGGGGTAATTGGCCAGTATGTCGAGCCCATTGCCGGTATACACAGCTACGTTTGTAGCACCAAGCAGGGGGAGGTTGTGTGTAGCCAACTCTGCTAGTTCGGGTTGTTGCTCTGTGTAAATGACATGATCGACCCGTTGCGAAAAGGCCCAGGTATCTACTCCCATACCACCCGTAAGATCGAAGAGTAGCTTTCCTGCTACCAGCGAGGCCTTATACCGGGCTGTTTGTTCCGACGAGGCCTGTTCGACCGATAAACTTGTTGGAAACAGAAGGGTATCGTTTGCATACCAGGTGGGTAGCTTATCCCGCACTTTCTGACGAGCGGCAATCTGGGCAACCAGCTTTCGAACGTCCAGGTTTTTAGGATGGGCTCGGAGAAGCAACTGCCGAACATCATCAGCAAGATGATTCTGTATAAACTGAATTTCGGTAGACGAAAGAGAATCCAATGAGTTAAGTCTTAATCGTTTTTTAATTTATTTTTAATTAGTTTTTAATTTTACGCAATGTCGTGCTAATTTGTGGCATTCAGTTTTTGCAAAACCTACAGAAAAGCTTTTGTTCATGCAACGGGTTAGTCTATTTCGTACGCTCTCACAATATAACCTGAACCTGTTTCGTCAGGATTTGCCGGCGGGTTTATCGGTGTTTCTGGTAGCGCTTCCGCTTTGCCTGGGCATTGCGCTGGCATCGGGAGCCCCGCTTTTTTCGGGCCTGGTGGCTGGCGTCATTGGTGGTATTGTTATTGGTATGCTGTCTGGGTCAGAAGTGAGTGTTAGCGGTCCGGCAGCAGGTTTGGCCGTAATAGTGGCCGATGCTATTGCAAAAATAGGTTCCTACGAAGCATTTATCGTGGCCGTAATGCTGGCCGGTGCCATACAGTTAATACTGGGCCTGTTAAAAGCTGGTCGGTTCAGCAGCTTTTTCCCCGATAGTGTTATTAAAGGGATGCTGGTTGCTATCGGTATTGTTATTATACTGAAGCAGATTCCGCACGCACTAGGTCGCGATAACGACTACGAAGGCGAATTTGAGTTCGAACAACTGGCCGATGGTGAAAATACCCTTTCTGAAATTTATCGCGCCATCGAAACCGCCAGCCCCGGTGCTGTTGTGATAAGCCTGGTGTCTCTGGTTTTTCTCATTGGCTGGGATCGGCTGGTGAGCCATAGCACTAAGGCATTTTTTAAAAGTTTTCCGGCGGCTCTGGTCGTTGTATTTATTGGCATTGCCTTGAATGAGTTTTTTCGAGTATCCATGCCTGACTGGTATTTAGGAAATACGGCCCACCAGCACATGGTACAGATTCCGACAATTGCTCCCGGAAAAAGCCTGTTTTCGATTTTCGATTTTCCGGATTTCAATGCCCTCTCAAACCCACAGGTGTATGGCATTGCGCTCACAATTGCACTGGTTGCCAGCCTCGAAACGCTGCTGAACCTGGAAGCGTCCGACCGGCTCGATTCGGCCCGACGCGTATCATCTACCAATCAGGAACTGATTGCGCAGGGGGTGGGCAATATGCTGTCGGGAATGATTGGTGGATTGCCTGTTACATCGGTCGTTGTTCGCACATCGGCTAATGTGTATGGAGGAGCCAAAACGCGAATGTCGGCCGTATTTCATGGGTTGCTGCTGGCAGGGGCTGTATTTCTGGGTGGCCCTTTGCTGAATCTTATCCCGTTGTCGTGTCTGGCAGCGGTGCTGATTATGGTAGGCTACAAGTTGTCGAAGCCAGCCATCTTTATAAAAATTTACCACGATGGCTGGAATCAGTTTGTGCCATTTATTGTGACGGTTTTGGGGATTGTTTTTACCGATTTGCTGGTTGGTATTGCGCTGGGTACGGTGGTGGGTATTCTGTTTGTGTTGTACACGAATTTTCAATCGACATTTAGAGTAGCCCGCAATGGGCACAAAGTACTGATTGAATTTGAGAAGGACCTTTATTTTCTGAGTAAGCCACAACTTAAGGAAGCTCTTGGGGCGCTTCAGCCGGGCGACGAAGTAGTTATTGATGGAACAAAAGCCCCTTTTATCGATCATGATATTTTTAATATGCTACACGACTATCGCGAAACCGCTGCGGTGCAGGGCATCGGCTACGAACTGCGCAATGTGGTGCTGAACCGGCGTCGACGCGGACAGAAGCACAGTCATATCCGACGAGTTAACGTGGCGGGTTAGACGAAACCCAGACATACCATCCAGCTAGTTTCTGGTTGTGAAAAGCCCCTATGGCACCGGCTGAACCCGGCTCCGTAGGGGCTTTTGGCGTATAACACGTCGGCCTGAATGATCAGATAATGGGAGGAATACACTCGGTTGGCCAGTATAAAATAAGCGATAAATCAAGTTCAATCGCTCGATTTATAGTTAGCCCTAACTATTTATTCTAATGCCGGAGCCTACTAGTTTTAATAGCTGAATGTAAGTGCTATTGGGCTGATAACCAGATCGGCAGATGTATTTTTTTGCTGTAGTGTTCAACAGCCGCTGACATCTGTGCCATCGGTCGGATTAACTCATTGAAAACGCAATTGCTCTGCTCTGCGCAGTCGTTATAATCTTCTTCTTTAGTGTACTATGAAAACGCAACTTCTTACCTACACATTAAGTCAGAAACTAGGCGAAGGTGGTATGGCAACCGTATGGTATGCCGAAAATCTACTCGGAAAACGGTTTGCGATTAAAGTGCTAAAACCGGGCATGGAAGTCAAAGAGAAACTGGCCGAACGATTCCGGCTCGAAGCCAGAACCATGGTCGGACTAGACCATCCGCATATTCGTCAGGTAATCGATTACCACGAAGACGACGACACGATGGCTATTATCATGGAATATCTGGAAGGTGAAGACCTCGGCCGCTATCTGATCGAACATGGTCCCCTGTCAGAAGCGCAGGCAACCCGATGGTTTGCCGATATACTCGATGCGATGACGTATGTACATCAGAAGAACCTTATCCATCGCGACATAAAACCATCCAACCTGTTTCTGACTCGTAGCGGACAGATTAAAGTGATGGATTTCGGGATTGCCAAGATTATGGATAACAACCTGGAACTGACCGAAACCAATACCAATATCGGGTCTCCGCAATACATGAGTCCGGAACAGATCACAAGCCCTAAAAACGTTGATTATCGGACCGACATTTACTCCCTTGGTGTTACGCTATATGCCCTTCTGACCGGCAAAAGACCCTACGACGATTCGTTTGGTTCGTCGTATAAAGTTCAAACCGAAATTGTGCAAAAAGCGCTGCCATTGATTCCGGGTGTATCGGATCGGGTCAATGCGGCTATTCAGAAGGCAACCCGAAAAGACCCTGCCGAGCGGTTCCAGAGCTGCGAAGCCTTTAAAGAAGCTCTTACCGGAGTAATACCTCTTGTTGTTGAAATTGACGACGAAAAAACCCAGATCAAAAATAATACGGACCTCGAAAAGAATGGCCACAACAGAAATAACCAGGGTACTAATGGCCATAAGGAGTCGGCCATAGATGATACAAAAGAAAGCGATACACGTGGAAAAAGAGCAAACAAACAGACCGATAAAAAGCAGGTACAGAAGAGTCCACTTCGAAATGTGCTGCTGGCAGTTGGCCTATTGGTGCTCTTGGCGGCTATGCTGGGTGGAGGCTGGTTCTTCTATGTAAAAAGCCAGATACAGAAAGGGGTTGAACTGGCCGATAAAGGCGACTATACGGCGGCCTTTAGTATCCTGTATGAATACCGGGATTCGCCACTGATGACGCCCGAAGCTATTAATCACCTTGGCTATATGTACGGCACTGGCACGGGGACGCAGAAAGATTATACGGAAGCGCTCCGTTGGTATTGGAAAGCTGCCGATCGGGGCTATCTGCTTAGCTTAAACAATATTGGCGCCCTCTATCATTATGGACTGGGTGTTGAGCAGGATTATCAGAAAGCCAGAGCGTGTTACGAAAAAGCTGCTGCGGGTGGCATTGCAAAAGCCAAATACAACCTTGGCGAACTGTATGCCAACGGCAATGGCGTGAACAAGAACATTTATGAAGCCGTCCGCTGGTATCGGGAAGCGGCCGAAGATGGTGATGCCAATGCCCAGTTCCGATTAGGGCAGGCGTATCACTACGGAACAGGAGTTACCCTGGATTATTCGCAGGCCGAATACTGGTACCGGAAAGCCGCTGGTCAACGCCACTCCGATGCCCAGAATTCGCTGGGGGCGCTCTATTATGGGGGGTATATTGGTGGAAACGGCGTCGATTATGCAACGGCCCGATACTGGTATGAACAAGCTGCCGAGCAAAACAATGTGTATTCGCTCTACAACCTCGGCTATTTATATGACTATGGTCAGGGAGTAATCAAAGATTGGTCGAAGGCCGTATCTTATTACAAACGAGCTGCCCGGCTCGGCTACACCAACGCGCAAAATCGGCTGAATCAATATTCTATTCGGTGGTAGTTTCTGGATCTGTCTTCGACCGAAGGCGGGTCTTGTGTGCACATCAGAATGCCCTTAATGGGTTCTTTACTCTTAACCTTATCAAGCGATATGACTCCTGATGTTTCGGAACGGGCTGCTTTGCGGGTTATCCGTATCGGAAAAAACAAGGATAACGACCTCATTCTCGAAAAACCGGGAATTAGCCGTTATCATGCCAGACTAACCCTTTTCACCGACTTTCTGGGCTTGCTCGAAGATCTTAATTCGACATATGGTACTGAAGTAGACGGTCGGCGGATTATGCAGAAAATGATTACACCCAGCAGCTCAGTGGTGCTGGGTACACTTGTTCCGCTAGATGTGAAAGGCATTTTCGAAAAGGTTAAGCTTCCGCCTTCACCTGCTACTGGGCCGGGGCAATCGGCTAACCGGCAGGCGGGTAGTTTGGGTAATGCCGGGGGCAAATTGCCTGGATTCGCGCAGGAGTTTAAACGGCTGAGCTGGCACTATGAACAATATACGGCCGCCAAACAGGAAATTCTGACGGGCGACCCCAAGAAAAAAGCCTGGATTCGGGTAGCCGTATCGTGGGTGCCGGGCGGCTTTGCGCTGGCCTCGCTGGTTGATGCCTATCTGTTCAATACGGCCGAACGGGTTCAGGTGCTGGACGAAGCGTTTCGGCGCGATTATATCTGTCCCAATCCAAACTGTCAGCAGTTTCTGGGGTATGTCCCGTTTGCCGACCTGATACATCAGAAACAATGCCGCTATTGCAAATGCCAGTGGGTTGAAAACTGATGGCCGATTTGCTGTCTCTGCCAATAGCCAATCTGATTGCAGGCAATCGTGACCTGTCGCAATCCGGGAGCCCTGAAAAAAAGAAAAAATATTTTTTCACCAGGCACTGACATTCAACTACTGGCCCGGATAAAGAAATAGAAACCGATTCAAGCTAGTGTTTAACATACTAAACAATACGACAATGAACCCGACTTCCGAATCGTTTGACCAACCTACTCAAGTGGGAAAAACAGGCGGTAAAGCACTGACTGCTCAACAAAAAAAACGCATTTATGCTGGCTTGGGCGGAGTTGCTGCCTTAGCCGGAGGCAGTGCCCTGACCTGGGGAATGCAGCAGGACGGCAAAGCCAACGAAAACCATCCTAAAACAGAAACAAAACCCGCTTCTGAGTCACACAAACCGGTATCTGAAACGCCCGCCGATAGTACCCACGTGACCACAAACGCACATCCTAATGTAGCGCAGAACAATAACTCAACAACAACTGCTGAACCTACTCCGTCAACATCAACTACGCACGAACCCATGATTGCCACACACGTTACCGACCAGATGTCGTTTGAAGACGCGTTTAAAACCGCTCGCCAGGAAGTTGGCCCCGGTGGGTATTTCGAATGGAATGGCCATTTCTACAACACCTATTACAAAGAAGAGTGGGATGCTATGACAACCCAGCAGCGGGAAGAGTATGCTGCCACTGTTTACGGCAACGAGGTGCCCGACCATAGCTCATTGCACTCTATCAATACCAGCTCCACAACCAGCGCGCCCGACATCAAGGTGGGCGAATACAATGGCCATGTTATCGGAATGGGCGACATCGACCATGATGGCGATTCGGAGGTGATTGTTATTGATGGTACGGTTGCCGCTGTCGATAAAGATAACGATGGGATCATGGAAACCCGTGTCGAACTCGATCCGAACACCCATCAGATTGTATCACAAGCTCCACTGGCGACACCTTTCGAAGCGCCTAATATGAATGCATTGGGAACATCGCCCTCAACGCCCTCAACGTTTACGGCGAATTCAGACCAGCAGGCAGACGTGCATACGGTTGAGTATCAGGGGCACGTGGTTACGCTGGCCGATGGCGATCACGACGGCGATGCCGAAGTGCTTATTATTGATGGCACGGTTGGGGTAGTCGATACCGATAACGATGGAATCATGGAGACTCAGTTTGAGATCGATCCGAATACGCATCAGGTGATAGGCCAGAGCCCCATGAAAGAAGCGTATAGCGCACCGGCCATGACGGCTTTTGACGGTAAGCCGAATACGCCTGTTGCTACCGACACAACGAATGACGTAGACGTAGTAAGAACAACGGTCGATGGTCATGCGGTTACGATGGGTGACTCTAACCACGATGGCTACGCCGATGTGGTAATTCTTGATACGGGAGTTGGTGCTATGGATGTAGATGGCGATCATCAGTTCGAAACAGCCGTTAAAGTTGACATGAACACGGGCGAAGTGTTAGCTACGGCTCCACTCGACCATACCTACGAGGCTCCGGTTATGGATGGGACAACTTCGTCGGAAAGCCATACGGATCTGGCGCACGACTACGACAACAACGCCGATGTCAGCGACTGGGTTGCCTGAGTGAGGTCAGCTCTAAGGAATACTCTATAGGTAGTTGATTCTTTCTCTTTTAGTTATATCGTCATGAACGTTCAGGAACTCACCCTCACTTGCGGAAATCCAACCTGCCGGGCCCGGCTTACCGTTCGGGTAAAAGTGCCTACTCAGGCCAGGGAGGTAAAATGCCCCAAATGTGGTTACCTCAACCCCCTGCCACTTCAGTTGTTAACGCCCGAATTGCCCGTCAATAATGAAGACGAAACCTTGATTCGGGATAACGATGAGGAGAAAACGTGGGTGCAGAACCAGGCAGGTGCTAAACCCGCCCTGCCTGAGATTCTGGGTTGGCTGATCGTTCATGACGAAAAAACAGCCTCGCAGACATTTAATCTCAAAAAAGGGCTAAACACCCTTGGGCGACTTTCTCAAAAAGCTCCGTCTGATCTAATGATTCAAACTGACGATCGGTATATGAGCCGACCCCATTGTACCATCGAAGTAAAAATCAACAAACTGGGGCAGGTTGATTATGTTCTTCAGGATGGCGCGCTCCAGCCCGATGGTAGCCGAAAAAATAGCCGAAACGGAACGTATCTGAACGGCCAGGAACCTGCGCTTCATCCGTCAGAACAGATCTATCTGAACGATGGCGACACCATTCAGATCGGCGAGACCAAAATGGTTCTAAAAACTTTTCAGATGTCGGAATCGCTGCAAAAGGCTTACCGTCAGGTAGAAGGCAGCGACTTTACCCGTACTATTCTATCGTTTACCTAAAATCGGCACACGTCAATGAAACTGTCAATTCACCAACCGTTAGGGTATTCTTATCAGGGGGGACGCAGCAACAACGAAGATACTGTATTTCCGGTTGCCGATAGCGCAACGCAGCAACAGCGGTGGTTTATGGTATGCGATGGAGTGGGCGGAGCCGCCCGTGGCGAAATAGCCAGCCATATTGCAGTTGAAGGGTTTAACAACTATTTCGTTCAGAATCCTGAACCGGTGGCAACCCCCAACTATATTCAGACGGCTCTGGATTGGGTGCAGGCACAGTTCGACGATTACCTGGCCCGGCATCCAGAAGCAATCGGTATGGCCACTACGCTTACATTGCTCTTTTTGCATGAAGCAGGGGCAACCGTAGCTCATATTGGCGACAGCCGCGTTTATCATGTGCGCCATGGGCGCATAATCTGGCGTACAGAAGATCATTCGCTGGTCAACCAGTTGGTGAGAACGGGAATTATAACGCCCGAAGAGGCCCGCGACCATCCGCAGCGTAATGTAATCGAGCGTGCTATTCAAGGGAACAGTAAAGCCATAAAAGCCGATGTTCAGCTCATCAATGACGTTCGGCCGGGCGACTATTTTTTCCTCTGTACGGATGGCGTGCTGGAACGGGTAAGCGACGAGTTGCTGGAGAATGTGTTGGGTGGCCAGTCAACCAACGAACAGAAAAAACAACTCCTGATCGATTGCTGCGCCGGAAAGACCAACGATAATTTTTCGGCCTATCTGGTTCAGATCGACACGGTAAGTGGCGATGTACCCGAAGCGTATCGCGTGCCAGTACCCATTTACGACCGGCCCAAAATATCGACCGACGAAACGGTAGCGGTAGTCGCTGTCGATTCGAAACATACTAAATCCATTCCGGAGAATGAGTCTGGGGCAGCAGCCAAAGTTGAGCCGGTGTTCAGGCCACAGCAGCAGGGAGAGCAAAAAGACAGGAAGCGATCAATTGATGTTAATTCACTATCTATATTATTGATCATTGCATTTCTGGCTTCGCTATTGACGATGGGAGGGCTATCGGCCTACAAATGGTGGATAAAGCCGCCGAAAAAAACGCAGACCGGAAAGGTTCAGCAGGGGGCCGACAATCAGACACTACATAATGGCCTGCCTTCTACCAATAAACCAAAGCCTAAACGGAAACCGGCTGCCGAACTTCCGAAAGATCCCAATCTGGCCGCGACCGAAGGTATTTATCAGGCAATTGAGCAAGGTAACGATCAGGTCGAGCTGACCGAGCATCTCTATAAAAAACGAACTGACGAAGGATGGGTGCTGGTCGATGAAAAAGGCCATCGGCAGGGAGCCAGCCTATATGACGAAATCCGTGAACCCAGCGATAAGCTAATTGCCGTGAAACAGAAAGGCAAATGGGGCTACATCAACCTGAAAGGAAAAACGGCAATAACCTGTCAATACGACAATGCGGCTGATTTTGAGGATGGTAAAGCACTCGTTATGCTGAAAGAAGAAGAGTATTATATCGACAGAAAAGGAAATAAACTGGGCGCCAATGCGTCGGCAATACGTAAGAACACGCCCGATAAACGGAATTATTCAGCCTAAGTTCCTCTACGACTATGAAATGGTTTTTTGTAAGTGCGCTGATGCTGGGGGCAACTACCAGCCTATTGGCCCAGCAAACCTATGCGGTTGTGGTTGGCGTGTCGGATTACATCGGTGTTCAGAACGATCTGCACTTTGCCGATGCCGATGCCCGATTGGTTAGCGAGTTTCTTCGCAGTTCGCACGGAGGTAGTGTACCCGCTAATCACATCATCACCCTGACTAATGGGCAGGCTACCCATGCCAATGTGCTTCGGGCACTTCGGGTTTTTGAACTGGCAGGCCCTAACGATCGAATTATTTTCCATTTTTCCGGACACGGCATGGACGGTACGTTTTTTACGGCCGAAGGGCAGGAATTATTACACGAGGAACTGAAAGCTGCTTTCCGGAGATCGGCTGCCAAAACCAAAATTGTGTGGGCCGATGCCTGCCATTCCGGTAGCATTCGGCAGTCGTCGGTAAGGCAGCCGATTAGCCGTCAGGCCTACAATCAATTTAATGATCCGTCGCTAACGATTATCGTTATGGCATCGTCGCGGCCCTATCAAAACTCGGGCGAATATGGCTACCTGCGGCAGGGGGCTTTCACTTACTTTCTGGTAAAAGGCGCCCAGGGTGATGCCGACCTGAATCGGGATGGCGTAGTGACCATTGGCGAGCATTATCGCTACGTAAATATGTGGGTACGGAAAGTGACCCACAATGCACAGATTCCAATCATAACCGGTAAGTTTTCCAACTCATTGCCAATCACGGTTTTGTACTGATTATGTGTGTGTCTGGGCTTCGGTCTGGAGCCGTTCCACGGCCCAAATGAGTGCAACAGAGAACCGTGGAATGGCTCCAGACCAAAGTCCTGCGTATAGTGAATGTACTTTTATTTACCTGAACAGTATGGTTCTTCCCGCCAATCCGTGTAGTGCTTTCTCGACCGATGAATTGCTTTATGCAGGTTTAAAAAACAACGACGACCGTGCCTACGCCTGCCTGTATGCCCAAACGTTTCGCTCCTTTGCGCACTATGTACAAACCAATCAGGGTTCAGCCGAGCAGGCACAGGATGCATTTCAGCAGGGAATTGCTGAGTTCTACGTAGCCGTCAGATCTGGTCGCTATCAATTATCGCAGACAGCCCGCCTGAAAAGCGTGCTGTTTGAGTTTTGTAAGCGTAAATGGATCAACGAAGTGCAAAGTGCCCGGTATCGGAAAACCCAAACCGTAGAGGTTTTTGTTGATCAGAAAGACGACGATTTATCCGACGACCTGATTGCTTTTTCCGAGAATGTTAGCCGGGTAACTTATCTGCTCAACCGAATGGGCGAAAACTGTCGGCGCGTAATCGATCTGTTTTATCTTCAGGGAAAACCGCTGGCCGAAATCGCTCAGATAATGAACTATACCCCTCAGACAGCCCGCACAAAACGGTACGAATGTACCGAACAGTTAAAACGAATGTTCTGGGGAACCGTTAAAACCAGTAGCTGACATAGTCAAAGAACTTAACCCTACCCGGTAGGTTTAAAAAGTACAGCTACATAAACATTGTTGTGTTATGGCATTAAGCGAAGCAGAATTCGACCGAATTGACGCCTTTCTGGACGGGAGTCTTCCGACCGACGAGCGTCGGCAGATGGAAGAAGATATGGCCCAAAACAGCGAGTTACAGCGAGCTGTTGACGAACATCGGGTCATCTGGGAAGGTTTGCAGGTGCCAGTAGCCGTCGAGTATTTCCAGGCAATGCATACGCAGCTTGACGAACAGGGTTGGTTGCAGTACGACGATATCTGGGTGGAGGTGGAGCCATCGGATGATGATCATGGATCGCCGTTGCCGGAACATCATCATGTAGGCCATACCGACGAACCCGAAGTGTTTGTTGCCGATGAGTCAACTAATAAGCAGGATACAACGGAACATACCCTCGACGTATCGGTTACCGATGTGTCGGACGGCGAGCACATCCCGCAGCATACCGACATGTCCCACAACTGGGATGCTCCTGTTGATCCTGAACTTCCCCATACGCCTACGGGTGATTCGGACGATTTTCTGTAGAAGCTCATCTGGGAAAGACGCTTGCTTTTGTTCATTTTCTGAGAGATGTATAGCGCCGGAGCTTTCTTACAAAAACGTCGGCCCCCCCCCCGAAAAACTGACCGATCGGTGCATGGTCGGTTTTGGCATTTTTATAAGAAAAGCCCATAATAATAAGTCTCTGGTAATGGCCATGTATAGGGCTAACTACCAGAGACTTATTATTATGGGCGAGACTGGCAAGGCCTTGTTAAAGAGCAGGTTAGCTAACTAAATAGCTTCTGAAATTTAGTGCCAGGTTGTTCGTAAGTCGCCAGTCTTTTCACGCAATGTTCTCGCTTTTCAGGCTGGCTTTGCCCGAAACGTGGCATCGCCCCAGGCTAGTTTGGGATAAAAAATAAATGGCAACACGAGCAGCCCAAGGGCGAAGCCTTCGCTTTTGCCGAATCGCTTACCGAGGAGGTTAAGAATCCAAACGCCAAACACAATATTGACGTACGGGGTCAATAGCAGAAACAACCACCACCAGGGTTTTTCGACAATTCGGAGCAGTGTAAGCGTATTATAGATAGGTACAATGGCTGCCCAGCCCGGCTCTCCTGCTTTTTGAAAGGTTTTCCAGAGCGCCGTAATGATAACGCCCACCACTAACAAACATCCGGTACCAATCAGCATCATGCTCAGTTGAGCCATCATACGAGAGGTGCTATCGTAGTAATATTGTAGTAAAATAATGGTTTTCATAGTAATTTTTAGCTAAAGTAAGAGCGTATATCCATGTTTGAAGGGGGCATTTCGTTGTATCCATAGTAATCGGAGCTACTGTAGCCTGGAGCAAAGAAACCGTTCGACACCAGACTCAGTAGAAATAGCCCTACGATGATCAGGATCAGGCCAACCGTAACGATAATGTAAACCTGCCGAAGTATGGTTACCGCTTGAATGGATTTTTCGAGCGTGTTGGGGGCGATGGGATCAGGATTGAGTTTAGGAAAAGGTTCGGGATCAGGTGCTGAGGCCAATAGGGGGGAAAGACGATAGTCATCGCCATGAAGTTCGACACGGGAAGCCTGCCCCTGTTTTCGAACCAATGCCTGGTAGCCCTGAACGTCGGTAATGGAATCGTATTCGACCGGAAGCACCAGATTTCCGGAAGCACTGAGTAAACCCCATGAGCGACCCCGCCTGACAGCTGCATATCCTTCGCTATAGGCACGCTGCTCGTCGTACGATGATGATTTAGCCGGTGGTAACGAATCATCAATAAGCTCGGCCGACGAATAGGTTGTCGGCGAAAATATACGGAGTAGCTCATCGGCACTACGAATCCGCTGGTCG
Source organism: Spirosoma sp. SC4-14 (assembly GCF_037201965.1). Classification (NCBI taxonomy): domain Bacteria; kingdom Pseudomonadati; phylum Bacteroidota; class Cytophagia; order Cytophagales; family Cytophagaceae; genus Spirosoma; species Spirosoma sp. SC4-14. Next base: position 5,156,346 of record NZ_CP147518.1, on the reverse strand, counting down.
ACATCGCGGATCAGGCATTGCCGGATCATGGTTTGATAGGGTTCCTGAATCTGGCTAAACTGCGATGGAATTTCAACATTGTTGATGCGCTGAATAATTTGCGAACGTTCGGTTTCTGAACCTGCGCCACTATCGCCAATAAACGGCTTCTGGCCAATCATGAGCTCATACAGAATAACCCCAAAGGCCCAGAGGTCGACGTTGAAGCGCATCCGATTGTTGGCCAGTTGTTCGGGCGCCATATAATAGACCGAACCGCCAACGGTCGAATTCAAAAAAGCGGTCGATGTGGCAGTCAGTTCGTTGCCCCGAACAACTTTGCTGAGGCCGAAATCCGTTATCAGTGGTACGTAGGTACCGTAGGGTGTCCGGGTAATCAGGATGTTCTGGGGTTTCAGATCACGATGAGCCATCTGATGGCGATGCAGATGAGCCAAGCCATTCAGGATTCCGTCAATCAGGGCATCTTTTTCGCCCTGATTCAGGTTTTTTTTTCGAAGCAGTTCGGCCAGATTGCCTTCCCGGTAATAGTTGAGAACGGCAATGTCGATAACCCCATAAACAGTCGTAAATCGTTCACAGAACTCATAACGGGCAATGTTGGCGTGTCGGGGCAACTGATTGGCCAGCTCAACCTCCCGCTGGAGCGACAAATCGCGCTGCTCGGCTCTGACGGGCGATACCTTTATGGCCACCCACTGATTTTCAATTGTATCCCATCCTTTGAAAACAGCCCCGAAGCCGCCTTCGCCAAGGCGGCCGAATTCTTCTTCGTGTTCTGGGGCGCTGAGTTTACCGGGGTCGTAATGATACCGTTTGCGAAATTCTTCGTAAGTCATCGGTGAAGAGGATTTATAATCAGCTTCGGGCTCGTTATACTAAAATTCTACCCGCTTATTACTTTATCCGAATGACCCGCAAAGCGTCAATGGCTAATCGAAAAAAAATAAGAGGATAGGTACGGAAAATGGCCTGCTAAACAACTGACGTCCAATTGCCGACAGTACATAAATCTACGTTAAAAATAAATTGTATCCTCTGATAATGAGCCGACTAGTATGCAAAATGATTCATTGTTTTTTCTCGTTGCGCCTGTGCCATTGAGCGCTGATAAAAACAAAGCCAACGCCCTTTTCAGGATATGATTTTGGTTCGAGATCATATCCTGAAAAGGGCGTTGGCCGTAATTGAACTGGAAGGCTTAGTGTCCGCCGTTGATCGAGGCCGTTGCTACTGTATTGGCCGGGCGCAACCGCGCAACGCGAATGCCCGACAGCCGTTTGTGCGAGAAAACATAATCGCTCAGTGGGTAAGCGGTAATAACCACCTCGCCCTGTTCCGACGACGCATGGAGCAGATGAATGCGCCCATTCGGTTGCCGAACGGCAAAGCCAACGTGTTTCATATCGAGGCCAGGCCGGGCTGCGGTCAGCATTACAATGTCGCCTTCGCGCAACTGCGATTCCGCCTGACGGATATTCTTTTTAGGAATAAAATGAAACGGTTGCTGGCTCAGTTCTGATTCGGCCAGAGCTACCTGTTTATAAATGGCGGGATCGGTCAGGCGGGGATATTTGTAGGTTGCCGTTGTCATGTACGAAACGGGTTTAGCAACCACAATGCTTCCCGGCATATCGCGCGTAACATCCAGAATTAATCCTTTACGCTCATTATCGCGCAGCCAATCCGAAAAATAATGCAATCGGCTTGCGTAGCCATCAATACGCCCGTCGCGGTAGCGAAGTTTGGTCAGAAATTTCCGAAAAGTCTGATCCAGTGCTGTCGAATTGTTTTTGTCGGGCAGTTCGTGCCAGGACAGGGCAAGTGCCAGAACGGTTTCAACATAGGTTGTGCAGTCAAACTCCCGAACATTGACCACCAGTTGCTCGGTTTGGTTTTCGTCGAGCGTGTGAGCTACATAAGGTCGTCCTATAAGTTGTTTCCCGATGTTGACGACTGTTTCGGCAGGTGTTCTGCCACCGGCAATAGTTACTGCTTTCAGGTCATCGGGAGCACTCTCCTGAGCCAGCAGCGCTGCTGGTGTTAGAAGCAGAAAAAAGGCAGTAAACAGGTTTATCATCTAAGGGCCAATCGTTTAGGTTACTACAGTAGAGACGGTGAGCAGGCTGGAAAGTAGCGCTGCCTAGGGTTTAATTTCTAAAACTAACACACTCTGGGGAGAAAGTAACACAGGAACACCGGCTTTCCCAACGGTTTCTATAGTGGTGGTGGTCAGAAACAGATCCGTAAAATGCAATGTCCGATTTGGGTCCAGTCCCATTAGGCTGAATACGGCCGCCGGAATGTTTATGGTTGTTTCGTAGGTATTGTGGTTCGAAAAATTGCAGACGATCAGTAGTTTTTGTCGGTCGGTATAGCGTAGGTAGCTATAGAGCTGATGGGCGTCGTAGCCCGCACTTTGCCCGTTATCGTTGACATACTGAAGGTCATAAAAATAGCCGTTCTGGATAGCGTCGGAGCCATTAACCAGGTAATTCAGTTGCTGGTAAAATGCCCGGAGCCGCTGCTGGTTGTCGGACAGCCCCAGGCCGTCGTAGCGACCATGATTAATCCAGCCCTGCCATTCGGGCAAACCCCAGTAGTCGAATATTGTTGTTCGTCCATCGTCGCCACTGAACCCTTCGCTACCCTCGGCCCGTACGCCAATTTCCTGACCAAAATACAACAGATAAGGCCCCGTGTGCATTGTTGCCGATAGCGTCATTGCCGGTATGGCCGCCCAGGGATCATTGGCAAAAAAACGCGATGCTATCCGCTGTTCGTCGTGCGTTTCGAGGAACCGCAGCATATGCTGGGCATAATCGCCGGATTGTTGTTGCCACACGCGGGTAAGGTCATAGCAGGACCCGTGGCCTTCCATCAGTGCCCGCAGCGAATCATATAAGCCTACCTTATCGTAGAGGTAATCGAAACCACCCTCAAAAATGAAGGGACGGTATAGGCCCGGATCGTAGATTTCGGCAATAAAAATCAGTCCGGGATATTGCTGCCGAACTCTGGCAATGGCCCAGTGCCAGAATTCTACCGGAACCAGATGGGCCATGTCGCACCGGAAACCGTCGATCCCTTTGCCACACCAGAACAGCAATATATCGAGCATCTGATGCCAGGTTGCCGGAATGGGGTTGAAATTCAGACTGCCGTCGAAAACGTTGAAACCGTAATTGAGCTTTACGGTTTCATACCAGTCGTTGATGTCGGGTGCTGCCGTGAGGGAGCCACTCCCCGTTATTTTAGCCGGAAACTCATGTAATCGAACCGACGATGACTCCTCCCCATTTTCGGGTGCTACAAACGTTTCGCCTGGCAGGTAATAAAAATTGTTGTTGATCGAGAACCGAACCGACGTATCGTCGTTTTGCCCCAGGTCAATTACCGAATCAGGCTTTACATCAGAACGATACTGGCGGGCAACATGATTCGGCACAAAATCGATGATCACTTTCAGGCCATGTACGTGCGTACGTTCGACCAGTGCTTCGAACTCAGCCATTCGGTCGGGGACATTTACCGCCAGATCAGGGTCGACATCGTAGTAGTCTTTAACGGCATAAGGCGATCCAGCACGCCCTTTCACTACGGCCGGATCGTCGGGCTGAATCCCGTAGGCAGAGTAATCGGTCTGGGTAGCATGTTCCAGAATGCCTGTGTACCAGATGTGCGATGCGCCCAGTCGCTTAATAGACCGCAGGGCCTCGTCGTTGATGTCGTTGAATTTCCCGACACCGTTTTCGTCGCGGCTGCCGTACGAACGATTCGTGGTGTTTTGATTGCCAAACAGGCGCGTAAAAATCTGGTAAATAATCAGTTTGTCCATTACTGGAACAACAGACGTTGTATTCATAGCGCCAGATAAGTGTGCGAACGGAACGGGTTGTATTTCTATATGCAAAATTATGGCCTTTTTCGGCGAAAAACTTGGGTTATTTTTGCGTTCTTGTTGCATTATTCCCCGATTATTCGGACTGAAAGCGATTAGCTACAACTGCCCACTCTATGAAAAAATCGATTTTAAGCCTGATTATTATGCTCCAGTTGGTAGGCTCTGGAGTTCTTGCACAGCAGGCGGCAATTCAACGGATCAACCCAACCAACTGGTGGGTGGGTATGAAAAATCCGAACCTGCAGTTGCTCGTTTACGGGCCAGATGCCGGTTCGTTGACGTATACGATCAACTATCCGGGTGTGCGTCTCCTGAAAACCCATACCGCCGAAAACCCCAATTATGCGTTTCTGGATCTGACCATTTCTCCTGCCACTAAACCCGGAACGATTAAGATTGTGGGCAAACGGGGTAGCCAGATGCTCACCCAGCCTTTTGTTCTGAAAGCCCGCGACAAATCGCCCAAAGGGCAAGGCGTTACGGCGGCCGATTTTATTTACCTGGCCATGCCCGACCGGTTTGCCAATGGCGACGAAAGCAACGATAAGTTTGCTGATATGGCCGACTCCAATGCCGACCGGGCGAACCCCTTCTATCGGCACGGTGGCGACCTGGCAGGCGCTGCCCAACATCTCGATTATCTGAAAGATCTCGGCGTAACGGCCATCTGGTTTACACCCGTTCTGGAAAACAATCAGCCACTCACCAACGAAGGCGGGGCCATGCGGTCGGCCTATCATGGATATGGCTTTACCGATCATTATGCCATCGATAAACGTCTGGGAGGCAATGAAGCCTACAAAGCCTTTGTGAAAAAAGCCCACGACGCTGGTTTTCGGGTTGTACAGGACGCGGTGTATAACCACGTTGGGGTTAATCACTGGATTCTGAAAGATTTGCCCATGAAAAACTGGTTGCATCAGTGGCCAACCTATACTAACACATCCTACAAATACCAGTCGGTGACCGACCCGCACGGGGCTGAACGCGATCGGCACGTGATGCTCGACGGCTGGTTCGTTCCCTTTTTGCCCGATTTGAATCAGAGCAATCCGTTTGTTGCTAATTTTCTGATTCAACACGCGCTCTGGTCAGTGGAAAATTTTGGCGTGGATGCCTGGCGGGTCGACACGTATATGTACAATGATCAGCCGTTTATGAATCGTTGCAATCAGGCATTGCTCGACGAGTATCCGAAGATTCACATCTTTGGCGAATCGTGGGTAAATAATGTTGTCGATCAGGCCTATTATACGCGCAATAAGATCGACTTCCCGTTTAAGTCGAATCAGCCGGGCGGCCTCGACTTTGTGCTCTATAGCTCAATGCTGGATGCGCTGAAACAAAAATTTAGCTGGGACGATGGCGTAAACCGGTTTTATCAGGCACTGGCTCAGGATGCTGTTTATCAGGACCCTACCCGGCTGGTTACCTTCCTGGATAACCATGATACCGACCGTTTTCTGTCGGTTATTGGCGACGATCTGGATAAATATAAAATCGGGATTACCTGGCTGCTTACTACCCGCGGCATTCCGTCGCTGTATTACGGAACCGAAATTCTGATGAAAAATTTTAAAGACCCGTCGGATGCCGAAGTGCGTCGCGATTTTCCGGGCGGATTTCCGGGCGATAAGGAAAATAAATTTGAAACCGCCGGCCGCACCGACCGCGAAAATGAGGCTTTTCAGTTTGTTCGGAAACTGGCTACGTACCGACGCAATACACCGGCTTTGCATTCGGGAAAGCTGATGCAGTTTTTGCCGCAGGATGGAACGTATGTTTATTTTCGCTACGACGGAGCTAAAACAGTGATGGTAGCCACAAATACCAATGATAAAGAACTACGGCTGGACACAAGCCGCTTTGCCGAACGAATGAACGGGTATTCGTCGGCTCGTAATGTACTGACCGACCAGTCTATTGGCGATCTGAAACAGATTAATCTGCCCGCCAAATCAGCGCTGGTGTTGGAGTTGATCAACTAACTGATTGTCTCTGATTCCATGAACATAGTGAAACTGTTTATAGGTATTCTGTAAACAGTTTCGTATTTTTATATATCTCTTCCTCGCATTTTTTCACTCAAAACCCTTATGAATCGGTTGAAGACTGCTGACCAGTCATTGCCAAAAACGCAGCCTGAAACTGAGCGCCAGTATTTACCCGAAGAGGTTCAGTTAGCCTTGTCGGCTTTTGATGCTGCCCTGAATAGCATTGTTTCTATGACTGCCATTCGGGATGCCAATGGGAAGGTTGTTGATTTCAGGCTTCAAACGGCCAACCGGGCTGTTGAGCAAAGTTTGTTTCGAAAGCCAGAAGACATTATCGGAACACGATTGCTCGAAACGTTTCCCGGTAATGTAGAATCGGGCTTGTTTGCTGTGTATGTACGGGTGCTGGAGACTGGCCAGAGTGAGCGGTTAATTCAATACTATAGCGACAAAAATGGCCTGGAAGCCTGGTTTGAGGTGTCGGCCGCACAGTTGAGCCCCGATGGGGTAGTGGTCACCTTCATGAATATAACGGCTCCTAGGCGAGCCGAACATCAGTTAGCCCATCAGGCCGAGTTGCTGCATGCTATCCTGGATAATGCGCAGGCGGCTCTTTCGCTTCATACATCCATACGCGACGAACACGGGCACATTTGCGATTTCAGAACGGTGTTGGCCAATCCGCAATGCATAGCAATGTGGGGCGATTTGGCCGAATCGATCCTGGCGAAACCGTTTTCGGAAGTAGCAACGCCAACGCAGAAAATTGACGATTTCCCGAAGTATGTACGGGTTGTAGAAACGGGCGAACCCGACACGACCGAATTTCCTATTGATGACCAATGGTGGATTCGGATCACGACTAAAGCGGGCGATGGGGTCGTGATTGCCAATCTGAACGTTACCGAAAACCGTCGGTACCAACAGCAGCTCGAAGCGGCCAACCGGGAGCTGAAACGCTCGAACGAAAACCTTCAGTCGTTTGCCTACATTGCCAGTCATGATTTGCAGGAACCGCTGCGGAAGATTCAGTCGTTTGGCGATATGCTGAACGATCGATATTCGGCTAAACTTGGGCCGGAAGGTGGCGAACTGATTAGCCGAATGCAGGCAGCCGCCAGCCGAATGTCGCTACTGATTCGGGACCTGCTCGACTATTCCCGAATTTCATCGCAGCGAAATGCGTTTCGTTCGTTTGCTCTGGCAAAACTTCTCGATGATATAATTGAAGACCTTTGGCATCCGATTCAGGAATCGAAAGCCCGAATTGAACTGGCCGAGCTCCCCGAATTGATCGGCGATCGGCTTCAGTTGCGCCAGTTGTTTCAGAATCTATTGTCGAATGCACTGAAATTTTACCGAACCGATGCGTCTGGGTTGCCGATACCACCCCTTATACGAGTGTCGTCGCGGTTGATGACTCCCGAGGAGCTACCCAAAGAGCTTGCAAAAGATTTGCGGCTCGATCGGGCTTACTGGACCATCGATGTTACTGATAATGGTATTGGTTTTGAACAGCACTATGCCGAACAGATTTTTCAGGTTTTTCAGCGGTTACACACCCGGCAGCAGTTTTCGGGGACCGGAATTGGTCTGGCTGTTGTCAAAAAAGTTGTTGAGCAACACGATGGTGCTATCCGCGCCCAGAGCCGTCCGGGAGAGGGAACAACATTTACGGTTTATCTGCCCGCTTAATTCGATTGTCCACAGAGGGCACAAAGAATCAACCCGAACGATCAATTCTCTGTGCCTTTGTAGACAATTAAATCTAGTGGCTCAGGCCGTTGTTTCGGCCGCCTGATAGGTTTGATACCAGTTTACGTGCCGGGTCAGATACATCGTCACGCTCAGAATCAGCAACAGGCCAAAACTGCCCAGCAACAGGGAGTAATCTTCCAGTTGGAGGAGCGAATAAAAGAAGCCATATAACAAGGCCAGAATGGCACTGAAAAGAATGGTTAAGCGTGTATTCTGAAACACATAGCGTACATAGAACGTAATCAGCGCCAGCACAAGACAACCACCAATGAGGTAGGCCCAGTCGAACGAGGTGTATTCGGAAATGGACAGCAGCAGCAGATAAAACAGACAGATTGCAAACCCAACCAGCAGGTACTGAACGGGGTGAATGCGTCGGCGATCAAGAATTTCGATGAAGAAAAACGACACAAATGTCAGAATGACGAATAAGATCCCATACTTGGCCGAACGCATCGTTTTCTGGTATTCATCGATCGGGATGAGCAGTTTTACGCCAAAGGCCGACGCGTCGCTGAACGACTGCGAATCGGGTTTCTTTAAAAAATCGCCCATACCCTGCTGGGGAAAATTGCGATTGAACTCCAGCACTTTCCACGAAGCCTGAAAGCCATCTGCCTTAACAACTCGCTTGTCGGGCAGATAGGCACCCGTAAAACTTGGAGTAGCCCAGGGCGATTTGAGGCTAATCCGGGTTTCTTTACCGAAGGGCAAAAAGCTAAGCTGAGTACTTCCGTTCAGGTTCAGCTTGGTTTCAAATATATAGTTATCGGCGTCCAACTTGATGGGAGCGGTGACCCCTGCCATCAGAATATCGCTGCTGGGAATGCCCGGTTCGGCCGATAGAACCTGATTGTTCACTTTCATTTTAATGCCATCCCGAATCCCCTTCATATCACTTACGCCCAGCGAGAGGAATGCCTTATCCCAGTGGGCCAGCCCGGCATCTTCGGCTATTCCCAGCGAAGCCAGTGATGGTTTTCGGAAGCTACCCCGTATGGTAAGCTGCGAGTTATAAAGCATGACAACAAAAATGCCCCGGCTCCGCTTTTCTGGCTTGATTTCGCCGTCTACCTGCAGATCGTCTGGAAAAAAGTGCAGATACGTGCTTATCCGCTCAATCTGACCGTTGGCTGCAGTTATTACGCGTTCGTAGGGAACCGACAGAATGGGCCCACCAATTACCTGCTCAGCTCCCCATTTATTGCTTACTTCGGCTACGGCAGCGTTTCGTGTCATTTCGCGTTCGCTAATTAACGATTGTAGCATCCCGTTAGGAATCAGGAGCACCAGAACAAGAAAGCCAATAACGGCCAGTTTAAGCATAGTTGATGTACGAATCCAGCGATTAACACGGTCCAGCACTGAGCCTGGAACTTGGGAGTCAGTTGTCTCTTTCATGATTTTACTTTTAAAAGTACTTTGTGATGCAAAGTAAAATCAATTGATTTGAATTTTACAACTTCCCGAAATAAATATTGATCTTCTACCTTTGTAGCCTATTCTGTGATTCGCTTCTAATGAGTTCTATCAAAGCATTTCTGTTTGATCTCGACGGTGTCATTGTCGATACCGCTATTTACCATTATCAGGCCTGGAAACGGCTTGCCAACGAACTCGGCTTCGATATTTCGGAAGAGTTTAACGAACGGCTGAAAGGCGTTAGCCGTACCGAATCGCTGGATATCATTCTGGCGCACGGTGGACTGACGCTGCCGGATGAGAAAAAAGCCGAATTGGCCGCTCAAAAAAATCAGTGGTATCTCGAACTTGTCAGTCGAATGACTTCTGAGGATATTCTGCCGGGCGTGGCTACTTTCTTCGCACAGGTGCGTAAAGCTAATTTATTAACGGCTCTCGGGTCGGTCAGTAAGAATGCCCCCTTGATTCTGGAGCGCATTGGCATGACCGATGCGTTCGATGCCATTATCGATGGTACAAAAATTACCAAAGGCAAGCCCGACCCCGAAGTGTTTACGAAAGGGGCAGCCGAACTAGGCGTCAGTCCATCAGAATGTGTGGTGTTTGAAGATGCCGTTGCGGGAGTTGAAGCCGGAAAGCGGGGCAAAATGTTTGTGGTCGGTATAGGGTCTCCTGATGTGCTTACCCAGGCCGATATGGTAGCCCCATCGCTTGAGTTCCTAACCGTGGAGCAGGTGCTGGAACGTTTGTAGTTTATGGTTTATGGTTTATGGTTGCGCTGCCAGAGCAGGTTGTATGCTGATAGGCGAAGCAACCATAAACCATAAACGGTTAAAACGCCAGCCAGCCGGAGAGTTTGATGGCGAATGGTGTAACGGGAATACCTGTTCGGGAAATATTGTCGCGATAGGTCAGGCGGTGAATAGCGTCGACGCGTAATACTTTAAAGATATTGTCGATACCATAGCCAACCTCAATGTAAGGTGTTCGGGTGAGCGAGCTAAATCCTTCAACAGTACGGCCCTGCTCATCGGTAGCCGGAATCATGTTCAGGTTAGCGGAGGAAACACTACCGGCCAGAATTTTTGCCGTAATGAGTTCACGCCATTTCAGCCGACGCAGGAGCGGGACCCGATTGAAAAATAAGCCGCCAAAATTATGCTCAAATTGTGCCGAAGCCCAGCGGTCGGTCACAAACTCGAAATAATTCATCAGGTTGTAGGCATTACCGACGTAGAACGACGATTCGTTACCCAGTGGGGTGTAGAGCAACGGATAGGGTACGGTCGATGGAATCATACCTGCGCCCAGCGTGTAGTAGGTTCGACCCAGAATGCCCATTCGGAACGAGTGTTTCATCGTGAGAGCAATTCGGTGGTAGGTAAAATCACCCCCCAATACATCGCGGAGGCCCAGTGTGTAGCGTAATGTGAAAATTGGTTTACGGACGGCTCCGGTACTTAGCCTCACGTTATCGTTCTGCAGAATCAGTTCATCGGGTGCAAAACGGGTTTCTGAAATCAGTTCTGTAACCTGATAGCTGTCGCGAATGGTCTGGTCGTTATCGTGGGCCTGTGGCTGGAAGGCAAACGGAAACAACGGTTCGAACGTACGGTTTCGCATGGCCAGCGTTTGAGTGAAGCCCCGGCCCATTTCGCGTCGGAAATAAACCAGGTTTTCTTCCTGAAAATAGGGTCGTCGGATGGTGCCGAAACGGGAGTAAGCCGCAAACAGCGAGTTGTTACCAATATTATCCGACGAAATACCCACCCGTTCGAGGTCATAGCTTCGCCGGGCACCGATCACCGTCCAGGGTTTACGGCGAATGATATATTCGATGTTTGCGCTATACTTAAACGTCTGGTCGAGCGTCCCGTAGGCGAGGTAGCCACTAATCAGCCATTTCCGGCTGAAGCCAGTGTTGGTACGCATACCCAGCCGGAAACGGTTGCCTTCAACCGTGTTGTTGGCATATGAATACAAAATGGGGCCAAGGTCAATGTGGAGTTTATCGATCGGTTTGTAGCCCAGTACGCCAAGTTTTATAATCTCACCCGCTACTTTAACGAACGGAACATTCCGTACTGAGTCAACTACGCGCATCGCCCGCCATTCGTTGGGTGATAGGGAATCCGGGCGAACATTTTTCCAGAAAGTTGGGTCCGCTTCGCGGTAGTCGTCGGCCAGCTCGATCGATGGATCGTAGAAACTAACCTCTTTGGGATCATTAGCAATAATATTGCGAGCCGTAGCAAAAAAACGGATCAGAGCACCGGGCGCTTTGGGGGTTGGCTGATCTGTATCGATCGTAACGACCGTTTGGGTTGGAAACCGGGTTCCGGTAATTGTTTTTTCCCAGTTTTGCTCAATGTGGAGTTCATCGACAAAATTGATATTGGCCCGTTTATCAACCCGCGCATCAATCTGCGCCAGCGCCATGTTCAGTGTATCGATCCAGACCGTACCGGCAAAAGCCAGATCGGTAGCGCGTTTGGGCGTGAACTCGATTTCGTAACAAACAGCATCACTTACTTCGACCGTGTCTTTGAGCCGGAATGTATAAACGGTTTCCCATTGTGTACCGATTGGCGACGGAATATCTTTTCGGAGTACGTATAACGAATTCCGATAGAAATTATACTGCTGAAACGATGCTCCGGTCAACTGGGCAATCAGTCCACCATCGGTAATGCCGACCCCCGTTGCCCGTGATTTCTGAACTATTTCTTTTACTTTTTCGGGCCGGGTACGTGCGTAAAAATTAGAGAATGTTTCCGAAATAAAAACCGGCACGGCAGGCAGACCCTTATCGTCGGTTATGGCCGGGAGCTTGCCGAGCAGTCGGTTGAGTGGGCCGGGCTTTCGGTTTTTCTTCGTTTTCTGCCCAAAGTTGTTGATATACCCTTCAATTTTGGTATAGCTATCGTACTGATATGCCGACAGTTGCGCAGGGTTAAACTGGTCGCGCCGACGAACCGTTTCGCGAATGACACGGTAGGCGGGGTCGCCCCCTTTGGCGTATACTTTTACTTCCTGGAGTTTGGTAGCTGTTGATAAAAGCTGGGCATCAATGGTTTGGGTAGCCACCTGTGCCAGCGCAAAAGAGCGTGTCTGATAGCCCAGGCTCAGCACCTGAATTGAATCGGTAAGTTGTTTGGCACGGATGAGGTAGCGGCCATCAGCATCTGATGTGGCACCATTCGATAGGCCTTTTAAGGCAATACTGGCGAACGGAATGCCTTCGCCGGTAGCGGCATCGGTCACCCGTCCACTAATGGTGTAAGCAGTTTGGGCTGCCGTCAGCAACGGCCATCCAGCAGCAAGAAGGCAGAAGACAACGAAAGTCCGTAGTGGTGCAGTCATTTAGTGGTTTTGTAGATATCTACCATTTTCTCCTAACTGTCAGGTAGTCAACAAAGTTTACTAATACTTGAAAAATTATATAAAATCGTTGAATTGGCCGATAACTTTATTGGCACTAACCAGAATAGCAGTTATGACGGAGTGAGAATCCGTTTGTCATAGTCAATACGTCTATTTATTTGATAGTGTTGCAGTAGCCTTCTGGATGTTTCGAGGGGTTGATAGTGTTGAATAGCAGCCTAAAAAAAAATACCCGCTGGAATAGGATTATTCCGGCGGGTAGCCACATTAGAAGAGTACAAGTATCCATAAAATAAGCGGTCGACCCAGTTCTGAAGCAACTGGGTCGACCGCTGGTCTTCAACGGAAGGATTTACTGGTTATCGGGATTGTTAACGCCGAAATAAACCATTTCAACCACTTCGCCCGGCGGAATCACCGGGCCTTCCAGATTGTGGGTAATTTCGAATTGCTGGATTACGCCCTGCCAGTATTGATTACCGCTAAAGGAGAGTTTATAGGTGTGCATCTGCCCATCATTTATGACCGTAAAGGGTAGCGATTGCTGAATTTGATTTCGAACTCCACGCGGGAAACGAATGGCATTTTGATTGGGATAATTGGCATCAACGCCGTCGGCGGCCTGACCATCAATCAACCAGGTTACTCTCAACTGGGTTTCGGGGCCAGAGTAGCGCATACGAATATAAATCGTATTAAAATCCGACGATTTCCAACTGCCCCAGGGCGAAATCAGTTTCGTGCCCCGTGCGCTGAGTGGCTGCCCCGGATCGGCTTTACCATCGTAGGTTACCGTCCAGTTATCGACCTGGAAAGGCTCTTTCTGATCATGTCCACCATCCTGAATGAACCAGCCATTGCGGCCATGGCTTTTGGTAAACGCAAAGTCTGGTTTGTCGGTCCGAGCCTGACTATACGCATATTGGCGAATTTCACTCTCGTTGCCCACCACATAAGTATACTCTTTAAGCCAGGTATTATCGGAGTCAATATGAATCATTGGGTGATGGCCGGTATAGGTTATTGTGCGACCGTCTTCCGAATTGCTTCCTGAGATGATATCCGATACGTTATAGCCAACATGGTGGAAATTGGGGCCGGTTATTCCGATCAGGCGGGTTTCGCCATTTGTGTTCGAGCCGATTTCGGTGGCCATCCAGGGTTCGGTAACCTGAAAAGGGGTGAGCTGATGCAAAATGTACGTCCCATCGTTTAACCGACGCTCAATACCATCACTTTTGGTAGTCGATGCCATTGTAAATGGCGACGATCCATTATAGAAGTGAACAATCCGTGCACCGTTGATCATCATGAACGGCCATTCCTGCGAGTAGGCTCTATAGAATGTTTTGTCGCCCCGCTGGTGCGTTAACCGAACTTTTACAATTACTTTATTTCCACTCAGTTTAACCCACTGTTCATAGTAGAATTCCAGTAATCTGTTGTCGATATGCGCCCAGCTATTGCATTGATATTTGGTGTAGATATAGCCATTTACGGACCCGTGGAAGAGCAGTTTCGCCGGATTTCCGCCTGAGTCGCCCGCCTGAAGCGGGTTATAGCCTGTACGCCAGTAAGGAGCATCGTCCGAAAAGCTATCCGGTCCCGTATAGGAACTCATTCCCGATTCCCGGCCTAAATCGAAAAAGTTAATTAAGTTTTGCCTGGTTACTTTATCGTAGATTTGAACAGAACCGCCATAGTTTTTTCTGACTTCTATTCGTAACACATCCGATTCCTGAACATCCGTTTGCCCAACGGGTTTACCCGACACGACTGTTGAGTTATAACTGTTCCAATCCGATTGGCTGGCTGGAACAGGATAGGTGAATGGATCGTCGGATGGAGGTGTTTCTGGCCGTTGACCAAACCGTTGGAAATTGAGTTCAACACATCCGGGACAAGGTGAGTTTTGAGCCCAGGCTGCTGATAAATAAGCATTCACTAAGACACAATGACAAACAAAAACAAGAATATTAGTGAACAATTTATTTTTTCCGTAAACACTTTTTTTATTCATAAACACGGGCGTTATCCTCCTGGTTGTGGTCAAAAAGCGTGCCAATATTCAGAATAAAGCATAACCGTTTACTTGTGCATTTTTTAGGAAAACTATTAGTGATAGTAATCTAAAATAATAAAAAAGTAAACTAGTTGATCCATGTAGCTATCGCAGCCAGATGATTAGTTTTGATATAGCTGGTTTTTTGCCGCGTTCGGTGCCGAATTGGCCGACAGGCGATAAATTCGTTGGCTAATTGCGAATGATGGGTTAACGGTTACTGGAAATTGGTAGTCTGTTAAAATACGAAACGATTTTATTCGGGCTGTTTTTGGTTGTTTTCCTGCTGATTGCCAGTATAGGCTTAACTCCTTCGGAGTGCGGCAATGCAGAGGAAAAAGTAAGCCATCTTTTACTAGTGGCAGAGCTGTACGGTAATAGGCTCGTTCTCCAGTTTGATAGGTTAGTTCAAGGGTAAGTCGGGGTGGTTGAAATAACATTCGTGATAAAATTCCACCTATCCGATAAGTCCCCTTAATTTGCCATAACTGCATAGTCGTAGAATCACTCGGAACATCTATTTGCTCGTTGAACCGACCCGACATTTGCGTGTTGCTAAGGAGCGTAAGCGTCAATGGAACGGCCCGCCGTTGGAGCAGCAGCCAGTCTTTGGTAGTAGCACTAAGCTGATAGGTTTGTAATAGTGCTAATTTGGTACGGGTTTCATCGGCAAATGGATCTCGATTATCCGTTGCATCCATCGTTAATAATACATAGTCAGGTGCTCGCGAAGACAAAAAATATGTTGCATTCAGCGAGTCCAGATAGGTATCGGTAACCTGATAGGTTTGGATGACGGGTCTGGGTGTATAATGAAGTTGATTAGCATAAAGCAGCGAAATGTCATAAGGTATAATATCCACCCGTTTATTACGAAGCTGCGTAAGCCAAGTATGCGGCCAGGGGGTAGTAATATCAGAAAGAGAGGGATACTGGGGGTGCATTATATCTTTCCCATAAGCAATCCACTGCGGAAGCCATTGATAAAGAACGCCGGCCTCCCAATGATAAGGTGCTACCAGAGGGGTAGTAAGGGCGATCAAGACAATTGGAACGATAGCGATTCGACGAAATAAGTGAGTATGACAAAATAGTGTTATCAGACCAAAGGGTAGTAGAGCATATTTAAAGAATAGACTTATGTGACCAGCATCGGCCCGTACAAAACCCTCCTTAAACAGGACAAATAACTGTAAGGTAACCAGGAAAACTAATAGCCCATCCTGTTTCCAGGTTTCGAGCAGTTTTCTCTGTTGCCAGATACGCCAGATAGCATAAATAAACAGGGCTACCGTTAACGCCAAAATCAGTATAGTTAGTTTTAAGGCTCTTTTTTCCTGCAATACATACATCACATCGTTATAGGAGTCAATCAAATGCCATTGGGCTACTAAAAACGGATAGAGGTCTACGGGTAAACAATACGTACTGAGCCCGAGCACAACAAGCATTCCACAAACAGTTACCAAACCTGCAAGTCTGTCTGTTGCCCAAAGCGAGATGCCATATAGGGTAACGCTTAACAAACTAATCAACCCCACATTCGCTTTTAGATAAAACGTTAGGACGGCCAGTCCTATGGCAACTGCCAATGCCCAGCGACTATTGGTACGCAGATGGTAAGCGAGGTAAAAGAGAACAAAAAAGTAGAACCAAAATGGCGTTTCAGTACTAGCGCATTGTTTATGAATAACGATCAGGACAAGCAGCACCAGACTTCGCCAAAGACCTGGCTGCGTACCAACAGCCAGCCACATAACTACAATTATATTTGCCAGCCAAAGTGCATCAAATAAAACAATAGCCCACTCAGGAGCAAAAATAGGTAATCGGGTAACTAACCAGCTAAGTGGGCCGTAAGTAAAAACAAACTCCGTACCATGGATTAATCCTGACTGATGAACAAGTTGAATGGCTATAGCCCAGGAGCCATCTAAACCGGCTAAAGGTGTGTTATAAACGGTCCACCGATCAAAGATCAGTAAGGTGAAAAAAAATGAAATCCAGAAACGCAGTGCGAAATGCTTTTGACGAGTAAATGGCATGGGTAGGAAATACACTACAAGTGAATTTTTTTAGTATAATATAATTCTATTATTGTAGAGACAAATATATTTCTAATATTCTTTTACGTATAAAAAATGACTGATTATCTGATAGAAAAGTTAGATTGATTGTTAATAAGTAAATAGAGTCACAATAGGTATATCCTGTTGGCAGGATGATATGCTAGCCATAAACAAGTCTTGACGATACATTTAAGTCGGCTAAGTCGGTAATGGGAACACCTGCATCAATAAAGTTGGGAATCGGTTGCTATTCCCTTAACGTTGGCATTTGCTCTTGGGCTGATCAATTGTATTTTACCCGGATATTACCATCTGGCAATAAATGTGCTGGTTTGGTAAAAATCCGCTGAAGCTATCACTAAGCTAAGAAATAGCCCATTTTATCAGTTAGTTGTGAAGTTGTATAAAAGGGATGAGTTTGATGGCTTGCCAAAGAGGTAAACTAAAGCACATCGGTATTGAACTAGTACAAGTAATTATTGATAGTGGTTTATACTTGAAATTGCCAACACCTGCTCACTAGTTACCTGATGCCATTGATTACCATCAGACCAGACTAAGGCTGGCTTATAGGTAGCTGGCGGTAATTGATCTTCGTAGATCCAAACCAGATTGTTGGCCCAATCCGTTTTTCCAGTTATTAACGACTGAGCGAGCTTATTGACAGTGCGGTTAATAGGCCAGATAAACGTGTGCTCATTCGACGTTAATTGCAGATAGTACTGGTGTGCATCAAAAAGAGCCAATGCTGGCAGGGTCGAATCAATCGTTAGAGAGTGAATCTGGCGGTCGCCGAGGGTAAATGTGCTGTCTTTTGCGATAAAACCAGATGCCGAAACTACCTGGGAGGATATAGTATGAATGGGTGATTCTGGTAGCCGGTAAACACCTTTCTGAATGGCAGTCTGTAGTACTTCACTGTAAAAGTGGTCATGCTCGCGCGTATTGGGGGGTAATGAAACAAGCATACCCGTTTCGCGCCAGTCGTGCGTATCGCTTAACAGCGATTGCCGTACAGCCATAACCTCGCCGAGGTTCAGTCGGTATGAAAAAACATTGAACAGTACCGCTAAACCAAGAAAAATCCGGCTAACACGTGTGCGGTACGATGTCGACAGCGAGAGCAACAGAAGCAGATAAATAACAGCAAAGGCTATGTTCGTAAACCAAACATAACGCGGTAGCAGCAAGCCCTGATACCAGCCTGTACTGCGGGCAACAGCCACACCCAGCAGCGTAATGAGGGCATATAAACAGCAGGCTGTTAGCACTAAAAATGGGCTTCCTGCCATTGATTCGGGCCGGTTCTGATCAAGCCAGTGCCGAAAACGAACAGGAAACCGACTCAGAATGCGGGTCAACTGGGTATACTGTAAAACGCCTAACCCAAGAATAACCGCCGTACATAAGCTAATGCCAATACCAATCAGGCTTAAGATAATGGTAGATTGTGTGAACAACAATCCCATTGAACCAACCATCAGAAAGAATCCGGCTAAAATACGAACCGGGTGCATGAGGTTACTGCCTACTTCGGGCGAATGGCTGGCGTGATGGATATACACATAAATTCCCAGGCTCACGACCGCGAATAGCCCCCACATAATCAGACGCCTGCGGTTGTTGAGAGCAAGTAGCAACAGAAACCCTACAGCCAGTATGGCCAGACCATTTCCATTCGAAAAAATGCCCAGAAAGGCAAGCGGAAAGCTCGCAAAAAAGGCTTTGGTCGAAGAACGACTCAGTAGGTCGAATGACCAGAACGCGAAAAAGAGGGCAGGCATGTGCTGCAAGGCACAAATGGCCCACGTCAGCGTATTTTCGTACGACTGGGGCTGGAACAGAATGAAAACTACCGGCAAAAACTGAATCGGTTGCAGCCCTCCCCGTCGGGCTTGCCGAAAGAGTAGCCAGGCAGTTCCGAGAAATGTCAGATTCCCTACAAAAAAAAGGGTTCGGAAATGTAAGGTGCCTTCAAGCCAATAGTCGACAAATACGGCTAATCGGGCAAAGAAAATGATGTGTTCGCCATGCGGAAAAAACAAACGGCGGAGGTATTCCGACAGCGGAAATCCTCCCTGTTTCCAACTGAGACAGTCTAGCAGAAACGTGTAATCGTCGATATAAGGAATGTTGACGGTGAAGCGGTAAACTATCCAGACGTGAATAAGAACAGGAATGGACAGTATCGCATACCAGCTAAGGTGAATGGGGGGAGTTTTATCTTTTAGATTAGCTTGAGAAGGTGCAGAAACCATACGTTGAGAAATTGTACAGAAGGCTTAATAGTTCATTTGTTGGTCAAAACAAGTGAGTTATAGCCTATAAAAGAGTGTTTGAGGGTTGGTTTGGTATAACAAACTTAGTTGATTTTACTCTTTTGTATGCTGTTTCGATCCGTTGTTGTTCTGAAGCAACCGTGAAGACTCCCAAATTGCAGCTCAGATCATCCAATCACGGGTTTTGAGTGAATGGGGTTAATTTCCCGGATTTCGAAAACCGAAATAATTCATAACCAGTTTTTCGCCGGGTGTAACGTAGGTAGCTGCAAAAGGATGGCCAATTTCAAAGTGTTGAACAATACCACTCCATTTTGGCTGATTGGCGAAACTGATTTTGTAGGTATGAAATTGTCCATCGTTAATGACGGTTAGCGGAATGGTTTGCTCGTCTCGATTACGAATGCCATTCGGGAAACGAACTTTGCTCTGGTTGGGGGCTTTTGTGTCGGTGCCGTCGGGAGCCTGCCCGTTTAAGAGCCAGGTGAGTCGTAGCGGAACCTGAGCGCCTGCGCCAGGCACACCCGTGTAGGCCATACGAATGTAGATCGTATTGAAATCGCTGGTTTTCCAGCTCCCAAAGGGCGACATTAGTTTGGCATTATACGCATTCTGATTCGTTCCGGTTAGGGTTGCCTGCCAGTTGTCGGACGTAAACGGCTCTTTCTGATCGTAGCCACCATCGAAAATAACCCATCCACTCCGACCGTTGAAGGCATTAAAAAAGAAATCGGGTTTGGTTGATCGCTCCTGAGCATATACATAATCCCTGATTTCCTGCTCTGTGCCCACAATGTAGGTGTATTCCTTATACCAGACGTTGTCGCTGTCCAGATGCACCAATGGTGAATTTGTTATATAAGTGAGTGTATTGCCGCCTTCCCAGCTTTCATTGGCAGCTATATTATCGACGTTGTAGTTGCCCAGAAAATAGCCAGGACTATAGAGGCCAACGAAGCGGTTTGTACCGATCTCTATGGCTTGCCAGGGTTCGGTCAGGCCGAAGGCTTGCCCCCGGTAAACGGTATTGCGGGTACTGTCGCTTTCAATAGCGTTGGTAACCGTTGTTTTATCATAGGTGAACGGATTGGCGCCGTTGTAGAAACGGATGGTTCGGGCCCCGTTGATCATCATGAAGGGCCATTCCTGCGAACGGGGTTCATAAAATGTTTTGTCGGGGCGCTGGTGCGTCAAACGAACCTTGACATGCACTTTGTTGTCGTCGAGACGGACCCATTGCTCATAAAAAAAAGGTAGTTTACGCGCATCCTTGTGCGCCCACGAAAGGCACTGGGCTTTGGTATACATCCACCCATTGATGTTTCCATGAAACAGAATAGGCGATGGGTGGCCACCGTAGTCACCGGCCTGCAAGGGGTTATAGCCAATTCCCTTCCAGTCGGGCGAGTCGTCAGAAAAGCTAACAGGGCCACCGTAGGAGCTCATACCCGATTCGCGACCAAGGTCTTTGAAGTTGATAAGCTGCTGTTTGGTTACTTTATCGTAGATCTGCAGCGAAGCGCCATAATCTTTACGGATTTCGATCTGGAGCGAACTGGATTCCTGCACCGAGGTGGGGCCAATTACTTTATCATAGAGGTAGGTGCCATTGTAGCCCTCCCAATTTGTTTGTTTGTCGGGTACTTCATAAACAAAAGGGGCCGTAATAGGTGGAAGACTGGGCACCAGCCTGCCCGAAGATGGAGTTGAGGGTTCGGTGCTGGGTAGGGTTATATCACAGCCAATTAAATAGCTGGTTAGTAAACAGGGAGCTAAAAAACGCGATAGAAGAAAGGTATAGCCTGGCATACAATAAGCATACGGCATCGGTAGAGGTTGCCGTTTAAATAAGCGATTGAGTCGTGTGCTTCGGTTTTAAGATAGCGGAAATTTATACTGAATCAGTGATAGTAAGGGTACTGTTGCCCATTAAATTAGCCTACGTTATGTCGGTCATTGCTCGTCGGCGATTGTATCGCGGATGTGGGAGGCCCGCGTCTGCGATGCACAATACTGGAAATTGCGATATAATCGCCGACGAGCCCCCAACTTACAGAGCTAGATGAATAATAGACATGGGTTTGCTCGGCCCCGACTGATGCTCTTGTAACGGAAGTTGATACCAGGCAACATTTCGCCACTCGCCCAGCTTATAGCCAACGTTCGGATAAACGCCTATCAGTTCAAAACCCATTGCTTTATGAAAGATCTCGCTGGGCTGATTCGGTATTGTAATGCCCGCATAGGCATTAAAATAGCCCTGACGGCGCAGTACATCGAACAAGGTGTTATAAAGCTGTCGGGCAATGCCGCGACGGTGCCCATCGGGATGGATATAAACCGACGTTTCGACCGACCATTGGTAGGCAATTCGGTCGCGGTGGCGCGATGCATAGGCATAACCCCGAATTTGCCTGTCTTCTTCGGCAACCAGAAACGGGAACTGTTGCTGGATGTGCTGGATACGTTCCGTAAATTCGCTCAGGGGCGGTACGATGTATTCGAACGTAATGGCTGTGTTTTGCACAAAAGGCGCATAAATGTCCAGAATAGCTGGCGAGTCGGCGAGTTTAGCAAAGCGGATATGCATGGTAACTGCAAGATAATCAAACCTCTGCAAGTAGCCATTGGGCAATTAAAAAATATACACCAATGCCAATCAGATCGTTGGCCGTTGTGATGAAAGGACCTGATGCCACCGCTGGATTGATGCCTATTCGGTTGAGAAGCAGGGGCGTTATTGTTCCCATAAAGGAAGCCAGCAGCACTACCGCCAACAGAGAGGTTGCTACAACAAAAAACAAACGCGGTTCGCCGATAATGAACGTATACGCTCCGGCAATGAGCCCCACCACCAGCCCGTTGATAATGGCCACAAGTAGGGTGCGGAGTAGTCGTTTGGCCAGCGTCATGCTCAGGCCGGTGGTATCGGTCAGACTTTGGAGTATGAGCGACGAGGTCTGAATCCCAACGTTGCCGCCGGTCGATCCAATGATCGGAATAAACGCAGCCAGGGCCGCTACTTTGCCTAACTGGCTCTGAAACCCGTTGATGACCGTTGCCGCCAGCAAACTGCCAATAGCGCCGGCAACCAGCCAGGGTAACTGCACTTTAGAGCGCTGCCAGATATTGTCATCTTCTTCAACCTCACCCGACAACCCCGAAATAACCTGAATGTCTTCTTCGGCCTGTTCGGTAATAACGTCGACCACATCATCGATGGTGATCCGGCCCAGCAAGCGCTGTTGAATATTTACCACCGGAATAGCATCCAGGTCATATTTACGCATCACCTCCGCCACTTCGGTTGCGGGTCGATAGGTCTCTACGAAAACGACATCGTGTTCATAAATATCCGCAATTTTGGCGTTTTTGCGGGCCAGCACAATTTTTTTGAGCGATACCAGCCCCAGCAGTTTTCCTACATCGTCGACCACATAAACCGCGTATACGTTTTCGACATCTTCGGCCTGCTGCCTGATTTCTTCAATACAGGCATTGACCGTCAGGTTCACGTTGATTTTGATCAGTTCTTTCTGCATCAACCCACCCGCTACGCTGTCGTCGTAGTGCAACAGGTCGAGAATGAACCGGGCCTGTTCGCGGTCTTCGAGCAAACCAATCACTTCTTCGCGTACCTGAATGGGTTGCTCGTTCAGCAAGTCAACGGCGTCGTCGGAGTCCATCTGGTTAATGAACGGAGCCAGTTCTTCCGACGTAAATGTCTTGATGAAACTCGTTCGGTCGTTTGGGTCCAGATTGGCCAGAATCTCGGCTCCCACCGATTTGTTGAGCAAACTAAGTACATAATGAGCCTGTTCGGGTCCTAACTCATACAGAATTCCCGAAATATCGGCAGGGTAAAGCTCCTCCATTTCGGTGCGTAAGGCCGTATCGTCGCCCGTCTGGATGAGTTGCTGAATATGATCGAGATATTCCTGGGTGAGTTCAAAGGTCATGGAATGACTGAAACATGAAGCGTGGAACGTAGTTTCTGGAGCGAGCGACGTTCGTTTCCAGGCGTACTGCGATTACAAACGAACGTCTTCATTGGTATTCTTCAATCTTCACTCTTCATTAATTGAGTCAGTTCAATAAACTCGGCTACACTTAATTGCTCAGCTCGTTTGTCCATAAAACGACTGGCAAGAGCGGCTTCTGACGGGTTTAAGGGTTTGAGTGCATTCCGGAGGGTTTTTCGACGTTGATTGAAACCATGTTTTACGACTTGCGTAAACTTCCGTTCATCGCAGCCGAGATCGGTCTTATCGTTTCGACGAAGCGAAATAACGCCCGAATACACTTTGGGAGGAGGATTGAAAACCTCGGGGGCAACGGTAAATTCATACCGAATGTCGTACCAGGCCTGTAGTAGCACACTCAGAATGCCATAGTCTTTATTGCCCGGCCCCGAAGCTACACGCTGCGCCACTTCCCGCTGAAACATACCCACCACTTCGGGAACACGCTCGCGCATGTCCAGCACCTTAAACAGGATCTGGGTAGAAATATTGTAGGGAAAATTACCGATAATGGCAAAAGGCTCCGTAGTGTCGGGTACTTTGGTTGGCAGTAGATCGGGGCGGATAGTCAGAAAATCGGACGCAAGAATATGCCCATCCAGCTTTGGGAAATGCTGCTTTAAGTAATCGACCGATTCGCGATCTATCTCAATCACATACGTTTCGAACCGATTGTCGGCCAGCAAAAACTGAGTCAATACACCCATTCCCGGACCAATCTCAAGGATTTTTCGGTAATTACCGTGTCCGGTCAGGAGTTCGGCAATGCGTTGGGCAATGCTGAGGTCTTTGAGGAAATGCTGACCGAGTTCTTTTTTAGGCTTTATGTACACGATGCTGAAGGATCAGGCCGCAGGCATTGGCCCATGTGGACAGACGGGTTGCTGATGCGGTGGTTTTCGGTCGCAAAGGTACGTGGCAATGGCCGAATAATCGGTGGATCGGTTTTATATACCACCAAATTTGTCTACAAATTAGTCAATCGGATAGGCCGTCTACTTCAGTTCGGCATTCCCGAATAATACAGAAAACGCTTTGCACCAGATCAGCACAAAGCGCCGGGTGTTCGGGTTGGCATCATTGGGAAGTTCGAGCGTGAAGTTGCCAGTATTGTTCAGGCGGGTTAGTTCAATGAAATTACGAACGCCCGTGTTTTCGGCCAGATAAACCCGCAGGTCGGGACCACTGTCGGTTTTGAAATTTTCGAAAACCAATAGTTGCTTTTCTGCTTTTTCGTAAAGTTTAACGGTGCCGCTGGTCGTATGGACATTGCTCACAAACGTACCCTGCGACACAAGTTTATAACCGGTTGTATCAGTACCATTCGAAGACTGATCGGGCGTAGTAGTCATATCGGAGCTGCCCGACGAAACAGCAGGGCTTACGTCCTGATCGTTTCCCGGCTGGCACCCCGCCAGGGCCACCAGTATACACCAGAAGATGAGTTGAATTACCGTTTTCATAGGAATGGTTTTAATGAGTGGGCACCCAAAAGCAGGGTGGGTGCCCAACCGGCTTAACCAGGAATAGGTAACAGAATTGCGTTTACCATTTAATGAATAACCCTGCATTGTATGATCTCGAAAAGGCTACATTTTCGCCTGCCAGTGCGCCAATCACGCTGGCATTAATGCCCAGCCGGTCCGGAACAAGATCATACGAGGCTTTTACCCCTGCGCCCAGATACAACTGATCATTCAGATAGGCGGCCGTGTACTGATAGGCTTCGGTGTTGCTAAACTTGCCGTTGCGGGCTGGTAGCCGAAAATCGAGCGTACCGGCTACCCATAGTCGGGGATGTAGCCGATAGCCAAATTCGCCGTTAAGCTTCAGAAAATTGCTGTATTCCTGGGTCATGACTCCATACCCTGCTTCGGCGAAATAATACGTTTTGGCACTACCGGAGCCCAGAGACAGATAAGGCATTACGGTCCAGCCTTCATAACCCGTTCGCAAACCCAGTTGATCGTTATTCGTAAAGGTATTTGCCAGGGCGTCGACACCGATACTGAGTTTTGTGTTGCCATCCAGCAGTGCCCGTTTAAGCCCCAGCCCTACATTCCCTAAGCCAGTGAGTGTTCCGGCCGGAATCGAATTGGCCGACAGATTGGTGCTGACACCGGTTTGCAGGGACTTGTAGGGGAGCAACGCCCGAACCTCCCACCGTCGGGCAAACCCGTATTCGGCGTAGAGTTGGACTGTTATGTCGCTAATGTTGCGATAAACCGCCTGTTCATTACCCGTTGACGAAAACACTGAATTATAAAACAATCCCGAAAAACCGACCTGAACAAACCCTTTTTTGTAGGCACGTACCCAGGGGCCACCGGCCTGCGCCAGTGTAGGAAGTATCAGCAATGAAAAAACTAGTAGTCGACGCATAGCAATAATGTGGTAAGAATTCACTTTTTGAGTTTAACCTCGGGCCAGTTCTGGTCGGCCTTCTGGATATAGCCTGTCTGGTCTTTAGCCCATTCGGTACGCACTTTCTGATTATAGTTCAGATAGAGCTTGCCATCGGTAATGGTCCAGGCATCGGGTTCGGTAGAGGCTTTATAGCCGCGCGACATCCCGAAGGCACAATAGCCCCCATATTGCGGAAGGTATTTGGCAGGGTCGGCCTTGAACATATCCAGGTGTTCGCGGCTGGCAAATACCCAGTTTACATCCTGATACATATAGGTCAGCGACGAGTCGCCCATAACGGGTTTTCCATCCGTAAAGTAGGCCACCGGATCGTAGCCCCGAATGGCTTTGCCATCGGTTGAAAAAATGGCCGGTTTTTGAGCGAAAGAAGCGGTGCTGATGAATAAAAAAATAACAATAAGACGAGGAAGAATCGTTTTCATTGGAGTTGTTTTGATTGGTTTAAAGTGTGTTGATGTTGTTTAGTTGCTTGATGAATGCGTTAAAGAGTCTATAAAAACTGACTAATCTGCCACAGAGCCATACCAATAAATGCGGCCCCTGTCAGCCGGTTCAGGCGGGAATGGTTGAGGTAATGCAGCAGGCCGGTTCGGTACCTGTCGGCCAGCCAGACAATGCCCGACAGGAGTACAAATGCGCCAGTGGCCGTTCCGAACGAAAATACCCACTGGCTAAGTGGCCCAATGGGGGTGAACAGCAGGGTTCCGTGCAGGTATAGCCATACGGCCGACCAGAATGGAAGAAGCTGCGGGTTTGCAGACGATAGGACGATCCCTTTCCAGAAAGGGAAAGCAGACGGCTGTTGGGCGATAGGAACCGCCCGTTTTTTCTGTCGAAAGGCAATCAGGCCCGCTATCAGTAAAACCGGAATGGGTAGAATTTTTAAGAGGGAAAACCAGACCGTGTTCGGGTTAACCAAAGCCAGGCTGCGAATGGCAATTGTACTATAGGCAATTTCGGGAAGGCTACCACCCAACGCCAGCCAGAAACCAGCCCGGCGGCTTTGGCCAATGGTGGCCTGCATAACCGCAATATTTACGGCACCAGGGTGCAGAGAGCCAATAAAACTAATCAGACTGACCAGCAAAAACAGCGTAATCATGGCAAAACCTGTTATGGATTCGGTTAAGCAAAACTACCGGATTGCCAGCCGCTGAAATGTCGGCTATCTTACACTACCGATTGATTTGTTTGGGTGAGATTCGGAAAATCGGTCAGCGGAAACACAATTTCCTGACGGCTATAGGTAAGTTTGCCTTCTGCTTCGAGGGCGTTGAGGGTTTGCGTTACGGTCTGGCGCGAGGTACACACCAACTGAGCAATATCCTGATGGGTCAGGTAGTTGGCCACAATAAGTTCTTTGCCTTGTGGTTTACCTTCTTTCTCGGCCCATTCGTGCAGAAATTCGACGATCCGCTGCCGAACATCCTTGAAAACCAGATTGGCGTATCGATTCTGTAATCGCTTGAACTTGAAGCCGATAAATTTGGAGAATTTAAGCGAAACGGTTGGGTCTCTGGCCAGCACATTCTCGAAATCCTCCAGTGTAAAACTACAGATAAGTACCTCCGACGAAATAGCCTGTGCATACTCGGAGGTTCCATTGCTGCCCGACAAAGAGAGTTCGCCAAAAATGTCGCCTTTCTGAATAATGTCTTTGATCACTTCACGACCTTCGGGATCTGATTCTACAATTTTGATCATTCCCTTTTTGAGTAGGTAAATGCGCTGAACCGGATCGCTGGCGAAGTAAATAATCTCGTTTTTACTGGCTTTTTTGTAGCGGGTAATGATGCATAAATCCTTTATCTGCGCATTGTTCAGCGTAGAAAATAATTTGTGATCGCGTAAATACCAGTATTGAATATCAGGAGCCATGAATGCTGCTGGTTTAGGTAATCAAGTTTACAACTATTTGCGTTGACACGCAATATTTGCTTAGACGACAATAAATATACTTAGTCATACGGCTGAATATTATTTTATTGAGTAAAAATACTTATTATGTGGCTTCTTGCTCCGAGTTGGAATTTACGGACCCATCAGGTAAGTAATCTCTTTATCACTATTCATGTGTAGCGGATGGTTCACTACTCCCGAATCGACGGTATAAACAACGCAAAACGGTTCGGGCCGAGGCTACCGAAGTCCCCGCTTTTCGACGTTGCTCACTGATTCGATAAAGCAATTTTACATGATAGGCAATGTCGGCATAAGCACGCCAGAGCGAATAATCCGGATCGTAGATGTGGCCAGGTTCTGAGGTTACGCCATTTACTTCCAGCACCCGAATGTTTCGGCCAGCGAGCAAATCGCCTACGCTGGGAACCCGAATATCGAATCGCCCATAATCGAAACCAGCCATGGGGGCAGCAATCTGGTCGAAAATATGAGTAAGCTGACTCGATCGTAAATGATTGGCGTTCAGGAATTTTGTGCCACGGCAATGGTTGCCGATGGGTTGAATCAGAACGGTTTCTCCGCTGGCCGGAACCTGGTTGCCAAGTTGAGCAATAATAGGTTCCAGTTCGTTCCAGGTCATGCGTGCCCGTTCATTCTGTTCAAGCAATTTACGGATCGTTGCATAGCCATTGCCCGTTACGGTCAGAAATTCTTTTTGAACAACCGACGTAACACCCGAAGCATTACCGTTGGGCATACGGTAATAAAAAACGCCAAATTCAAGCGGCCCTGCTACCCATTCCTGTACCAGAAACGGTTCGTCGGGATGCAGCAATAACCATTGTGACAATTCTGTTTTGCTGGTTATTACGCGGACACCCTCACCGCGTTCGCCTACATCAGGTTTACAGACTACCGGAAACGATAGGCCTTGTTGAGTCATCTGGCTGAGTACCTGTTCAGTTGAAGCATTGGCCCCAATCAATAGCGTTTGGGGGCGAAACGCTGCCGGAACTGTTGCCAGAATGGCACTTTTTGATTCGCCAAACAAACCACCAAGCCGAATACTTGGATTAACAGCGGTGAAGAAGGTAAGCGAGCGCGACCGGATAGCCATGTACACATAATAGATGACCATCGGGGCAAAGAAAATATAGAATGGCCAGTATTCATACTGGAGGAGCCGAACCAGCCAGAGCGGCCGTGGTTTTGGCTGGGCTATGGAGATTGGAGCCGGTATTGTAACTGATGGGGCAGCGTTCATGACAGAATGCGAAAGGTGGTGTTTGTGTGGGTCAGCATGTCGTGGTAATAAACCCGGTGAGCCTGGTCGTTGCGCTCTACAGAGGTAATGCTGACGGTTTGAATTCCGTTAGGCCGTCGCATGAGCAGATCATTTTCCGGATCGCCATCGCCCGTTTGCCGGTGAAATTGAACGATTGCTTCCTGGCTGAACTGTTGCTGACGGTTAACCCATTCGCTAAACCAGCCTTCGCGTTTTTGCCGGATTGTTTTAGGATACAGTGTTGCTGAACTCCACAGATAAGGTTGGGTAGCGTCGAGGAGGGTTCGGTGTAGCTGAGAGCCATCCCATCGCAGTTCAATCAGCGTAAGTAGGGGGTCGTATTCTACGACAACGAGTGTAAATGGCTCCAGCTTATCGAACGGGTAATGCAGCGAAAAGTCGATTTCGTTATCGTAGCTGAAAAAATCCGGAATCACCTGTCCGCGGCTATGCCGATAGGGCGGGCAATGATGATGGGCTTCGAAGGCACCATTGAGCAGGCAGAGCGTATAGCGGTGTTCATCGGTTGCAATCCAGGTACCGCCAGCCTGCCCATCTTTTGGAAAAAAAACAGTACACCCGCTCAGCCAATAGCGACGTGGGAACATAGCCCGTCGTCGACCAGCCTGCTCGTCACGATTTGAGGTCAGAATAAATCCTCCCGCTTTCAGGTCTTCTCCTGATTCTGGGTTAATGGAGGTTGGCAGAAACGAGACAGTACACATCAGGCCGTTTGTTGATGAAGAATCGTTGAATAGGCTACACCAAAATGCGTCGGTAACTGAATTGCTGGGCAATGGAGTTTTACACCAATTCGTAACATGGCCATGTGATGAATGGCATGTTCGATGTTATAGACGAGTTCCCGGCCAACGTTGGTGGGAACCAGCAGCGAAGAAACAGGTGTGTAGGTTTGCCGAAGTTGCAGGGGATGGGCAGGGTCTAACTGCATAAGCACCAGCTTTAACTGTTGCAGCACACTGCGTCCATAAGCAGGATTCGACTCAATCTGTCGGTCGCGCTTTCGGGCATCGTAATCAATTTCTCCCTGGGCAATGCCCGCCGTAAGGCACTGGAAAAACTCCAGAATGTGCCGCATATGCTGCCCCATGGAACTGCCCGAAAATACATCCAGAGGCTGGACGTACTCATCTTCCGTCAACTGCATGAGCAGGCTGTCGAGATCGTTCAGTACTTCTTCCAGAATATCGGTCAGGTAAGTCATATGTGTGCGGGTTTTGACGGAAGTAACCGGGAAATTTGTTGACGGTGCAGCATTAACAGCATAGCAGAGGCAATGGCTACCGTAAGTGCATAGATGAACAACTGTCCGCCATCGTTCTGCGATTCGATGCCCAGGACCAGCAAATGTGCGCCAATAGCCCCAACCATCAGGCCAAAGGCCAGCCCTGCGCCCAGTATGGTTGTGAGCGAGCTGTGGCGTCCAAACCAAAGAAGCAGTACCGACGCCACCAGTTCGAGGCAGCCAGTCCCGATTCGTCCCCAGGGTTCAACCCCCAATTCCGAAAAAATATGGACCGATTCGGGGGCGGCCGTAAATTTGAAGAATAAAGTTTGCGCCAGAATTACGGCTGCCAGGAGTCGACAGATCCAACTGATAATTGCATTGGTTTTCATTGGTGTCGGTGGGTAAATGGTTAATGATAAAATTTCATCCAGCTGGCGTCGGCTTTGCGCATCAGGGTTTTCTCATCCTTATTCCACTTGGGCAGCGTGTTATTGAAAAATTTGTTGTAGAACAAATAGAGATGGCCATCGGTGATCTTATAGGTTTCAGGATCGACCTCTACTTTCTCGCCCGTTGCCCCCATTGCATAGGCGCACCAACCCCCGTAGGCAGGCTCATAGGCCATCGGATTTTTTTTGAAACGGTCGGCGTTAGTTGCGTTGGCGAAGCGGTAGGTGACTCCTTTATAGGTAATGGCAAGATTGGAGCGGCCTTTCTGGGGTTTACCATCGAAATAACTAACTGGATCGTACCCCTCAATAGCCAGACTTTTCTCAAGATTATACTGAGCCAGCCGCTGCGCATCCGGCGATTGGGCCAGCGAAGGAAGTAGGCCGATGAAAAGCAGTACGAAAAAAGCGAATAGCGATTTCATTGTGTGATCTTTTTGACAAAGGTTGCTGATCTGGCGTCGGCCGAATGTCAGCAACTTGACAAAATCACACAGATTTTCTGGCGCGGCCTTTCTGAGGGCGCTTGGGTTGGGGTACTAGCCAGGTATGAATAAAGAACACGGATTGAACAGGTCGTCACAGATAAAATTGGGAGATTATAGTTTTTTATCTACGAAAATCCGTGCCATCCGTGTTCCCATCTTTTATAAAAACAGCCTGTGATCCAGGAAATGCCGAAGGCACAACAGGATTATAGAGATCTAGAAATCAATCTCGGTAAGCTCAAAATTCTGCTTGAGTGGAATGATGCCCCCTTCTTCATAGCCAGGGTTGTAGATGATGGTTTCGGGCTGAATGCCTTTCTGCACATTGCCAATGTCGCGTTTCCCGTTACCGTTGGCGTCAATAATCAACCTAACCCGATAACGCCCTGGTTTTAATCGGGCAAAGCTGTAGTTGGGTGTCCCAACTGAGGTTCGGATTACGTTGTATTTTTCGTCGAGCAGTTCTACAATGAAGTTCGTATCTGGGCGATTTACATGACCCGCAATCAGGCCGTAACTATCTTCTTCGGCAATCTGATAGCGGGCATTATAGCGAGCAAGCGTGTCGCCCTGCACACTAATGAATGAGCCTTTCAGTAACCTGAAAAGCAGGGTATCTTTGAGGTTCGTCTTTCGTTTTATTTCCAGTTGGCTGAAATTATTACTCCATGTCAACTCGTTGGGTGCGAATTTGAGCGGCTTTGTACTATCGGCCCCAATCACAATGAGGGTGGTGTCGTAGTTGAGAATAGGTTTCGAAAAACGGAGCGTAAAGTCGAGGTTGTTATCAATTGGATCGCTCGTTGGTGGATTGACCTGAAGCGTTAGTGTTTTACGGTCGCGGGTTCTGGTTTTAAGGGGGGAAAAATAGACCCGCTCCCGAAGCTCCGTGACGTTACCGACTGAATCTTTAGCCATTATCACGATGTTGATTGTATCGTTGGCTGCCTTGTCGGCTGGTTTAAACAGTCGGATCATTTTCGGGCTTTCCAGAAACGAAACCAGTGTATCGCCCGATGGCACAAACGTAGTTGAAGTTACCGACGTGGATACGGCCGACGTGGATACAGGTGTTTTCGAGGTGCTTGAATCGGTAGGGGCAGAAATCATTTTACCGAACAGCATCGTATAACTGGCAATACCACTGCTCAGCTCAAGCCCCAATGTTTCGTCGGTACGTTCGCGACGGCTAATGCGGGGTTTGCCATAGCCTCGGAAAGCTACCATATTTACATCGGTATAGTTGCGGTTTAGGTTAAGCACACTATCCCGAAAGGCGACTCGTTCGCCGGGTGTATTATTAACCAGATTCAGATCTTTATCGTCGAATCCATACACTTTATACTGACCTTCCTTTACGTTTTCGATGCGGTAATTTCCACTACTGTCCGTTCGGGCATAATAGGCAGGGCGTTTCCGGTTAATAGGCAACGTATCGGTAGGGGCAAACAACCCTACCGCAAAATTCAGAATAGGCTGGCGACTTTCGTCATCGACAACCGTCCCGCTCAGAAACAGGGAATCGATAACCGGTCCAGTACTAAAAACAAGTTTGGCATCTTTGGCAATATTTCGTTCGGTAATATCCTTTATGCCATCAGAAAAGTTAATGGTATACGTTGTATTGGGCTGGAGTGGTTTGTTAAAGGTTAGCCGTACGCCCTTTGGCAGCGATCTTACCACAAAAGTGTTACTGTCGCGGGGTGTAATTGTAACCTTCTGCTGGAGGTTCTCGGTATTGACATACTCATCGAATTCCAGTTCAATCGTTTTGCCGGAATAGTTCAACTGACGGGCTTCGGGCATACTACTGACGAGTTTCGGGGCCAGCGTATCTTTTTTGCCCCCCGGTGGCTGAGCAACCTGAGCACAGTTCTGGAGAAGAAACGGAAGCGATAATAAAAAAAGTAATACAAAATGGCGAAGCGTCATAATAGTAGCCTGCTATACGGCATTCCGGCGGCCACGTCCGGGTTGGTAATCATTTTGGGGTCATACGCGGACGTGGCCGTCCGGCCTACAAAGGTAAACGTCCGTTCATCGTTAAACTGTACCGACTGACATAAAATGCCTGTCTGGTTCGTTACCTAATATAGAATTTTAAGAAAAATTAAAAGTCTCTGCCCGAACGGAGGGTAGAGAATGGGGCAGTTTGGTACTTTTGCCCTGCATACATATCCGTAATGACGAAAACTTTATACATGGTCCGCGCGCACTCTTGCTGGTACAACATCCTCTTAAGCGTGAGTCTGATTGGCGTTTTGCAGAGCTGTAATCTGGCGCCAAAAGAACAGGAAACGCCCACCGTTAAGGCCGATACCATTAATCAGATTAACTTCTTTCTGGAAACATCGGCCAGTATGGGCGGTTATCTGAATGGTAGTACGGAATTCAAAAACATTGTCTCTGAATTTGCCAACAAGCTCAGTCAGATTGAGCCCGTTCGGAAAGAAATGGCCATTTATACCATTAGCAAAGACGCTCAGCTTTATCCCGGCGATGTCGACAAATTTGTGACAAGCCTCGCAACGGTGCCACTGGCCAATGCCCGGAGTTCGGAACTGCACACCATTTTCAAACAGGTAGGCGAAAAAGCCCGTAATGGCAACGTGGCCTTACTGGTGTCAGACTGTATTCTGTCGTTTCCCGACGAAGACATCAAAAAGAACCCGCAGATCAATGCAACGGATGCTTCCAGCGTCCTGAAAAACGAAATTAACCGGCAGTTTGCCCGCCTGAGCAAAGACACCATCAACGCCACGGTCTATGCCTACTCGTCGGCCTTCAATGGCACTTATTACGACTACCAGAATAAAAAACAGAAGCTAAACGGCGAACAACGCCCGTTTTATATCTGGGTGATCGGCAAACAGCGGGTGCTGAATCTGTTTAATCAGAAACTACAGGCAACACTTACGACCAAACCCCAAAAGCAACTCGATTTTGGCGGTGGTGGTACGATAACGGATTATGACCTGTTTTTTACACTGAACCGTAAAGGCGACGACTGGAATGCCGATGGGAAGCGAATCACGAATCTGAAGGGTGTGCGTGCCGATCGGCCCGCTGAGTTTGCCATTGGCGTGAACCTGAGCGGCCTGCCTTCATATGCGCAGACGGAAGCTTATCTGACTAAAAACCTGATCGTTTCGGCTGGGAATGCTGGCGTTAAACTGGTGAGCATTGAATCGAAAGACGACGTCAAAGGCACCGAAAAACTAAAAACCAACGAATCGCGCATGCTGAGCGAATCGACACACATACTAACCTTTAAAGTCACGCAGCTTTTTGATCATGACACTCCCGTGACCATTAAACTCCCCGTTCGTTACGATACCTGGTACCTGAATCAGTCGACGATGGACGACCGGACGGCGGCTGGTCGGGAGGGCAAGACCTTTGCGCTCGAACACCTCATGAATGGCGTTCGGGATGCGTATGAAACAGGCTCTGGTACCGATAAATCATTTCTCCAACTTACCATCACCCTCGAACAATAGACGGCACCCATGTTCACTGCTCTGTATGAATTGCTGATTGGCAAAAATCCCGATCCCACCTATCGTAACACCGTATTTACTCCCGTTGGGTTACTAACGGTGGTGTTGATGCTCGGGCTTGCTGCTACGTTTTATCTGTTGCTTGGCCGCTGGAAGGCCGTTTTTCACCGAACCAGTCACTGGATTATAACACTGGTGATTGCCTTGATTATTGCCTTCGCGCTGGCCGTGAGCTACGCGAAAGATGCCACGGGCGAACCCGAGGCCGACAGTTATATGCTCGGTTTTGGTGGCGTCAATCTGATTCTGGCCGGGTTGCTGTTCTTTGGGTTTTCGCTGCTGTTTAAGCGAGGGTCCAAATTTGCCCGGTACACGCCGTTTTAAATTCAGTTTAAAATAGGGGGACGGTTTATGGTCTATGGTTTATGGTTTATGGTTGCGCTGCTTTTTGGCATACATCTTTCTGAGGCAGCGCAACCATAAACCATAAACCATAGACCATAAACTGGAATCCGTAAACGTTCCAAAATGAAGCTTTTTGTTTTTGCTATCGGTGGTACGGGAGCGCGTGTGTTACGCTCGTTGACAATGCTACTGGCCGCCGGGGCTAAAGTGCCCGACAAC
Organism: Spirosoma sp. SC4-14; assembly: GCF_037201965.1. Taxonomy (NCBI): domain Bacteria; kingdom Pseudomonadati; phylum Bacteroidota; class Cytophagia; order Cytophagales; family Cytophagaceae; genus Spirosoma; species Spirosoma sp. SC4-14. Next base: position 5,121,528 of record NZ_CP147518.1, on the reverse strand, counting down.
CTGACACTTATTCCGATTCTGCTGGACATGGATATGCAGAATGGCGACACGGCGCGTGCACTGAATACAGTAGAACTGTATCGGACCATTCGGAATGGGGCTTACCCAAACGGAGCGGCACCATCGGGTCAGTCCGATGCCCCCAAAGCCTTTTTCTCTACATTAATTCAGTCGCTGGGAACGCTCCAGAGTGAAACAACTCAGGAACGGATCGGTGATTCATTTCTGCCCCAACTGACCGAACATCAGGGGACGTTTGAAGAGTTTCTGAACGTAAGTACGATGGACGACATCGACCGGGAACTGCTCAAAGTGCTTTATGATAATTCGGCTAAACCAACCAGTGCAGAATTGAAGCTCGATCTGTCGGTTGGGTTCAAGGGGAATCCTAATATCGGGAGCGTTGTTTTCAACGCGCTGGAAGACTCGGCGCTGTACAAATATTTTGTTGGGGCGTTTAACAACGAAACCGACCGGATTTTTATCATCAGTTCGATCTTTGGCGGTACGGGCTCGTCAGGTTTTCCACAACTGGTAAAACTGTTGCAGGAGCCGAGCCAGAAAATGCCCATCCGCAATGCGCGTAAAGGTGCCGTTACGGTAATGCCCTATTTTGCCCTGGAAGAAAACGGCCAGAGTGCCATTGACCAGAATCGCTTCAATTCGAAAACGAAAGCGGCTCTGTCATACTACCAGAATCAGATTCACCTCGATTCGCTCTACTACATTGGCGATAAGCCCGGCGCTAAACTCTATGCAAACGTAGAAGGCGGAGCCAAACAGGCCAACAATGCGCACATTGTAGAACTGTTGGCGGCCGAAACCGTTCTGGATTTTGCCAGTCGGAGTGCAGGCGAATTTGCCGGAAACCGGACGTACTACGAATATGGTCTCCGTCGGGATGATCGTCAGCTCGATTTCGCGCATTTTGCCGATTCCACTTATCGGAACGTCATGTTGCCACTGGTTCGGTTTGCCTACGCCAGTAAATTCTACACTGAGTATGTTCCGGCCAACCTGCGCGAATCGTTTGCCAGGAGTCTGGGCTTGCAGCAGCAGTTAGGCAGTAGTACCTATTTTGTGGCATTGACTAAATTTATGGGCGATGCTTTCCGGAAATGGATGACCGAAATGGCCGATAACGACCGGAAATTCGATCCGTTCAACTTCCAGACCGATTTTAACGGGATGGTGCGGGCCAAACAGATTGAACCCAAAACATTCATGGGCTTTGGCGATAAGGGTATCAGCGAGAGCTTTCTGCTCAACGAAGCGGGCGATGCTGAACCCAAACTGCTGGCTCAGTATCCACAAGCCGAAACGCGGCTGATGCACCTGCTTATGGCTGTAGCCGACAAATGTGTTCAGAAACTCGGTGATCTTAACCGGCAATTAGTATAACAGCCCCCTACTCCCAAAGGGGGAAGCGCTGCCGCTTAGTTGCTTTCGCATCATCCCTGCGCTTTGAAAACAGGCAGCATTGGACTGCGAGGCAGCGCTTCTCCCTTGGGGGTAGGGGCTCCAAAACTGAAAACTTCAGTATGCCCCATATCCTTCGTATAGACAATGACCCCAATGTGGTCGAACAAAATCACCTTGGCTGGACGGGCGGAACCGTTGGGCTGGTAGGTAACCGGATTGAACATATTCCTGATACGATGCTCAATCAGGCAGGACTGGCTGCTAAAGCCGGTACGTCGATTCCGTCGCCGTTTGCGCGGCTGTATCTGTTCGATGCGGCTTTCAGGTTGGTAATGAACGACCTGCGCCCAGCTCAGCCGACCATGTACCATGTGCTGGTTTCGCACTGCCTCGACCTGCTGGAACTGTTGTTTCAGGCAGGTTCCAGTCCCGACCTGACCTATCGTGTCTGGAACCGGGCCGACCGCCTGAATGCACTAAACCAGAAAACACCGTTGCCGAATGCGCCCAGCCGTCGGCATCCCCACCGTGTTTTGGCAAAGGCACTTGAACTGGATATGCGCCACGACCTGGCCAATCTGCAAACCTTTACCCTGATTTATTATAAAGGTGCTTTGCTGGGAGGAACGTCGCCCCTGACGCTGGTGTTTACATCGCCCAACTGGGAACAGGAACGACAGAACAAGTTTCTTGATCCACCGAAGAGCAGCACCGGGCGAATCTTTTTTCAGCAGGACTATGTGCCGCTCGAAAGTCGCGACCGGGCGTTTGTGACCTACCTGAGCCGGTTGTTCGATCAGTATAAGAGCCTATTGCCCGAAAACAGCGGCCTGACTAAGTTTCTGGACAAACTGTTCCGCGATAATCCGTATCCGCTACCCGTCGATACCTCGAAAACTCTCAACGATTTCGACCCGATTCGCACAAATATCGAAGGGTTTAGCACCCTACAGGTCGTAACGGGATTGCCACTCTACAGTGTCCGTGCCGACGATGTGTTGCGGGAAGTGGAAAGCAATAGCGATTTTGTGATGCTGCCGACAGTTAGCTATTACAAAGAAGAAACCAACAAGAACGGCGTAAAAACCGATGTGAAGCCACCCCTGGCGTTGGCGTCGCGGATGGACGTTCGCGGTCGTTATGTGAAAAATACCGAATGGGATTCACGGACCGTCATACCCTCGTCGTTGCTAAACGACCTAGGAGCGGGCGGCTTGCTGGCTGACCGACGGCTGCCGGGTGTCGATAATGTGCAATACCCATTTGTATCGACCGATGATTTTCTGGAAGACTTCCTCATTCGGATGCCGTTCAAAATCAATAATGAACGCTTTTTTACGGGAACCCAGAATCGCGCCGACTGCGATTTTCTGCTGCCGATCCGCAAAGAATACTTTAATTTCTTTACGCTCGATGACCTGCGCAACTACCTGACGCTCGACATCAGCGATCAGCGCGTAACGGCCATTCTGAAAGTGCCAGTGCGCGGTCAGAACGTGCGGTTTGTGGAATTTCGCAAAACCTACGAACTAAATCAGCCCGAGAAAGTGCTCGATTTGCCGGTGGGAATGGGCTTCTTTCCATTTTATCGACTGACTATTCCTGATCAGCAAATGCTGAATCGGTATACGATGTTGCTGGCCGACGGAACGGTATCGCAGGGCACACAGGCTAATTTTTATCGTTTCCCCGATATTGTTAGCCAGCACGCACTGACGAGCGGTAAACCACAACCGCGCAGCCCGAAAGTAGGCGAGCGTCCGGCCTCGTATTATTACAAAGTGAATGAAGCATTCGACCTGGTCGAAATTCAACTGGCCCACAATGACATACCGTATCGGGGCATAGTGGTTCCTGAGTTCATTACGATTACGAACCGGGGGTACGAAGAATTTACGTTTGCCGTCGACTTCGGCACATCGAATACACACGTTGCCTATCTGGTAAAAGACCAGGGTGGTGCCAAACCCGACCCCGAACCACTAACCGTTACCGACGATGATTTGCAGATGGTGCTCCTCAACAAACCCTATTCCGGGCCGGGTATCAGCCGCGACTACGATCGGTATAGTGTGAAGAGTAGTTTTGGGGCATTTGAGCAGTTAGAACCCCTGATTCGTCGGGAGTTTGTGCCACCGCTCATTGGCCGCAATCCGCGTTTGGGAACACCGTTTGCTTTCCCCTTGCGCACTACCGTCTACGAGCGCGAAGGACTGACGCAGGGGGGCGATTATCTGTTCTCGAAACTGAACCTGGGCTTCAATATCGATCTCGAACAGGTTACCGTTGGCGACAATAACCGCTATGTGTCGACCCTGAAATGGCTGTTCGAAAACAAACCCAACGATACGCTGAACGACCTGCGGGTGCGGGCGTTTTTCGAAACCCTGTTGCTGCTGATTCGGCATAAGGTAGTTCAGAATAAAGGCGATGTAGCCCTAACCCGAATCGTTTGGCTAGCGCCGTCGAGCATGACCCGTCGGACGCGGAACCGACTGGCGGCCGAGTGGAACAAGGCCATGCAGGAAGTTTTCGGAACAACGGCCTATTTTCAGGACGAACCCATTCTGGAATCGCTGGCTCCGTATTTTTACCTGCAACGCCAGGGCGTGTTGCCAACGGCCAATGCTGTCAACATCGACGTTGGGGGCGGCACCTCCGACCTGATGTTTTTTGCGCAGGGGCAGCGGCATTATTTCAACACGTCGTTCCGATTTGCGGCTAACGACATCTGGGGTGGCGGACTGGACGAAACCGGAGCCCCATCAGGACGGATGGATAACGGCTTTTTGTCGAACTTCCTGACGTACCGGAGCAATAACCCGTCGAGCCAGAAAACCGGTGCCGATCAAACGCTGGATGCGTTTTTGGACCCAAAGCGCCGAATGTCGCCCGAAGATGTGGTGAGTCTATTGTTCAAATACGACGATCATTTCCAGTTTACGAAGGCTATTCAGAACCAGCAACCGGCGCTGCTGATTGTCTTGTATCTACACTATGCGGCTCTTATCTATCATTTGGTTCAGTTGATCGAATCGCAGGAAAAGCAGGGCGAGGGCGTACAGCTTGAGTTACCCCGTTTCCTTACCTTTACGGGCCGGGGTAGCCAATACCTGAATCTGCTTGGCACACGGGGCGACCTGGTCGATTATACCAAACGATTGCTGATGGCCTATACGACGAAGTCCGTTCCGCCAAACTTCCAGATTCTGCTGACCGACAATCCAAAAGAGACTACGGCCAACGGTGCTGTTCTGTACCAGACAGCCACCGACCGGGATCAGTATCGCGGCAATCAGACAACGGCCTACTGGGGCAACGAGCCGGATCACCCGGTAACGTTTACGTACAATGAAACCACGGTCGATACGGTTGGGCATGAGCGCGATTTTCATGATTCGGTATTGCGAAATGTTCGCGACTTTCTGGAGAAAACGCTCAAGAATAGCTCTATTGCCGCATTTTTGGGCGATTTCGGAATTCGCCGGACACAGGATTACTACGATTTTCTGGTTGGCTCGGATGTGACGCGCAGCAGCATACTGCACGATAGCTACATGCTGGCCAAACTGCACGTCGAACGCGACCAGGATGCCCGACTGTCGGAAACGTTCTTCTTCCTGCCGCTCAAGAATGCGTTGTACGAACTTTCTAAATACATTGCCAAAAATCAGTCGTAACCGAATGATAATGCAACGATTCAGAATGAGCTGTCTGTTCGTAGTTGCACTGACAGCCAGCCTGGTTGCTCAGGCGCAGGACACAACGGCAACGACTGCTGATGCGGCCACTAAACCGCCTGCTTATACGTATCTGGCGCTGGCTCTGTCGATACTGGCGCTGATTGGACTGGTTTTGCTCTGGTGGCAGAACCGGCTGGGTTGGGAAAAACTTAACGCAGAACGCCGTTCGGTTTCAGGCAGCGCTGATGGCATTCGGGAGTTGAGCGGACGAGTGCTTTCGCTGGAGCGCGATAACAAGGCGTTGCTAACCAAGCTAAAAGCGCTGGAGAGTCAGATTGCTCAGCTTCGTGAGGCCCAGTCTCTGCGTGTCACAGCCGAGAGTGTTATTCCGGCTATGCCAGCACCTGCTGCCGAAGCTAAACCCGTTAGCCGCCAAGCGGAGGCTAAAGCAACAACGCCGAGGCCGGTATCGTCACAGACGCAGCGGCCAGCGCCTGTGCCTGTTGCTGGGCCACCGGCCAAACTCTATGCCCGGACAGTTGACGTGCCAGGCGGATTTAGCGTTAGTAGTTTGGTCGAAACTCCCAATCGACCGATGGTATTTGTGATTACGCCGACTGCACCCGGACAGGCAACGTTTCGGGTTACCGACGATTTTGAGGCACAACGGCTGGCGCTGAGCGATCCTTATTCTTATCTTAGCGATGCCTGCAATTATAACTCCAGACCCGAAGCAAACAGCCGAATCCACATGATTTCGGACGGAAAGTTGCAATTACAGGGCGAAAAATGGCATATAACTGAAAAAGCAGAAATTAGTTTCTATGCCTGATGGTTGTAAGGGGCGGGTACTTCGCATGAAGTACCCGCTGCCAACTAATTCACAATGACGCTTGCTGAATTAAAAGAACGGATTAAAGAAGAGGTCGTATTGCACGAGGGCGACCTGAAAGAGTGGCAATGGCGCAGAAATGGTCTGCTAACCGAAGCCGAGCAGGATGGTATTGCCTCTGCCGAATTTATGCGGCTGGTTAATGATGTGAGTTATCAACTAGGAGGGCTGTTTCCTCGTATCAATACGCTGAAGACAACTGCCGAAGCCTACGCCCGAGCGGATAAAAAACAACTCTTACCCTTTCATATAGATGAAATCGTTGCGGAAGCCGAACGCCTGACGTTATCCCGTGCATTTGTAACACAACGGTGGATTCCGGCCATTCTGGCAACGATTCCTGATCCGCCAAAATCAGAAATGCCTGCTGCTCCGGTTGCTGTTTTGGTGGCCCCGCCCGTTGTTGAAAACCCGTTAAGCCGGGATGAAGTCCGACAGAAAATTGCCAGCCGACTGGACAGCTATAAGTCGCAGCGTATTATTCCATCGTGGTTGCTCAAGGACTTACTGGTCGCCATAAAAGCCGATGAACTGGTCGTAACGGAGGAGATTTTTTCCTACCTGGTCAACAATTTGTTTAAAGCCGTAAGAGAGCCGGAGGGAAATACACTCCGCGAACGGTTGGTATCGTCCGATTGGCAGAATGTGCTCTACAAGTCAACGCTGGAGCAGGCTCCGATTACGACACCAGAACCCTACTATCCAGAACCATCGCTTAGTCCGGAAACCCCGCCCTTTGTCCGCACATTTACGGCTCAGCCTGCCCGCATCCACAAAGGGGAGACGGTAACGCTATCGTGGGAGGTCGACAATCTGCTGGCTGTTACCATCGATGACCTTGGAGCAGGATTATCGCCCGTGAATCGGGGCTGGGTAAAGCCAAACAAAACTACCGACTATACGCTTTTCGATGCCAATAATAATCCGCTCAGTACGGTTCGGGTGGAGGTTGTTCCGCGCGATCGCAGTGGTGTATATGGCGTTCTGTTTGCCCTGGCGTTGCTGGCGATTATTTATTGGTTTATCAAAAGCAGTAATGCCCGCGACAGAGCCCCCGACTCGAAACCCAAAACCGAACAGACTACCTATTCGTCGGATAAACGTTCTTCCCCAAAAAAAGAGCCTATTGCTTCGAAACAGCCAGAACCCGATATAGCCACGAGCGAAGCCACCGACACCCCCGACCGGCGTGCTAACGAACAGGAACTGGCTATGACCGAACCCACCAAAAAGCAGGAAACGTTAGGCAATAGACCTGTTGAAACAACACTCCCAGCCGAGCCGGAAACAAAGTCCACAACCCCAGTAGATGCCCGGAAGGGCAAGTATGAGGAAGCTTTTGGCGATAAATCCTACGACAAAGTAGAACTGGGAACCGATGAGCAGGGCTGGCGACGCGCCCGCAAAAATGGCCGGTGGGGCTATATAAATGAAGACGATGAATGGATGATTCCGCCAGCGTATGAGGCTGTAACTCCCTTTCGGGGCAATACCGCTTCTGTCTTTCTGAATGGCCGTCTCCTGACAATCGATCGCGCCGGACAACTGGTGAGCAAGTAGGAGCGAGGTTGCTCTGCCTGCCACATGCTCCTGCACAGCAACCGAAAACGATAAGTTATTTTCCTGTCTGCACGGTTAGATTCTGGAATTTCACGGTTTTCGATCCCGTAATAAAGCCAATTTTGTTACCTCTGAACTTTCGGAAAACGTGCGGACTGTCAACAACTTCTTCGCCGTTGATGTAGAAATGAAGCTGATTCAATTCCTTTTTGATCATCAATGTGTTACGCTCTTTGTTGACCGAAACACGGGGAGGAACTGGCTTTCCTGGCATGTAATTCGCAAACGTACCGCCATCGATCAGCGATTTAACAGAGACCAGATTTGTGCCAATCAACTGAAACTGACAATAGTTATTTACATCCTGCACCCCAATCAGCAAGCCACCGTTTGGCTGAACACCGGGCGGAACGGTCATATCGGCAGTTATCGTAAACGATTCGGCTTTATTAAGATCGATGGATGAGGGAAGCGGTATATAGGTTCGGGCGGGGTGCGAAGCCGTAGCCGCAATTTTGCGGATGTAGTAGCTACCCTGCATAACCTCTAGTTCGTAGCCGTTTTTTTTTCCAACCAGCCACCGGTGCTGGTTGGTGGTAAACGATTCGCTGAATGAATGAGTACTCGAAGCCGTATTTTCTTTCACTGCAGATGTCGAAATGGCTGCCGGGCTACTGGCTGGCACATCACTGGCCACGGTGGTTGCCGCAGTTGAATAATCAGATGCCATAGCCTGCGACGGAAGATCTGATGCCCCCAGGGTTACGCTAAGCTTCTGAAACGTTGTCCAGTAGGCCGACGTAATCACCCCTACATCATTACCCGGAAATACCCGAAACGGATAGGGGCTGCTGCGAATTTCCCGTTCATTGATGTAAAAATGCAGGGAATTACCCTGGCGCCGGATTGTTAGCCGGTTGCGATTTCGTTCAACAGCTACGCCAGGTTTAAAAAACTCGCCAGGCATATATGTGCTCGTTGCTTCGCCATCGGCTACCCGAATAATAGACGCTTCTCCTTTTCCATTAATTGTAAACGCACTAAAATTGAGGGAATCTTTTACCCCAAAAAGTATTCCGCCGGTTGGTACCTTGCCCGAGTCGGCTAATACGTCCAGCTTTATGGTAAACTGGAGAGACCGATTCAGGTTAATATTCGTGGGAAGCGATACATGGGCAAATGCAACCTGCTGTGTTTTAGGATTTCGTTTGCGAATACTATAGCGACCCATGCCAATCTGGTAGTGGAAGTCGCCATGATTTCCTGCTTTCCACCCGTTGCGATTGGTAACAAAGTCGCCCGTAAAGGCCGGGCGGAAATCGGGACTTGTTGTAGTGGCCGACGCATCGGATGCCGATAGACGTCCTGCGGGCGATTCTACCGGGCTGGAAGGAGCCGGGTCGGGTTCGGTCGCCGGTGTTGATACCACATTGCCTGAGGTCGCCGGAACATCCGATTTGGTCAGATCAGGTTGCGGGGTAGGGCTTGGGTTGGTCGCAGGCGGCTGAGTTGGGGTAACGGGCTGGCTGGAAACTGTGGGTGTGGGCGATTGACGCTGCCCTGGTTTAAGCGTAACTTTCTGCCACTCACTGGTTGCCGAATAGATAAACGGTTTTGACGAACGCCGGTTCGATTGAGCAAAACTGACTTGTGTCAATAGCAGAAGTACGACTAGGGTTATAATTTGTCGCATACCAATTTCTGTTAGAATGTATATCGAATAACAGCAGTAGGCTGGCCAGCCTGAAGGCCTGGGTGCACCGTAAACGACTGAATTCGGTGGGCTTCTTTTCGAAGCTGGTTGTTTCGTAATCCTTTTAAAAATGTCAGTACCACATCAGCGGCTGCTACAACCATTGCTCCACGGGTTGCCAGAAAATAGCGATGGTGATGATCGTTGGCACTCGTGTAGTAAGATTCGGCTTCTGTCGCATTTTTCTGTTGCTCATAGACAGCAAAATCGTCCTGAGCTTTTTTTTGCTCCATAAGGCCGTAAGCTACTAAGCCATAGCAACCTACGGCTAGCAGGGGGCGCAGACCTATTTTGGGCTTAGGCCATTGAACAAAAATATTGCCGACTCCCGGCGCTACAGCCGACAGCAGGGCCCAGGCTGGTCCGGCATAGCGATCTCTGATAGCAGCCCCTGGCTGGCTGGAGAGTGGCTCCGAAACCGAGGGTTGCGTTTCGGGCCGACTGGCAGGCTCTGTGGCCGGACGTTCTGGTTGGATTGGTTCCGTTTTGGTGACCGGTTCTGTAGGGGCCGGTTTGCTGGGTATCGATACCGGCTGAGAATCGGCTGGCGCACTGGCTACCGGTGCCGCCGATATAGCTCCGGTTTTAACCCGGATAATAACCTGAATTTCTTCATTCAGCGGGTAGCCGTTGGCAAGAGCATTCCAGATGATCCGTCGGTCGGAACCTGCAACGATCCGCGTTCCAATGTCGCCCCGGACAAACTCGGGCAGAACACGAAGCGGGCCACGAAGCCGACTGCGCACATCGAAATAGATGGAGTCGCCTGGGCGGGCCTGAATGAGATCGTAGCGGATTTCCAGTTGTGCCGAATCGAGGGCATACATACGGATATTACGAACGCGATCCTGCCCGAAACCGGATAAACGGAACAAAACAGCAACGAGAAAGACGAGGAACAGACGCATGATGAATCAGTTACTGACAGTTATTTGGCGGGTGGTGGTAAACGTATCGTCGCAGGTATTGGCAATAGCGAGCGTAACGGTATAAGTACCGGCTTTTTCATAATTGTAGGTTACGCGCGTGCCAACCCGGCTTTTTCCTTTGCCGTCACCGGCATCCCAGCCAACAGCGCCGATGTCGCCCTGTGGATTTTCCAGAAAAAAGGTGACATCTAATTGGTCGGATGTGAAGCCGATACTTGCCGATGGTTTGGCACATACCGGAAAGTTTTTGCGTTGTAAATCAAAGGGTTCACAACCTGTTAAGGCAATCAGAAGTACTCCGAAAATAGACCGTTTTAGCATAGACTTCAAAGGAATCCGGGCAAATTACGCAATATTATGGGAATGGATTATCGTTCAGCTAATAAATTGCGCCAACAGATACATAAGCCAACTTTGTCGGAAATCAATAAATTATTTAAATTTAAAGAGTAGGAAAGTACATAACTCATTATGTTCGCAAACCTGACCCAACGTATGCATAAGCGCTACCGTTTAGCAGACGATCCTGCCTGGCAAAAGTAATGCACAACACCAACAACATCCGATTCCTATCACCGATCATAGCGATCCACTCACCGACTTTATAGTATGCACTGGTCTGCAAAAACGAAAGATGAATTAGTAGCCGAACTGGAACGGCTTCAACAGGAACGCGATGGCGCAACACTGACCGATCCGGGTGCCAATGCCGATGTTCGGCAAACGCTCGATCAATTGAATATGATTGGCGTAACCGTTGAACGCGATGGCACACTGAGCTACGTTAACCCCTATACCTATAGGGTCACGGCCTGGCAACCGTCTGACATTGTGGGAGGGAACTTCTTCGACATTTTTATTCCGGCCGCCGATCGGGCGCGGCTTGAAATGGAGTTTGACGAAGCAATTCAGAAACGAACTACTCCCGAACAAAAAGAAATTAGTCTGCTGGCCCGCAGCGGAGCTGTTCGGAATGTTCGGCTCAATTCATTTATCCTCAATCCGCCCGAAGAGGGTACTGATCGTGGCGAGGTGTCGTCGTTTACGCTAATTGGCGAAGACGTTACCAACAAACGGCGCGTAGCATCGGCCCTATCGAATACTAACGCGCAACTTCAGGATCTGGTCGATAACACCTCCGATCTGATTCAACTACTAACCCTCGACGGTAAGTTTATTTTCGTGAATCGGGCCTGGCGCGAAATACTCGGGTATGGTTCCGATGAGATTGCAGCCCTGAACCTGCGGGACATTCTTCATCCTGACTATGCCGACAGCACGCTGGCAATGCTACAACGCATTCAGGAGGGCGATCGACTCCCCTATGTCGAAACCGTTTTTCGGAGTAAAGCGGGCAAAACCATTTTTCTGTCGGGAAGCGTAAACTGCCGTTTCGACAACGGTCGGCCAACGGCTTTTCGCTGTATTCTGCACGACACAACCGGGCGAATCCGTGCCGAAAAATCGCAGAAACTTTATTATAGCATTGCCAACTGGACCATCAACACACCCAATCTGGATGAGTTTTATCAGAAAATTCATGAGGAGTTGGGCAATATTATCGATGCCCGTAATTTCTTCATTGCGCTCTACGATTCCAGCAAAACGTATCTGTCGTTTCCCTACTATGTCGATGAATATTTTGGGGGCAATATGCGGTTTACCAAACGTAAGTTGGGAAATGGGCTAACTGAATATACCATTCGGGCCAATAAGCCGCTGTTTTTATATGAGAAAGACATCCGGCATCTGGCCGATGAGCATAAAATAGATCTGTATGGTCAGTTGCAGCCGCAGGTTATGCTGACTGCCCCGCTTCGGATTGGCGACGAGATTACGGGAATTATTGGCGTAAAATCATACGACGATCCGCAAACATACAGACCGCGCGATCTGGAACTGCTCGAATTTATTTCGGGACAGGTAGCACTGGCCATTGCACGGAAGCAATCGGAGGCTGCTCTCGATAAACAGAATGCCCGGCTTAATGCAATTTTCGATAGCAGTACCTATCTGATCTGGTCGGTCAACAAAGCATTACAGCTTACGTCGTTCAATAAAAATTATACGCGCCTGATCGAGTATCAGTTAGACATGAGTCCGACCCTGCAGGCCAGTGCGCCAAAGCTTGGCTGGCGGATGATTGGCGAAGAAAACCGGAAACTGCTGGAAGAAAAATACCGCCAGGCTTTCCGGGGCTTTCCGCAAAACTTTGAAATGCATTTCGAAACGGCACGGGGCGAAACCTATCTCGAATTTCACCTTAACCCGATTTTGCTGGCTGGTGGGGTCATCGAAGAAGTGTCTGGAATTGCCCGCGACATCACCAATCGGAAACGTGCCGAACTGGCTACCCAGCAGAGCGAAGAGAAATTCCGGGGAATATTCGAAAACCTACAGGACATCTACGTGCGTGTAGATCGGAAAGGCCGAATCACCATGGTGAGTCCGTCGGTGTATAAACGCATGGGCTACACACCCGACGAAGTGCTGGGCCAGGATGCCATGCAGTTTATTATCGACAAGAGTGTAATTCACCGGGCTATGTTTAAGCTGGGCCGGACGCATAGCCTGCGCAACTTTGAGGTGAGTATGCGCCGGAAAGACGGCACCGAGCGGCAGTTTATGTTCAACATGCTGTTATTGAAAGACGAGCAGGGCGACTACTCGGTGGTAGCTGTGCTGGCCCGCGATATTACCGAACTGAAACGGCAGGCCGCTGAGTTGGTAAAAGCCCGCGACGAGGCCGAACGGTCGCTGAAAGTGAAAGAGCGTTTTCTGGCCAATATGAGCCACGAGATCCGAACACCCATGAACGGGGTAATCGGTATGATCGATCTGCTGAACGACACCAGCCTGGACGAAGAACAGCGCAGCTACGTCAAAACAATTAAGCGCTCGTCGGAAACGCTGCTCAATATTTTGAACGATATTCTTGATCTTTCGAAAATTGAGGCTGGCAAAATGGCGCTCCACGAGTCGCCAGTGGCATTTAAGGAGATATTTGAGAAGCTTATCGCCTTGTTTGGGCAGCAGGCCAACTCCAAGAATAACCAGCTTACCTACCACATCGGTCCCGATTTGCCCACGTTTGTGATTGCCGACCAGACGCGTCTGCTCCAGATTCTGTCGAACCTTACCTCGAATGCGATCAAATTTACCGAGAACGGTACCGTTCATGTCGAAGCTTCGCTACTCAGCAAACGGGGTAAATTTAACCGAATGCGCATTGAAGTACGTGATTCGGGCATTGGTATTTCGCCGGAAAATATTAATCTGCTCTTTAACTCATTCAGCCAGGTCGATACATCGTCGCGGAAGTCGTTTGGTGGAACCGGGCTAGGGCTGGCTATTTCGAAAGAACTGGCGCACCTGATGAAGGGCGAAGTGGGAGTAGAATCGGTTGTTGGATCGGGTAGTACCTTCTGGTTTACGATCGAGCTGAAAGAAACAGCCATTAGTCCCACTACCCAAACGACCGAAGTAGCCGAAATTGTTCTGGCGAATTTCTTCAGCGATTATCACCCTACGGTATTACTTGTCGACGATAATGCCGTAAACCGTAAGGTAGCCAGCGAAATTCTGCGTAAGGCAGGTTGTGTTGTAACCACTGCCGATAGTGGACCGGCTGCCATTGGTGAAGTGGAAAAAGCCAGTGAGCAAAAAGCGAAAGGCGAATTCACCGGCTTTGATGTCATTTTTATGGACATTCAGATGCCCGACATGGATGGCGTGGAAACGACCCGCCATCTGCGCGAAAAATTTGGTAACACGCTCCCAACAGTTGTTGCCATGACAGCCTACTCCATGCGCGAAGATCGGGAACGATTTATCAGTCAGGGGCTGGACGATTATATTGCCAAACCCATTCGGGCACAAAGCCTGATTGCCAAAGTAAAAGAAATTGCGGATGCCAATCGGGCAAAAAAGCAGGATACAGTGCCCAAATTACCGGCGCCAGTGGTTATTATGACCGAGCCGTCTCTGCCCATAATTGACGACGAAATTGTAGTGCAACTTCGCGACATTGGCGGTCAGGAACTGGTCGATAGTATTATGGAGGAGTTCGTTGTCGAAGCAACCGATCTGGTCAAAGGAGCGGTCGATGCGTATGCGCTGGGCGATATTCCGACGGTGAAAAGCAATCTGCACACCTTGAAAGGCAGTGCCGGAACCATTGGTATAGCGCGTGTGGCCGATATTTCACGAACTGCCGAGGGTAAACTCAAAGTAAATGATACCAGTGGTTTGGCCGATGCGTTGCAGGCTCTGGAGCAGGAGTTTAACGTGTTTTTAGCTGAATTGAGGAAGTAAGCTTTCAGGTTTATGATTGCTCCGTCTGTTGGCACCTTACAACTGCGGAGCAATCATAACCCGAATACTTATTCCCGGATGGGGAAGTGCTGGAGCTGTTTTGCCAGATCCTGAATAGCTCGTTGTAATTCAATTTTATCGGGCGAAACTCCCAAATAAAAGGGAGTGCGATCGCGCTTCCAGTTTGGTAAGGCATCGGAGCTTAGTTTAATGCGTAATCGGTAGTCGTTATGACCTCGGGATGCATTGCTAAAACCTAATGCCGGATCAACGAATGTTAATTTCGGACACAGTTCATGATCATCGATTATGGATTTCATCCATTTATGCAGTAGTTCAACTTCCCAGGTCGACAGAATTGACGCCGTTCGAACATAATCATGATTATCGTAACGTGTTTTTACACTAACGATCAGCCAATTGCGATCCATAAAATAAGGTGAGTCGCTACATTCATAATCCAGAATGTTTAACTCGAAGGTGCCATCGGGTCCAGTCAGTTTCATAATTCAAAGCAGAATAAAAAGTGAATAAAACGATGGATCGACTGGGTGCGGATAGGGAGACAATAGACCGTTAGCTAGTGTTTAGCTGCCAACAGAACGAAGAGCACAACCGAACGAAGCAAGTGGATTGGGATAATAAACTTACGAATAAAGTTGGATTGTTGTGTTATGTTTCTGTATTTTTTTTAGCGAAAATGAGCCTTTGGACTGCTAAACAGGTGATACTGTTTAACAAAATCCGACTAGTTATAGCTTTTAAGGCGAAAAGGCATTTTTTTCGTTTGCAGATAATATGCTAATTTCACCACCATAAACGTAATACGACTCCAAGCCCTATGTCAGCTTCCAAACGCGTCCTGATTGCAGAAGATAGCTCCGTTATCCAGAATCTGGCCCGTAAAATCCTTGAGTTTCAACACTACGACATTACCGCTGTTAAGAACGGTGAACAGGTATTGCAAATACTGGAGAAAGAAGATTTCAGTATCCTCTTGCTCGATATTAACATGCCCGTTATGGACGGTATGGAATGTGTTCGTCGTGTTCGGGCGCTTTCCGATCAAACCAAAGCGAACGTACCTATTGTGGCCATCACGGGTAACGCTAAAAACTATACGGAAGAAGAATTCAAAACTGCCGGTTTCAACGATGTGCTGGTGAAACCACTAAACTTCGATCGGCTGGTAGAAGTGGTTAATCAGCTTACAGATAAATAATTAGTGAATGAGCGAATTAGTGAATGAGCGAATAGGCTAAAAAAACATTCACTAATTCGCTCATTCGCTCATTCACTAATTATGCTCATCACACTACTTGGTACCGGAACCTCGTCTGGGGTACCCCTGATTGGGTGTGAATGTGACGTATGCCGGTCAGTGGATTTTCGCGACAAACGACTACGTTCGTCTGTTCATGTGGCGCTAGATGGCCTTAGTTTAGTGATCGATACCGGTCCTGACTTTCGTCAGCAGATGCTCCGTCTCGACCTCAAACAGTTAGACGCGGTTGTGTTTACGCACGAACATAAAGACCATACGGCTGGTCTGGACGAAGTGCGGGCATATAACTTCCGGTCGGGGCAGGATATGCCCATATATGGCCGACCTTCGGTGCTCAGTCAGTTAGAACAGGAGTTTGCCTATATTTTTGCCGAGCACAAGTACCCCGGCACTCCACGCATCAAGCCGATTCCAATTCAGAACGATTCCTTCAGCATTCGGGGCGTTTCAATCCTGCCTATTCAGGTAATGCACCACAAACTGCCCGTTTTTGGCTATCGAATTGGCGATTTTACCTACCTGACCGACCTTAATTTTATTGCAGACGACGAACTCGAAAAGGTATATGGCACCAAAGTGCTTGTGCTCGACGCCCTGCAGCGATTACCTCATCTTTCTCATTTTACATTGGATCAGGCTCTTGAGCTGGCCAATCGAATCGGTGCTACACGAACGTATTTTACGCATATCAGCCATAAACTGGGTTTGCATCGGGAAGTAGAGAAAGAACTGCCACCGCACATCCGGCTGGGCTTCGATGGCCTGCAAATCAGATTGTAGAGTTGTCAATAGCCATTGGTCATTAGAGATTAGATGTACTGAGTGATAAGGTTCTACCCCACCCCTAACTCCTGCCCTGTTTTCAGGGGAGGGGAATACTGCCAAACAAGCCCTTCCGAAGCGTCGGCCCGGCCTGTTTTCAGAGGAAGGGTTGGGATGGGGTAAAAAGGGTGGCTTGTAGAACAACCTTATCGCTCAATACAATTAGTCATTAGTAACTTGTTTTCCAATGACTAATGTCCAATTAGACCAGAAACGTTATTATGCCTACCTTAATCAAGCCGCCGGGTTCGTTTACGGATGAGTTGCTGCAACCCTACCGGCAGCAGGGCGATGTGCCTGCCGATGCGGTTATTATGGCTATCGTTGAAGCCAAAGGACACGAAGGGCTGCGGCCGTTAATGAACTGGCTAGCTGATCCAGAAGCGGTATCGTTCGATTCGCAGGGGCCACAGGTATTGCGCGATTTTTTTGAGACCTATACAGATCTACCAACCTGGGCTGATACCAGACAGATGGCCAAAGGGATGACTTTCTTTCAAAAACACGCACAGCAGATTGCGCTGGTTCTGGGCTGTTTTTCGTTACCTTATTGCTACCTCGGAGCCAATGGCGCTCAGGTACTCTGGCTGACCGAACGAATAAAAAATGATACGGCGCGACGGCTTCACGAAACAGGCGAATGGATTTTTTCGGTCAACGACCCGCGTGAATGGAATACGAAAACGGCTATTTTTCGAACCCTGAAAGTTCGCTTGATTCATGCTGCCGTTCGGTGGTTTTCGCTACATTCCGGGCGGTGGCAGATGGTGTGGGGCTATCCGGTTAATCAGGAAGATATGGCCGGAACCAATCTCGCCTTTTCATACATCGTGCTTCGTGGTTTGCGCAAGCTTGGTATTGTTGCGTCCGAAGCCGAAGAAGAAGCGTATCTGCATCACATCAACGTAATTGGTTTTTTGAATGGCGTATCCGACGAACTTATTCCCCAAAATCTGCGTCAGGCTTATTTGCTGGATCGCGCCATTGCCCGGCGTCAGTTTGCTGTTTCCGAAGCGGGGCAGGGGCTAACCCGCGCCTTACTGGATGCCATCGCGAAACAGGGGAGCCTGGCACTAGCCAGTCAGTCAGGCAGTCAGCGACCCGAAGCCGTTCGGAACCTCATAGCGGGCGAAATGCGTTTCTTTCTGGGCGACCACTATGCTGATTGGCTCGGCATACCTGACGCACCCGTCGAGAAGCGATTGGCCGGACTGGTGGGGCGCCTGCCAATTTTTCCGAACAAAAAATCATAAACTAAGTACCTCGTTTTGTTTCAGTTAGAACCTATTGCCGCACTGGCTACTGCGCCGGGTATTGGTGCCATTGCCGTTATTCGCGTATCGGGCGAAGGCGCTATTGCGATTACCAGCCGAATTTTTCGGGGTAAAGAGCTGACCCGGCAGGAGTCGCATACGGCTCATTTCGGAACCATTCGTCATGCCAATGGCAGTATCATCGATGAAGTGCTGGTTACTGTTTTTCGGGCTCCAAAATCGTTTACCAAAGAAGACGTAGTCGAAATTTCGTGTCATGGCTCCGAGTTTATTATTCAGCAGATTTTGCGTCGGCTCACACAGGAAGGCGTGCGGCTGGCCCGACCGGGTGAATTTACGCAGCGCGCTTTTCTGAACGGGCAGTTCGATCTGGTTCAGGCCGAAGCCGTTGCCGACCTGATCGCTTCTGACTCTGAAGCCAGCCATCGCGCTGCACTGACGCAACTGCGGGGCGGTTTTTCTCGGCAGCTAAAAGAGCTTCGCCAGCAACTGATCGATTTTGTGGCATTGGTTGAACTGGAACTGGATTTTGGCGAGGAAGATGTCGAATTTGCCCACCGCGATCGACTGCGTCAGTTAATGATTGACATCCGGCGGGTACTGCATCCACTGATTGACTCTTTCTCGACTGGAAATGCGATTAAAAATGGCGTGCCAACCGTGATTGTTGGGAAACCCAACGCTGGTAAATCGACCTTGCTCAATGCATTGTTGAACGAAGAAAAAGCCATTGTTTCAGATATTCCCGGTACTACCCGCGATGTTATAGAAGACGAACTGTTCATCAACGGCATTCGCTTCCGGCTGATCGATACGGCTGGGTTACGGCAGGCTACCGACCAGATCGAAGCGATTGGAATTGAGCGTACTCAACAGAAAATGCGTGATGCGGCTCTGGTTGTTTATCTGTTCGATGGTAGCAGCACAACGGCTGACGAATTGACCCAAACGCAAACGGAGCTACAGCAGGCTGGCAAGCCTTATCTGTTGGTTGGTAATAAAGCCGATCTGATGACAGATGCGCAGCGAGCATCTATAGACCATAGTTTTAATGAAGAAAACATCGTCTGGATTGCGGCCAGAGACCAGCGCATCGACGAATTGAAAGCGGCCCTGTCTGCCCGCGCCCGCACCGATGCCGCTATGCAAACAGGCAGTGCTGTGGTAACCAATGCCCGGCACTATGAGCATTTGACAGCTACAGACGAGGCCCTTGTTCGTGCCATACATGGCCTCGACAGCCAGGTGACGCCCGACTGGTTAGCAATGGATTTACGAGTTGCCCTACAACATCTGGGTGAACTAACGGGTGAAATCACTACGGACGATTTGCTGGATTCAATTTTTAGTAAGTTCTGTATCGGAAAGTAAGCTATTGCCTGTATCACGTTATGGGTATTGAGCTATCGCCCTTTTCAGAAACTCGATCAGTTGCTGAACCAATGTGGCGGGGCTGATAACCTTCACCGAATGGCCCAGCCGAGCCAGTTCGTAAACGAGTTCTTTATTGACGATGATGGATAGCTTCACCCGAAATTCATCGTCGGTATCAGCCAGAATGTCTTCTTTCCGAAACGGGTAAAACGGCTGTGCCCGAAAATGAAGCCCCTGCGAACGGGTAAACGACAGAACAACCTCTTCGGGCGGATTATCGTAAGCCGCAACGCCCAGTGCTTTATGGAAATACAGATTGGCATCGAACGGCGGAGCGTCGTATGACTCACCGGTGATCTGTATAGAACCGTCGAGTATACGATCCAGCCCGAACACCCGGACTTCGCCATAGTCGAGTTGCCAGCCGACCACGTACCAGCGGTTTCGGTGCTCTTTGATCACGTACGGAAACAGCCGGTGCGCTTTGGTTACCTCCGTATCGAATCGCTCATGGGCGAACGTGACGACGCGTTGAGCATGAATAGCCTGCAAAAATACCTCTACGTGCTGACTTCCTTTTACAAACGGAACCGATTCGAATAAGATGTACTGGCCGAAATCGTCGGCGGGATTGGTGCGGAACCGAACCGCTTTGTCGATCTTATCGACCGTTCCGCGCAGATCGTCGAACAAATGCAGGTGTTGGTACTGATTGAGCGTGGCTACAGCCGCATGAAGCGCCGTCAGGTCTTTATCCGTGAAGGTGATGGATGCTGCCAGGTTGAACGGGCGGGTATAATAATAACCGTTCGGATTCCGGCTGTAGGCAATCGGGGCATCGTGAACATCTTTCAGGTAAGCAATATCCTGTTTGATGGTCGATTGGGCAACGGCACACAGGCGGGCCAGTTCTTCGGTTGTGGCTGGTTGGCCACCCCAGCGATTCAGACGACTATTGATAGCCTGTAAACGATCCTCACGGTTTTTAACAACGGGCATGGTTGAAGGGTAGAAATTTTTTGCAAAAAAAAAGCTTCCGTACACATAGGGTATACGCAAGCGGGTTGAACTTTGATCTGTAAAGAAAGGTCAACGTATGTAAGTATAAAGTACCTGAGTGGAATTGAAATATGTTGCCCCTGCTCCGCTTAGGAACTATCAGCAGCCTTCTAATCGTACCTGAGTGGAATTGAAATAACGAAACTAATTCGGTGGTATGGTTACCTGACTCACTTCTAATCGTACCTGTGAGGAGTTATGGGAGATGGGGGTGTTAAGTTCAACCAAATTTGGCCTGACTGTCGTAGGCCAGACCAAGACCAACGCTTGAAAGTTTGTTTTCGTCGGCGATGATGGCGTTGGGAAAGAGCCGCCTGAAATCAGTTTGTATCATTGGGACTTCGGTAGTGCCGCCGGTAAGAATAACCAGATCGATGGCTTCAGGGTGAACCCCAGCTTCCTGCAGACACGCTTTCGCCGAAATCAGAATTTTGTCAACTTCCAACTGGATCGCCGTTTCAAATTGTGCCCGACTGATGGCAATCGAAAAGCCATCTTCAATATAATCGGCTGTCGCCTTGTGTTCGGTACTGGCCGTAAGCGCTATTTTGGCTTCTTCCGTCGTAGCCAGAAGTGTGTGTCCGGTTTCTGTTTCAAGTACCGATAGCAACCGTTTATACCGGGGTTTATCGTGCGACTGATGAAGCAGTTGCCGCACCTGCATGATCAGTTTAGGCGTATAAAGAAAATTGACTTTGCTCCATTCGGCCAGATCGTGGTAGGGTTTTAAGGGTACTTCCAGATCCTTAGGGCCGTACGTACTCCGATACCCCAATTCAGGCATGATTGCAGCCAGACTTAATTCTTTGTCAAAATCGTTACCTCCAACCCGAACACCTGTATTGGCCAGAATATCCGACGATCGATCGGCTTTATGAATCGATCGATTCGACAATCGGATCACTGTAAAATCGGATGTGCCGCCCCCCAGATCAGCCACAATAGCGAGCTTTTCGCCACTGAGCCGCGCTTCGTGAGCAAAAGCCGCAGCAATTGGCTCAAATTGAAATTCGATCTGCCTGAAGCCAATTCGTTGCGCAATCGCTTTCAATTCGTCCTGGGCCCGGGCATTGGCAGCCGGATCGTTGTCGACAAAATGAACCGGGCGGCCCATAACAACCTGGTCGATTTCCTGACCGGCAACGGCATCGGCCTTTGCTTTAATGTGTTGCAGGAAAGACGCAATAATCGTTGAAAAATTCATCGACGTACCGTTCACCATCGTTCCCTGCCTCATAAGCGATGTGCCCAGAACCCGCTTCAAACTGCGCATGAAACGGCCTTGCTGACGGTTAAAAAATAAGTCGACGGCCGTGCGCCCGTAGAATGCTTTATTGCTGGCTCGCTGAAAAAAAATGGCACTCGGAATGGTTACGTGCGCTTGTTCGACCGGAACGAGAGCAATTTTACCATTCTGACTAGTGGCAATACTTGAATTGGACGTGCCAAAATCGATTCCGCAGGAGAGGGTTGGCATGGCTATCGAATGAACTGCTAATTGGTGTAGGGCACAATGGATTCGTGCAAAAGGGCGCAAAAGTACGTAAAAAATAGCTTTATCGGTAGGCGTTCCGAAATTTAGTGGGGAATAACTACCGGATAATCGGTGCAAAAGTCGCGCGGTTTATTTAGCCGTCTGCCGGGCTTGTCGTGGTTCGGCAGTTGTCCGCAAGTGAACAACAATTGTCCACTTGCGGACAGGGAAATAGGTTGGCATGGGTATTAAGCGGTTGATTATCAGATAGTTTATTTTGTTGGCACAGCGTTTGGCTTATAGATAGCGAACAGCAAACAACACGAACAACCAAAACAGGAACATAAACACTAAACACAAATACAACCATGTTAACACTACTGAGCAAAGCCGCCATTTCAATTCTGATGAGTGCTTCCACCCTGGCCAATCCTGCCAACCCGACCACCCCAAAAGCCTTACCGTTCGGCGCCAGCGCCTTCGTTACGGTCGACAACCAGATTCGGGTGTCGGTTAGCAAGGAGGCCGATGTTCCGGTCGAAGTTCTGCTCCGGACTGCCGATCATCAGGTCGTATTCCGTCAGAACCTGGGCCGTAAAGACCAGAAAGTAGCCCTGAAACTAAACGTCGATGAGTTGTCGGATGGTAAGTATGAACTGGAGGTTCGTTCGAGCGAAGGCAGCATTCGCAAACAGTTAGAATTATCGACACAACCCGTTCAGCAAACCAGTCGGGTTGTGGCCGTGCAATAAAACAGGCAACAATCTCACCTAAACTACCCTTAGAAAGCCCGGCTTGTGCCGGGCTTTCTGATTTTCGGGACAAATGCACAGATTCGGTGAGGGGGAGCACAAGCCGACAGTAAATTGCTGTCGGCTTGTGCTTATCATCAGATAGAACGCAGCAACGTAAACCTACATCAACGTATGCCACATATTGCACTCCCCGAAGGGTTTCCTGGCATTGCCGGTTTAATGGCCTACCGTCCACTGACAGCTAAACCACTCAACGAACTGGCTCAGGCCTTACTCCAAAGCCCTAATTCATTGAGCCCGGCCGAACGCGAACTGATTGCTACTTATGTATCGTCGCAAAACGATTGTTTCTACTGTCAGACCATTCATGGGGCAGTTGCTGCGCATCATCTGGGCGGCAACCAGCAGTTAGTCGATGCCGTAAAACAGGATTTTTTGGCAACCGATTTAAGCGATAAAATGAAAGCACTGCTCGCCATTGCCGGTAAAGTACAGTTGGGTGGTCGCTACGTAACCGCCGAAGATATTGAGCAGGCCCGGCTAGCCGATGCAACCGATCAGGAAATTCATGATACGGTGCTTATTGCGGCTGCATTCTGCATGTATAACCGGTATGTAGATGGGCTGGCTACCTGGGCACCCCAGCAGATGGCTATTTATCAGGAACGAGCCAAAAATATTGCCGAAAAGGGCTATGGGCAGTTTCCGAATCAGTATAGTGCGAATAAGCCTTCGGATGAACCGAAATAAATGCTGATCTGAACGTAACAACGAGTGGTGTTGATGAAGACCAGAATCCTGTTAGCTCTTTTCTTTACTTGTGCTCTCTGCTCGCTGGCAGGTGCCAGCCCTTTTCCCAAAGGCGCAAAGCGAATATTGTTTCTGGGAAATAGCATTACCTATGCCGGTACCTATGTTACCGATATGGAAGCCTATCTGGTTACGCATTACCCCAAACAACAATACGAATTCATTAATACTGGTTTGCCCAGCGAAACCGTTTCCGGGTTGAGTGAAGTCAATCATGCCGATGGCCGTTTTCCCCGGCCCGATCTCCATGAACGATTGAGCCGAGTGCTGGCCCAAACCAAACCCGATGTTGTTTTTGCCTGCTATGGCATGAACGATGGTATTTATTTGCCGTTAGACAATGCCAGGTTCGGAGCCTATCGGGAGGGTATGAAATGGTTGCATGCCCAATTGGAAAAGGCGGGTGCCAAACGAATTGTCTTCCTGACTCCTCCCACCCACGACGACTCTAAGCAGGGGCTGGAAGGGTATAACCGTACCCTCGACGCTTATGCCCGCTGGTTGCTGGCGCAACGCGATTCGTTACAGTGGGAAGTTGCAGATGTGCATTTCCCGATGAATCAGTTTCTGATCGAAAAACGAAAAACCGAACCGTCGTTTAAACTGGCGAACGATGGCGTGCATCCCGGTGAAGCAGGACACTGGCTCATGGCGCGGGCCGTGCTACAGTATCTCGGCGAAACCGTCGCCGAAGCGCCGGATGTGTTGTCTGCGCTGCGTGTAAGTCCCCGGTCCGAAGAAATCCTGAGTCTGGTGAGTCAACGGCAGGCATTAATGAAAGATGCCTGGCTAACCGCTACCGGGCATAAACGGCCCGAAATGGCAACGGGTTTGCCACTGTCCGAAGCTCGTCAGGTCTACGACCAGATCGAACGCCAGCTTCGGGCCACAGTGCAGGGCAAAGCACCCCAGCGCATTCGTATTGCGTGCGTTGGGAATAGCATTACGTATGGAGCCCGGTTAAGTGCTCCGGCTGTTGAGTCTTATCCGGCACAGTTGCAGAGGTTGCTTGGCTACACCTACGATGTCCGCAATTTTGGCGTAAGTGGCCGAACCCTGATGAGCAATACCGAAAACCCCTATACGGCCACTCCGAGTTATAAACAGGCACTGGCAAGCCAACCCGATATTGTGACCATCAAATTGGGCACAAACGATAGCCGGTTGCCGTATCGGTTAACGATTGCCGACCGGTTTGTAGCCGACTACAAAGCGCTGATTCAGGCGTTTAAACAACTACCTACCCATCCCCGAATAGTACTTCTGTTGCCGGTTGCGTCGTATTTGACCGATACGACCCGGCAAATCGACGCCGTAATTGCAAAACAAATCATTCCCCGTATTCAGCAGGTTGCTTACGAGGAAAAAGTAGAACTGATTGATCTGCATTCGATTACCCTACAGAGCGATTCGCTTTTTCCGGACCAACTGCACCCAAATCGGGCGGGTGCTACGCTGATTGCTCAGCGGCTCTTTGAGGCCATTAGCCGGAAGCCAGTAGCTGAATTTGATATTTTTCGGCAACTGAGCCAGCCCTATCAGGTATCTTCTTTTTATGGCTACGATTGTGCTGATTTTACCTTCAACGGGCGTACTGCTAAAATTGTAAAACCTCGGGTTGTGGCCGAGGGTAAACCCTGGATATGGCGGGCACGTTTTTGGGGACATGAGCCACAAACTGATATTGCACTACTCGATCGGGGTTTCCATGTCGTGTATTGCGACCCCGCCGAATTGTTCGGAAATAGCGAAGCCGTCGATCTCTGGAACAAATTTTATGCGTATCTGCATAGAGCCGGACTGGCCAAAAAGGCTGTTCTGGAAGGCATGAGCCGGGGAGGAGTATATGACTACAACTGGGCTGCCCAGAATCCTGATAAGGTAGCCTGTGTATATGCCGATGCGCCCGTACTGGATTTGCGAAGCTGGCCGGGTGGAAAAGGGAAAAGCAAAGGTAGCCCGGCCGATTGGGAAAAGTTGAGGGAAGATTATGGTTATAAAACTGAAGCTGAAACCGAAACTTTTCGGAATAGCCCCTTAGACAAAGTTACCGATATTGTGAAAGGCCATTACCCAATGCTGCATGTGGTTGGTGATGCCGATGAACTGGTACCGGTTGAGGAAAATACGGCCCCATTTGAAGAAAAAATAAAGAAACTGGGCGGGACTATTACCGTCATTCATAAGCCAGGTGTGCATCATCATCCGCATAGCCTGGCTAATCCGCAGCCAATTGTCAACTTTATTCTGGCTGCGGTTTATGGCAATACCGGCTTGCAAAATTGAAAGAACAGGTAGGTATTTACTGGGTTGTTTCTATCGATAAATGGTAACTTACCCTTAATAACCATCGTATCAGCATGTATGTTATTTAACTTACTTTTTTGTTAGATTAAGTCTTTTATTTTTTGATTTTATTTATTAATTAATTGATTTTTAGAGAGTTGTTGGTATTTAAGGGACGAAGAGTATAGTTTGATTAATCATTTACAGTTGATAATAAGTTTATAGAAAAACTATTAAATTTTATCGGCTAAGCTTTTAATCATAACTTTGAAGCTTACCCTTTCAACGTTAACTATACATCGCTCAAGTATGCTCTCAACGTCTACAACGAGTAGTGTTTCGGAAAAGCTGGTGTTCTTGGTCGATGATGATGAAGACGATTCGTTGTTGTTCGAAATGGCTATTCATCAAACAATACCACATTGCAAGGTTCGTATCTTCGATAACGGGCTGGTGATGCTGGAAGTATTGAATGAACCAGGAACCAAGCCACAGTTGATTTTTCTGGATATGAATATGCCTTACCCCAACGGTCTGGAAATTCTGACGAATTTGAAAATCAATCGGCAGTGGGCCGCTATTCCAGTCATTATCCTGACTGGCAACGACGACCCCGAACGTACGCAGCTTGCCTATCAGCTCGGTGCTCAGTCGGTCATAAAAAAGCCCAGTTCATACGAACATCTTCTGGAAATTGTGTTTGCTATTCGTCAGTACTGGTTTTCAATTGTGAATCTACCACAGGCTTAGGAACGGCTATTTCTTCTACAATGGTCCGCGAATGGAGGTATTCTTTCAGTTCTTCTTCTGATTTAAAGAACTTGGGCTCTTTAATGGGGAGCTGAACAATCAGCGGCATTTTCACCAGATCGGCATAGGTGCCAACGGGTTTCAGTTCATACACGACAGTGGAAATCTCCAAAAGATACGTATCGGTGGGTTCAGTAATCACACTAATTTCTTCGAGTCGGCCATCCAGAAAAATGCGTACGATTTCGGCCTGGAAATAAGGGTGACGAGGGCCTTCTTTGCCAGGCATCCGATCGCCATGGGGTTGATTGACAAACACAACGTCGCCAACCGTAAAGGGTACCGAAACGGTTTTAAAAATGATGTCCATAATTTTGAGTACAGTTTAGCAAATGGGATTTTGGCAGGTATGGTAGCCAGGCCTGAAGCGTTTGTGTAGCGATCGATTTCTGCGGCCGATCGGCTAAATTTAGGAAAAGCAGGGCGTGTATAGTAGGCACGAAAGAGCACGGGAACGAATGTAGCGGTTCGATACTTACCCGGCGAAGATAAGCAATGATAATTCATTTGTTCAGGAAATCTGTTCCGAAATTTTTCCTGTATATACCTGTAGAATTTTGGTAGGCATAGGGAACCCAAAAACGACCCGCTGATCAATCACCAATTCGCTCATTTACGTATGGTCGAACGTACTCCTCTACATCCAGAACGGATTCATCCGGTTATTTCGCTGCACCTGATCTGGCAAATTCCGGCCTGTGGGCTGGCGCTGATCGTACTTATCCTTTTGGCGAATGAATATGCCATTGCCAGAGCAAGTCGGCGTGTTAGCGATATTCCCTATGTTCAGCCCGGTCAGGTCGGATTTATGGCAAAACGGCAGGTGTTGGATGTATTTATACCGAAAAGCGAACCCAGCCGCAAAAAACCTGTAGTGCTGTTTATTCACGGTGGAAACTGGGATAGTGGCAACAAAAATCTCTATAGCTTTGTCGGTCGTCGATTAGCCAGTTTAGGAATAGTGGCGGTGGTTATTAACTACCGGCTTGCTCCTCAGGTCCGGTTGCCCGATATGGCCGCCGATTGTGCCCAGGCTGTGTGGTGGGTAACAACGCACATAGCCAACTATAGCGGTGATCCGGATCAGCTATTCGTTATGGGCCATTCGGCGGGCGGTGGGCTGGCAGCGTTGCTGGCTACTGATGAGTTGTTATTTGCAAAACTCGGATTGACAAAAAACCCGATCAGGGGTGCTATTCTGGACGATCCTGCCGGATTGGATATGTTTGATTATCTGACGAAAATGGAGTATCCCGGCGATGAACAATACCTCATTCCGTGGGGTAACGATCCGGCTATCTGGCGGGCAAATTCGGCTTTGTATCATCTGGACGCTGGTAGTCCACCTATGTTGTTATTTGTTGGTGAGCGAACGTACCCGAGTATCATTGGAAGTAGCCGCCGATTCAACCAGCGGCTACAGGAGCTTAAAATTGCGCATTCGTTCACTATTTTGCCCGGCAAAAAGCACGTGGCAATGGTAACGCAGTTGTTCTGGAAGTCAAACATTATTTACCGCGACCTGCAGAAATTTATTAGGGGGAATTAATCACCGGAAACCAACGGTCGGGAAATACGCACGAGCAACCCACTAAAACAGCTTGACTTTGTAGCGGTATCGTCCCCGAAAATATTCTTTCATTTTGAGCACCTCGCGGGCCTGGTCCGAAATCCAGAACGTAGCGTAGGCCCCTTGTCCGTAGTCTATTTTCAGAAGCCAGCAATTAATTTTTGTGTTACCGCTAATGAGCAGATCGTTCCGACCCGTAACGGTCAGATGGTAATAATTGGCCGAAGGCGAGCCGGGTTCATAAAAGGCTATCGCAAACTCCTGGCCAACTTTTCTGAACGGAAGCAACGGGAAAATCTCCAGATCCATCGGAAATTCGAATGCAGGCGGATTCATGACTACCCGGAACGTGCTGTCCTGGCTGGTTTTTCGACTGTCGATCGGAACCGTCACCGTTGTTCCGGTAAAAATGAAGTTTCGGCTTCCTCGTCTGGTATAGGTAGCCTGGTGGGTCAGGGGCGCAAGCGAAGGGAGTAGCCCCGTTGCCTTAACATCGGCAAGCAACGAATCCCGACGAAACCACTGCCAGCCAAATTCGTAGGTTTTCTGACCGCCAGATGATTCGGAAATGCGAATGGTACGATCCCAGATGTCGGCCGATGTGAGCCGGTTGCCAAGGCTGTCTTCAAAAAATACGGCGTACGAACGCTTTCCTTCTGTAAACGCGGCTATATTCAATTTTTGGGTTGTGGTGTTGATCGTATCGATCTGGGCTTTGGCCGACAGGTTGGTGCCAAACAGCAGGAAGGTTGCAAGTAAATACCGTTTCATTGATGAATCTGTGATGGTAATTGGTTGGTTGTTACCGCAAATTATGCGTTGCCCACTTGTCCGTTCCTACTTTTTCTTTCGTCGAACGCAACATCGGATAAAACCGGAAATTTGCAGGATAAGCGGTTTTAATTGGATTGCCTTGCCCTCGGGTGAAAAAAAAGCCCGATCGTGTTTGAAACCGCGTTTTTATCCCTTATTTCGTTAAAACGACTTATCAACATGAAAACCATTAGTTGGGTGGCGATAGTAAGTCTGTCGCCATTGCTGGTATGGGCTCAGGGGGGCTCATACACAATTCAGGGGAAACTGAATGCGGTGCAGGCGCCTGCCAAAGCCTACCTGCGCTACCCGGTGAACGGAACGGTAAAAATGGATTCGGCCACCATTCAAAATGGCAGTTTTGCCTTTAAGGGTACTACCGAAACCCCGGTAAAAGGCACATTGCTGGTCGATAAACAAGGGCAGGGCTTTAGCAATCGGAGGCCCATTCCGGCTATTTCCATCTATCTCGAACCCGGCGTTATTACGGTTTCCAGCCCCGATTCGTTGAAAAATGCTGAAATAAGCGGTACTCCGCTCAATGTCGACAATCAGAAACTGGAACTGGCGCTGAAACCATCGCAGGAAAAAATGGACCTGTTGATGAAAGAATACCGTTCGGCAACACCGGCGCAGCGGAGCAGAAAAGAATTTGAAGAGTCGATCGACAAACGTTATGAAGCTATTGAGGCCGAGAAAAAGGGCCTTTATGAGCAATTTATTAAATCGATGCCGCAGAGCCTGGTAAGCCTCGATGCACTAAAACAATTTGGTGGTTATACACCCGAGTATAACGAGGTGAAACCGATATTCGACGGCCTGAGCGATGCCGTTAAAACGAGTAGGGCAGGGGAGGAATATGCAGCCACACTCAACCGCATCAAAGCAACCTCCATTGGCGAACTGGCGCCCGACTTTATGCAGGCCGATACGGCAGGGAAAATGGTTGCACTGCACGATTTCAAAGGGAAATATGTGCTGGTCGATTTCTGGGCGAGCTGGTGCGGACCCTGCCGGGCCGAAAACCCGAATGTGGTGAAAAACTACAACGAATATAAAGGCCGAAATTTCACGGTTCTGGGCGTTTCGCTCGATCGCCCAACTGCAAAAGAGGCCTGGCTTCGGGCTATTCATAAGGATAATCTGACCTGGACGCACGTATCAGATCTGAAATTCTGGGATAATGAAGTGGCCCGGCAATATAACATCCGGGCAATTCCGCAGAATTTTCTGATTGGACCCGATGGGAAAATTGTGGCCAAAAACGTAAGGGGCGAAGCTCTCGGCAAAAAACTGGCTGAAGTGCTCGCCGGACAACCGTAATCGTTTAGAAAATCAGAGCAACGGTTTGTCAATGAGGTGAGTAGCGAACCTCTCCGCAAGTCGTTGCTCCTTGCCTGAATAGCTGGTTTTACGCTATGACCGATCTTGATATACTCCGGCAGGCCCTGCGCGTTTTTGCCGATATCGATGAGCAGGCTTTTGCCTTGTCGATACCGTTCTGGCAACCAAAACAGTATCGGAAAGGCGAGTTTTATAACGAGTATAAAAACGTCTGCAAACACCTTGGCTTTATACTGGATGGCATTTTCAGGGCTTACTGCGTAGATGGTGAAACGGGCGTTGAGAAAAACGTTTTTTTCTTCTCGAAACATCAGATTGTGGTATCGTACAAGAGTTTTATCAACCAGTCGCCCTGCAATTATTATACGGAAGCCATGCACGATTCGTCGGTTCTTTATATTCATATTAATCACCTGACGGAGCTTTATCAGCAGTCGCACCAGTGGGAACGCTTTGGTCGGCTGGTGGCCGAAAAGGCCTTTAATACGACTATGGGCCGGATGGAGGATTTTTTGTTCCAAACTCCCGAACAACGGTATCTGGACCTGATCGAACAGCATCCCGATATTTACAATGCCATTCCGTTATATCACCTCTCTTCTTATCTGGGTATTCAGGGGCCCTCGCTAAGCCGAATCCGAAAAAGATTATCGGCCCGGTGAACGATTTTAACCTGGGTTAAAATTGTTCTCGACGGCTTTGCTGACTTTTGTATTGTTCAACGCGTAAACGACTCAACAGCAGTGGTATGTGGCTGAGAGTTTCCAGCGCATACCGAAGTGTTGCGTTTCCTTTTTTCATCATAACACGTTACAAACATGGAAGTCAGTAAAACACAAACCGTCGTCTTCGTTACCGGAGCTTTTGTCTCAAACCTTAGCTGGAAGCCCTGGCAGGCGTATTTCGAAAGTAAAGGGTACAAAACCATTGCACCAGCCTGGCCCTACAAGGAGGGAACTCCTGCCGAACTGCGGGCCCGTAAACCGAATGATACCGACCTGGCCCGGCTAACCCTGGCCGAATTGGTCGATCATTATGCTACCATCGTCAAATCGCTACCCGAAAAACCAATTATCATTGGTCATTCGCTGGGTGGACTGGTCACTCAGATTCTGATCAATAATGATCTGGGTGTGGCAGGAGTCGCCATTCACTCGGTGCCACCGCAGGGTGTTTTCCCCTACGAATTCTCGTTTCTAAAAGCAGGCTGGAAAGCCCTCGGCCTGTTTACGGATCTGGACGAAACGTATCTGATGTCGTTTGAAGACTGGCAGTATGCGTTCGTGAACGATATGCCGCTGGAAGAGCAGCAGAAAGCTTACGACGAAAATACCATTCCCGAATCGAAAGTAGTAGCACGCGGTGGTTTAACCAGTGCTGCCCATGTCGATTTTGCCAAACCTCATGCTCCACTTCTCTTAACGTCGGGTAGTATCGACAACATTATACCCGCACACCTCAATCACCGTAACTACGAAGCCTACAAGCCAAGTGGCTCCGTGCTGGATTATAAAGAATTTGCCGGGCGGAACCATTTCGTGCTGGGACAGCCTACCTGGAAAGAAGACGCTGACTATATTCTGGACTGGCTCAAAAAGAATGCATAAATGGATTGTGAAGTAGTTAAGCAAACAGAAACCCTACCCAATGGGCAGGTTACGAGAACCGTTGACCGGCGAATTGGAAACCTTCAAACCTGCACCGGAGTTATGGGCTGGTAAGACATTATTAATCCCATTGATTCATGGCAGATACTAGTAAAGTGGCCCTCGTTACGGGTGGGTCGAAAGGAATTGGATACGGCATTGCCGAAGCTCTTGTTCAACAGGGAGTTCATGTAGCCATTACGGGCCGCTCGGCCGACGGGGTTCAGGCGGCTGCTGAAGCACTTAACAAAATCAGACCCGCTAGTGCGCTGGGGATCATGGCCGACGTGCGGGATCTGGTTTCGCAGCAGCAGGCGGTCGATACGTTGTTGAAACAGTGGAACCGTCTGGATTATGTCATTGCCAACGCCGGTGTCGGACATTTTGCCTCTATTCAGGAATTAACCCCCGAAATGTGGCTCGAAACAATTGATACAAACCTTACGGGGGTGTTTTATTCGGCCAAAGCAACCATTGCGGCCCTGAAAGAAACGCAGGGGTATTTTATTACTATATCGAGTCTGGCCGGTACAAATTTTTTTGAAAAGGCATCGGCCTATAATGCCAGCAAATTCGGATTAGTTGGCTTTTCGCAGGCCATTATGCTCGATCTGCGGAGTGAAGGCATCAAGGTAACAACCATTATGCCGGGGTCGGTGGCCACGCATTTCAACAATCATGAACCTAATGAGAACGATGCCTGGAAAATTCAGCCAGAAGATATTGGCCAGTTGGTTATTGATCTGATCCGTATGCCTGCCCGAACCTTACCCAGTAAGATCGAAGTACGACCTTCGCGGCCGGGAGGTAAGTAGGAGACGAACAGGAGGGTATTTGGGTAATTGTCAGTGAATTACCCAAATACCGTTTTTACTGAAGCCAGGACAGCGCTTCTTCGTTGCCTTGTTGAATGGCCAGGTCAAGGGCCGTCAGGCCCCGTATATCGCGCAGGGTTGTATCGGCCCCGTAGTCGAGCAGAAGTTTTACCAGTTGATTGCGCCCAAACAGTGTAGCGAACATCAGAGCCGTACCACCATTACCATTCTGAATATCCAGTGCAGCTCCGTTGTCGATCAGCAACTGGGCAATATGGGCATAGCCTTTAAAACTAACACCCATCAGGGCCGTATTGCCACTTACATCCTGCCTATCGACATCGGCACCGGCTCCAATTAACGCCTGGGCAATGGCCAGGTTGCCGGTGTAGGTGGCAATAATCAGCGGAGTAAAGCCTTTGCTGTCCTGGAAATTTATGTCAGCACCAGCCGCAATCGATTGATTAAGGGAATCGAGATCACTCTTTCGGATGGCATCCAGAAGCCCATCTTGGGGATGAATAGAATAGGACATAGGTGTAAAAAAAACAAGTTGTATGCTTCCAATAACTCCTTTTGATCGCGTTTGCTGCCAGCACACTCAAAATCTTCCTGTGCGGCTCCATATCGCTGGAGAGTGCCAGGCTGGGAAACTTGCTATACAGCAGAAACGTGCCGATTGCCAAATACCCGAACCAGGCCCACTTCCAGAAAACCCGCCCGTTTATAAATGCCAAGTCCGTCGGCCGATGCCTGCAACACAACCTGGGTTGCTGAATGCTGCGTGGCTAACCAGATCAGGTGCTGAAATAGCTGAGAACCAAACCCACGTCCACGCCAGGCTGGCCGGGTAGCAAGGTCATAAATGCCTGCTGAGGTGTCGCTCAGAAACAATGTTCCTGTGGCAACTACGTTGCCATCGGCTATACCAATATGGAGTTTCATGGGTTGAGTAGCTGAATGAACGCGGCTGATTTTCTGATGGTACAGTCGAATCTGATCGGCTTCGGATGAGTCGCCAAAAAGTTCAGCGATTACGTCGGCAAACTGTTCATACTCCCCGGATGTTTGCACCGGATGGATCTGAAGCCCCTGGAGCGTCGGTTTGGCGATGGCAGCGTTTTGCAGATTGAGCCACATGGCTACATCGCTTTCTTCGCTATAGAGTCCATATTGCGTCAATAGATGGGCGAGTTCGGGGGAGAGGATGTCGTTCCAGCACCAGAGAGCAACCGGAAAATGCTTGCCGGTAAAGTGCTGCAACTGGTGGCAGAGCGGGCTTGCCAGGGCCTCGGTGGGCATTGGTTTCGGTACAATTACATTGAACGTATCAGTAGGCAGACCACTGTCTACAACGGCCAGAGCTTCCGTTTCAACGAAAGCTGTATCAGGCAAACCCAGTTGGGCATAATAAGAAACTTTAGCAATGAAGTTCTGGCGAACCAGGTCGATGTGAGACGCATTCATAATGGCGGCTATCGGGCAGTTTTGATTTTGATGCCAAACTGGGTAATTTTTCGGAAACGATGGCGTACTGACCTATGAACCGAATGCTTACTGTACCGTATCTGGCCAGTTTCCTGCTCATTTTTATGCTCGCTACCCCAATGTGGGCTCAACCGCAGAAACCCGATTCGCATCGGAGTGCGGTGGCGTTTCAACTCCCCGAAGCAGGATTGATAACCGAAGGCGTTGCTTACGATACAAAATCGGCAACCTTCTTCGTCGGCAGTGTTCATGAGCGTAAAATTAGCCAATACAATCGTCGTTCGGGAGCGAGAACGCTTTCTCAACCGGGCGATAGCTTATGGGGGATTTTCGGGCTCAAAGTCGATGAACAACGACGCTTGTTGTGGGCTTGTAGTTCGGCACTGCTTCAGGCAAAGGGGGTTACTACTACCCAGGACGGGCAGACCGAACTGGTTGCCTATGATTTGAAAACAAACCAGTTACTTGGGCATTACCCGATTCTGAAAGATGGTAAACCACATTTGCTAGGCGATCTGACAACGGCAAAAAATGGGACAGTTTATGCGACCGATAGCCGTACGCCCTGGCTCTATCGGCTTGTGCCCGGCAAACCCACCGTTGAGCCGTTCCTGACCGATAGTCTGTTTTACTCATTGCAGGGACTTGCCCTATCCGACGATGAACAGACCCTCTACCTTGCCGATTATCGACAGGGGCCACTGGCCATAAACCTATCGACCCAACACACAGCGCGGTTGTCGTGGCCTGAGGGAACCATCCTGAACGGAATCGACGGATTGTATTATTACCAAAACAGCCTGATTGGTATCCAGAACCGCACACCCCCCTTCCGGATCATCCGGATGTATTTGTCTCAATCGCACAAGGCAATTGAACGGGTCGAAACGCTGGAGACGAATCATCCGCTTATGGGTGAGCCAACTTTAGGTGTTATTGCTGGAAATCAGTTCTATTACATTGCCAATAGCCAATGGGATGCCTTCGATCGGGCAGGGAGGCCTGTGCCTGGATATACGGCCCGGCAACCTATGATTCTAGTCCTGAAGCTGAATTAAGTGCATTGTTACGAGTATCGACAAGCCTGGAGTGCCTTTTAGGGGAGTAAGCAAAATTACTTATCCTTGCCTTTTGATGATAACACTACGTAAGCGTTCGGCTGGCTATGCTGGAACCGCACTTTTGGTTTCTACGCTAGCACTGGGACAGGCTACGCCACCCAAAGCAAACGATTCGACTACCCCGCTGCATTTGTTGCAACCCGATTATCCAGTGCCCTATGGTCAGCCCCGCATTGCGGAGGTTACGAATGTTTTGCGCCGGGTATATGACTACCTCGACAGTTCGACCCCAACGCAGGTTATTGACCGCCAAACCAATCAGGAACTAACCGATTTTTCGACGTTTAACCCGAATGCAATCATTAAACCCGGCGATTTTCGCTTAACGAGTTACGAATGGGGAGTTACCTATGCGGGCATGCTACTGGCCAGCGATGCCACGGGCGATTCCCGTTTTGCCGACTATACCAACAAGCGACTGGCTTTTCTGGTAGGGCTTGTCCCGTATTTTCAGAATCAGGTCAGTGCCGATCCCAAAGCAACTACGTCGCTTCGGCCGCTGCTGGCTCCGCATGCTCTCGATGATGCCGGGGCTATGTGTGCCGCCATGATTAAAGCTACCCGCGCCGGGGGAGTTAAAGCCGATCTGCGCCCGCAAATCAACCGGTATATGGAGTATATTACCAAAAAAGAATACCGATTGGCCGATGGAACGCTGGCACGCAACCGCCCTCAGCCCAATACGCTTTGGCTTGACGATCTGTTCATGAGCGTTCCGGCCCTGGCGCAAATGGGTAAATTAACCGGCGATCGGGCCTATTTCGATGAAGCTGTGAAACAGGTGACGCAGTTTTCGAAGCGGATGTTTAACCGCCAAAAAGGACTTTATATGCATGGTTGGGTAGAGGGCATGAGCGTTCATCCGGAGTTTCACTGGGCAAGAGCCAATGGCTGGGCCATTATGACCAATGTCGAACTGCTCGACGTATTGCCCGAAAACCATCCGGGTCGTGCGGTCG
The DNA here is from genome assembly GCF_037201965.1 of Spirosoma sp. SC4-14. Taxonomy (NCBI): domain Bacteria; kingdom Pseudomonadati; phylum Bacteroidota; class Cytophagia; order Cytophagales; family Cytophagaceae; genus Spirosoma; species Spirosoma sp. SC4-14. The sequence goes on along the minus strand of NZ_CP147518.1, from coordinate 5,085,270 downwards.
TGCTGGATTTGCTGCGGGCACACGCAAAAGGATTGGCTGCCTGCCAGTCGGGAGCGGGTTTCTGGCATCAATTGCTCGACCGAAACGACTCCTATCTGGAAACGTCGGCAACGGCCATCTATGTTTATGCCATTGCCCGTGCCATTAACCGGGGGTGGCTCGATCCGCTGGCCTACGCGCCTATGGCCTTACTGGGCTGGAATGCCGTTTCGACGAAAGTGACCGATAAAGGGCAGGTCGATGGTACTTGTGTTGGCACTGGTATGGGCTTCGATCCGGCATTTTACTACCACCGGCCCATTAATTTGTATGCGGCCCATGGCTATGGGCCGGTGCTGCTGGCTGGAGCCGAAGTGATCAACCTGCTGAATAAGAAAACGTTTGAGATAAATGATAGTTCGCTGCAACTGACCCAGAAGCGATAAGGCTATTCGAACTGGAATGCGAAATACGTGCAATTACCCTGACTGGTGTTCTGGATGGCATGCGGTACGTTGGATTCCAGAAAAATCAGGTCGCCGGTCCGGGCCGGAAGGAGCGCACCATTGATGCTTTCCTGAGCGTTATTATGGATCATTAGCAGAATTTCGGCGGCTCGGTGGGTATGGGGCGGATGACTCCATAAGCCCTGTTTCAGGGTTGTAACGTGCATTTCGAATCGTTTGGTCATGGCAGTGGCCCGGTCGAACATACGTCGGATACCACCCTGAGCGTGTGCCTGAAACGGTACCTCTGCCCAGTCGACCCAAAACGACCCCCCGGCAGTTTTTCCGCGTTCCAGATCAACGGGTGCTCTGGCTGTGTATCGCATCACATAATAAGTAGTGGGCGTATCGCTCTTGTTTTCAAAACCGTGTTTATCGCCCGGCATCATCAGCGCAATGCTGCCAGTGCCCAGCGTTTTCGATTGTCCATTGATGGTTACGGTGAGCTGCCCCTCTTTAATGATGATGAGTTCTTCGTCGTCGTGGTTATGAGCAGGATGCGGAGCCTGATGGGGGAGGAGAGTTGTTGCGTGTATGTTGATATGACTAAAATCGGTCGAACTCCCTTCCAGGATAACCCGTTGTTCGCCCGTAGTTTTTTTCGTGACGCGCGCTTTATCCCATTCATACACAGCCGATGCAATGGGCCGAATGTCGACAAAGGCAGTAGCCAGATTCAGAAAAACGAACAAAAATAACAGGTGCTTCATCGGTTTGGTTAGTAGCCAGTTTCCCTATAAAGCGCCTGTTATCAGGTACTTACTCAAAGAGCTGCGTAATCATAGCAGGTACTATTGGCCAGGAAACTACACGATGGCTTTAACCACACCACCATCGACCCGAACAGCGGCACCGTTCGTAGCCGAAGCCAGCGGACTGCTCAGGTAGACGATCATATTGGCGACCTCGTCGGTTGTGGCAAATCGTTGCAGAAGCGAGGTTGGACGTGCCGATTGAAAAAACTCCTGTTCCACTTGTTCGCGGGATTTGTTTTGATGCTGAGCCAGTCCGCTCACAAAATCCTGCACGCCTTCCGACGCTGTTGGACCGGGCAGCACCGCATTGACAGTGATAGCCGTTCCTTTGGTGAGTTCGGCCAGACCTCGTGCTACGGCAAGCTGGGCCGTTTTGGTCATGCCATAATGAATCATTTCGTCTGGAATCTGCAACGCCGATTCACTGGAAATAAACAAAATACGGCCCCATCCGTTGGTGAGCATCGTTGGAAAATAGTGACGCGCCAGTCGGACACCGCTCATCACATTAACCTCGAAGAATCGGAACCAGTCTTCGTCGGGGATATCGACAAAAGCTTTAGGTTCAAAAATACCTGCATTATTGATCAGAATATCGACCGATGGGACCTGTTCGATCAGGTTGTCGACTTCGGCTTTTTGCCCAAAATCGACAGCAATACCTTCTACCGATGCATTGGGATGTTCTGCTTTCAGTTGTTGAACTACCGATTGAACACGGACGTTCGTACGACCCGTAATAATAACATGGGCTCCTTCTGCCAGTAGTTTGCGGGCTGTTGCCAGTCCAATTCCGGCTGTTGAGCCAGTAACTAAAGCCGTTTTGTTGTTGAGTTGTAGATTCATGGTTGTATTCGGGCGCTGATTGTAAGAAAAAACCAGGGCTTTTGAAGAACCGTCATTAAGAAAAGCAAGTTCGTTTTCGGCCGGGGAGGTTGCTAATCTGGAAATTCTTTCTGTTGGCAGGAAAGGGGCAACGCTATGAAACATTGCCAGAACTTTTTAAAATACACCGAACCTACTGACATAGGGCTGTCATTGAGTACGTGTTATTTTGTAAGAAGTTGTTTGAGTTAATCCTGTTTTGTTAATGACCGATTCCGTAATTGTCCGCCACCGGCTCGCCTATCAGATGATTCATCAGCCCCGATTGACCAATCCGGCCGATATGGTCAGGTGGCTTGGTGCAGTCCAGGCACAGGACTTTCTGGCCGCTAAATGGGCGCTGGGACTTCGGTTGCCCGGCTCGACCGAAGCCGATATTGAGCAGTGTATTGCCAATCGGTCGGTTGTCAGAACCTGGGCCATGCGCGGAACCCTACACCTGATTGCCGCCGACGATGTACGATGGATACTGGATTTGCTGAGGCCACGGCTACATCAGATTTCAAACGGCTACCTCCGTCGACATGATTTGTCGGCTACCGATGTAGCGAAAAGCTATGATGCGCTGAATCGGGTCCTGGAAGGGGGACAACAATTAACGCGACCAGAATTGAAAGTTGCTCTCGAACAGGCTGGTATCCGTATCTACGACATTCGTATGAATCTGTTGCTCAATCGGGCGGCTTTCGATGGGCTTATCGGTTGTGGAGTCAGGCGAGGAAGCGAAAATACGTACGCCCTGCTCGATGAATGGATTCCGTCGACCCGGCCTATGGAGCGGATCGAAGCGCTGGCTGAGCTGACAAAACGGTATTTCAGAGGGCATGGACCGGCCACACTTCAGGACTTTGTTTGGTGGTCGGGGCTTACCATAACGGAGGCCAAAGCCGGAATACACGCAGTTAAATCACAGCTTGCTCAGGAAACGATTCATGGACAACTCTACTGGATGGACCCATCGGGGTTCTATATGCACGATGCGTCGCTGGCGATTCATCTGCTGCCGGCTTTTGATGAGTATCTGGTGGGTTACAAAGATCGTAGTGCTGCACTCGGTCCGCTCGATTTTAAGCAGGTCATAAGTTCTGCCAATGGAATTTTTTATCCGGTTATTCTGATCGATGGAAAAGTTGTTGGCACCTGGAAACGAACTGTCAAAAATGATACCGTTCAAATCCAGCCCGAATTCTTTTACCCCTTAACCAGCCGGCAGCACGACGAAATTATAGAAGTCGGCCATCACTATGGCCACTTCAAACAGCTTCGTGCCAGTATGGTTGGAGGTCATTAGTTTATTGGTTGATTAGTCATTGGTGTATTGGCCGTTGGAAAGATCAATACACCAATGACTAACTAACTTAATGGGCGCAATCGAGGCATTTGACCCGGAAAACGCCCCGAATTGGGGCTGTGGCTATAACCGGGGGGAACGTAGTCTGATAAAGACCGGCGGGCTGAACATCAAACGACCCGACCAGATAGCCCTCCAGCATGCCATCAACCTTTAACGAGCCACCGCTAATGTCGGGTTTCTTGCCATACACGTGTTCATAAAGGGTGTAGGGATTTGTCCTATAGCTAAACGTGATAGTACTCAGGGTCCAGTTAAAAATGCCGAGCGCATTACGGATTCCAGAGCCGCCCTGCCAATGTAGATGAGCCGAAGCGCCATCGCTCTTTTCGGCATCTACGCCTTTGATACCCTGCGATAGATTGGCTCCTGAACTGGGCAGGGTGATCCAGTCGCCCCCGTCGACCTGTAGCGAAATGCCAACCGGCAGCACATAAATCCGGGCAATTAGCCAACCCACTGCCTGATCGACGGGCGAATGTAGTTTCACCGTAACCAGCGCCGGATTCGTTGCGGGTATGGAGGCCGGAGCCTGATAAACAGCAGTTTTTCCGTTTGCCTGCAAAGTCCCGGCTCCCTTCAACTCCCAACCGTCGATATAATCGATGCTTAAAAGTCGTGGAGCCGGTAATTCCCGATCAGTGCCTTTGGGAACTGCCTTTGCGGTTAATCCCAGGAGACCTAACGTATAAAATTTCAACTCGACCGACTTGCCCGGATCAATTATCGATAGCTCAGGATCGAGGTATGAATACTCAAAAAAGCTGAAATCTGTGAAATGATTAACGTCTATCGATACGCTTTTCCGGGCTGTATCCAGCGCTACTCCACCAACACCCATCCAGACACCTTTGCTGTTCTGGTAGGCAATGCCGAGGGCTTCGGGCATTGCCTGTCGGGTTTCGTCGTCGGTGTAGTTGACCGTTATAGAAATCGGTTTGGCAAATTTCTGGCCGTCGGGCAGCATCCGATAGGCTGCGCCAAGACCGCTGCCATTGGTATTCGTAATAGGCTGCAAAGAAATGGCTACGTCACTAGCCAACGCTCCCGCCGGAATCGATACCGTAAACCGGTCGTCGTCGGACTGGATAACACCCCCTGCCGGGCCAATGGTTTTGACGACAGCCGTACCGTTGGGCACACCAACCGGTTGCACGGCTCCGGGTTCTGGCGTATCGGTGGGTGGAGGGGTTATGTCGACATCGGGGTCAAGATTGCCCGGATGTTTACAATCCGTAAGGCATCCGGTAAGAATCAGGCTGAAAAAGAGGTAAGAAAGACGTTTCATGGATCGTAAAAGCGATTTTCGCATCGAAGATCCGACTCAATGAGTGGGTTTGGCCAGAGTCAGGTTTTTGAAGCGATAAACAAAGGCCATAAACCGGTAAAAAAAACGGCTGATCGGTAACCAAAAGGAACGGAAACAGACCGCTGCTCATCTCGCTAAACCTGATATATTTGCAGATTATGAAGAATACGCTTATTGCTACGGCCACCTTCGACGATATAACTACACTCAATATACTGGTCAATAGCGCCTACCGGGGCGACAGTTCGCGTAAAGGATGGACAACCGAAGCCGACCTTCTTGGCGGTATCCGAACCGACGAAGAGGGTATCCGGACTATGCTGGAGAATCCGGCCGCAAGAATACTGAAATACGAAGCGGATGGTGAACTGATCGGCTGTGTTTATCTGGAAAAGAAAGACGGCGATCTCTATTTGGGGATGCTTACGGTTTCGCCCGAATCGCAGGCTGCGGGCATTGGTAAACAACTGCTCGAAGCGGCCGAAACCTATGCGCAGCAGCAAAACTGCCGGGCTGTAACCATGACGGTCATCACACTTCGGCACGAACTGATTGCCTGGTATCAACGACGGGGTTATGCACCTACCGGCGAAACAAAACCGTTTCCTGACGATCCGCGTTTTGGCATTCAAAAACAACCGCTTGAGTTTATTGTGATGGAGAAGCGGTTACCCGTGTCAGCTACTCCGCTGGTTTAGATAATTGTGTAGGTTATTCGCTTAGTTATGAGTCTTTTATAAACCAAACGCCATCCTCTGTAAATGCGCTACACTGTTCTTACGTTCTTATTGCTTGTTGTGATCAGCCAGTCCTATGGTCAGGCGCTGGAAGAAACCCTGAAGAAAATGGGAATCGAGTTGTATCCGCCCACCAAATCGGCTGGAAACTATCTAAAAGCAGTGCGCACGGGTAATTTGCTGTTTCTGGCCGGACACGTATCGACCCGCGCCGATGGTACACCCATTACGGGCAAGCTGGGAAAAGATCTGACGATTGAGCAAGGGTATGAAGCCGCTCGGATAACGGGTATTTCGCTGCTGTCGACCATTAAAAACGAAGTTGGAGAGCTAGGTCGGGTTAAGCGCATTGTCAAGCTGACGGGTTTCGTAAACTCTACGCCTGAATTTACCGACCATCCGAAGGTTGTGAACGGCTGCTCCGACCTACTGGTAGCTCTTTGGGGCGACAAAGGTAAACATGCTCGCTCGGCAGTTGGTATGGCGGCCTTACCCTCCAACTACGCCGTCGAAATCGAAATGATTGTCGAACTGGAAGACCAGTGAGGGGAAGTTTTTGGTTTGTGGTTGCTCCGCCTGTTAGAATTCCACTCAGCGGAGAAACTACAAACCAAAAACTACCCTCTAATCCTGAAAACTGCACCTTCCAGCGTTTCGTCGACGCGGATCTGGCAGGCTAGTCGGCTGTCGGAATCGGCATCGGGCAGGGTGTCGAGCATGTCCAGTTCAGCATCGCGCATGGATGGCAGTGCGTCGGCTCCGTCGAGTACCTGAACGTGGCAGGTTGCGCAAAGGGCCATGCCACCACAAGTGGCCAGTATGTTATAATCTGATGCTTTCAACACTTCCATCAGGCTCAGGTTGATGCCTTCGGGGATTTCCAGATGTTGACGGACGCCGTCGCGGTCCTCGATCGTGAATTGAATCATGGTTGATTTAGTGCGGTGAGGTTATTAAAAAGCGGGTACACCGTTAACGGTGGTATACTTAAAGCTCAGTTTTTGATTTGGGTATACGTAGTTGAACGCGCTCTGACACATAAGGGCTGCTTCATGAAAGCCGCAAAGAATGAGCTTCAATTTACCCGGATAGGTGTTGATGTCGCCGATAGCATAAATCCGTTCGATATTGGTTGAATAATCGGTCGTATCGACATTGATTGCCGATTTGTCGATGGTTAGCCCCCAGTCGGCTATAGGGCCGAGCCTGGGTGTCAGGCCAAACAGCGGAATCAGATGATCGGTGGGCAGATTCAGGACCGTTTTGTCTTTGGCCGTAATACTGACTTCCTGCAAATGGCCATTGCCGCTGATGCTGGTAATGGTTGATTGAAGTGCCAGATTGATTCGGCCTTTTTGGGCTAGTTCCACCACTTTTCCGGCCGAATCGGGCGCTCCCCGAAAACTATCGCTCCGATGCACCAGCGTCACTTCCTTCGCTATATCGGCCAGAAAAATTGTCCAGTCGAGCGCTGAGTCGCCACCACCTGCCAGCACTACCCGCCGGTCGCGGAATTGTTCGGGATTTTTTACCATATACGAAACCCCTTTTCCTTCAAATCGCTCCAGATTCAGGATATCGGGCTTGCGCGGTTCAAAACAGCCCAGGCCACCGGCAATCACTACAACCTGGCAATGAACTGATGTTCCGTCGTTGGTGGTAACGACAAACGAATCGTCGGCTTGTTGATCGAGGGATTCAACCCGTTCGCCCAGGGTGAATGTTGGATGGAAAGGTGCGATCTGCTCCATCAGGTTATCGACCAACTCCTGTGCTTTTATTGCCGGATAGCCCGGAATATCGTAAATGGGCTTTTGAGGATAAATTTCGGAAAGCTGCCCACCCACCTGCGGCAGTGCATCGATGAGGTGACAACGCATTTTTAATAAGCCTGCTTCAAAAACGGCAAACAGCCCAACCGGGCCAGCGCCAATGATGCATATATCAGTCGAAATCATGGTTGTATTGTGTAAATCAAGTGAAGGATTAAGCAATTCGTTCAATCGCTAATAAGGGCAAAGGTAGATTCAGGGCGTTGATGAGAGGTCTCAAAACGTGATCACAAATTGTAATGAGCGATAACCAGGCGGAATGTAAAGTTGCCCGCCTTACTCACCGAAATATTAGCAATGTGGAAATAGAGCGAAGTAGGAAGAATGTTGGTTTTCTTTCTATTTTGCGAAAATTTTGAGGTATTATATAACGGAACTGCCGTTACGGCACCCCTCATCTAAATTCCTGAAACCAATAATAAACTCGCCCAATGCCAGCCTATTCTAAAACCAGCCTTTCATTATTCGCATTTGCTATGTTGGGTCTGTTGTTCGGAGCCTGTCAGAGTAGTTCTAAAAAAGATACTGCTGACACCGAAACAGCCGCAACAGACTCTGTTAAAGAGCATTCATTGTCTGAACCCCTGGTTCGTGATATATACACCGCTGATCCGTCGGCCCATGTTTTTGATGGCAAAATCTATATTTATCCGTCGCACGACATCGATGCGGGTGTAAAAGAAGACGATGAAGGGGCACACTTTGCCATGAACGACTACCATATTCTGTCGATGGATAGCATCAACGGGAACGTTACCGACCAGGGTATAGGGTTGTCGATTAAGGACATTCCATGGGCTGGACGACAATTGTGGGCGCCTGATGCGGCTTACAAAAACGGTACATACTATCTCTATTTTCCTGTTAAAGACAAGCAGGACATTTTCCGGATTGGCGTGGCAACCAGCAAATCGCCCAGTGGCCCATTCAAAGCCGAACCGAAGCCAATTGAAGGGAGCTATAGCATCGATCCGGCCGTTTTTACTGATTCGGATGGCAAGTCGTATATGTATTTTGGTGGAATCTGGGGCGGGCAATTACAGCGGTGGATTACCGGTAAATTTGATCCTAACGGTTCGAAAACGGATCTGAAAAAAGATAACGAACCCGCTTTGAGCGCCAAGGTTGCTCGTTTGAGTAACGATATGCTGCACTTCGACGAGCCCGCTCGGGATGTGAAAATTGTTGATAAAGATGGCAAACCATTGTTAGGTGGCGATCATGACCGACGTTTCTTCGAAGGAAGCTGGATGCACAAGTATAATGGGAAATATTATTTCTCGTACTCTACCGGCGACACGCACTACCTGGCCTATGCAGTGGGCGATTCGCCGTATGGTCCCTTCACCTATCAGGGTGTTATCATGAATCCTGTGAAAGGCTGGACAACGCACCACTCCATAGTAGACGTCAACGGCAAGTGGTACATTTTTTATCATGATACCGAACTGTCGGGTAAAACTCACCTGCGGAATATCAAAGTAACCGAACTGAAGCGCAACCCCGACGGCACAATTCAGACCATTGAGCCGTATAGCAACTAAGCGACAGATTGTTTTTCGACAGGATGGACAGGATGATCTAATAATAAATAATCATCCTGTTAATCCTGTCGAAAAAACTACATTAGATATATCGAAGTAAACCGTTTTCCGGATGGGCCGATTTGTAGCGGCCATACCAACGGCACAACGGGTATAGGGCCACAATCAGGCCAAACCAGATCAGATAAACAGTTACGAGATCAACACCAGCCTTCTCTGGCCGTCCAAAACTCAGGGTGCCAGCCTGTATGTCATTCCAGCTATAGCCCTGTAGCAATACCATGGCAATCATCAGCAGGTGGACAGAATACCAGTGAATGATGTAGTAGAACATCGGTACTTTTCCATAGACGGTAAGAATGCGGGTGAGCCAGTTGTCTACTCCGTCGGCAAGCCAAAGAAATTTCAGGGCAATTCCGAGCATCAATAAATCGTATTGCAGCGAGGGGGGATACTTTGTTACATTAAGGAACGACAGCACCGAAAATAATGGGCTTTTCTGAACCGACCAGGGTACCGGATCGCCGTAGATGTTGATAAAGCGAAGCACGACGAATAAGCTTAATGAGCTTACCGCAAGCCAGAAAAGTAACGGTTTTCGAACCTCAATCGGTCGCTCCATCAGCTTACCGCAACCATACCCAACCAGCAGAATGCCCAGCCACGGAATCAGTGGGTAGCCTACCAGCAGTGCAAAACCCGGCGTTAGCTGAAAAAAATTGACCTGAAACAGCAACGAGCTAATCAACCGACCAGTGGGATTCGTAATCGGCGGAACAAGCTGAAGCAGGTTATGACCGAAAATAATGACCAGCCCGATAATACCTATCGTTCTGGCGGGTAGCCGCGCCAGAAGCGACAGGATTACCAGTCCGCCCCCAATGGCATAGATAACCTGCAACAACATACTCCTGAACTGAAGATCGAACCAGAAGGCAAAGTTGACGATTGTGAGTTCCAGAATGATCAGAACCAACCCTCGTTTTAGCAAAAAACGACGTGCTTCGGCCGAATTATGCCCTTTTTTTAGCGACAAATAGGCCGACATGCCCGACAGAAACACGAATGTTGGCGCGCACAGGTGCGTTATCCAGCGCGTCAGAAATATAGGCGCGGTAGTGGTAGCCAGATCGGTTGGATTCTGAGTGAGAGCAGGCTGGTGAAGCAAGTCGCGGATATGGTCTAGTGCCATAATGACCATCACGAGTCCACGTGTTACATCAATTGTCGTTATTCGGTTCATAAGGAGAGGGGGGGGATGGTTTATAGTTTATAGTTGCTCCACTGATTTAGGTTCAGAACAGGCGGAGCAACCATACCCCATAAACGATAAACTAGTTTACCTCGTCAAACGGTAAATGAATAAGGCGGTACGCTGAATCAGGAGCGGGTATTCTTTGAGATTCATGGTTTCTTCAATACTGTGTGCGCCTTTTCCCGATGCACCCAGCCCATCGAGACAAGGCATATACTGGGCTACAAATGAAACGTCGCCCGCACCGCGTGCGCCCGGATCAAATGCCTCTACGGGACCTAAACCCATATCCTGGCTCAGTTTATCGACTTGTTTGCGCAGTTCATCGTTAGCCGCTGTTGGTTCCATGCCCGGTATGCCGTCGGTAAAGGAAATGGTGGCTTTGGTCAATGGTAAACTTTTATCGACAATTTCGCGCATTTTGGCGCGGGCGTTTTCTTTTTGCGTTTCGGTCAGGAATCGTAAATCGCCTTTTACGAGTGCCGTACCTGCCACAATGTTTGTTTTGCCAACGGTTTCGGCCTTAGCAGTTTTGTCGTCGTAATGTACTTCTGAACCGCCAACAATCAGGCCGGGGTTGAAGGTTAGGTATTTTTCCTGACCAAGTGTCCGACGAAATTCGGTCAGAATACGGGCGGCTTCGTAAATGGCACCGTACCCCAGATCGCTAAATACGCGGGATGAATGGCCCGAACGAGCCTTTACGTTTAGGGTCCAGCCGCTGGCTCCCCGTCGTCCGGTGGTTACGCTGCTGAGCTCCTGCGCGGTTTCGAAAGCCAGCGCAATGTCGCATTGTCTGGCGCGTTCGATGAAATCGCGCCGACTTTCGGGGCCACCCGAACTTTCTTCATCGCCGGTGAAATAGACCGTGATCGATGTGTCGTCGAGCAGTTTGTTTGTATGCAGTGCTTTAAGGGCCGCGATAACGAGCACATCGCCCCCCTTCATGTCGTTAACGCCCTGACCCGACGCCGTGGAATCATTAAGTCTTCTGAACGGCTCCATTGGCAATGCTTTCTCGAAAACGGTATCGAGATGGCCAATTAGAAATAGTTTTTTACCCTTTTTACCCTGGCGCGTTGCTACCAGATGCCCGGCGCGGTTTAGCGAATCGGGTAGGGTTACCCATTCGGTTTTGAAACCGAGTTTGTCCAGTTCATCGGCCATCAGTTTACCTACCGCACGAACGCCTTCGATGTTGAGTGTGCCGCTATTGATGTTGACAACTTTTTCCAGAAAAGCTTCAGTTTCCGGCAGTTGTTTCTGTACGGTGCCAATAATCGTTTTTTCGGGTTTCGAGAGCGACTGCGCAAATGCACCGTAGCTTCCTAACAGAAGAAGTAAAGCGATTTTTTTCATGAGAGGACTGCTAAATCAGGTTGTATAAAAAGCTAAAATATAAAAAGTTAGCTAGCATTGAATGACGGGAATTGCATAATTTAGTTGTAAGAACTAAGTTACGTTTATAGCCGATCCACATGCGAAGCCTTACTGTTCAGATTCCGAAACCCTGCCACGAAAACTGGGACCAAATGCCGCCTAACGAGCGTGGACGATTCTGTGCCAGTTGCCAGAAAACGGTTGTGGATTACAGCAATTTGTCCGACCAGGAACTGGTGCGGTTACTTAACAAAGTGCCCGAAGCCAGTTGTGGACGTCTACGACAAGAACAGCTTGATCGATTGCTGGTTGCCCCCGGTTCTAATTATGGTTTAGTCTGGCGCCGTTGGGTTAGTTTGCTGACAATGGGGTTGTTGGGTTGGCAATCTGCGCAGGCTCAAGTAAATCAGGGTAAAAAAACAATGGCTACCGAACCGGCCAGTCAACGTCCGGTATTATTGGAGTTGGCGGTTAAAAATCTGCCAATCCGGGCCGAACTTAACCCAACAAAGGAGTTGATCATCAGAGGACGGGTTATGCTTGCCGACTCGGTTAATAACCTGAGTCCTGTTTATAACGCCAATGTGATGACCATAGGCGGAGCCACGAAAACAGATAGTACTGGAGCTTTTACGCTACAGACGGTTGTAAAGGAAAACATCAAGGAGCTTCCTGTTCAAATGCATGCCTCCCATCGTATTTTGGAGAGGGTTACTATAACTCTTGAGCCAGCAACAAAATCAATTGAGTTAAATACTATTGTGCTGTATAAGCCTGCACCGATGAAAGAAATTATTGGGGGAGGGTTAGCTATTATAAAACCACCAACACGCTGGCAGAAACTGAAACGTAAGTTGTTTCATCATGGATGAAAACAACTCTGCTGTGCGGCTTTAAACGACGCTTTCTTAAAATTGAATTAAAAAAGTACAATTGATGCCGAGAGCAAAGGTTACCTATTGACTGGGAGAGTATTAACAGTAAAACCAATATTTACTGTACAATACCATGAAAAATACGATCAAAGGCGCTCTCTTTTTTGCCGCTATGCTTTCGTTTGCCGTTGCTTGCCAATCTAAGAAAAGTGAAACAGAAGAAACTGCTGCTACAACCGATACGGCTACTGTAGTTGAAAGTGAAACGATTGTTAGTGGCGATAGCGCTGAAATTATTACTGACTCTGCTAAAATTGCTATTCCAGATTCAGTGAAGTAATAAGGAGTGATAGAATGGATGGCGGCAACCGCCACCCTCAAAATAGCACGGCCGCTTACAGAATCTGTAAGCGGCCGTGCTATTTTGAGGGTTAAATTTCGGTTCCTTCTTCGATAGGTTGTGGCAAGTGCTTCCCCGTTGAGTCTAGTGGCGTGGGTCTGGGTCGGTTTCGATTGACGAGGTAAAACAACGGCGGTATAATAAGCGGAGTAAAGAATAGAGTAGTCGTTAATCCGCCAATGATCACCGTTGCCAGTGGACGCTGTACGTCGGAACCAATGCCACTTGATATGGCTGCCGGTACCAGGCCAATGATTGCCACAACCATAATGGCCATAATAGCCCGAAATTGCTCCTGAGCCGTTTCGATCGTAATGTCGAGTAGCGGTTTTGAACTAACCAGCAGATTTCGGTTCAGAGCCGACACCAGCAATACACCCGCCATTACCGAAATACCAAAGATAGACACGAACCCTACCCCCGCCGAAACATTGAAATTATAACCTCGCAGCAGCAACGACCCGATACCGCCCGCCAGGGCAAAGAGCAGGCAGGTCAGCGTCAGCAGTGTATCGCGGACATTGCCGTAGAGCATGAACAAGAACAGAAACACAACCACAATAGTCAGCGGAATCGAGATGACTAACTGGCCGCCTGCCCGTTCAAGGTTTTCGTACTGACCGCCATAAATAACGCTGTAGCCTTCCGGAATTTTGACGTGCTGACGAACTTTGCGGCTGATCTCCTTCACAAATCCACCCTGATCGCGCCCTCTAATATTGGTTCGGACCGTCACCATTCGTTTGCCATTAATTCGATAAATGTTCGTTTGGCCCTGTACATAGCGGATGTCGGCCAGTTCGCTCATTGGGATCAGTGCTCCCGACGCCGATGGTACCTGTAGTTGTCGAATGGCGTCGATACTGCCGCGACTTTCGGGCGTGAAACGTACTACAATGTCGTAGCGCTTGGCTTCGTCATAAATTGAACCAATGGCTTTGCCACCAATAGCGGCTTCGATCATATTCTCAATTTCGGCCACGTTGATACCGTATCGGGCCGCAGCCGGGCGATTGATCCGAATGGCTAACTGGTCCTGTGGCCCTTCCTGTTCGATGTTTACCGATACGGCACCGTTCATGCCACGTACCAGTGCCGCAATACTGTCGGCTTTTTCGCGCATCAGCGTCAAATCGTTACCTACAATAGAAATGGCGAGGTCGGCCGCGCTACCCGTCACAATTTCCATAACCTGATCGATGATCGGCTGGCCCGACGAAAAGAACGCTCCGGGAAAGGCTTCCTGAAGGTCGTTTTGCATGAGCCGAATCATTTCTTTTTTGGAAATGCTATCAGACCAGGTACTGTAATCTTTCAGACCAATCAGGATTTCGGTGCGGTCGGATGGAAACGGGTCAGTCCCATCGTCGTTGCGTCCCGATTGCGTAATGACAAAACTGACCGGTTTGTATTTAGCAATAATGTCGCGGATTTTAGGTGCAATTTTGGCGTTCTCCTGAATTGTGATACCCGATGGCATGAATGCCCGCATAAAAATCGAACCTTCGTCCAATTCGGGTAAAAATTCAGTGCCGAGCTTTGCGCCGAAGCCAATCAAAACGAGAACTATCGCCAATCCAACGCCAACTACCAGACGCGGACTACGGAACAGCACCGACCGCAGGAGCCATTGATAGCCTTTTTCGAGGGGCGATAAGAGTAGGTTTTTGTGCTCTTTGAGAGGCTTGCCATCGGGAGCCAGGGCTTTGCGGAAAGCAAATGATATCAGAACCGGAATGACTGTCAGGGCGCAGAGAAGCGATCCGATAACGGCAAAAGACAGCGTTAGTGCCATTGGACTGAACAGCTTGCCTTCAACCCGTTGCATAAGCAGAATAGGCATATAGGCCAGGATAATGATCGTGACCGAGAAGAAAATTTCCCGCGCTACTTCGCCTGCCGAATGGATCGTAACGTTCACAATCCCCTGATTCCGGTCGCCCGGCCCCGATGATCGGTATTTTCGAATCAGGTGTTCGGCCATCACGCTGGCACCATCGACAATAATGCCAAAGTCAATAGCGCCGAGCGACAGCAGGTTGGCCGGGATGCCCACCAGTTTCATCAGAATGAAGGCAAACAGCAAAGAAAACGGAATCGTAACCGTAACGACCAGAGCCGCCCGCAGGCTGCCCAGGAATAGAACCAGCAAAATGACAACAATCGATATACCTTCAATAAGGGTATGGGCAACCGTTTCGAGCGAGTGATTGATGAGGAAGCCCCGGTCGTAGAGAACCCGCAGATGAACACCCTTGGGAAGCTCGCGGGCTTCGAGGTCGGCAATTTTAGCTTTCAGCAACTCCAGTACTTCACTTGGGTTTTCGCCCCGCCGGAGGAGCACAATTCCCTCGGTTGCTCCAACGGCATCGAGCTTTTCGTCGGGAATTCGGTAGCCCAGAATACCCGAAGGAGAAGGAGGATTGATTTCAACACTGGCAACATCGCGGATAAGTACCGGAACTCCTTCGTTAGCTTTCAGAACGATATTCTGAACGTCTTCCGGCGTTTTCAGCGCTCCCAGCCCCCGAACCGCAAACCCCTGGCCTCCCCGCGCAATGATATTACCACCCGTGTTCTGGTTGTTGTCCTGTACGGCCTGAATGACATCCTGCAACGTAAGGTCGAACTTCCGAAGTTTGGCCGGGTCGGGAATTACCTGAAATTGCTTGATTGGTCCACCGAATGTGGTTACGTCGGCCAGGCCCGGCACCTGTAAAAGTTGCGGAATAATGGTCCAGTCCTGCAAATCGCGCAGTTGCATGGGCGTCATGCTAAGGGGCGCTTCGATCACGTATCGGTAAATTTCGCCCACGGCTGTTGTGAGCGGTGCCAGTTCGGGGACGACACCCGCCGGAAGTTGTGCGCTGCTCAGTCGTTCGATAATTTGCTGACGGGCAAAATAATCCGTTACGGTCTCGTCGAAATTGAGCTGTACGACCGATAAACCAAAAATGGTTCGCGACCGTCGATCGGTTACATGCGGTACGTTGTTTAGCACCCGTTCAATGGGTATGGTTACCTGTTGTTCGACCTCCTCAGCGGCTCGCCCGTCATATTTGGCAATAACAATGACGTTGGTGTCGGCAATATCGGGATAGGCTTCAATCTTGAGCAGTTTGAAGCACCAGAGCCCCAGGCCCATGACAACAATGGCCAGACCAACAACAAGCCAGCGATTTTTAAGCGAAAATGTGATTAATTTCTGAATCATACAGACAAGCGTCAGACGCCGGAGATTAAGTCAAACGTCTAATAGCCAAAGCTTAAGCCTTTCAATTGTAGCGTATTAGCTACCGTTACGGGGTCATTTTCTTTAAGGCCACTGAGTACCACAATGCGGTCGTCCCGCTGTTGTCCGAGCTGTACGGGTCGGCGCTCGATGGTCAATGGGCCGGTTTTAACAAAAACATAGTCGCGCCCCTGCACCGTAACGACCGCATTCCGCGAAACGGTCATGAACTTCCCTTCAACCACACCAAAACTTGCGGTAGCAAACATACCTGCTTTCAGCCGACCGTCGGGGTTTGGTACCGATATGCGGAGTTTGATCTGGCGGGTTGTATTGTCGACGTAATCGTTCACATTGTCGATCCGGCCCGCAAACCGTTCATTGGGAAAGGAGGTGAAATTGAGTGTACAGGGCAGCCCTTTTGTGATCATACCAAACTGGTTTTCGGGAATTTCGCAAACCACCAGAATGGTATTAGGTCGGGCACGACGCAATTCTTCGGGGTCGAAACCTGCGAGTTTGAGCGTTGCTTCGTCCGAAATAATGGCGGCTTCTTCGTTGGCTAACTGGGTTTGGGCTTCAATCACTTCTTTGCCCGATGCGGCTCCATGCGCCTGCAAATCCTTCACCCGGTCCAGGTTGCCGCGCTCCGTCTGGATATTGATTCGGTGCTGCAATATGGCCGTATAGTTATTCGAAAGGCCAGGATCATCGAAGAGGACCAGTCGTTCTGCCGGATTTTCGCTTGATTTCAACACCATAGCCGCTACATGACCCGGAGCTGCAAAATCGGTTCGAATGACCTCCGTCTGCGTAGGCTGGGTGGTAAATGAACTAATCATGGCCGGGTTCGGAAATGTGATGCGAAGGCCATCGGTGCTAACTGTAGGCCGTGGAACTGCCCGAACAACGGGCCTGGTTTTTTCTTTACAGCCAAAAGCCAATAAGGCCAGAAGAGCTAATGAATAGGCAAGTTTCATGATTAGTAGGAGTTGATAGCACCAGTTGCATAAAGCAGACGGACGTAATTCTGGCGATACGTATACAGGGTTTGGTAATAGGAGGTTTGGGTGTCGAACCAGGAACGCTGCGCTTCGAGCAGGTCGATGAGCGTTGTGGCCCCACGCAGGTAGGCATAGCGCACCGAAGCCAGCACCTGATCGGCATCGCGCCGGATAGACGCATAGCGATCAATATTCTGCCGACTCGTTACGAACGATTGGTAAGCTGTTTCGACTTCCGACCGGATGCGGGCCTGTAGCAGAACTGCTGCCTGACCTGTCTGTTCCTGCAATACGCGCGCTTTCTGAATCTCGCCCTGGTTGCGGTTATAGACCGGCAATTCAAGCGTTAGGAAAACTCCGGCATAGGGTATCGCATTCTGAGGGTTCCAGATAAGCCCCGCTTCGTTGCGGGGTTTGGCCGAAATCTGTTGTAAATCCAGATTCCGACGAGCTGCTTCCTGACTTGCTGCGGCTACCCGTACATCGGACCGGGTAGTGGTAGCTAATCGGAGCAGGCTATCGGCACTAACCGTGATGTTTGGAAAAAAATCCAGTGGGTGCATGACATTAGGACTAACGGCCGAGTCGTTAATAGCTACGTTGATGCTATCCGTAGTTCCCAACACTAATTTTAGTTCGTTTATCCGATTCCGTAAATCCTGCCGGGCCGTTCGGGTCTGAATATCATACTGGTCCGAAATGAGTTGCGTTCGCGTAAGATCGGTTGTGCTGATTACGAGGTTTTTCAGCCGTACCTGATTCAACTGTACCAGCGTATCGACATTGGCTTTCGCCCGTTGCAGCAACGTAAGCTGAACACGGGCATACCAGGCATCCAGAAACCGATTAGCTGCATCGAATAGCAGATTGCGCTCAGTTTCGGTTACGCTTTGCGTTGCCAGATTGGTATTAGCTTCGGCAAACCGATTGCGATACGAACGTTTATTGTAGATGTCGAATTCTTTGGTGGCCTGTAGCCAGAATTGTCGTCGCTGCCGACTGAAGGGGCCAACGGCTTCGGCTCCTGGGGTTGGAGTCAACTGAAATAAGGTCTGATTGTTCAGAACAGGATTTGGGCGTAGGTTAGCCGTTGTCTGATCGGCCTGAGCTACGTTTATGTTCATGCGTTCGACACGCAACGCCGGACTATTCGTGCGGACCTGTTGTAAAGCCTGTCGTAGTGTTAGCGTACTTTGCCCCGAGGCCGAAAGGCTTAAACTGCCTGCTAACAGCAAACAGTTCACTAATTTATTTACCTGCATTTGGTGCGAGAAAAACTCAACAAAATAACAGAGACCGGCTCCTAATGTTGTCAGGATCGCAATTAAAAGGTTGTTAAATGTACTTACTACTTACGTGCACCAATTGCTTAACAGATTGAGCGTCGACAAATGAGTGCTAAATTTCGTAATATTGTATTTTTATAATATCCGCCACTTGTTATAGCTGCCGGGGGCTGCTATCTGTTGTATTCATAGGAGATTTTTGGTTGAATTATATGCATTCATCAATCGAAACCGGCTTAAAACCGGCCATTCAGGAAAAATTTGAACACTTGTGGCATCTGGTTGGAAACACGCCCATGCTAGAGCTTTTTTACACCGATTGTGGTCAGCCACGATCGGTCTACGTAAAATGCGAGCATTATAATCTGACCGGGAGCATGAAAGATCGGATGGCTCTTCATGTGCTCCATCAGGCATATCGGCAGGGGAATATTCGACCGGGCGACCGCATTGTTGAAGCAACCAGTGGCAGTTCGGGTATTGCCTTTTCGGCGGTTGGTCGGGCGTTGGGGCATCCGGTCACGATCATTATGCCAGCTGGCATCAGCCAGGAGCGGATCGACATCATTCGGAGTCTGGGTGCCGATATTATTCTGTTTACGAAAGAAGAGGGTGGTTTTTTGGGGGCAATTCGGCGCTCGGAGGAAATGGCTGCTGCTGATCCAACGGTTTTTTTGCCTCGCCAATTTGCCAATCAATATAATGCTGAAGCACATCGGTTGACTACGGGGAAAGAAATCTGGCTGCAACTTCAGGGTGTTGATAGTACACCCGATGCATTTGTGGCTGGCGTGGGTACTGGCGGTACGGTTATGGGCGTGGGGAGGTACCTCAAATCGCGCAGACCCGATATTCGTATCCATCCTCTCGAACCGGCTGAGTCGCCAACGCTATCGGTTGGTTATAAAACCGGAACCCATCGGATTCAGGGCTTCTTCGACGAATTTATTCCCGACATACTCAAGTTGGACGAACTGGACCGGGTGGTTCAGGCCAGCGATGGCGATTCGATTCTGGTAGCGCAGAAACTGGCTATGCAACTGGGTGTGGCGGTGGGTATTTCGTCGGGTGCAAATTTGATTGGCGCTATTAATCTCCAACGGGAAATGGGGCCTGATGCACGGGTTGTGACGATTCTCTGCGATAGTAATAAAAAATACCTGAGTACCGATCTGGTAAAAGAAGAGCCTATTAAACCAGGCTACGTTGCCCCCGATATCGAATTTACGGACTACCGGCCTATCAGCCGGTTGTTGGTAGGTCGACCGGGAGTGTTCTGAGTTGGTCATTAGTTATTGACCATTGACCCTCACTTATCCAATGACTAAATGAAGAAAAGCCCTCGCTATTGGATATGCGAGGGCTTTTACTGCTATCAGGTGCAAACCAAATTATTAGTTCAGCGCAATCACACGACTGGGTGTTGTTGGTTTTTGGGTAGAAAGATTAACCATATGGGAGCTAGTCTCAGCGCCGTTTGTGATTTCTACCTGATAGGTGCCGTCGGGCAACTCGCTCAGGTTTAACCGAGTACGATATTTGGTGTCGTTTTTGCCAATGTGATGCGTGTAAAGTACCTCTCCGGTTGTGTCTTTCAGCCGAATGTCGACCGCACCTCCCGATTGCTTATCTAAAGCAATGTTTAACTTACCATCAGCGGTAGTGTAGATACCTGCTTTGTACGAAGCAACGTTGGCGGGGTGACCGGGTTTTGCCTCGGCGACTGAACCAAGAGTTGTAACAAGGGCCAGAGAGAAGGCTACTGCGAGAGATTTGATGAGCGTTTTCATGAGTATGTTGTTTTTTGTCTGTTTACTATTCGAGCCGGATTAGTTCCGATTGGTGAAACAAAGATATAGGTTGTGGATGGTACTATGCATTGCAAACTACCGGAACGGTTCGTTTGCTGGATGAATGGTTATTAATTAATGCGATTGATCGAACGGGAAACAGTGGGCAGTTAGCAATGGGGCAAACTTACTTCAAATCTGTACTGTACTAACTACAGTTAAATGTTTATTAAAAATTGGGTGGTGGTATAACACAGCTTGTTAATTATGAGTAAGTATAGTCGTAATTTGAAACAGCGCGATCCCTGACAGACATGGCTGTAAAAAAACGACTGGAACCCTTTCGGGCAAAATGGCGGGAAGAAGACGTCCGGCATTTGCTCAAGCGAATCATGTTTGGTGCCAAACCCGGTGATGTTGCTTATTGGCAGGAGATGTCGCTTCGAAAAGCATTGAATGAATTGTTGAGCGACCAACCTGCTCCGGCTCCACCCATCAATAACTACAACGACGATAAATTCACCGACGACGAAATTCTGCCTGGCGAAACCTGGGTAACATCGATCAATTATGACGGTATGAATAATAGTCGGCGTAAAAACTCCTTCAAAGCATGGTGGCTTGGGCTAATGCTGAACCAGAATCGAAACCTTCGTGAAAAGATGGTGCTGTTCTGGCACAATCATTTCGCTACCGAAACCAATACTATTGATCATGCGCTGATGTGTTATCGGCATAATGCCTTGCTTCGGCAACATGCATTAGGCAATTTCAAAGACCTGGTAAAAGCCGTAACCAAAGACCCAGCTATGCTCAAATACCTGAACGGTACGGCTAACAACAAAAAGGCACCCGACGAAAACTATGGCCGTGAGCTTCAGGAGCTATTTACGGTTGGTAAAGGATCGGGCTCGCACTATACGGAAGCCGACGTTAAGGCTGCGGCCAAAGTGCTGACGGGTTTTCGTAACGACACCACCACCTATGTGAGTATCTTCGATCCAGGGCGCCATGATAGTTCTGATAAAACGTTTTCTGAGTTCTACCAAAACACAATCATTAAGGGACGACGCGGCCCCGAAGGCGAGCAGGAACTCGACGATTTGCTCAACATGATTTTTGCTCAGGACGAAGTAGCTCGTTTTGTATGCCGCAAGCTTTACCGTTTTTTTGTGTATCATCAGATTGACGAAGCTACCGAAACGAACATTATCGCTCCGTTGGCCGACTTATTTAGAGCCAGCAATTATGAGCTGAAGCCTGTGATGCGAGAACTGCTGGGAAGTCAACATTTCTTCGAGGCAGCCAACCGAGGGGCAATCATCAAAAGTCCGGTCGATTTTACGGTTGGGCTGTGCCGGGAGTTTGGCATTGCGTTTCCCGATTCGGCCAGTGCTGCCGATCAGTATGCGTTATGGTTGAGTGTTCAGGTACAAACGGCGGGCATGCAACAGAATATCGGCGACCCGCCAAATGTAGCTGGCTGGCCAGCCTACTATCAGGAACCCATGTTCGATAAATTGTGGATAAACTCCGATACATTGCCGAAACGAAATGTATTTTCTGATGGCATGATCAACGGTAGTATTGGGCGGAATGGGAAGAAACTGATTATTGATGTGATAGCCTATACACGGACGTTACCAAATCCGGCCGATCCGCTTGCGTTGATCAATGATGCCGTTCAGCGGCTCTATATGATAGAGCTTTCAGATCCCGATAAACAGTACATTAAGAGTAGTATTTTGTTGTCTGGCTTGCAGGACACGATAGCAGATCACTATTGGACCCAGGCCTGGAATAATCTAACGGCCAGACCTGACGACACTGTTAATAAAAATAATGTAACTCGTAAACTTAAGAGCTTATACAAGTACCTTATGAATTTGCCTCAATATCAACTTGCCTGATTCGAGGTAGTTGAATATTGGGCCCTGTATAATTAGTCAGAATGTTGGCTTACAGCCCCCGATCATGAAACGCAGAGATTTTATTCGAAAGGCCGCCATCGGTGGTGTTGTGCTGCCTCAGTTCATAAATGGCTATTCGCTCAAAGCTACGGCCGATACGTCGCTCTTGCCTACTGTTAGTCACGATTTGCCGAACGACCGTGTACTGGTATTGATTCAACTGACTGGAGGAAACGATGGGCTGAATACCGTTGTTCCCGTTGATCAATATGGGGCTTATCAGGCGGCACGGCCTACGATTGCTTTACCGCAAAATAGTCTTCTTAAGCTTGCTGGATATGATGCAACAGCCCTTCACCCGGCTTTGTCAGAATTTCAGCAATTGTTTAACGAGGGCAAAGGGGGGCTTGTGCAGTCAGTGAGTTATCCCAAGCCTAATTTCTCCCATTTTCGGGCAACTGATATCTGGATGACGGCTTCAGATTCTGACAAAGTATTAAACACTGGTTGGGCCGGGCGCTACCTGAACGACCTGTTTCCGGGCTTTCCTGACAAGTATCCAAACGAAATTATGCCCGATCCGCTGGCCATTCAGATTGGATCGGTAGTAGCATCGGCTTTTCAGGGGCCTTCTTTTACAATGGGACTAGCCATTAGCAATCCATCTAATTTTTATAACCTGATTGAAGATAAAGTTGAGGTGGCTAGCAACACCCGGTGGGGCGAACAGCTTGCCTATCTCGAAAAAGTATCGCAGAAGACCGATCAATATGCGGGTGTGATTAAGAAAGCTGCGATGAAAATAACGAAGCAGTCTGACAAATACCCGGCTCCGGGCAAGAATCAGCTTGCTGATCAGTTAAAGATCGTTGCCCGATTGGTTGCCGGTGGGCTGCGCACAAAAGTTTATCTGGTAAGTATTGGCAGTTTCGATACGCATTCCAAACAAGCCGAAGCCGACGATACCACCACGGGTACACATGCTCAGCTATTACGAAAAGTATCGGAAGCGGTAGGGGCTTTTATGGATGATCTGACCAAATTGCAGGTAGCAGATCGAGTCGTTGGGATGACATTCTCGGAGTTTGGACGTCGGATTAAGTCGAATGCAAGTGGCGGA
The DNA here is from genome assembly GCF_037201965.1 of Spirosoma sp. SC4-14. Classification (NCBI taxonomy): domain Bacteria; kingdom Pseudomonadati; phylum Bacteroidota; class Cytophagia; order Cytophagales; family Cytophagaceae; genus Spirosoma; species Spirosoma sp. SC4-14. The sequence goes on along the minus strand of NZ_CP147518.1, from coordinate 5,062,120 downwards.
ACAGATCATGGAACCGCAGCTCCTGTGCTATATTTCGGTAATTCGGTCAAAGCGGGTATTATTGGCACCAATCCTCAACTGCCTACAACTATAACAGTAAACGACAACGTGGCCATGCAATACGATTTTCGGTCGGTCTATGCTACGGTTCTGCAACAATGGCTCAATTTCTCTTCTGACCAAATCCGGCAGATACTCTTTGGGCAATATCCACTATTACCGATGGTATAATGGCCATTAAAAAGCCCTATCCGGCTTCTTGGAGGCCAGATAGGGATTACAAGCTGTGGTGGGTATGGTACGTTATGAGTATACAGGTTTTTTAAACTGTTGCTCTGTATCTGAGATAGCGGCCGAGCATAAGATACGCAGTTTATCGCGACTACGTTTGAGTCGCATTTTTACAGAGCTTTCGGAAAGATTGTATTGTTCGCTGATAAACTTTACCGACAGGCCCTGCTCGTATTTAAGCCGTAGCAGGTTCACTTCTTCTTCAGGTAAATTATTCAGAAAAAGGCTTAATGCTTTCCAGGGAGTTACTAAAGGTTCCGTTTGTTCGGGTTCGCAGATCTCCCGGATAACGGTATCGCTTAATGACTCGGTTCGCTTACACGACCGAAGGTAATCCAGGCAATAGTTATGCGAAATAGAGTAGAGCCAGGTTGAGAAAGTAGAGCGATTCTGGAACGTACTAAGTTTGGCATATACTTTAATAAAAATATCCTGCGTGAAATCTTTAGCCATTTCAGGATCGTTCGTCATGGCCAGGCATTTTTGATAGACTTTGCCTACATAGCGCTTGTAGATGTTTTCAAAACTATCGATAGTTTCAATGCCCGTATAAGCATGAAGAGTTTGTTCATTAGACAGAGGTAATTTTTCCATGATGAGGATTTGATTTAAGTTCGGTAGGGTACTACATTCCTTTTAAGTTACGGTACTGAGGAGGCCTCTGGTTCTGGTCTCTGACTTGCAACAGTAGATCAGGCGTCAAGGTATTTTCTTAAGAGGGTTCTTTCATAGACAATTCATTTGCGGTTAAAGATGACTGCGTTTTAGTTAGGTAAATATCTTACCAAAACCCATGGTCCATTCGTTATAAGAATTGCCTTTGGGTATTGTATAACGTCAGTTACAAATTTCCTTGAATCGCCCCAGATAGGCTGGTATTTTTATATCAAAAACCGGTACTTACGTACCATAGGCATGAAATTATACTAAAAAATATACTATAAGTACATTAAAATAATTTTTTTGTATATTCACTTGCTACTACTTGAAAATGCGGAGGGAGTCATCTGATACACCTTTCGGAACGATCGGGCGAAATAAGAAGGGTCTTCGAAGCCTACCATGTAAGCTGTTTCGGATACGGTATGCCCCTGGCGCAGTAGCTGCGCAGCACGTTTCAGCCGGTAATTACGAATAAATTCGCCCGTAGATGTACCCGTTAATGCTTTGAGCTTACGATGTAAATTCATTCGACTTAAGCCGCTTTCCTGAATAAGTTCTTCGGTGCCGAAGGCAGCCTCATCGAGATGTAATTCAATTAATTGATATAGTTTGTCCAGAAGGGGGTCTGCTTGGGCTGGGGTGTCCGAAACGGGTTCTGGATTCGTTGTGTTTTTCTGGGCCCACTCTCTTAACTGCCGCTGATGATCTAACAGGTTACGCACTCGTAGCTGAAGTTCCTGTACGTTAAAAGGTTTCGTAATATAATCGTCTGCGCCCATAGAAAGCCCTTCAATCCGGCTATCGACCGACGCTTTTGCGGTGAGCAGGATAACGGGTATATGGCTTGTGCGTACATCATTTTTCAGGTTGCTGCAAAGCGTATAACCGTCCATTATGGGCATCAGCACATCACTAATAACCAAATCAGGGATCAAGGCAAGTGCTTGCTCAAGGCCTTCAGCCCCGTTTCGGCATTGATGAATCTGATAGTGAGCAGGTAAGCTATCGGCTATGAATTTATTGAGTGCTTCATTGTCCTCAACAAGCAATATTACAGGCGCTTCGTCGGATGGTATGTCTTCCGGAATAATTGGTTGCTGGTCCTCAGCCTGGGTATTATCTATTAACTCAATTGGCTCCTCAGAATCTGCCGAACGATACGGAAGCATTAAGGTGAAGGTGGTACCAATGCTTACTTTACTGGTTACCTCTATGGTGCCTGACTGGATTTCTACCAGTTCTTTAACAAGAGCCAGGCCAATGCCACTCCCCTCGGCCTGGCCTGCACTGGACGTATCTACCTGGTAGAACCGGTCAAAGATATGCGGGAGTTGTTCGATAGGTACGCCTAAGCCATTATCGGATACAGTCAGTTTTATTCGGCTGGTTGATGTGGCTCTTTTGTTGTCTATACTGCTGAATAATAAACTATTAATAGCTTTTACTTCTATGCTAACTTTACCACCAAGAGGAGTGAATTTTATTGCATTGGCAAGCAGATTCGCAACAATTCGTTCCAACTTATCGGCATCGAACCAATATTCTGTGTGTATGTTTTCGGCTGTAAAAACCAATTGGATTCCTTTTGTGCTCGCTTGTGAGTCAAAGGAATGAACTAATTGGGTTAGAAAGTCGACTAAATCGCCTTTGCTTTCATTTATACGAAGTACGTGCGCTTCTGCTTTGGCTAATTCCATCAATTGATTGATTAAGCCCAGTAGCTGGTTTGCATTTTTTGTTATCAAATCGACCTGATGCTGATCGTCGGGGTTAGTCAAACGTTGTTTCAGTTTTTCGGCCGGCGCAAGAATAAGTGTCAGAGGGGTTCGGAAATCGTGGGTTATGTTCGTGAAAAAGCGTGCTTTTATCGAATCGATCTCTTTCAGTTGCTTCGATTCCTGCTGGGTCAAATACGTACGAACTAATCCGTAGATCAGCCCTATCCCGGCAACCACATAAAACAAGATAGCCCACCAGGTTGCCCACCAGGGCGGGCGTATGATGAGTGTCAGCGTACGAATATGCTTGCTCCATATCCCTGAGGTGTTTGACCCATTGAGCCTTAATGTATATGTTCCCCAGCGCAAATCCGTGTATTCGGCAATAGGTCGGTTGGTTTCAACCCATTGCTCATTAAGCCCTTCTAACTGATATCGGTAGCGGATAGAAGGTTGGTTGTTATATTGTAAAGCGGCAAAACCAATCGTTAAAAAGTTCTGGTCGTAGGGAAGCTTCAACTGGCTGAGCGCATGTACGGGCAAGGAATCGGTTAATGGGCCAGCCAGAAGCGGCTGATTATTAATTTTTATGGTTGTTATCTGAACAGCAGGCTGGTAATTGTCGTCCCGTAGTTGATTTGGGTAGAAAGACGTAATTCCTCCTAATCCCCCTAAAATGATTCGATCGTTGGGTAGATGGATAAAATGAAATCGATTAAACTCATCTTCCAGTAGCCCATCTTCATGTGTATACGTGCGCGTTTTGTAGGTTTTTCGGCTCATCCGGCAGACACCCTGGTTAGTGGCTATCCACAGAAAACCCTGCTTATCTGGAATTGCGGCATAAATAACATTGTTGGGCAGACCGTCTTTGGTGGTGAATCGACGGCACAGTCCTGTTCGTTTATCGAAACGGCAGAGGCCATTGCCAAATGTTCCAACCCATAGAATCGTATTGTCGATAGGATCTGTGAATACGCAAAACAACTGATTACTACTCAGCGACTCAGGATTATTGGGTTGGTTTTTGAACTGTTTAATTTCGCCACTTGCCTGATCGACCCGAAAAAGCCCATGAGTACTCGTTGCTACCCACAGTGCCTGCCTGTCGGTAACCATCTGAAGAATTTTGCCTTCAATTCCTTTCTGACCCCGGCTGCCAGATGAACGGATAGGATGCCTAAATGAATGCCATTGGTCTTTCTGGTACCACATGGCCAACGAATCGGTCAGTAACCATATTCGGTTTGAAGGATCTGTATCAAGACAAATTACAGGATCTGTCCAGGCATGTTGTAAGGCAACCGAAACGGGAAACGCAATTTCATTCAGGCTCTTCGTTTGCAAATCGGCCTGATAGAGCCGATTGTTACCCATATTGAACCAGAGTTTTCCCGATTGATCGTATGTATATCGAAAATTATACGCCAGAAGATCTTTAGCAATGTTTTTAATTTGGCTGGCAGGAAGCCCCAGATTATCGATCAGCAGGTCATGATAAAAGTCTTTTCGATACGGATTCGCGCTAAATCGATTTGTTCGTAGGTTATACTTCACCACGCCCGCCCGGCTGGTGCCTCCCCACAAAACATCCGATCGGTCAATCAGTAATCCGCGATATGCTGTCTGATTGTCTAACTCATCTAAGAGATCGACCGTATTGTTTTGATTAAGACGGAACAGTTGATTATATACGTTGAAATAGTTTGTTCCTTTGCTATCAGACACAATACAGCTATGATGCCACACGGCGTCGATGTTTGTATGTACTGATAGCTTAATCGTATGCATCTGGCCCGTTTGTGGATTCAGTAGCAAAATAGATTGAGGAAGCAGCAAAAGCAGTTCATTCGACGAACGGAAATGAATGGCCCGAACATCGTTTTTGGGAAGATTATATTTTACGAACTGGTCGGTATGCACATCGAGTCGGTATAATCCGGTTTTGTTCGACATCCATAGAGTTCCCTGCTGGTCTTGCAGAAAAGCGCTGAAGGTGGGGAAATAGCCCGGCGTTGGCTGTCGTTTGTATTGGCGCAGTCGTTTGCTGATGGGGTCGAAACAGAGAATTTTATCTGACAAAAAGCTTAACCATAAACGGCCCTGACGATCGATGTAGTGGGCATCGATAATATCTCGACTATACTGACTGGCAAAAAAAGGTTGCCGGGAGATGTTGGTAAAGCGTTCCTGAACGGGATCGATAATGTCAATATCGTTCTGATCGCTAAATATCCATATACGACCCTGAGGGTCGAGACTCAATCCAAACAAACTGGATGAGGTAATGCCGGGTCTACCATCGGCAGTAGGTTGAAAAACTTTGAAATTAGTACCATCATAACGACAAAGGCCATCGCGGGTTGCCATCCAGATAAACCCCTGACGATCCTGAATAATAGACGGAACAAAAGCCTGAGGGAGCCCTTGCCGATAGGTTATGGCTTCGGCTTGAGGTAAGGCTAGTGTCTGACCATGTACTGATCTGAGAAAGATGGAAACTATTAGCAGCGCTGATAACGCTTTCCACCAGTAATTGATCAAGTTTAGAGGGCGCACTACTTTCAAAATGTTACTTTGTTACGGGTGTTAAATCTACTCTTCAAAAAGTTGGTAAATATAAGGCTATCGTTAATAATATGCCTCAATAGAAAAGTAGTTTATTTATTAGTATATACAAAAAATGTATGATTTACTAATGCCTTCTTATTTTAAGGTAACACAATACCTGGAAATAGGCTTTCAACAGAATGCCCTGTTCTGACTTTGTCGTACACATTTCTGTTGTTATAGTAAGTAACGGCCAATTTTTATCATTGATTTACAGATAAGTTTACCCTACCCAAAAGAATGATATGAATTATTTATAGTCGCATTTTTAGTGCCACTTTTACTGGTTTTAATGAAAGAAAACAGTATCTAAGCCTATACATGGTGAAATGTAAATACACCTGATGGCTTTGTTTAATTTTTTTGTGTCTAATTAATTATTTTTGTCTATTTAATATTATTTCGTTTTAGTATTTACTAGCTTCCGCCTTTATATAAACACTTTTTTTTGGATAAATTAATCGCTTTTTTAGGTTACTTGTACTGCTGCGGAACGATTGTACTTCGGGGCTTTGTCGGCGATAGTTACAATCTGCTACTATGGGGGAATGTATTGTCAGAGACAATGACTATTTTTAATCGGCATTTTCAATAGAATGCGAATAAAGGATCATTTCCTGCCAATGACCTTATGTTTGTGTTGGAAACGCTTTTGTGACTCTGTACCTATTTTCTTAACCTACTATGAATAATCAATTTGATCACATTCGTCTTGCTATTACGCAGCGATATATTGAACTCGCCGAGTCGGGTTATGTCGACAACAAATGCCTGGAGCGTGCCCGTCAGGTTGCGGATGCACTGAAGCACGCAGCTAAACCTCTGAAATCGGAAAGCGTTCTGCTGAAAATAGAGAAGTAATGGGTTTTACGGTGCGTTTTGCCGCCTATATAAAAACGCCGAACGGAGTTAGTTCGGCGTTTAATCAATCTATCCACACCATAGTAGACTACCTGAGCTGAAGGGTCCACTATTCCCCATTAACTACGCAACGAGAGGGCTTACCGTTGCTGTTACACGAAAAAACGCCCAACTATCCGTGTAGGGCTGGGCGTTTACACTCTAATTGTCTTGTTACAAAGAGACAAAGGATAGACGTCAATTGTTTTAAATAAACAATAATTTAACGAAGGTTTAATTCCGTCAGATTTTTGCCGTCTATGAGCGGTTGTCTGGCTTGTAGAATGCGCAAACAAACGCCAGACTCATAAAAGGTCTGGCGTTTGCTCACTACTTACATTTACCCAACGGCATCTAGCGCCCTGGTATCGTCCTATACGCTGATAGGAGTTCTAAGGTTGCGTAGTATATATAAATTCGCTGATTTAATAGAGTACAAAAAACGCCGGATGCAAGCCGACCCGGCGTTTAGCCATCACACTCTACTTGAACAAAAACAGGATAAGTGGATGCTTTGGAAAGCGAGCGTTTTAAACGCTCAATGATATATCCTGAAATAGATCATCTACTCTCTTTACGCAGAGAGTAGGGTAAATCGTTTCAGTTTAATCGTAACTTAATTTGGATGTTTCTGAAAAACAGAAGCTTTAACGATCTGAGGTTGCCTTCGCTATAAAGGCTGGAAAAGGTAAACCGCTAAACAATAAGTTTGTAGCCAATACCCCGTACATTCACTATTTGTATCTGTGGATCATTGCGTAGATGCCGTCGGAGCCGGGTAATGAACACATCGAGGCTTCGACCATTAAAAAACGAATCGTCGCCCCAAATATCAATCAGAACCCGACTACGTTCGAGAACCTGGTTTCGTTGTTCATAAAGTCGCCGGAGGAGTTCGGCTTCACGATAGGAGAGCAGAACATCGTCGCCATCAAATGTTAGTTTCTGTTTCGGTGGATCGAACTGATAACGCCCAATGGTCAGGAATTGGGTAAGCGGAGGAGTTATTCGGGGGGCTACCGTACGCCGGAGAAGTGCATTGATGCGAACAATTAATTCGTCGAGACTAAACGGCTTTTTCAAATAATCGTTGCCACCTAGTTCAAAACCTTTCACAACATCGGCAGTTTGTGAGCGCGCTGTCAGAAACAGAACCGGAGTGTCAACATTGCTTTGGCGAATGTGCTCAACAAAGGTAAAACCGTCCATTTCGGGCATCATCACATCGGCCACAACAATATCGGGGCATTCTTGCTGAAACATGCTTAGACCTTCGGCACCGTTTGTGGCATAACGTACCGTAAAACCCCGTACTTCCAGACTGTCGCGAACGATCATGCCCAGCGCGGCTTCATCTTCAATCAGGAGTACAGTTGGCATAATGGAGCTGAACGGATTTCAGTATACGGTGATTATGAACAGATTTCATGAACTCAGTTGCTGAGGAGCAAACAATCGTTAGTCGGTAGTAAAAAACATAGTAAACTCGCTCCCTCGTTCGGGGTCGCTCTGAACGGCAATGCTTCCGCCGTGGCGTTCCACTACCTGCCTAACATAGGCCAGGCCGAGTCCAAAGCCTTTAACAGGGTGAAGATTGCCGGTAGGGACTCGAAAAAAACGGTCGAAAATAGCCGTCTGGTAACTTTTCTGGATGCCAATACCATTGTCGGCAACCGAAACGCTCCAGTCAGAAGAATGTCGATGAAAGGCCAGCCTGATGGTAACCTGCTCTCGCGAATACTTGATCGCATTGTCGATGAGGTTATTGAGCGCATTGCCAAAATGTACCCGATCGACCGTAACAATGGCATCGGCTGGAATATTGGTTTCGAAAGACACGGGTTTGAGCGCCCGGAGCCGATGGTTTGTAATCAGATCGTTGGCCAGTTCGTACAGGTCGACCGGCTCCGGGTGTAGTATCAGTTCATGCTTTTCTTCGACTGCCAGATTGAGAACTTTTTCGACCAGATCGGAGAGCCGCTGCAAGTTCGTTTGTGAAATGGCCAGATACGTTTGCGTGCGTTGCGGATCGTTCAATGCCCCAAAGTTCTGTAAGGCTTCGACGGCCGCTGTGACGGTAGCAATGGGCGTTTTTAGTTCGTGGGTCATGTTATTTATAAAATCATTCTTGACCTCCGACAATTTCTTTTGCCGCATTATTGTCGATAGCATAAACAGAAAGCAGCCCGTTGTCAGCACAAGTAACAGCAATGATGCGCCCAGCAGCCAGCCCATCCGACTGAGCAGGTAGAAGCCCGGAGCCGTAAAGGATGCCTGCACAAACAGGTTTTTGACGGGATTGACCGGTACCGGAGCGGTATGGATCGAACTGATAGCACTAGCCGACTTTATATTCCGGGAATCGGTTCGAACGATGAAAACGTTATTTTGGGCCTGTTTAGGTTGTATGGTAATGGTATCGAGCTGGAAATCAGCATCTATGCCTCTCTGTTTGAGCTCTGCCTGATAGAGTTTCTTAAGTTTTGGCAGGGCGATTTTGCTCCGATCAGTCCAGTCGAGCATAACCAGACTGGTTAGCCGCCGGGCTATGGAATCGGGATTTAGCGAGGAGTTGGTATTCAGCGCCGAATTCAACGTAACGATGACTCGTTTAGGTTGTTTATTTGCCGTTTGTTTCTGATTGGTCGTGTCGGGGTGATTTTGAAAGAATACACGCACCTGCCGACTACCGGGAGCGTCGAACTGACGGATAATGAGCTGCGAAGTGTCTTTTAGTTTCTGACCGAATAACTGTTTTGCTTCGCCAACCTGTTGCTGTTCCAATGCCTGAAACAACGCATCCTGAGCCGACGACGCAAATTGCTGACGGTCGATCTGGTAGGTTTTCCAGAGCCAGTATGCCTGAAACGCATTGATGCCAACAATGCAGGCGGTCATTAACCAGAAAATAGAACGAATTCGCCGATTCATAGACAAATCTACATTGGGTGGTTGGCCTTTGCTATACCGTTAACACTGTTTAACACTAAATAGCAGTGCCTTACAGAACGTTGCTGGAACTTTGACCCATCAAATTAAACCAGACATTTTTATGAAGACGTTCTCTTTCCTGATACTATTATTGGCCATGCTTGCTGGCGGTGTGGCTCCCATTTTTGCCCAAACATCATCTGCTGCTACCTGGTCAGGGCAAATTGCTTACGAAGTGGTTCGCAAAATTGATCCGAACAGTATGCGAATCGTGATCAATGGCGAACAGGTGAAACCTGGCGATCCTAACTTCCCCAGCGACATACCAGATACCCGTACCTTCGGGCAAAAGACACTGATTGCCGGGACTTTTGCCAAAGTGAATCGCGAAGGCGAAAACACGGCCGTTCGGACAATGGTAACGTTAGGGGCCGCAGGCCCAGGGCCGACCCAAACGTCAACGGCGGGCCGTCCGTTCGAAGAGCAGGTTTACGTCGATCTGGCTGCCCAAAAATCTATTACAGTTTTAACAATTGGGAAAGATAAAGAAGCCAGAACCTACCGGGCCGAAACATCAATTACGCGGGCTACTGACTGGAAACTGACCGATCAGACAAAAAAGATTGCTGGCTATGTTTGCCGCAAAGCAACAGTTCCGTTTCGCAAAGAAACCTATACGGTTTGGTACACAACAGATCTGCCCGTTACGTATTCGCCCATCAATGAACTAACGCCCGAGGCAGGTGTGGTGCTGCTAATTGAAAGTAGTCGCGAGCAGTTCCGGGCTACCAAAGTGAGCCAGGATGCCGTCGACATAAAAGATATACAGCCGACAACCGCAGCCGAAACCGTTTCGGCTGATCGATTAGCGGATCTGCGTCAGAAAGCACTGGCCGATTTTCGTCAACAACTGATGATGGGTGATCGGAATTAACCCCCAATCTCCAATCTCAATTCATGAAATCCTTCCTGCTTTTTATTACGCTCCTGGTTGGAGTGTTGACAAATGCTTTTGCCCAGAAATTGACCAGTAAACCAGAAATTCGGGGAACAGTTGTCGATTCGGTAAGCGGCAAACCGCTTCGGCTGGCATCGGTAGCACTACAAACCGCCCGCGATTCTGATTATGTGACAGCTACCGTAACGGATGGTGATGGTCGGTTTCGATTCCGCAACCTGGCTCCGGGTAAATATCGACTGCTCATTACCTTTCTGGGCTATCGGAATGCAGCGTATTTCATATCGGTCGATCGCAACAATCCGCTAATCGATGTTGGATCGTTGCTAATGACTGAGCAATCCAGTACACTCGATGAAGTGATTGTTCGGCAGGAGCGGGCACCCATTGCGGTGCGGGGCGATACGCTGGAATTTAATGCCGGTTCGTTCAAGACGCAGCCAAACGCACAGGTAGAAGAGTTGTTGCGTAAACTGCCGGGTGTAGACGTCAGTCGCGATGGTACAATCCGGGTGCAGGGGCAAACCATCAGCCGGGTGTTGGTCGATGGCAAGCCTTTCTTTGGTAATGACCCCAAAATGGCAACCCGGAATCTGCCCGCCGATATTGTCGATAAGGTGCAGTTATACGACCAGTCATCGGATCAGTCGCAGTTTTCGGGCATTGATGATGGTAATCGCGAGCGCACAATCAATCTGACCATCAAACGCGACAAACGTCGGGGCTATTTTGGTCAGAATGCCGTGGGTGCCGGACCGAATCGTGAGACTGGACCTGCTCGCTATCAGGGTCGGTTAAGCCTGAACCGATTCAACAATGGCCGTCAGTTATCGCTGATTGGGCAGGCTAATAATCTTAATCAGCAAAACTTCACGTTAGGCGATGGGGGGGCTACTGGACCCGTTATTGTGGGTGGGCCGGGTAGTTTTGTTGTGGCTGGAAATCAGTCGCCAACCAATATCATTGAAACAAAAGCGATTGGCACTAATTATCGCGATAAACTAGGGAAGAAAGCGGAGGTGTCGGCCAGTTATTTTGTCAACCAGGCCATTACGACCACCGATCAGCAAAACCATCGGCAGAGTATTCTGCCCGAGCAGTCGTTTACTACCGATCAGCATTCGTATTCGCAGAACCGGCAGACAACCCAGCGATTTAATGGACGCCTGGATTGGCAACTCGATTCTTTAACGAGTCTCCGGCTAACGCCCAATATCTCATGGCAGCATACGGGGTTTGAAAGTGCCCTGACCAGCCGGTCGGTTTTGCCCATTGGGCCGACTGCCGACTCTCAACTGCTCAACACGGGCGAAACTAGCTACAACTCATCCGGGAATGGGCATAATGGATATAGTAATCTGTTGCTGATGCGGAAATTTCGACGTGAGGGTCGGACATTTTCGGCCAATCTGAACACGATTCTGGCCAATGGCGAAACGGGAGCCTTAAACCAATCGATCAATAGGCTTTACGATTCAACAGGGAGCAATCCAACCCAGATTCGACTCAATCAACGAAACGATCAGCTAAGCCAGGGGCTACAAAACACCGTAACGCTATCGTATGTAGAACCCTTATCGCTGACTCGAAAGCTTGAGTTTAAGTATGCGTATGCCAATCACCAGAATCGGGCCGAGCGCAACACGGTTGATTTCGATGAAGCTACCGGTCTATATGACCGACCAAATTCGGCATTGACAAATCGCTTCAGGAGTATTTTTGCAACGCATCAGGCTGGCGCTACCATGCAGACGCGCCGATTGCGGTACACCTATGCGTTAGGCTTTGATGTGCAGCAGGCCCAACTCCGTGTCGAAAATCGCTCGATCGATACTAGTTCAAGTCACCGCTACCTGAATCTATTACCGAATGCACTGTTTTCGTATACCTTTCCGGGTAACCGTAGCCTGCGACTGCAATATCGGACGCGATTGACAGCCCCTACAATAACGCAATTGCAGCCGGTTGTCGATAACACCAATCCGCTCAATGTTCGTTTGGGCAACCCGGCGCTTCGTCCCGAGTATTATAACACAATTACGCTGACGTATAATGGTACGGGTACGGTGATGGGCAGGAGTCTATTTATGTTTGCCAGTTTAAACCAAAGTACTAACCGCATTGCTTCGGCCACAACCATCAACAGTGCTGGTGTGCAAACCACTCAACCGGTCAATGCAGGGGGCTATTGGTCGCTCAATGGTACAATGTCTATCAATCGACAGATTCAGCCCGTAAAACTAAATCTCATACTGACAACCAATGCAGGTTATACACGCGCCATGAGCTTCATTAACGACCAGATTAATGCCTCCCGAACTGGAAGTGTTGGACAGGGAATACGGTTGCAGTCGAACTACAACGGCAAACTGGAATATGGGATAAGTGGAACCGTAACGTATCAGACGGCTACGTATTCGTTGCTGAGTCAACAAAATACGTCTTACTGGGCGCAGTATGCAACGGCCGATCTGCACTGGCAATTGCCGTTCCGGTTTGTTCTGACCAGCGATCTGACCTATACGGCTACTTCTGGCCGGTCGGCGGGTTATAATCAGCAGTTTACACTCTGGAATATGGCGCTGGCCCGGCAGTTTTTTAAAGGTAATACGGGCGAGATACGTATTCAGGTTTTCGACCTGCTGAATCAGAACCGTAGTCTGGTTCGCAACACTACCGACTCATATATCGACGATGTACAAAGTCGTGTGCTGCGTCAATATGTGCTATTGAGCTTTGTATATAATCTGCGGAAATTCGGGGTGAAATAAATTCAGCGAACGATGGTATGCAACCAGCTTTAGGTTGAGCTTATGCTAAACAAAGGGGCGGCAAAGTAAGAAATCAGGAAAGCTCCCTTTCTTGCGGAAACGTAGCTTTCTATGCCTCGATATTCATTTGTCAACCTAATCGTATTCTTTCTTCTCCTGGTTTGCTCTGGCTATGCGCAGCAACGCTTTGCCGACCTGGGCGATTTTCAGCTCGAAAATGGTCAAACCATTCAGAACTGCCGTCTGGGCTATCGAACATTTGGTCGGTTAAATGCCAATCGGTCCAACGCAATTCTGGTGCCAACCTGGTTTGGTGGTACCTCGCAGGGGAAAGCCTTTGTAGCCAATCCGGGGGGCATTGCCGATAGCACACAGTATTTTACGATTGTGGTCGATGCGCTAGGCAATGGTGTGTCGTCGTCGCCATCGAACAGTACGGCGCAGGCCGGAGCTGAGTTTCCGCAGTTTACAATCCGCGATATGGTCCGCTCTGAATATGAGCTGGTTACGAAGTACCTGAATCTGACCCATCTGTATGCCGTGATGGGTATTTCGATGGGCGGTATGCAGTCGTTCGAATGGCTGGTGTCGTACCCAACCTTTATAGATAAGGTAGTTCCTATTGTTGGAACACCAAAACAAAGTAGCTACGATAAGCTAATGTGGGGCACGCAGCTTACTATTCTGGAACGGGGCAATTTTTCGCCCGAAGCCATGAAAACTACCGGTGATCTTCACGAACTAAATCTAACAACACCAACCTATTTTCTGACCCATCTGAAAGCCGACGATGAACCCGCTTTTGTACAGCAGAAAGAAAATGGCTATGCAAACACAAATCCGTATAACTGGGCTTCGCAGCTTCGAGCTATGATTGGTCAGGATATTTACCGGGGCCGAACGGTAGCTGAGCTGAAATCTACGATTAAAGCAAAGCTGTTGGTTGTCGTCGCTACGCAGGACCATATGGTTACCCCCGGAATGGCTACCGAACTGGCCAGATCGTTGCAGGTGCCGTTGGTTGAACTTACGGGCGATTGCGGCCATTTGGCCACATCCTGCGAAGAAGACAAAGTAAAGCAGGCTGTTCGGCAGTTTTTGCAGAATTAAGCACCATTCGCCTGGGCGTCCGAGGCTGCTACGCCCGGTTCAATAAAAACATGCCTGACAATCGGGAATTGCTGCTGAATGGTTGCCCGGATTCGACTGATGGCCAGATTAATGTCGGTAGTTGACAAGGTGCTCTGAAAAGCAACAACTAGCATGATGATGGTTTCTTCCGGACCCAAATACATAGATGGCGAGTTGAGAACCTGATCAACGGTTTTGTCCTGCTCTGTTAGTGCTATAATCTGGCTTAAGGTTGATTCTTCGAGGCTTTCACCCATCAGAAGGCTACGACTTTCGCGGGCCAGCACAATAGACACTGCGGTGAGCAGTAAGCCAATAATGATAGAAGCGGCTCCATCGAAATAGGGATTCTGGAGTTGATGACCCAGAAAAACGCCCAGGAAAGCCACAATTAGCCCTAATAGGTCCGATGCATCTTCAAACAGAACCACAAATGTAGATGGATCTTTGCTGCGCTTAACGGCCGACCAGAACGGTTGCTCACCGCGTTGCCGGTTAAATTCCTTGAAGGCTGTAATGAACGAAATACCATCGAAACAAAAGGCTACACCCAGCACGATATAGTTCCAGAGCGGATTTTCGATAACCTCAGGGTGTTGTAGGTGCGTAATGCCCTCATAAAATGATACACCACCACCCACCCCGAAAATCAGGATCGAGACAATAAAGGCCCAGAAATATTGCTCTTTCCCATACCCAAAAGGACGTTTTTTATCCGCAGGTTTTTGGCTGCGGGCAATTCCCAGGAGTAGCAGAACCTCATTTAGCGTGTCGACCATCGAATGGATTCCTTCCGAAACCATTGCCGAACTTCCCGTTATACTGGCCGCTATAAATTTGGTGATGGCAATGGCCAGATTAGCGGCTAAGGCACTGTAAATTGGTGTTTTAGAGGCTGGCATGGTCGATCGTGAACTAGGCGGAGGAGGTTAGGTAGTTAACTGAATTCATTCTGGAAAGGTTACTGCTTTTAGAAAACCAGTTAAGCAAAAACCCGCCATATCGACGGGTCTTTGGTAGCAGGAAGCTTGAACCGAACTACTCACTTTCTATAGCGACGTGATGTTTTTCTGCGGCTTTCTTAATGCGGTTTTTGATGACATCCACTTCATCGGCGTCATATTTGGCAGCATTGTCTTTATGATTTATATAGCTCCACGCTGCCCGAACGTGCTCAGGGGTGTCTATGGGATACTTTTTGTTTGTTCGGTCTGCAAACTCTACATCACCGTATTTGTGCTCTCCTTCGGTCGGTCTGACATCGTCGCGCCGATCAATTTTCGTGTCCTTTGTCATGATTGTTGAGTTTTATGATTGTATGCATAGCAACTGATTGATTCAGGAAATGTTTTTCGGGTGAATAATCGGCCAAAATGGAAACCTCACTGGCTTGCCCGCAGTTGGTACATACAGTGCTGGATTCTCAACAGCACGTTAGCCTATGTCTGTTCTTTTTTCTCCGATCACCATTCGTAGTGTTCAGCTAAAAAATCGCATTGTTGTTTCGCCCATGTGTCAGTATTCCAGCGAAAACGGGTTTGCCAACGACTGGCATCTGGTACACCTGGGCAGTCGGGCGGTAGGAGGGGCCGGATTAATCATTACCGAAGCCACTGCCGTTTCGCCCGAAGGCCGAATTTCGCCCCACGATCTGGGAATCTGGAGCGACGACCATATTGCCGGGTTGAAACGAATTACGCAGTTTATTAATCAGCAAGGCGCTGTTGCGGGTATTCAGTTAGCTCATGCCGGTCGTAAGGCCAGTCACCATCGGCCGTGGGACGGCGGTAAGGCTATTGCCTCTACCGAACCAAAAGGCTGGGAGACCGTGGGGCCGAGTGCCATCCCATTTTCAGAGGTCGATCCGCGCCCGCTGACCCTTACGGCTGAGGGAATCAAAAATGTACTGATCGATTTTCAGAATGCTGCCCGACGGGCAGTGGACGCCGGTTTTCAGGTTGCCGAAATCCATGCTGCTCATGGCTATCTGCTGCACGAGTTTTTATCGCCGTTGAGCAATCAGCGAACCGACGACTATGGGGGCTCGTTTGATAATCGGATTCGAATAGTGGTTGATGTAGTTGAACGAGTTCGGGCTGTCTGGCCCGAAGAGTATCCACTGTTTGTTCGGATTTCGGCCAGCGACTGGACCGAGGGAGGCTGGACTATTGACGATTCGGTTGCGCTGGCGGCTGTTCTGAAAACGAAGGGTGTCGATGTGATCGATTGTTCAAGCGGTGGCAACGTGGCTCATGCCAAAATACCACTCCGGCCGGGCTATCAGGTGCCGTTTGCCGAACGCATCAGGCAGGAAACCGGTATGCTGACCGGTGCCGTTGGGCTTATTACGAGCGTTGAGCAGGCCGAAGCTATTCTGGCCGATGGGCAGGCCGATCTGGTGTTGCTGGCACGGGAATTTTTGCGCGATCCGTATTTTCCACTTCATGCTGCTCAGGCATTAGGGGAGGAAATTGCATGGCCATTGCCGTATGAGCGGGCAAAGCCAAAATAAAAAAAATGAAGGTTCGCTAAGTAAAACTATCGTTGGTATAAGCCGATTTACTTACTTTGGAGTTATATCATCATCGTAACCATTGTTTTACTTAAAAATCAGTTAACAACCATGCGTTGGTTAGGACAAAGAGAAAGTGATAACGTCGACGATCGGCGCGGAGGTGGGGGTGGCGGTTTATTGGTTGGCGGGGGCATAGGCACCGTCGTCATAGCCGTCATTGTTATGCTTCTGGGCGGAGATCCATCCGATATTTTGAACCAGAGTGCTCCAACTCAGCAGGTGTCGGAAGCACCTACCGGCCCACAACCCGACGATGCCGCTGCTCATTTTACGCGGAAAGTACTGGGTAGTACCGAAGACGTCTGGACACAGTTATTTGCGAAAGAAGGCGCTCAGTATCGCAAGCCAACGCTGGTCATGTTCCGGGGAGTAACCTCGTCGGGCTGTGGTACGGCACAGCAGGCTATGGGGCCGTTCTACTGCCCGCTCGATGAGAAAGTATACATCGATCTGTCGTTTTATGATGAGTTAAGCCAGCGCTTCGGGGCTACTGGCGATTTTGCCAATGCCTATGTCGTTGCGCACGAAATTGGCCATCACGTTCAGAAACTGATGGGTATTATGGACAAAACCGATGCCCTTCGGGAACGACTCAGCCAGCGGGATTATAACAAAGTATCGGTTCGGTTAGAACTTCAGGCCGATTTTCTGGCCGGTGTTTGGGCACATTATGCACAGGGAAAAAGTTTTGACTTTGACCCTGGCGACATTGAAGAAGCGCTGACAGCCGCCAATGCCATTGGCGACGATAAAATTCAGGAAGAAACGCAGGGACGTGTAGTGCCCGATGCCTTCACCCATGGCACATCTGCCCAGCGCGTATACTGGTTTAAGAAAGGGCTTAAAACCGGCGATATTAACCAGGGCGATACCTTCAATAGCCGCGAAGATGCCAATTTGCAGTAACACATTGTTTCTTTTTTGTCAATTTTACGGCAAGCCGGAACCCAGAAGGTTTCGGCTTGCTGGCTTTACAGAAAAATGGTGTCGGAAACCTGCGAACTTTATTATATTCGTTTGTTTAATGCTCTTTCCTACCTAAATCAATGTCTTTTATGGAATCACAATCCTATCCTCAGCAACACCACCCTTCGCTAACTGCCGAACAAATTAGACAAGAGCAGGCTGCTTTTATGACCCAGGTATATGGCTGGATGTCTGTTGCGCTGCTTGTTACGGCTGCTGTTTCAATCTGGGTTGCCAGTTCGACCGCTGTGCTGGAAATTATTTTTGGTAATCGAATTGTCTTCTACGGGTTGCTGATTGGCGAATTTCTGATGGTTGTGTCACTGTCGGCGGCAATACAGCGGTTGTCAGCTCGTATGGCCACCATTCTGTTTATGGCTTATGCTGTAATGAATGGTCTGACACTGGCGTCGATTTTCCTGCTTTATACCGGTGGTTCGATTGCTTCTACCTTCTTCGTGACGGCCGGAACCTTCGGCGCTATGAGTGCTTACGGCTATTATACTAAGCGCGACCTGACTTCGCTGGGCGGTTTTCTGCTTATGGCGCTAATCGGATTGATTATTGCCTCGCTGGTCAATCTGTTCTGGCAAAATGAAACACTCTATTGGGTATCGACCTATGCGGGTGTGCTGATTTTTGTTGGACTGACGGCCTACGATACTCAGAAAATCAAGGAAATGAACATTATTGGCAACGCAGGCACCGACGAAGACCGGAAAGAGGCTATTATGGGGGCGTTGCGACTCTACCTGGACTTTATCAATATGTTTCTCTACCTGCTACGGTTGTTTGGCCGTCGGCGCTAGAAATTCACCTATTTTGTATTAAAAAAGCACTCCAGATGGGGTGCTTTTTGTTGCTTTTTGGAGGTTGGTCCTTTCCTGTTATTGATATAATTCCAGACAACCGTGTTCCCTTTCCAATTTCATAAATTCTTTAATCTGGTCGGCATGACTAATTAGCAACTTTGCTAAATCGTCAGTTGTAATGTTGCCTGTTCTGAGCCATATTACTTTTGGGGGAACGCCCCGTAAGGCGCTTAGTTCATCGTAATCCTCATCATGCGTCACGATAACATAGTTGTTATGTTTAGCATATTCCCAAATTATTCCATCCTTTTTGCTAAGTAATCCTAACCGTTTCACCTGTTCTCTATCTGGATAAAGGTGAGCTATTTTCCTGACTATCCGGTAGGGAATATTCTCATCAAACAGTAGTTTGAAAGCTGGGACGCTCATACGATCACTCAGATTTTGCGCTCTCGGTCGGCTGCGTAGAGTAAGCAGGCTCTAATCTGTTCTTCTGTTAATTCTGGAAAGTCGTCTATAATATCTGGAACGCTCATTCCTAATCCTAACCAGCCTAGAACGTCATAGACACTTATACGAGTGCCGGTGATACAAGGCCGCCCAAAACGGATTTCCGGATCGATGGAAATATAATTTTGATACGTCATAGTTATTGACTATTCATAAAGCGACTGTTTTTTTATAAATATACACAAAAACACCCGGCTACGAAGCAGTGCCGGGTGTTTCAACTTGTCTATCAGTAATTACAACTCTCTATGAACTTATAATTCGATTTCAGCATCCAGATTCGTGAATGCGATTTCGCCGTCGTGGTTCAACTCCATCAGCACCACCGAGTCTTTTTTGACTTCGCCCGAAAGAATTGCTTTCGAGAGTTCGTTCAGAACCCGGCGTTGCAATACCCGTTTCAGCGGCCGAGCCCCAAACTGCGGATCGAAACCTTCTTCGCCGAGTTTGTTCAGGGCTTCGTCGGTGGCGTCGAGCTGTATGCCGTTTTCGGCCAGCCGTTTCTTGATTTCGTTGAACTGAATGTCCACAATCTTGCGGATGTTTGCTTTCGTCAGTGGCTCGAACATCACAATCTCATCGATCCGGTTCAGAAACTCGGGCCGAATGGTTTGTTTCAGTAATTCCATTACGGCAGCTTTCGCTTCATCAAGTACCAGCGAGTGGTTCCAGCCTTCATCTTCGGCAAACTTCTCTTGTATCAGATGGCTACCGATGTTCGACGTCATGATGATGATCGTGTTCTTGAAGTTAGCCACGCGACCTTTGTTATCGGTCAACCGGCCTTCGTCGAGCACCTGCAACAAAATGTTCCAGACGTCGGGGTGCGCTTTTTCGATCTCATCGAGCAAAACGACTGAGTAAGGTTTCCGGCGAACGGCTTCGGTTAACTGACCACCTTCGTCATAACCAATGTATCCCGGAGGAGCACCAATCAGCCGACTTACGGCATGACGCTCCTGATATTCCGACATATCGATCCGCACCATCGAATTCTCATCATTGAACAGGTATTCGGCCAGCGTCCGCGCCACTTCGGTTTTCCCAACCCCCGTTGTGCCGAGGAAGATAAACGAACCGATGGGCCGTTTTGGGTCCTGCATACCGGCCCGGCTCCGCCGAACGGCATCCGACACCACTTCAATGGCTTCCTGCTGCCCGGCTACGCGTTTGCCTAATTCTTTTTCCAGATTCAGCAGTTTTTCGCGGTCGCTTTGCAGCATTTTCGATACTGGAATGCCCGTCCATTTAGCCACCACTTCGGCAATATCTTCGGCGGTTACTTCTTCCTGCATCATGCGGTCCGACGAATCGCTGTCGCCACCTTCTTTGGCTAAATCATTCAGTTTGGTTTCAATTTCAGGAATCCGGCCATAGCGAATTTCGGCTACTTTACCATAATCGCCACTACGCTCGGCCTGTTCGGCTTCAAAGCGTAGCTGGTCGAGCTGTTCTTTCAGCGTACGACCTTCGTTGACCGATGCTTTTTCGGTTTCCCACTTGGCTTTAAGGTTGTTGCGTTGTTCGCTCAGGTCTTCAATTTGTTTGTTGAGGACCGTTTCTTTCTCCTTGTCGTTTTCCCGACGAATGGCCTCGCGTTCAATTTCGAGCTGCATAATGCGCCGGTTCAATTCGTCGAGTTCTTCGGGAACCGAATCCATTTCCAGCCGTAGTTTAGCAGCCGCTTCATCCATCAAATCAATGGCTTTGTCGGGCAGGAAACGATCTGTAATGTAGCGCGTCGAGAGTTCAACGGCGGCAATCACCGCATCGTCTTTGATGCGAACGCCATGGTGTAATTCGTATTTTTCCTTGATACCGCGCAGAATCGAGATGGCATCGGGCATGTCGGGCTCATCGACCATAACGGCCTGGAACCGGCGTTCGAGTGCTTTGTCTTTCTCGATATACTTCTGGTATTCTTTCAGGGTGGTGGCACCAATGGTATGCAGTTCACCACGCGACAGGGCTGGTTTCAGCAAGTTAGCCGCATCCATAGCTCCTTCGCCACCGGCACCGGCACCAATCAGCGTATGGATCTCATCAATAAACAGAATGATCTGTCCATCGGAGTCGGTTACTTCTTTGATTACGGCTTTCAGCCGCTCCTCAAACTCACCTTTATACTTGGCGCCTGCAATGAGCAGGCCCATGTCGAGCGAGACAATAGTTTTGGTTTTCAGATTTTCGGGTACATCGCCCGAAACAATTCGCTGGGCTAGTCCTTCAACAATGGCGGTTTTACCAACGCCCGGTTCGCCCAGCAAAATTGGGTTGTTTTTGGTCCGACGGCTCAGAATCTGCAACACCCGCCGGATTTCTTCATCGCGGCCAATAACCGGGTCGATTTTGCCAGTGCGGGCGCGTTCGTTGAGATTAATACTGTACCGCTCCAGCGATTGATATTTAGCTTCTGCGTTTTGGTCTTTCACAGAGTTTCCTTTTCTAAGTTCGTTGATAGCCGCTTTCGTTTGTTTTTCGGTGAAACCGGCATCTTTCAATAACGTTGCAATTTGGTCTTTACCGGCCATAAGGCCAAGCAACATCAGTTCGACGCTCACAAATTCGTCGCCGAATTCTTTGGTATAACTGCTGGCTTTGGCAAATGCTGCGGCTGTATCGTTACTCAGGTACACACCACCATTGCCCCCCGAAACTTTTGGGTAAGTGCTCACGATGGCCTGTAATGCTCCCGTTGTATTTTTTAGATTGACTCCCAGTTTTTTCGCGATGAAGCCAATCACGTTTTCGTCTTCCGACAGAATCGCCTGAAGTAGGTGACCTGTTTCAATAGCTTGCTGGCCGTTGCCCAATGCAATTTCCGATGCTTTTTGAACGACCTCCTGCGCTTTTACGGTGTAATTCTTGAAATCCATGATCGTTAAGGAGTGAAGAGTGAAAAGTGTAGAGTGAAAAACATACGCTGGTCGATATAACCTATCTTTCACCGCTTCTTTACTCTTTAGTAACAAATCATGGGCCGGAGTGGTTTTTCGGACATTTTGGCTTGTTTTATAAGCCCGGATTAACGAATCAGGAAATTATGGCATAGGTAAGATAAAACGGTGCTTTGGACCTAACAAAACGACAGATTATTTTAGACGAGCGGGCTTTACGAGCCAGTCTTTATAACCGCATCGGTTGCATTTTAAAATACGTCAACGAACGCCAGAGCCATTCGAGTGGGCCATATCTGAACTGCGCAAGCCAGATGCGGCTGAATAAAACCTGAGCCATAAAGATTGGTATGGCAGTTAAAGCCGCTATCCATAAATCAACTTCGGCCAGCAGGCTTAGCCCGAATCCGAAGAAGAGCGCAGTGCCAATGGCCGTTTGCAGGATGTAGCTCGTAAGCGCCATTTTCCCGACCGATGCCAGGGGTGATGCAATCCATTGCCAGGAGTTTTTTTGAAAGAGAAGCGTCAGGCCAGCTATGTAAAATACGGTCATTAACGCGCTATGGATGTCGAAAAGTGTCATAAACAGCAGTTCGATGGCTTTGGGCGGTTGCTGTGTATTGCCATAAACCGCAATTAGTGCTCCGCCAACGGCCGTAATACCCAATACGCTAAAACCACTAAACCGGGTAAGCTTTCGGAAGAATGTGCGGTTCTCGGCTAGTTGCTGGAATAACCGCCGTCGACCGGCATACAGACCTAACAGGAAGAATCCAAGCGTAATATAAAGCCGACCGCTTTCTACCTGAAACTGCATTTTATCGTCGAACGCTTTGAAATTGAACGTTACCAGATCCTTATAGCTGCCATGCTTCAGAACATCGTAATAGGTTTTGGCTTCCTGCTCAAACTGTTTCTGAGCTGGCTGGGTTTGCGCTTTTACGGGTGGGCTGATAAAATCATTATAAACACGGGTAAGTCGCGTAGGCAGGTTCATGACCAGTAAAATAGCTATAACCAGAATCACTTTGTTGGAGGCCCGGCTTAGTAGAAGCATGGCAAATCCAAGCATCGCGTAGATCGACAGAATATCGCCCCGCCACATCAGATGATGCAGAAAGCCAATTACACCCAATATGATCAGCCGCCAGGCAAACCTGCGGTAAAAAACGCCCGGTGAATCCTGGTTGCGAGTGAGCATGAGGGCAAAGCTAAGTCCGAACAGGAAGGAGAAAAAGGTGTAAAATTTACCATCGAAGAATAAGCCGACAATGGTTTGAGCAATGCCATTATCAATACCATTTGCATGTTTTTGGTAAATAGTATCGGGCAGCGGACCGGCCGAAAACCATTGAGCACAATGCACCAGTAAAATGCCAAATAAGGCAAATCCGCGAAGGGCATCTACTACCTGAATGCGAGCAGGTTGGGCATGTTCGGCAGATCTGAAGCCCAAATGAGTATCAACTGTAGGTATCATGGCGATGAATTAGTCGCCGAAACTACTGATAACAGATACTGCGGACAATCGGAATAGGATGAAGCGAATAAAAAGATGGACGAATGGGGATAAATGATTTGCTAACCGTTTGCTAAACAAAAAGAGCCGACCTGCCCAGGCAGGTCGGCTCTTTTTGCTATATAAATTACTTAATCTAATCCTTCTGCTTCGATTGGCTTCATGCGTTCACGTACAATTTCGGCCTGATGTGGTTCCGATGTTTCAACCTGCTCGGCAATAACTTCGGCTTCGGCATCATGAACTACAATACGGTCGGGATCGTGAAATTTGCCTTTGGGAAGCCAATAAGCCAACAGCCCGGCAAACGTTGCCGCCAGGCTCGCGGCTGTCCAGGCAACAACTGGCTGGCGATGCCACTGACGCGAGGCAATTCCGCTGAAGCCTGCTACAAACGGCACCATATACCACGGATCGTTTAACCGGCGGGCAACCAGATAACCGACTCCGGCGGTAGCGCTCAGAATGCCAGCGGCCACGGGTTGGTCGCGTTTTTCGTCGGGTTTCCACCAACCCAATGTTAACAGTGTATTAGGCGTTCCGACAACCGTTGCCGCAGTAAGCCAGCCTGCATACAGACTTACCGGAATGCGTAGGTAATGTTCCGGAGCCGGTACATCGGTCCTGCCAATTTCCAGACTATTGTGCAATGCCAGGGCTGCAGGCAGGTTGAATTTGGTGGTCAGATCCGAGATAACAATGCTCTGTGGGTCGTTTTGCGAGAAGAACCGGCCAAAAATAGCATTGAGTGTCCAGCTTGCCCACCACCACGGCAGCGCTTTCTGGTAGCGCGGGTTCATAGCCTGTGAGGGTAATGCCTGATGCACCAGCAATGCGCCCAGCCCTGCGTAAATCGTCGACCAGACAACGCCAAACGTCCAGCCTGCCGGAACAATCATGTTTTTCTCGAAAACGTTCTGGTATTCTACTGGTACGTCGAACTCTCGGTCTTGTCTGTCGGGAGCATTCTGCTGGCGTTTCCGACTTTCCTGCCGCGACTGGCCGCTGGATAAAGAGGTGTAGAGAATACTGCCAACGGCAAAAACAGCCGTAGCAATACGCCAGAATGATGAATTTTTCATAACAGAGTTGTTAGATATAAGGAAAGAATCTTGTCTGATTGGTTAACCGTTAGGCTACTTCCAGTTCCTTCTCTACGACTTCTTTTTTAGGTACTACCTGATCTGCCTTTGCTTTCACATTTTCATAGGTATCAGCAACTGTATCGATAACCGAAGCGAATGTATCAGCCAGGGCGTTTCCCCATGATTTCGCCTTATACCGATACCGGGCTTTGTCATAGGCACTTAGGTTGTTATAGGCAACGCCAATGGCAACGCCTGCCAGTACGGCGATTCCAAACCCAATACCCCAGGCTAAAGTCGATGACTTTTCTTTTTGCGTTTCCTCGGCTGGATCGGGTTTAAGCGACATTTTTTCGTGCATAAGTGAGGCTAACGCTTCCTGCGGAGCAACATAGGCCAATACTTCATAAGACTTGTTTTTCAGCCCGCCGGGAACAACCTTTGGTTTACCTGCCATCAGGGCTTCATAGCCATCTTTGGCTACCATAACGGGGTCCTGAACTTCGTCGGTTACCTTAGTGTTTTCGGCCCCGGCTTTATGAAAGAAATCGGTATCGGTTGCGTTGGGTAGTAGAGCCGTAATGGTTACGTTGGTGTCTTTCAACTCATTGGCAAGCGATTGGGTAAAATTATAAACGTAGGCTTTGGTTCCTGCATAAACAGCCATTAGTGGAGTGGGTGTAATTGACAGTAGCGAGGCCAGATTCAGGATTTTGCCTTCATTCCGGGCCAGCATGTCATACAGGAAGAGCTTGGTCAACTGGGTCAGTGTGAGTACATTCAGGTGAATCATCGCTTTTTCCCGTTCCCAATCGGTATCGGTTGCAAAAAGGCCATATAACCCAACGCCCGCGTCATTGACGAGTACATTTACTGTAATTCCTTTTGCCTTGACCTGATTATAGACATCCTGAGCGGCATCTTCTTCGGCCAGGTCTTTTTTTATGACCGTTACCTGTTGGGTTCCATAATTACTTTTAAACACTTCGGCCAGCCGATCCAGTGTATCGTCGCTACGAGCAACCAATACCAGATTATAGCCATCCTGAGCGAAAAGTTTAGCCAATTCCTGGCCTATACCGCTGGAAGCGCCTGTGATCAAAGCCGTTTTTCCGGTTCCTGAATCCATGTCATTCGAATGGTTAGTGAGTAACTTATTGAACTACGGCGGCTGAAAGTTGTTTTGATTATTCGGTCTTTATACGTGACGATTTATGTAGTAGCTACCAGTTTTATGGTAGAGGTTTGCCGGATGGCAGTTTTAAAAGTAGCGATAAAGGACCGGGCGTTTCGTTGCGGTCCATTGCGTATCGGGCAAATTAGCCGCTGTAGTAAACACACGAATAAGTTTATGAGAAGGTTGTTCACTATGTTGATGGTAGCCTGTATTCTGCTGGCAGGTTGCTCATCGTCGTACCGAATCATTCGGAACGAAACCGACAAGTCGGCTACCTGGGCCGATTATCGAACGTTTGCTTTTATCGATACGGCCCGGATTGACCCTATGCCTGGTGGTACGTATCGGGTTGTGGTTGAACAGGTACGGCAGGCTGTTGCGACTGAATTAAAAAATCGGGGTTATCAGCAAACAAACGATAATCCTGATTTGCTCGTGAATATTGGCGCAGTTGTGAAAGAAAAAACGCAAACACGGCAGACTACCATCTACGAAGCACCAATTTATACTGGCCAACGACGATATCATTGGCAAAGCCAGGATGTGCCTGTTGGTACGTATCAGGAAGGAACGGTTAGCCTACATTTTGTTGATGCTCAACGGAATGAGCTTGTGTGGGATGTTGCCATCTTGAGTGTGTTGGGCAGGGGAGAAGTGGTACCGACACAGGTACATGACGCAATAAAAAAAGTATTTGATAAATTTCCTGGAAAGCATTCGTAATAAAACAGCTCCCTTGCCATAAGGGAGCTGTTTACAGATTGAACTGTATTGGGCTTAAGCCAGCACTTTTTCGGCTTTTGCTTTACCATTGGCTATAGTTCCGTTCACTGACTCCATCGCCGATTTAATGGCATCTTTGGCCGAATCAACAACCTCGTTTGCCTTGTAGCGATAGCGTGCCCGATCAATAATATTACCTAATTTGACCCCTTCGGCCCAGCCGTTTCGCTTAGTATACGTAGCTGCAATAACAATTCCGGCCAGAGCAATAGCCGCAATGCCAATGCCAAGAGCCAGATTGGCCGATTGCTTTTCCTGCTCGGCATCAGTACGTTCTTTCATTTGTAAACGGGCTGCCTGACTAACCATTGAGTCGGGTAGAACACGGAAAGCAGCGGCCTGCATTTTAGTAGAGAAACCGGCAATTGCTTTGTCTTTCCCTTTCATCAGCGCCGTATAGCCCTCCCTGGCAACGTCGGCCGGGTCATTAGCGCGGGCCGTTTCCTGGGCTACTGTATTCATGGCCCCGGCTTTATTAAAGAAATCAGTGTCGGTGGCAGGAGGCATCAGAACGGTAATGGTAATATCAGTGTCTTTAACCTCGTTGCGAAGGGCTTCTGAAAACGAATAAATGAACGATTTGGTAGCCCCATAAACGGCCATCAGTGGGTTGGGCATAATCGATGCTATGGAGCCAAGCATCAGAATTTTACCTTCGTTTCGCTGTACCATATCTTTCAGAAACAACTTGGTCAGATGCACCAGCGCTGTCAGATTGACCTGAATGATATTGAGCTCTTTTTGTAGATCTGTTTCGGTAGCGAACTTGCCGTATTCGCCAAAGCCTGCATTGTTTACAAGGGTGTTAACGGTAATGTTTTGCCGAACTACTTCGTCATAAATTTCCTGTGGTGCTTCCGGATTCGACAAGTCCTTTTCAATTACGCTAATCTTCGATGTTCCAAACTGCTGCTTAAATTTATCGGCTAATTCGTGTAGTTTTTCTTCGCTACGGGCTACTAATACCAGGTTATAGCCATCTTTGGCAAATAGGGTTGCCAACTCTCGACCAATTCCGCTTGAGGCTCCCGTGATAAGGGCCGTTTTTCCAATGTCAGTTGTCATAGCTTTTCAGTAAGTAAGTCAATAAGCTTTCCTTTACTGAACCCTATGGTAGCAAAGTTGTTCGACAGCTTCGGAAAATACCGAAGTAACAAGGGCAATCATGCGAATGGGTACAGAATCGGTCTATATCGATTCTGTACCCATTCGCATGATTCGATTTAAACCTATTTCACAACAACTTTCACGTCAATTTTTCGGAGGGTTGGCTTGACAATACCTGATGTATCGGTCTTCGAAACACCAGTGCCCCGGCCAATAGCATCGACGCGAACAAAGTTGATACCCGACGATATCAGTTGTTGTTTTATCACATTTACCCGCTTGAAAGAAAGGCTTTTGTTGGTTAAGCCGGTAGCTGGCAGTGCACTGGCATCGTTGGCATAGCCTACTAGTTGAATCTGCAACTGCGGATAGGTTTTTAGAAGCGTGGCCAGTTCGCCCACTGCGGCCGTTGAACCCGGTGTGAGCGAAAGCGATCCTGGCACGAACGATACACCCGCTAAGGGGAAAACACGACCTTTAGGTAAAGTTGGATTACCCAGGTAAGGTGTCATCGATTGGGTCAGGCTCCCGGTTGGTGCCGTAGCGGCACTGGCCGCTGTTGTCGAAGAAGGAGGTGACGTCGGTTTGGGCTTTGCTGTTGATTCGACCGGAACGGCCAGTGATCGGGTTACCGTGTCGGCCTGAATGGTATCGCTTGAGATCGTTACTTCGTCAGCGACATCGCCCGAGGTTGCCGAATGATTCTTTGTATTTTGATAAATGTAGTAACCGCCAGCCGAAAGTGCCAGCACAAACAAAAGTCCTACACCCCACTTTGTGAGTGCTCCATTGTCGTTGTCTGATTCGTCAACCGGGTCATAGCTAACAGGGGGGCGGCTAACGGTTGCCGTTGAGCGCGCCCCAGTACCTGAAGCCGCTGCCTGACGTCCTGTTGTTTCAACGGAGGTGCGCCGGGCGGGTGTAGCGAGGCCGCTTACAACCTGATGAAGGCCTATCTTTTCAATAAGCCGGGGCATTAACTCTTCCGGAACCTCATTGACAAACGCTTCGCGTTCGCTAAACAGTGAGGCCGCCAACCCGTCGGCATCAAGTTTTCGATCTTTCACCTGTTTTCCCAATACATTCAGAACAATCGTACTGGTGAGCCCTAAAAGCGAAATGGCAGATGAGTTACGGATACCGGCATAGCCCGAAATCATGCTACCGATTGAGCTTTTCATGGCTGGCAGCAAATGACTGATTACTTCATCGCCCTGTGTAATTAAGGCGTTTGTCTGACTAGGCTCGCGTAGAATAGTACTCAGATTATCGGTAAGCGAACCATCGAAGCGGCCTTTTTGAATATGGTTAAAAAGCTGATTGACGCCTATTTCGGTTGTGGTCCGTTTCATAAGACCACCCACAATGGTATAAACAAGACCATTTACGGCCTTGTTGGTTTTTTCGGAAGGTTCGTCGATATATGCGGCAATTCGAGCCAGAACATCCGAATTCAGTACTTCATTTAACGTGGCAAACAAATTCATACAGAAAGTCTCAATCAGGCAGTAAGCAGGGGATTATAACTCACATCTCTTCAGGTATTGGCACAAACACATCCCCTTAGGGTTCTACCCCGGCGATAAAATTAGGCAAGGTTTAGCAAAGGTCACAAAAAGCAGAGCGATAAATACTCTTTTTTTATCGCTTTGGTAATCGCTCGATAACCTCCTGATATTCCGTTTCAACATCGCGAAGCCGATTTTGACAAAAGGTAATCAGTTCACTTGCCAGTCGGATCTTGGCCGGAAGTTCGTCGAGTGGAACCTGCTCATTTTCAATTTGGTCGACAAGTGTCGTAAGCTGGTCATAGGCGTCCTGATAGGTCATACTATAAATGGTTTAGCAGCTAGTCTGTAATTTCCTGAAAAACAGGTTATTAATTCAAAAGGCTGATTGCTCACTAATAACCGTTACCTGCCCATCATATAATTGTATCTGAAGGGTATCGCCGGGTTTAATGGCAGAACGCTTCGTGATAATTGACCCATTGCGCTGGATAAGTGCATACCCACGACGGAGTACATTGGACGGGTCGAGATGGCGAATCGTCACGGCTTTTTCGGTCAGATCGGTATGCCGGTCCCGAAAATAATTGTGCATAACAAACCGAAGTCGTTCTGTTTCACTATCTACCTGCTCCCGAGCGGTTTGCAACGCTTCCCGTGCCACAACGGTTAACCGTTCGCGAAGAATTAGACAGCTTTCTTCAAATTGCCGATTATGGTCAATTAGAAATGCGGCTGCTTTGGTTGGCGTTTTTACGCTTTCATGACAAAGCATATCCGTTATGCTGACGTTCCGTTCGTGACCAATGCCCGCCAGAATAGGAATACCAAACCCCGCAACGGTTTTGCCCATTTGATAGGTATCAAAAGAACCGAAGTCCAGTTGTGAACCACCACCGCGAACGATCACAACAGCATCGTAAGGAATGGTGCTGGCCTGAATTTGTTCGAGCTGGGCACAGATGGCTTTCTCGGCCCCTTTTCCCTGTATCTGAGTGAGGTATTCGTCAACAATGAAAGCATACCCATATGGATTCTGTGCTAATTCATGCCGGAAATCGCGCCAGCCATCAGAGCCGGGGGCCGCAATCAATGCCAGTCGCTGGAACACAGCCGGACGAGATACTAATTGATTGGCAGTAATGTATTGGCCTGCTTCGACCCAAACCAGCTCGGGATGATTCTGAACGAGCGCATCCAGAACCGCCTGTCGTTCACGTTCAAGATTACCAAGTGTATAGGATGGGTCAATCTGAAGAATTTCCAGGCGTAGGCCGTAGACCGGACTAAAACTAACGGCTACCTGTAATAAGAGCTGGATATTACGGGCAAAGGCTACGCCGGTAGCCCGTTCAAAATCCTTTATGGTATGGTAATTTCGGCGCCAGATGCAAGCATCGAGTTTTGCCAGCGTTTCCCGACCAGCCTCTCGCTCCACCAGGGTCAGAAAACAGTAGCCACGGTCGGGATAGTTTTTAATATCACTCGTTTCGGCAATAACCCATATAGCTTTCTGACCAAAGGCGTCGTCAAGAACGGCTTCAAGCGTAAAGGCTAAGTCTGATAAACGAATGGGAGACATAGGTAATGAGTGAATGAGCGAATGAGTGATTGAGCGAATAGCAGCGAAATAGTTATTTGCTCATTCACTCAATTACTCATTCGCTCATTAGTTAAAGTCCTTCAAACTGTCGCAGGAAACGGACATCGTTTTCGGTATAAAGACGCAGGTCATTGACAACGTACTTCAATTGGGTGATTCGTTCAATTCCCATTCCGAATGCGAAGCCGGTATATTCTTCAGAGTCGATGCCACAATTGGCAATAACCTGCGGGTCGACCATACCCGAACCTGCAATTTCGACCCATCCTGAGTGCTTACAGATGTTGCATCCTTTGCCACCACAGATCTGACACGAGATGTCTATTTCGGCACTTGGTTCCGTAAATGGGAAATACGATGGTCGGAAGCGGATTTGAGTGCCCGGCTCAAACATTTCTTTGACGAAATGATACAATGTGTCTTTCAGATCTTTAAAGCCCACATTGCGGTCGATATAAATCCCTTCAACCTGATGGAACATACAGTGTGCCCGCGCCGAAATGGTTTCATTTCTATAGACCCGCCCCGGCATAATGGAGCGAATGGGCGGTTGTTGCCGTTCCATAAGCCGTATTTGCACGTTAGAGGTGTGTGTCCGCAGAAGCATATCGGCCGATGGATTACTTTCGTGCTTTTCGACGAAAAAGGTGTCCTGCATATCCCGGGCAGGGTGATTATCAGGAAAATTTAATGCGCCGAAGTTATACCAGTCCGATTCTATTTCCGGGCCATCGGCAACGTTGAAGCCGATCCGTTCAAAAATCTGGATAATTCTTTGTCGAACCAGGCTCAGAGGGTGTTGGGTACCCGTCAGGTTCGGAACCGTTGGCAGAGTGAGGTCGACAGGGGGAGCGTTATTTGCTAAATCCTGCTGATTTTCAATGTGTTGACTGAATGATTCAAATCGTTCCTGAGCAAAATTTTTCAGACCGTTTAGCTCCTGTCCAACGGCCCGTCTATCAGCAGCCGGAATAGTTTTTAACCCGTCAAATAATTCGGTAATAACCCCTTTCCGACTGATAAACCGCATTCTGAACTGCTCTAATTGTTCTTTTGATGCGACGTTATATTGATTAATTTCTTCGTATATGGCTTTGACGTTCTCCAGCATAAGCTACAGGTTGATCAGTCTTTGAGTGACAAAGGTACGTAAATCCCGTCAGAGGATATTAGTATATTGATTCACCTGATACACTGGGTGGGGTTTTTCTTACTCAAAGTTGAGAAATTAAGTACGAACAAGCCAGTAAGAAATCGCCGTCTGTTTTGTTGAGTAAGCGGTGAAAGGCTGCTGAAAAATAGTATGTTATAAAATATAATGATGAAAATGTCTTCTAAAGCGCGAAGTAGGTCTGATTGTTGTGACAAGAAGTTAGTAGAATACACGTTGAAACCACGGCTTTTGTCAGCGTGTCGGCGTAGTAAGTTCCTGAATTTCAATTTCAAACCAGTATTCATCAAACCTCACTCACAGCGGCTATGAAAACACTCGCCAATGACTCAATTTTCGACCCAATGTCTATGCCGTTCCACAAAAGTGTGGAAAAAATTGCCGACTCTTCCTGTTTGCAGAAATTACTTATTCCTTTTTATGATCGTAAACGCACGGTTTCTGTCGATGAAATTGTTCGGCTGGAAGGGTGCGGTAACTACACCAACTTTTTCCTGAAAGATGGTACGAAAATGTTGGTATCGCGGACGTTAAAAGAATATGAAACCCTGCTCGACGGACAAGCTTTCGTTCGGGTTCACAAATCGTGCATCGTAAATCTGGGCTTTGTACGGAAATTTTTTGTTAAAAAAGAAGGAGAGTTAGAGCTAATGGATGGGCAACAGGTAAAAATATCACGTCGTCGGGCGCAGATGTTTATGGACCGCATCCGCGATTTTCAACCTATCGCACTAAATTAATCCATAGGCAAGGTTAATTCCTTGCCTGACGCCCGTAGACCTCCCATTTACTCGACTACGTAGTTTTACGTATTGGGTTGAGTAAATCCACGCGAAGATTTTGATTGTTTTAAGTGTAATGGTTTGGTTATTAGCTGGTTATAGTCAAATATCGCCTGTTGATAACCAAACCATTTGTTTTTGAAACCATACGAAGAGGGTAGTTTTGTTTCATCAATCATGAACCAAATACACTGAACCAAAAACTGTTTTCGATATGGAAGCCACTGCTATTACCTCTGTTCCATCGCTTGCGATCCTACCTCAGTTTCCTGCCTCTTATCAGCGTGGTACCCAGCGCATTGCGCTGCCTTACCTGAACCGTACCATTTTTATTTCTGTAGACGATATTTTGTGCCTTCAGGGCGAAGGGAATTATACGTTCCTGTTTACCCGCGACCGTAAACGGTATCTGGTATCGAAAACGCTGAAGGAGTTTGAAAAAACACTGGATGGCTCTATGTTCCTGCGTATTCACAAATCGTATATTGTTAATCTGGCCTATGTTCAACGGAGTGTGTTTAACAAGGATCGGCAGGTTCAACTGGCCGACGGCCGCGAAGTCGCTATTTCGCGTCGGCGCATGAAAGATATTTCACAACAACTGACACAGTTCTGGCAAAAACTGCTGAACTAAACAAGGGTAGCCCCAAAGTCTACCTCTTTATCTAATTTAGTGGGTTAATTGAAAGAACAACCGTTGCTGCAACCCTAAGGTGGATAGCAACGGTTTTGTTTTAAACACGAACGGTCGCCTGTAGTGGCGACCGTTCGTGTTTAATGTACTGAATTAGTTTAGAATAACCGATAGGCCAATGTAATTTGCCACGATTTCAGACGCTGGTTAAATTTACCATAATCGTTCTGAATCTGAGCAACATCAGTCAAATTGCCTTCATACCGAACATCGAGGCCGAATGACCCAAGGTCAAGTCCACCACCTACCTGGTAGCCATAATAAGCCTGCGACCAGGCATCATTCAGCGATCCGTTTGTATATTGGCGTACGGCATCGCCTAGGCTCTGATTGTCGTTTATACGAAACGATACTATTGGCCCAGCCATTACACGGATAGGGCCCCCTTTTATACCCAGCAATACGGGTACATCGAAACTAGTCGTTTTGACCGTCACCGATTCTGTTACGCCATTGCGAACGACTTCAAAAGACCCTGCTTTGGTCGAATAAAGTAATTCGGGCTGCAGAAATAAATTTTTCCCGAAGCGCATGTATATGCCAAACGATGTGCCCGTTTTGCTATCGAGACTGGCTTTTAAATTATCGCGAAATGTTTGGCCATCAACACCTACCTGAGGAGAACCGTTAGAGTTTGTGCCGGTTGTGACAAAATCGCCAAATGTGAGTTTCGACAGATTGACTCCTCCCTTAATCCCGATCTGAAACCCTCCCTGCGCAAATGTTAAGGCCGGAAGCAGTGTGAGTGCAATAAAGAATAGGCTCTTTTTCATAATTGGTTGTAAAATAGATGAACCATTGGGTTTAACGCGAATTCATGATAGACGGTATGGACGGTCAACTTATTTCGATTAAACGGCGTTTTACTAGTGAATAATGACGAACGTAATCCGAAGCGCTTCGGGGGCTTTGACTGGCAATTGCGGTTGGGGTTTAATCTGGTAAAAAAATCATTATTCAATATCCATAATTCATTGTATCGGGGATGGCCAAATTTAAAACTTCTTATTTCTGTCAGAATTGTGGCCATCAGTCGGCCAAATGGCTGGGCCGCTGCCCGGCGTGTGGCGAGTGGAATACGATTGTAGAGGAGGTGGTTCAGAAAGATGAACCTGAAAAAGGAGGCTGGCGAAATCCATCGGCAGGGCCCGGCGGGACAAAAGTTGCAGCAAAGCCTAAAGCACTCCATGCGATTAATTACGAAGAGCAGCCCCGTATTCAGACGGTAGATGCAGAGCTAAACCGGGTGTTGGGTGGTGGAATTGTACCAGGATCGCTTGTCTTGATCGGAGGGGAACCCGGCATCGGAAAATCGACTTTACTCTTACAGATTGCGCTTAGCTTAACCGGAATGCGTGTTTTGTATGTCTCGGGCGAAGAGAGCGAACAACAGATAAAGATGCGGGCCGAACGTCTGGTTGTACCCCAAAGCGACTGTCATGTTATGACCGAAACCTCTACCCAGAATATATTCCGGGTGGTAGAGCATTTTGAACCCGAAGTGCTGATCATCGATTCAATTCAGACCATGCAGTCGTCGTTGGTTGAATCGGGGGCGGGTAGTGTTTCGCAGGTTCGGGAGTGTACAACCGAACTCATGAAATATGCTAAGGAGAGCGGTGTGCCGGTATTTATGATTGGCCATATCACAAAAGAAGGGTCGCTGGCCGGTCCTAAAGTGCTGGAGCATATGGTTGATACGGTGTTGACTTTCGAAGGTGATCGGCATACGACCTACCGAATCCTTCGAACCACTAAAAACCGATTTGGCAGTACCGATGAGCTCGGCATTTATGAAATGCTCGGCACAGGTTTGCGGCAGGTGACGAACCCATCCGAAATTCTGATCTCGCAACGCGACGAAGCGCTGAGTGGGGTTACGATTGGTTCAATGCTGGAAGGAAATCGGCCACTGATGATCGAAACGCAGGCATTAGTGAGCATTGCAACCTATGGAACCCCACAGCGTAGTAGTACGGGGTTCGATGCCAAACGATTGAATATGTTATTGGCAGTGCTGGAAAAACGGGGAGGATTCCGACTCGGGCAGCAGGATGTATTTCTGAATATAGCGGGTGGTCTGAGAGTCGAAGATCCGGCAATTGATCTGGCAGTTTGTGCGGCTGTGGTGTCGAGTTACGAAGATATTGCTATTCCACCGTCGGTTGCTTTTGCGGCCGAGGTGGGGCTGGGTGGCGAAGTTCGGGCGGTAAGTCGGATCGAATCGCGAATTGCCGAAGCCGAAAAGCTGGGCTTCAAACAGATTTTTATCTCTAAATTCAATATGAAAGGACTCGATACCCGCGGTTTTACGATTAATGTAAAACCCGTATCGCGCCTGGATGAGGTATTTCAGGGCGTTTTGATGTGATGATCACTAATAGGGCCAATTCTTTTTGGAAATTGGCCCTTGTGTAAAACTTTAGTTGGCTACCATGGAGTTGCTACGAATCACTCAGGAGCACCCTTATTTAGGCATCATACAACCTTGGTATGAAGTATCGTTCCCACCCGAAGAAAGACGAGAGTTTGCACAATTGCGCCAGCTACTTGGCTGTTCAGAAATGTATATGAATGTTTTGCTCGAAGAACAGCGACCCGTTGGATTCATCATTTACTGGCGTTGGGACGATTTGCTATATATCGAACATTTTGCTATTGATCCCGAACTGAGGGGAAAACAAGTAGGGCAAAAAGTATTGCCATTGATCATAAACCTCGGAAGTCGCTACATGATCCTGGAAGTTGAATTGCCCAATGATCCAGTTAGCCAGAGCCGGATTCGGTTTTATGAGCGGGCTGGTTTTGTTCTCAATCAGTTCGAGTATCTGCAACCGCCCTATAGATTGGATGGTATTGGGGTGCCTATGAAACTGATGTCTATGCCTGCAATTGCCGACATAGCCATGTTTGATCGATTAAGTTCTTTTCTGAAAGAAAACGTTTACGAACGCTTTTATCAGGCCGACAGTACATACAAGCCCATTGGTTGATGAGGCTTCCGAAAAGCACCTCCAAGTTGAAGTATAGTGAAATAATGATGGGCTTCGTGTAGCAAAAAGAACTCGGTCCAGCCTTCAATAGTCATCGGACCGTAAGCAGAATGGAGGCCTGTTCGGAGGAGTTGCTCTGCCCGTAAAATACTCAGAAAGGCGTTCAGGGTGGCGCGTTCACCGCGGAGCCGTCCAAGTAATTCATTGAAGGCAAGCGATTTCCAGCCAGCAAAACCTGGGTCATTTTCGGCCACATATCGACTGAATTCTGGTAAATCGTCCGTAATAATCTGCTGAATTCGTTCGGTAAATACTTCCTGATAGCGCCCCAAATGAGCTAGATTTTCGAGAATCGACCATTTGCCCGGTTGGGACCGCTGACGAATCTGGTCTTCAGACAGGCCAGCTAACAACTGAGAAAGCGCATCAGGTTGGCTGGCTAGTCGAGCAAGGAGCGGTTGTTTCATGGCCTAATGATAAATCAATGAACAAAAACATCCAAACGCTGACGAAGGGAAAACTATTTTTTGTGCCTATAGTTGAGTAAATAAATAGAGTAAGTTGTTTAATAATTCATCAATTTAACGTTATGAGCTATATTAAAGCAGGTACGGATGCGTCCGGCAATGATATTAAACTTTTCTATCAGGATTTAGGCGGCCCTACAACTCGCCAAACGGTTGTGCTGATTCATGGCTGGCCTTTGAGTCACGAAATGTGGGATTATCAACTGACCGAGCTTCCGGCGCATGACCTGCGGGTTGTAGCCTACGACCGTCGTGGTTTCGGGAAGTCTTCTCAAACCTGGGATGGCTATGATTATGATACCTTAGCCGATGATCTGAAAGCTGTGCTCGACACACTGGATCTGCAAAATGTTACGCTGGTTGGCTTTTCAATGGGTGGGGGCGAAGTAGCACGGTATATGAGTCGTCATGGCGGAGCACGGGTTGGAAAAGTTGCTTTTATTAGCTCCGTTACACCTTATCTGCTCAAGACCGACGATAACCCGGATGGGGTCGATCAAAGTGTTTTCGACGAAATTATAGAAAATCTGCAAAAAGATCGTGCTGATTTTCTGCAGACATTTAGTAAACAGTTTTATGGCGTCAATCTGATCAGTAAACCTGTGAGTCAGGCACACCTTGATGGCGATTTTGCTCGTGCATATGTAGCTTCTCATAAAGCTACACTTGATACTGCAAATGCATTTGCCACAACGGATTTTCGGAATGATCTGACACAGATCCACGTGCCAACGCTCATTATTCACGGAGATGCCGATAAGACCGTACCCATTGAGTCGTCGGGCGAGTTAACGGCTAATGCGCTACCAAATGCGCAGTATATTGTATATGACGGGGCTCCACATGGTTTATTTATGACCGAGAAAGACCGTCTAAATAGCGATTTGCTGGCTTTTATTCTGGAAGGGGTGTCGGTTCAGGAGCCAGTAGGTACAACCACGTTGTACTAGACAGACAAGATCAATAAACTAAAAGCAGAGTTGGGGGCTATTATTATTCATTGGCTTCCTGGCTCTGTTTTTAGGTCTTCTACAAATTCGATAGAGACATGGGCCAATCGGGCTATTTCGGTTGATGAAAAAAATGTTTCTTTCAACAGATTTAGAACAACTAATCGCTCTTTACTAGCCTTACCTTTTTTTGCTATTTCCCAGGCCAATGCGTTGACCCTTTATGTAAAAAGGATCTCCCTGCTCCTTTAAGTATTCGGTCAACTTTTCCATAACTGTTTCTAATACTGGTTGTAATTTACGTAATTGAACTAAAACCCGCAACTGACTCATGTATCGCTCGAAGGCTAAAGAACCTGTTGCCGTTTCATAGATTCGGATAATCAACTGTTCTAAAACAAGCTCGGGGGCTTTGTTTCATAATTACCTAATAGAGCAAACAAAATTTCTTCTGGTTTGCTGGAATTAAGAAAAAGTTCGTGGCTTATTTCCCGAAAAGACAGCAGATTAAAGCGAAACAGCGAATCGCCAGTATTGAGTTCTCGGACCATTTTAGGAATAATGGCCCCAATAAATAAAACGTACTGTTTCATGGGTAAACGATACATACGAGCAAGCATTACACAATATTCGCCCATACGATAAACCATATCCGGGTCGTTGCTAACCTGAAATTCGAGGTGCAGGATGAAGTACCGCTTTTATCTCTGATTCGTTTCAGTGCATCGGGTTTACGTTCCTTTGTGTGCTGTAAATCGTCGGGAATTTCTTGCGGATGGATACCTGGCAGATGCTCAATCAGGGCAGGAATAGCGGCTTCAAGGTTTTTCTTGATTATTTTTTCATACTGACTGATTGAAAAGGGTTTACGGTAGGATTTCATGCACTGGCAAAGTAACACGAAATCCTTTAGTAAATAAAATTTAATCTATTGCTTATAAGTGCCGATAGGTTTTGACATAGCTTGAGGGTGTCTGGCCAGTAATTTCTTTAAACTGCCGGTTAAAATTCGACAATGTCCGAAAACCACTCTCGAAACTGATCTGAGTAACGCTTAATTTGCCGTTAAGGAGTAACTTACAGGCATGACCGATACGTACTTCTGACACAAACTCAGAAAACGTTTTATTGGCGCGTGCTTTAAAATAACGACAGAAAGCGGGTGGCGTCATACCGGCCAGATCGGCAACTGTTTCAAGGCTAAGGTTATCCGGAAAGTGACCAAGTACATAGTCGTGTACAAGCTGCATCCGATCGGTTTCAGTTGGTTTTACGGTATTTGTGTAGCCTGGACTGGTTAAGTATCGGTAATCAGGGGCATGAGAAAGCGCATTTAATAAGACAAGCAAGCTTATTACCCGATCGAAACTGCCTGTCTGTTTGGTCATAGCTCGTAGGGCTGCTTCAACATAACTTCGGGTTGCTCCTGTCCACTCTAACCCTTGCCGGGCATGAGTCAGCAACTGCCGCAGAGGAAGCATCTCCTGTTTGTCGAAGAAATCGCTGCCCAGAAAATCGTCGGCAAAGTAAACAACAATGCCACGGGTAATCAGTCCGGAATGTTTGTCGAAATAAGCCTGATCGCTCCGCCACAAATGCGGCAGGTTAGGGCCAAGAAAAACCAGATCGCCGGGGCCAAATGGTTTTATCGAATCACCGATAAAACGAGTGCCAGTTCCCTCTTCTACCAGAAATAACTGGTAGTGTGGATGGAAATGCCAGTTTGGGTCGAAATGTGACTCAACCAATTCTTTTACGATGAATGAAGTAGCAACTGGCTCAAGGTCTTTACGGAGTGGTTGTTTCATTCAATTATTTCTTTTTTAACGCGAATGGGCGTTCCCTTTGTGGTTTTGTGTAAAAATAAAGTCGGTATTCGCTAATAAAAGCCGTACACCTGTATTCGCTACTCGTTACATTTGTTTAATTTTTTATGGACTGAATATGAATAAGCTAGGAATGAATATGTTCGTCTGGACAATGTCGATGGATGAAGATCTCGCTGAGACATTGTCATTCTTGAAGGCGAGCGGCTTTGATTTTGTTGAAATACCCATCAACGACACAAATTTAGCCAAATGGCAGCAAATTGGTCAGCAGTTGGCCGATGTAGGGCTGGATGTACAGGCCTGCACGCTCTGTAGCCATGACTATAGCCTTATTAGTTCTGATGCTTCGGTTCGAGAGGCTGGTGTTAATTATCTTAAATCAATTATCGATTGTGCTTCTTTAGCCGGAGCTACCATCCTGATGGGGCCGTTCTATGCCGGTTTTAAAGTGTTTACGGGTCGGCCAGCTACGGCAGATGAGTGGAAATGGTCGGTCGAAGGAATGCGTGATGTGGCAGCTTATGCACAAACGAAGAATATTGTACTGGCAATTGAGTATTTAAACCGGTTTGAGACTTATTTGCTTACTTGTGCCGATGAGTTAGTACGGTATGTAGAAGATGTTAACCACCCCAACTGCCGGGCCGCTTTCGACACTTTCCATGCCAATATGGAGGAAAAAAATATTGGAGATGCCCTACGAAAGGTTGCTCCGTATCTGGTACATGTACAGATTTCAGAAAATGATCGGTCAACACCCGGGAAAGGACACATTAATTTGGAAGAAGTCTTTACGGTATTGAAAGAAGTCGATTATAAGGGGCCAATTGCTATTGAAGCCTTCGGACCAAATCCTCCTGAACTGGCTGCTGCAACCCATATTTTCAGACCCATGTTTGAGTCGCCAGAACAACTGGCTGTTGATGGACTGGCGTTTATTAAAAAAATGAACAAACGAGTAATTGAGCGAAAGAGCGAAGCTATCGTGTCCTGACTTACTCCATTCGCTCTTTCACTCCTTCGTTTTTTCACTCTTTCACTCTTTAACTATGTTAAATATTGCCATTGTTGGCCTTGGATTCGGGGCCGAGTTCATTCCCATCTATCAGCGTCATCCGCAGGCGAATATGTATGCCATCTGCCAGCGTAACGTTGAGAAATTAAACGAAATTGGTGATGCCTATGGTATTGAAAAACGATACAGTAATTATGATGAGTTACTGGCCGATCCTGCCGTTGATGCTGTGCATATCAATTCGCCGATTCCGAACCATGCCGAACAGAGCCTGAAAGCACTACGAGCTGGTAAGCACGTTGCCTGCACGGTGCCAATGGCCACTTCTGTCGAAGATTGTATGGCCATCGTAAAGGCTACAAAGGAGAGCGGCAAGAAATACATGATGATGGAAACGGTAGTGTATAGCCGTGAATTTCTGTTTGTTAAAGAGTTGTATGAAAAGGGGGAACTCGGCAAGGTGCAGTTTCTGAAAGCCAGCCATCAGCAGGATATGGATGGTTGGCCCGACTACTGGCCGGGGCTGCCTCCCATGCATTATGCTACACACTGCGTTGGGCCTGTTGCCGGACTATTGAAGCTTCAGGCTGACTATGTATCCTGTTTTGGATCGGGTACAATTCGCGAAGATTTGGCCAAAATTCATAACTCACCGTTTGCGGTCGAGTCGGCGCACATTAAATTCAAAAACAGCGATTTGTCGGCCTATGTCTATCGATCATTATTTGATGTAGCTCGTCAGTATCGTGAGAGTTTTGAGGTATATGGCGATAAAAAGTCGTTCGAATGGCAACTGATCGAAGAGGAGTTGCCGGTTATTCATACGGCTAAAAAGCCTGAACCCGAAATTCCCGAGAAAGTACGTGTTCCAGACTTCGCTCATTTGTTGCCCGAGCCCATTCAGCGCTTTACAACAAAAGGTGTTTATGACGCCGACGAGCAGCAGCACCTGTCATTTACGCAGGGAGGAGGCCATGGCGGGTCACACCCGCATATGGTTCATGAATTTGTGTCGGCAATTGTTGAAGACCGCGATCCATTCCCGAATGCGGTTCAGGCTGCCAACTGGACAAGCGTGGGTATTCTGGCGCACGAATCGGCGCTTCAGGGTGGACAGATAATTAAGTTGCCGGATTTTAATGGTTAATAAGAAGTTGAATCAGATGAGTTGAGCAGACAGAAACTGATCCGTATCGATCGATTCAATTGGTCTGATTCATCTTCTTATTCCTTTCCCTTCTCATAACAATGAACAAGATTTGGATTCTTATTAGCCTGCTGGTTTTTGCGCAGTGTGCCCGGCAATCGGCAACGCAAACAACCGCCCGCACTGAGTCGATGAAACCCGGTAATGACCAACCACGGCGGACCGAAATCCTGTTTCTGGGTGATAATGGCCACCATCGACCTATTGAGCGGGTGCCGCAACTGATGGCTGCGCTGGGTAACAAAGGCATAAACATCACTTACACCGATAAACTTGAAGATCTTAATCCCGAAACGCTCAATAAATACGACGGGTTGCTGATCTATGCTAACTGGGACAGTATTCCGAAACCGCAGGAAAAAGCCCTGCTTGACTATGTGGCATCGGGCAAAGGCCTGATTCCGGTTCACTGTGCATCGTATTGCTTCCGCAACTCGGCCGAATATGTTGATAAAGTCGTTGGCGGGCAATTCTGGCGGCATCGAATGGATACCATCCAGACACGGTTTACGCAACCTAACAACCCAATCGTTGCTGGTCTACATTCGTTTAAAGCCTACGACGAAACCTATTTGCATTCGCACCTTCAGCCCGACAACAACGTGCTGGCCGTTCGGGAAATTAAAGCCGACCAGGCCAGCGATAAACCCGGCCAGAAAGAAGAACCTTATACCTGGACACGTCAATACGGTAAGGGGCGGGTATTTTATACGGCCTATGGGCATGATGAGCGCACCTGGAGCCAGCCGGGTTTTCAGCAATTGCTGGAACGTGGGATTTTATGGGCTGTTGGCGACGACGTAAAGAAACTACACGATGCGCTCAATCCGCAGCCGTTTGCCTACCACGAAGCCAAACTGCCCAACTACGAAAAACGCCCAGGCCCTCAACTGGAGCAGGAACCGCTTTCGCCGGAGGAATCGATGAAGCATATTCAGGTACCGGTCGATTTTACGCTCGATCTGTTTGCGCACGAACCCAACGTGATGCACCCTATCGCCATGACCTGGGATGAGCGCGGACGGCTTTATGTGCTGATCACTAAAGACTATCCAAACGAACGCAAAGAGAGTGGTGGCTCAGATTATATTGTCATCTGCGAAGACACC
Organism: Spirosoma sp. SC4-14; assembly: GCF_037201965.1. Lineage (NCBI taxonomy): Bacteria > Pseudomonadati > Bacteroidota > Cytophagia > Cytophagales > Cytophagaceae > Spirosoma > Spirosoma sp. SC4-14. The sequence continues at coordinate 5,019,328 of NZ_CP147518.1, read as the reverse complement.
GACAAAGATGGAAAGGCCGACAAGTTCACAAACTTTGCCGAAGGGTTGAGCATTCCCACTGGCATGACGTTTGGAAACGGTGGTTTATATGTATCGCAGGCTCCCCACATGCTGTTTTTACAGGATACCAATGGCGACGATAAAGCTGATGTGAAGAAAGTTGTATTCACCGGCTTTGGCACATTCGATACACATGCTGGGCCAAGCAACCTGCACTATGGATTCGACAACTGGATTTGGGGCAGTGTTGGTTACTCTGGATTTAAGGGCAAAGTAGGGGCCGACAGTGTGAAATTTAGCCAGGGATTTTTTCGGTTCAAGCCGGATGGCTCACAGCTAGAGTATGTGACAGGCACCTCGAACAACACCTGGGGACTTGGCTTTAACGAAATGGGCGATATTTTTGGCTCAACGGCCAATAATTCGCATGGCTGGTATATGGCCATCCCGAACCGTTATTTTCATGGTGGATCGCACATTCGGGAAAACGGTAGTCGCAGTACCGATACCCATAAAGACATGAAACCAATCACCGAAAAAGTTCGTCAGGTCGACGTATTTGGTGGTTTTACCGCAGCAGCAGGGCATAATTTCTACACGGCGCGGGCTTTTCCGAAAAAATACTGGAACAAAATTGCCTTTGTAGCCGAACCGACAGGGCATATTCTGCATCAGAACGTTCAGCAGAAAAAAGGTACCGACTATGAAGATGCCGAAGGGTTCAATCTGATGGCGGGAGCCGATGAGTGGTTTTCGCCAGTGTTTGCCGAAGTAGGACCCGATGGAGCCGTTTGGGTAGCCGACTGGTATAGTTTTATCATTCAGCACAATCCTACACCTACTGGAGCTACCAATGGATCGGGCAATGCCTACGAAACTCCGCTTCGCGATTTTACACATGGCCGTATTTATCGGGTAGGATATAAAAATGCGCCGACTTATACGCCAATGACCCTCAGCAAAGACCGGCCCGAGGAGTTGATCGCTGCGTTGAAAAATACGAATATGTTTTGGCGGATAACAGCACAACGGCTACTTATTGAGCGGAACAAAAAAGATGTGGTACCGCAACTGGTTGCTCTTGTGAACGATAAGTCGGTGGATGAAATCGGAATCAATCCAGCCGCCATTCATGCTTTACGGACATTGGATGGACTAGGAGCGCTGGAAGGCGATGCGTTGCAGGCAGCACTGGCCGCCCTGAAACATCCGTGTCCTGGCGTGCGCAAAACGGCCGTGCAGGTGCTTCCTAAAAACCAGTCGACAGCATCAGCCTTACTTCAGAACGATTTGTTGAACGACCGTGAACCCGTAGTTGCCCTGAATACCTTGCTAGCCCTATCTGAGCTTCCTCAAAGTGACGCTGTTCAGACCGCAATTCTAACTCGTCTGGATAAGGCAACGGAGGTCAATGATCGGTGGTTGCCCGATGCGTTTGCCTGTGCTCTGACTGGCAACAACGGCCAGTTGATGAAGCGTTACTTAAAACAGATTGCCCGGAATGCTCCGGCTCAGCCAAAGCCTGCACCAGCGCACGACATGAGTAGCCACCAGCAGGCACACGGTTCCAATGCATCATTGGCCAAAGCAGTGGTAGCAACCAGCAGTAACCTGCCCGATCTGGTTATTGCAGCTATTCGCACAACGCCAGAGTCGCCATCGGTTCGCGAACGGGCTCAACTCTTTGTCGACGTAACCAATGCTGGTGGAGACGCTATTCCGGCTGGAACACCTATTCCATTGTCGGTACGGGTAGAAGGCCCCAAAGGAGATTTGGATGGTGCCAAGATCGATTTTGTGAGCGTTACACATAACACAGGTATAAAACCTGGCGAAACCGTTACGATCAGCAAGGCTAATAATGGCCCGTGGGTGGGCGATATGGGGGTTATGTTCGAACGGGCCGGGCAATACACCATTACGGCTATGCTCGATCGGGAGAATAAAATTGCCGAAGGTAATGAGCAGAATAACAATGCAACCCACACGCTCACCTATCGGGCTCCACAAAGCCTGAGTGCCTATGTCCTCGAGCGGGCATCGCGTAGCTATGCATCCGTGGCTCCGGTCGATTCGGTGGTTATGCTACTTCGGCAGGCACAAAAGCTGGAGTCTTCGCAGAACGAAGCAATTGTGAAGGGGGTAGCAGAAGGCTGGAATCTGAAGACAAAAGGCCAGGTCAACCCTGTCGACAGAGAGTTTCTGGCGAGCCTGAATGAAGCCGTTTCGTCTGATAACCGGGAGCGCCTTGCCCGGCTCTATGAAGCCTGGGGATTGGCCGCCGAAGCACCCGTTGATCCGAATGTTGAGGTTGTACGATTAAAAACGGTGCGGGAAGAGATGCGGTACGATAAGAAAGAATTTACCGTTACGGCCGGTAAGCAGGTAGAAATAGTACTGGAGAATCCCGATGCCATGCAACACAACCTGGTGATTGGTAAACCCAAAAGCATGGAAATAATTGGGGCTGCTGCCGATAAGCTGATTACGGCGAAAGATGGTGCCGAGAAAAACTATGTGCCTGCCATTCCGCAGGTAATTGTGGCTACTCCGCTGGTAAATCCTGATCAGACGTATCGGCTGAAATTCACGGCTCCTGCAACGCCTGGCGATTACCCATTTGTGTGTACCTTTCCTGGGCACTGGCGAATCATGAACGGTGTCATGAAAGTGGCGAAGCCTACAGCATCTGTCAGCGCCAAGTAAGGCACGTTCTGTTAACCATTAACCGCGTCGTTCATGTAATTTTTGCAGGACGATGCGGTTTGATGTTTATTCAGGCGTTGTCTGGTTGGCCCGAACTGAGTCGGGTTCGGCAGGAAGCAGAGCCGATGGAGGAATCTGAATAATAAATTCGCTGCCTTTGCCTATTTCACTTTTTACCCAGATGTCCCAATTATGCGCCTGAACGATACGCTGAACGTAACTGAGCCCTAAACCAAACCCTTTGACACTGGGCTGATTGCGGTCGTGAACCCGAAAAAAAGGCTGGAAAATTTGCGGTAAAAGCTTGGGCGAAATGCCAACCCCTTTATCGCGGACAGTAATAGTCAATCCGTCGATATTGGTTTTTGTCAGTAAGGTAATTTCGGGCTTATCGGCACTGTATTTTACTGCATTGTCGAGCAGATTATGCAAGACATTTGTCATATGGAGTCGATCGGCCAGGATGTGCGGATCGACTCCATTTAAATTAAGCCCTAAATAATCGCCGTGGCGCTCGGCTATTGAATGAAGAAGCTGGTGTACCTGAATTGGCTCAGGGTTGAGAACGAGGGTATTTCGATCGGCGCGGGCCAGCGTGAGCATGGTTTCGACCTGGTGTTGTAATCGTTCGGTTTCTTCCCGAATGATACGCACATACTTGTCTGTTCGTTCAGGCTGATTCCGGGCAATTGGCGAATCCAGAATATCGGCAGCCATTCTGATTGCCGTAATTGGTGTTTGAAATTCATGAACAATAGAGTGCAGCACTTCTGTTTGTACCATTGAGCGCTGACGTCGGCGCAGGAGCCACCAGAGCGAAAAACCAAGCAGAATCTGAGACAGCAGAGCAAGCAGAAACACAGCCAGCCAGCGTAGCGAAGAAGCCGAAGTTGCAGCATCAGAAAATACAGCCCAATTCCCGTAAATCAGTCCCGCCGTAATGACAGACAGGACTAATGCAACGATAAAAAGAGGATAGGCTGAGGAACGGGGTAACATAACGCCGTCTGGTATAGGTTAGCAATGAAACTCTATCAAATAAGTGCTAAGTGGACGCGGCTTCTATGTAAATGTCACAAAAAAATGACTAAAAAAGCAAGAGATGGAAACAAAAAAGCCCGCTTTGTGCGGGCATAAAAAAAAATAGTATCAGATTTAGTTGTTTTTATGCATTATCGACCGATGTATCAGTCGTTGCTGGAGCGGTTGTGCCAGTGGTTTTAGATGCTGTTTTTCGGGCGGTTGTGGCTGGCTTCGAGGCTGGCGTTTTCCGACTGGTGGGGCGGGCAGGGGCAGGAGAGGATGTAACGGTAGAGTCAGCAACGGCATCAGCTATTTTGTTTACTGCCCGTTTGGCATTTTTCTCGGCTTTCTCAGCGTTTTTTTTTGCTTTCGCTAAATCCTTCTTGGTTTTCTTTTCCGCATTTTTCTGGGGCTTAACTTTCTTATTCTCAGTCTTGGCGATAATCTTGGTAAGTTTTTTGGCTAACTTGTCTGCCGATTTTTCGATCGACTTCTTCATCTTTTTTGTAGCCTTGCCTGCTTCGCCAATCTTAGCTTCAATAGAACTGACGATATCGGCGGCCAGTGACTTCTGCTTTGTTTTTGCGGTTTTGTTTGCCATTTGTTCGATATGAAAAAATTTACAAATAAATACGAATAAATCGTGACAATCAAAAGTCCAATGTTAAGTTTTTGTTATCTTTTCTGGAGGAAATCCCAACAGATGATCCCGGCTGTCACGGCTATATTGAGCGAATGTTTGGTGCCAAATTGGGGTATTTCGAGTACCAGATCTGCTTTTTCAACAACCGCGTCCCGAACACCAGTTACTTCGTTACCAAATACAAAAGCGTATGGTTTGTTTGGGATCGGAATAAAATTGGTAAGTGATATACTTCCTTCGGCCTGTTCCACTGCGGCTACAATCCAGCCGTTTGTCTGCAAATCAGCAATAAGTGACGTTATATCTGCAACGTATTCCCAGGTAACTGATTCGGTAGCGCCCAGAGCTGTTTTGGTAATATCGCGGTGGGGCGGCTGTCCGGTTATGCCACATAAATAAAGCTTTGCCGCTCTGAATGCATCAGCAGTACGGAATACAGAACCAACATTATTCAGACTCCGAATGTCGTCTAAAATCAGGCAGTACGGAAATTTCTCGACTTCTTTAAATTCATCGACAGAAAGGCGATTTAGCTCGTCGAGAGCAAGTTTACGTGGAAGCATAGCAATAAATGGAAATCCAGGCGCAAAGAACGGGAATTGTATCTGTAGATCTTACATTCGTTGGTAGCTTTGCCGCTCAGAAGGACTAATCACCACACAAAAGAATGCGTGCCATATTACATCCGATTAGATTTTGTCTATGGTTTTGGTAGGTACCATTTACTAGATAAATGCAAAACTGGATAATAATTTTCCAGTATATTTTTTAAAAATAAATCCGTGAACGTTTTTGCAAATTAGTTAACGAAACATACATGCCATTTTTAGTACTTGATCTTGAAATGACTGGCCCTGAGCCAGACTATAATGAAATCATTCAGATTGGCGCTGTACTTTTCGACGACAATTGGGTCGAGAAAGGACACTATCTGACCAACGTCTATCCTGAGAATGAAGAAGCCTTCTCTTCCTCGTCTGAAAAGATTCATAACCTGTCGCTGGCCGATCTGCAAGATGCCCCTATGATTTACGATGTATTGCCCGAAATGGAAGAATGGGTTTGTCAGAAATTAGGTATTCGGGTACCTAAAGACCAGTTAGACCGAACGCCTTTTCTGCGGAATGTGATTATCTGCGGGCAGAGCGTAATAAACGACATTAATTTTCTGAAAGAGGCTTATCGGTATGAAAAGCTCAAATGGCCTTACTCACGCGTATTGCTCGACTTACACACGCTGGCTTATTTTACCTTTCGGGTTCTGAAAGCTAACGGGCGAAAAGTGCCCGACCGCCTGAGTCTGACGGCTATTGCCAATTATTTTGGTTTTGCCCGCGAAGACGGCTTTCATAATGCACTGGAAGATGCTGTGCTGACGGCTAAGTGCCTGAAAGAAGTGTTTACGCTGGGAGAGGCTATGAACGTTGTCTGAGAATTACGTTTTCTTTCGGCGGATAACAAAAAAGCCTATAAACCCAAACAAACCTTCCAGAAAGCATAGCAAGAGCCAGGTCATTGGGTTTTCGCGATTGCCGAACGAAAGTGACGTGAGCAAAAGCAGTATGCCCAGACCTTGCCAGTAGAGAGGCACAGAAAGCTGGTCGGATTGGGTAGTTATGGTTAACTGGCCGGTTTGGTTAGGATAAAATACGGGACTGATTTTTTGATAATCCCATAGTAGTAATCCTAGATTTCCGGCCAGGATGAGTACGGTGATTACAGGAGTAAAATGAAAATTCATTGAAATAGTTATCAGAAAAATATTCAGGCTAACCGGCAGAAAGGCCAGTGCTCCCAGGGTTGCAAACCGTTGAGTAACCAGTAGTGCTCCCGGAATCACCTGAGCTATTCCGAGAAAATTCCACCAGATGCCGGTTCTATAGAGTGTTTCAAAAAACAGATCGATCGAAATGCCATGATCGGGTGGTAGTTGCAGCGTTCCGGTGGGCATAAAACGTCCGCCAAGCGCTTTTCCCCAGCCTGCATAAACAAACGCTCCGCCAATCAGATAACGCAGGAAAATAACAAACAGACAAGCCCAGGTTTTCGAATGGAGTCGGTCGATTACTTGCAACATACTTTGGTTCTTTTTGAGTTAGACCTAAACGGTTTTTAAATCCGTTTAGGTCTGTTTATCAACTGCCGCAATAAGCTTTGGCCGACGCTTCCAGCGGTAGTACCATAGGCTAAGTCCGGCAAAACATATCCCTATTGCTGCAATAATCCATAGTCCAAAGTTGATTCGCAACAGTGGCGTCGAATCACCAACTATAATAAGGCCAGCCCAATAGTTAGGCAGTTGGTTAATGCCTTCGGTGGTTTTGAGCCACTCCTGTTTTGCTCGTTGTAAGGCTAAATCCTTGGGTAGCCCTTCATCGAGGTATTGGTAGAATAAATTCGTTAGCTGATAAGTTGCCTGGTTCTGAACGCTCCAGAGCGTTGTTAACACACTCGGCACGCCCAGGGCCGAAAATCCTCTGGCCAGACTAAACACGCCTTCGCCCTGCTGATTGGCACCAATGCCTGTTTTACAGGCTGCCAGTGCTACCAACTGAGCCTCTGGCAAGGCCCCATTGCCCAATTCAGAGAGTCGGAGGGTCGAATCGGCAAAGTAGAGCGTTGGTTCCTGATCGGTACTGTCGGCCTGAGCGTGTGTAAACAGAAGCACAACCGGGTAGTTGACGACTTCGCGTTGAAAAGCAGCGCGTGTAGCCAGTTGATGGGTTAACAGTTTCGGTGCCGTAAAATGGTCCGCTATCGACTTCAGCGCATCGTCAGAACCCGACAGCATGACCTGATTTAGCTTTGGCGCAAAATCGACGGGAGCGACGCCTAAAAAACTGGCTTTATGCGTGGCAGAATATTGTTCATGAGGGTGCTCTCTAAGCAATAAATTAGCCGAATAGGCATAGCTAAAGGCATATTCATTCAGGGCATAATCTGGCTGTTTGTCGGAACGACTCAGGGCATCGAACGGAATAAAATACCCGTCGGGCGAGACAATGACCCGGCCTTGAGGTAGCGAAAACGGAGCCAGCAACTGGCGGTATAACTGATTGCTAGAGGTCAGAAACCGCTGAAAGTTTGCCCGCCTGCTCATCGCATCTGGATTGCTCAATAGTTGAGCGAAGGGTTCTATAGATCGATTATACTGGCTGATCGATTGCTTACGGAGTAGAAGCTTATCGGGCGTAATGCTCATCACATACAAAGCACTATCGCCCACAAAATACGTGATGAGCGCACTCTGGTTTTTTCTTAAAAATTGTTGCGTCTGAGCGAGCGTTGGGGTAGTGTTATCGTATTTGTAGTGATAGTAGGCAGGGTTGTAGGCTTCCAGTTCTTTCAGAAACGTATCCAGACTATCCTGTTTTGTTAGAAGTGCTGACCGAACCCGCAGATAAGCCGCACTATCGGGCGATAGACCCGCCAGTTTTTGTTGCTGGCTTTCGACGGCCTGTCTTAGTTTCTGTTCCTGAGCAACTAACTGGGGGGCAAGCTGTTGCCGTGCTCCCAACTCATTGAGTTTATCGGCTAGCATAACGGCCCGGCTTTTCTCCAGAAACCGGAACGCCTGTTCAGTGTCGTTGAGCAAAAAACAGGTTTCGAGCGCACGCTCATACATACCCCGTGTTTTTTGACGCCAGTAGAGTTTCGATTGCTGGCCCGAATGTTCCCAGCGCATAACATCGATCATCTGATCGGCAACGGTATAGGTTTCGAGCGCATGCTGTAGTCGCTGCCTGTTTTTAGTGGCTTTGGCATAATCGAGCCAGGTGTCGGCTTTATCCTGGATGAGGGTCAGCAGAAACTCTTTCTGAGACGCGACTCGAATCATGTCTGCTTTGGGCAGGGCCGTAATTTGCCGATTTGTAAATCCGAATGGCAATACCGTAAGCCCATCCTGATAATACTTCAGAGCAGTTGGATAGGCTTTCTTCTGCCAGTAAACAGCAGCTATGTTATCTAATATGCGAAGTTTAACGAACGGGTCAGTAGCAAGTTTATAGGCTTCTCTGTAATAGGCTAAGGCGTTGCCATATTGCTTGAGTTGGTAAAGAAGGTGCCCAATGTCTATTTGGCTGTTTATGATGCCAGGTTTATTGTCAAGCAGCAGATTGATCTGTAAGGCTTTTTTATAACTCGCCAACGCTGCCTGAGCATCTTGGTTCGCAATTTCCAGAATTGCTTTATACATCAATAAAATGGCTAAGGAGTACTGATCGCTTTTTTGGGCGAGTGCAATACTCGTAGTAAGGTTTTTACGTGCTTTTTCGTATTCACCAAGAGCTATTAAACTTTTAATCTCTTCAACTTGAGCTTCCAGATAAGCCACATCGTCATGTACAATTAATGCCTGGGCCATCGCTTTTTCAGCATATTCGATTGCCTTCTGGTATTCACCCATCGAATAATCTGCATATGCCAATGTTCTGTAGGCAAAGGAAGTCCAACTACTGCTAGGTAGCCGCTCACCAAGTTTGATGGCTTTTTTTGAGGCCAGAATCGCATTACCAAACTGATTACGTTCTTTCCAGTAAACGCCCAGGCGGTAATAAGCCTTTACCTGATCTTCCGGCTTCAGATAAGCAGACGGTTTATTGTAGATAGGTAGAATGTGTTCAATTTGGTTGATGGCAGCCTGCGTATTCCCGTCTCTGAACATGGCTTTAGCCAATTCTAAATGCAGATTGACATAGGAGGAGTCCTGAAGATAATGGCAATTTTGCCAGGTTTTCAGGATCGATGAAATAGTAGTGACCTGCTTCGAATAGGGTTGGCTTAAACAGGAGTCGAATAAAGCTAAAAGCTCAGTGCGGTTGATGCACTGAGCCTGACAAATAAACGGAAAGCAACAGAAGATCAGTGCAACTCTATACCACAACGTAGGAGCCACCATTCCGAATTTCCGACGATAGACAAGATTCTTCATGAAATTCCCGAAGTCGATGCAACATAGCACGTTTGCTGATATAACCAGGCGTACTACTTAGTATTCGGGCTATTTGAGCGGCTACATAGGGTGTGGCAAACGAACTGCCTCGATAGCTACCGATAAAACCGGGTATGCGAAACTCGCCAATTGGCGTTGAAGCAATACCATTCGTTAAGGCACCGGTATCGACAAATTCGGAAGAAAAATTCTCGAAAACAGAAAAAGGAGGAGTCGCACCCTGGACTATAGTTGTCACGGTAACGACATTGTCCTGAATAGAACTGTAGCAGGCCGGATAAATGTTGGGTGCTCCGTTGAGTCCAATATGGCCATTCGCAGCCGGTGTATACTGATTTCTGTTGCCCGCAGCCGCTACCACCACTACGCCCGATTCTTCGAGGTCGCGAATGGCCCGCAGTAATAACGGAAAATCTTCCTCAGGTCGATTATTTCCATTAGACGTGAATGACCAACTGGCATTGACTACACGGGCGCCGTGGGTCCGGGCGAACTCCAGACCGCACAGGGCATCGTATAAACTTAACTGGCCGTTCTGATTGGAGACTTTTACGGGCAGTATGCCAACTTCCGGGGCCACACGTTTAATAATGGAACAGATTTTGGTGCCGTGCAAACCATAATGATTGTCAACGGGAAATGGGTCGCCTTCTGGGGTGTTGTCATCGGACACGAAATCCCAACTTATGTCACTGCTGATGGTTAGCCGTGGAGTTGGGGTAGTAAAACGAATGCCTGAATCTAAAACAGCTATGGTCGCTGTGCCTAGAGCCGCATCGTTTTCGTAAGCCGCAATCTGTGCTGTTTGCTGTATCTGTATCCCATTATTCAACAGCGGAATGACCAAAGAAGCTACGCCATAACTATTTATTTGCCCGGAGTGATCTCTTCCGTCAGGATTCGAAGTGCCGGGATGAATAACACCAATACTATTGGGCGATGTTGGGCCGGTATAAATCTGGGTTTCTGTATCTTCTAAATGGACTAGCTCCTCGCCCGACAAGGTTTCGACCAATACGTATCGTTTGCCCGTTACCGACGGCTTACGCGATTTCAATACCCGTACACCAATTCGTCCCGGCGTACCTGACGATTCCAGCCAGAAAGTTCGCCCTACTACCAATCGGTCAATGGCAGCGCCCTTATCGGCAATAATAAATTGTTGAGGATTGATGATGCGCCCTCGCCGATCCAGCCGAGCAGCAGCCGGAAAAATTCTGTTATCTAATCGTTCCTTATCAATTTTTAAAAGTTCTTCGTTGGATAACTGATAAGGGATTTCCTCATAGGGGAGCGGGCTGGGTTTGCCCTGATTCTCGTTCGGGTACTTTTGCATGTTGGGTATGGATTATTGGTGGGTTAAATAAATGGCCACGCATACAGTTGCGAATGAGGCTATAATGTTGCCCTGATTTGTTCCGCTTCGGTTTCCCCTTCTAAGTTCTTCTGAATTACTTCGTCAAGCAACTCTTTTGCCTTTGCCTTATCCATCGGTTGTCCGCGTTTCAGCAAAGCCAGACTTTCGTAGAACAAACCCGGATTTGAAAACAGATCGCTGCGCTGGCTCAGTTGGTGAAATTGTTCAATCGCTTGGTCGTAATTGCCCTGCCGCAGGGAAACAATGCCCGCATATTTTAGTGCGCTGTCGGTATCGGGGTGGCGTTTCAGAACATCCTGAAAAATAACTCCGGCTTCGGCTAGTTTCCCTTTGTTGAACAAATCGACACCTAGTTTCAAGCTGTCGGTACGGCCATCCATTGTGGTCGGAAGTTCAGCAAAATGAGTCGCTACGTAAGTATCCACAAACTGATTTTCGGCCACGGTCGATTCGGATGTTGGTCCGAAAAAATACCAGCCCAGGCCCAGTAAAATAACAATGCTGGCAGCCGCTGCATAGGTTATCCAGCTACCGAGCGGGCGCTGGCCTAAAGCGGGCTGTTGTTGACGAAGTGCGTCGAATTCGGCCATGCGTTGCTGGCGGGCCTGCTCCTGAGCGGCCTGTTTCGACATAATGTAGAACGCAAGGGCGTCAGCAACCGCAGGGTCGGAGCGGAGAGCCTGCTCAAACGTCGCCCGTTCTTCGGCCGAGAGTTGGCCGTTTACGTAGTTTTCAATTGTTTCCAGATCGGTGGTGTTCATAGTATATCGCGAAAACGTTCACGGAGTTTTTCGAGGCACCGCAAACGACTCGTTTTAGCCACTGCCGCCGAGTTATAGCCCATTGCCAGTGCAATTTCATCGTCCGAATAGCCTTCGCCCCACGACAGAATCATGGCTCTGCATTTTTCGCCCAGGTCGCGCAAATGGCTATGCAGTTGCTCAATGGCGCTTTGGGTAACCAGATGCTGAATAGCGTTTCGGGCTACATCGGGCAACTGGAACAATGAGTCGTCGAGCGAAAAGGTATCATGGACACTACTTCGATTAGTCGTCTTTTTTCGAATAGCGTCAACACATTTGTTCGTAAATATTTGATAAAGATACGTTTTAAGCTCCGAGCGCCCCTCAAAACGGTCGCTGGCGACGTGCTCGATCACGGTCAGAACAGCGTCGGAGTAGGCGCTGGCGCATTCGTCTTCGGTGAGCCGGTGCTTTCGGGTACCATCGGCAATGAGGTAAGCGTATTTCTCGTATAATTTATTTTCGAACAGCCGACGCTGTGTTCCGCCCGCTCGAATGCCTGTCATCAGGTCAGCGTCAGAAAGTTGTCGGGAGAAAAGAGGCATAGTGTGCTAAATAAAACCTGGCAGTAAGGTACTAAAAAAGAGTGTTTCGTAATTATGAAGAATGCGTAATTGATGAAAAGGTTTTTATAACGAATTGGGGCTGCTTCCAGCATGGAAACAGCCCCAATTATCAGTAATAGATCAATGGATAACTAGTTGTTATCGAAGCCGTAAGCCGTGTATCATATCCGTTCTGTTAAGCGCCTTAATCTCACCAGAAGTCATATCCTGAGCGGTTAGGTCTTCGATGGCCCAGCGCACCAGCCGAAGCGTCGGAAAGCCAACGGCGGCTGTCATTCGGCGCACCTGCCGGTTTTTGCCTTCATGCAGCGAAATGGATAGCCACGATGTCGGAATGTTGGCTCGGTAGCGAATCGGTGGATTTCGTTCGGGCAGCGTCGGTTCGGGGATGGCTATGGCCGTGGCCGGAAGTGTATCGTACGGTTTGCCATCGACCGAAATCGTAACGCCCTCCGACAGTTGTCGACAGGCTTCCGGCGTTAGCGCTCCATCGACCTGCACATAGTAGGTGCGGTTATGCCGAAACTTCGGATTCAGCAGTCGGTGGTTGAGTTGCTTGTCATTCGTGAGTAGTAACAACCCTTCGCTGTCGGCATCGAGCCGACCAACCGGATAAATATCCTTCGGAAAATCATAATCCAGATCGGCCAGGGTCGGCTTGTCGCCCTCCCGCGAAAACTGCGACAGCATGAGGTAGGGCTTGTAGATGAGGAAATACATTTTTAAAGAGTGAAAGAGCGAAAGAATGAAAGAGTGATTAGCTACCGCATGCTCTGGTTACACTCTTTCGCTCATTGACAACCAAACCGGGCAGTGGTCGGCGTGGACGGCGTTGGGGAGCATCTGGCAATCGATAAGTTGCGGACGAAGGGTATCGGTGATGGATGCGTAGTCGATACGCCAGCCTTTGTTGTTTTTACGGGCACCAGCGCGGTAGCTCCACCAGCTATAGGCAACTTCGTCGGGGTGAGCGTAGCGGAACGAATCGGTCATGCCAGCGCCAAACCACTGATCCATCCAGGCTCGTTCTTCGGGCAGGAAACCTGTTGTGTTTTTGTTGCGGATAGGGTCGTGAATGTCGATAGCATTATGCGCGATGTTGTAGTCGCCGACGACAATCAGGTTAGGCCGGGTTTTCCGCAGTTCCTGAACATAGGCAAAAAAATCGCGCAGAAACTCCATTTTTACCCCCTGCCGTAGTTCGCCGGAAGTGCCGGAAGGGAAATAGCAGTTCAGTAAGGTTACGTCGCCAAAGTCAGTACGGAGAATGCGGCCCTCGCAATCGTATACGGGCAGACCGCAGCCAATGACTACATTGGTTGGGGCAATTTTAGAAAATGTGGCCACACCCGAATACCCTTTTTTTTCGGCTGCGTGCCAATGGTATTGATAGCCCAGTTGCTCAAACAGTGACAGGTCGACCAGATCGACGGTCGCTTTCACCTCCTGAAAACAAAGAATGTCGAATTGATGCTGGGCGAGCCAATCGGTCAGGCCATTGCGCATGGCTGCACGAATACCGTTTACGTTGTAGGAAATAAGTTGCATTCGGTAAATGGAAAGATAACGGGATGCATTAATCCTGAGAAGGATTTTGTTTTTTCATTTCGTCAATGATTTCATCAATCATCAAAACATCATTCAGGTCTTTCGTTCGACGGGCCAGAATTTTGGCTTGGCGCAGGTCGTTTATATGTAGAAAATAAATGGTTTGGCCACCTGGCATGATGAAAGGTCTTGCCCGTTGGCGGCATTCGTCATAATTCAATCGAAGATGCACACGGGTCAGAATGTCGATGTGTTCTTCCAGACGAATGATTTGAGGCTCCGTAAAATCAGCCAATTTGAGTGGAATTAACTCGTCTTCCGTAAAATCTAATTCGAGTAAGGTGGCCACTAAGTTATCCCTATTTTCATTTGTGGGTTTCATCCAAACGTCGGCATCTTCTGTATAGCGAACACCCCCATTTAAAATAAGTGCCAGACCCCCAATCAGTATATAATCGAGCTTACTGTGATCGGCTGCTACGACAAAGCGAACAAAGTTATCATCATCTAGATCCATGATGGTTTTTCGATACTGATGCGTTGCTTTCGTTTTAGTGGTTTTCCCAATAGGCCGTAATGCCGTCTTTTCAGCCGCAGAAATGCATTCCATCGTTCTTCTAGCGTCATGCTGGCATTTCTACGAACCTGCTCCTGATGTGGGCCATTCAGGTCGGTATAAAACGTAATTCTCGATTTCTTTTCCATAAAGAAAAGTAGAACAGGCGATGAACGTTTATCGCCTGTTCTCTTGAAAAATAGTTATAAATTCCCCGGCACCAGTTCGCCTTCGGTAGGTTGTATTTTCTTTCTGTCGTTGAACAACAGCACAAAAACGATCAGTACCGCAGCCGCAATACCGGCCGGAACGAGCCAGACCGACAGCCAGTCTTTCGAGCCGTCGGGGCGGGTGTACATATCGAGTACAATCCCGGAGATTTTCGACCCAATGCCCATGCCGATGCCGTAGGTTGCGAGCGAAATAAGTCCCTGCGCCGACGATTTGATTTTTTCACCCGCTTTGTTGTCGGTATAGATCTGGCCCGTTACGAAGAAAAAGTCGTAGCAGACACCATGCAGAATAATGGCAATATAGAGCATCCATTCGCCCGAACCACCATCGCCGTAGCCAAAGCCCAGGAACCGGATAATCCAGGCTACCAGACCTACGATCAGCATTTTTTTGACGCCAAGCCGGGTGTACGCCAATGGAATAAGCAGCATGAAAATTACTTCGGAAGCCTGACCGAGCGACATTTTGTTCTCTACGTTCTGCATACCGCCATCCGTGAGCGACGGGTTGGCCATGGCATAGTAGAACGATAGGGGAATACAGATCAATACCGACGACAGGAAGAAAATGGCAAACGACCGATCTTTGAAAAGCTTGAAGGCATCCAAACCTAAAATCTGAGAAAACGAGGTCGAGGTGGTCGCTTTGGGTGGCGTGTTCGGCAATGTGAAGGCAAAGACCCCCAGTATAGCCGCCGAATACATCGATAGTTGGAAGATCGTCACTTTATCGCCAAACCCGTAGTAACCGACAATATTCGTTACGATAATCCAGGCTACCGTACCCAGTACCCGAATGCCGGGAAATTCTTTCTCCGGGCTGGTCATCTGCTGCATGGCAATCGATGAGGTGAGTGCCAGCGTCGGCGCAAACGTAAGGCAATAACCCAGAATCAGCAGGAAGAAATTATCGGCATTGGTATTCTGTGTAATGAAGTAAAGAATAACCGCGCCAAGCAGGTTCAGAACGCCCAAAACCTTCTGAGCCGCAAAATAGCGGTCGGCGATCATACCCACGAAAAAAGGGGCAATAATCATTGCCAGTGAGAAAGCCGCATAGGCATTCCCGACCTGATCGCCGGTTGCGTGCAGCTCCGTCAGTAAATATTTGCTCATTTGGCCATACCAGGCTCCCCAGACAAAAAACTGGAGAAACATCATGACGGAAAGTTTGACGCGAGTCGATACGTGCATTGGAAAAATATATGAGGGTTGATATTTGAACCAATGAAGGTAGAAAACACTCGTCAGGCCTGCAAGCCGATTGGCCCTGAAAGTTTCCGCCTGTGCAGGAACATGTCTGCCTTTTCCAGAATTATGACGAAACTAGTATCAGATTTCAGGGCTCGTTCCTGTATATTTGATCTAATTTCTGACTAAACTTTTTCATGAAAAAACAACTGATAACCCTGGTTGCACTGGTAGCTATTCCGGCTTTAACCTTTGCTCAAACGGCCGATGAAATTATTGACAAAAACATAGCTGCCGTTGGTGGCGCCGATAAGATTGCTGCTATAAAAACGCTCCAGTACGACCAGAGTATGAACATCATGGGCATGGACATGACCGGAAAGGTAACGGTTATAGTAGGGCAGTCGTCGCGCAACGATATTTCGGTGATGGGGCAGCAGATCACGACCGTTGTCGATGGCGATAAAGGATGGACAATAAACCCGATGCAGGGTGGTGCCGCTGCCCAACCCCTTCCCGACGAACAGGTGAAAATGCAGAAAGGCAATACGTATGTTGTGGGTACGGATTTGGCCACTGCCAAAAATCAGAAGTTCCCGGTTGAGCTGGTCGGTAAAGAAAAACTAAACGACAAAGACGTTTTTAACCTGAAAGTAACCCGCCCCGAAGGAGAAGCCAACTATTATGTGGATGCGGGTACCTATCAATTGCTGGGTATGAAAGCAACGGTGAACATGCAGGGGCAATCGGGCGAAGTGAAAATGCAGTATGGCAACTACAAAACGGTCGGCGACCTGACCGTACCATCAACTATTGAGCTCAACAGCCCTGCCATGCCGGGTGCGCTGACGATGACATTGTCGAACATGACGTTTAACCCAACGGTTGATCCGGCAATTTTTGCGATGCCTAAGTAAACGCTAAAGGTGTCATAAACTAGCACACAGATAACACCGATTTGACTGACAAGACCGTGTTAATCCGTCGAATCGGTGTTATCCGTGTGCTATTTATTTTTACGGCCGAATAATAAGCAGTGATGTATCGGCTTTGCCGTAGTAAATTCCGATATTTGGAGGGAATGCAATCTAATCTTTATGAGATACTGCCCTCTACTCAAAACTACCGGCCAGATTTTAGCGATTGGGTTGGGCGCACTTGCTGCCCAGGCTCAGTCGCCAACGCTCACCGGCTTTATTCCTGCCCGACAGGAAGCCCAGCTAAAGCTCGAAACCGAGTTTAAGGCGAAACAATCGCAAACGGCTTTTAAGACCCATCTTCAGAAACTTTCTAGTGTTCCGCATATTACCGGCTCGAAAGAAAATGAGCAGGTGCGCGACTATATTGCCGAAACGATGCGGAAAGCAGGCTGGCAGGTCGACATTTACCCGCATGATGTATTGCTTCCCAAAGGACCCGGCGAAATTGCCGTTGAACTGGTCGAGCCGATTCGAGAGCCACTGAACATTCGGGAGTTTCTGTTTAAAGAAGACAAGTATAGCAGCGACCCTCGGTTAACCCCTGGCTATAACGCCTGGTCGGGCTCGGGCGATGTGACTGCCGAAGTGGTTTATGCCAACTACGGCCGTAAAGAAGACTTCGAGCAACTGAAGGCGATGGGCATTTCAGTAAAGGATAAGATTGTGCTGGCTCGCTACGGCGGTAATTTTCGGGGCTATAAAGCACAATGGGCGCAAGCCGCCGGAGCCATTGGCGTCATCATTTTTACCGACCCTGCCGATTCGGGTTATATGCGGGGCCTTACGTTTCCCGAAGGGCCATATTACAGCGAAAGTGTGATTCAGCGCGGCTCATTGCTCACAACGCCGTATACGGGCGATCCGCTCACACCGGGCGAGGCTGCTTTGCCCTTAGACGCGAAAAATACACCCAAACGACTCGACCAGAATGCTGTTGGATTGCATAAAATACCCGTAACGCCACTGCCCTATGGTTCGGCCACCGAAATTCTGAAACGCATGACCGGGGCTAAAGCTGTTCCGGCTGGCTGGCAGGGTGGTTTACCCTATACCTATCGGCTCGAAGGCGGAAAAGACCTGAAAGTGCGGCTGATGGTGAAGCAGGAAAAGACCATTCAGCGAATATATCAGG
The DNA here is from genome assembly GCF_037201965.1 of Spirosoma sp. SC4-14. Lineage (NCBI taxonomy): Bacteria > Pseudomonadati > Bacteroidota > Cytophagia > Cytophagales > Cytophagaceae > Spirosoma > Spirosoma sp. SC4-14. The sequence continues at coordinate 5,001,615 of NZ_CP147518.1, read as the reverse complement.
TAGTGGGCACGCTGGTTGGGGTCGAATTTCCCGACGAATGGATTATTGCTGGTTGCCATTATGATGCCTGGTCGTATGGCGCTACCGACCCCAACTCGGGCACTGCCATGCTGCTGAGTATGACCGAATCGCTGGGTAAACTGGCCAAAGCAGGGCAACGCCCGCGTCGGACCATAAAAGTTTGCCATTGGGATGCTGAGGAACCGGGCGTTATTGGTTCTGCCGAATGGAGTGAACAGTTTCGGGATGAGCTAACCCAGAAAGCGGTGGCTTACATGAACTACGATGCCGCCGTTTCTGGGCGTACATTCGGTGCCAGTGCATCGCCATCTATGAAAAAACTCATCATCGAAGCGACGCAGTCGGTACAGTATCCCGATTCGAACAAAACCGTTTATCAGCACTGGATGGGGCATAAAGCGGCCGGAAATCCTACGCGCGTAACGGGCTCATCGGCACCGGCAGTACTGGCTGGGGAGCCAACCATCGGTAACCTCGGTGGTGGTTCTGACCATATTGCGCCGTATATGCACATTGGTATACCATCCTTGAGCGCGGGTATGGAAGGGCCAACGCTCTATCACTCGCAATACGACGATCTGTATTTCTACGACAAATTTGCCGATCCAACCTATAAAATGGGACCAATGATGGAGCAGGTTGTGGGCACTATGACTATGCGGCTGGCTAATGCCGATCTGGTTCCGTATGATGTTACGCGCTACCCAACGGATCTGGCCATGCACCTGAAAGCGGCCGAAAAAGCAATTCAGGCTTATTCGCCTAATTACTCCATTGAACCAATGCTGGCAGTGGTGGCCGATTTGAAAAAGAATGCCGAAGCCTGCGAAGCGGCTCGCCAGAATTACCTCAAATTGGGACGGACCGATAAACTGGTCGAATTAAATAAAGAGTTGCGAATGCTCGAACGGTCATTTATCGATCCCAAAGGAAACGCCTTTGGCAGTTGGTACCGCTCCTTATATGCGTCGTCGGACCCAAACAGCGGCTATGCTTCCTGGATGTTGCCGGGGTTCCTGTACGAGGCATCCTTGAAATCGACAGCCAATCTGCCCGATATTGAAACCCGTTACAAAAAAGCGATTCAAACCCTGAGCGACAAACTGCTGACGTTATCGCAGGGAATGGGTTCGCCCGCTACTATGGGAGGGGGAAGTAAGTAGCAGACCGTATCATAAAGCAAGGCCCTAGGGCCTTGCTTTATGATACGGTCTTTGCTGGTGCTGCCTTCGCGTGTTCGGGTTTTAGTACGACAACATCGCGAACGGTTCCGCCAGCATTGATTTTATCGACCATTTTGTCGAGCAGCGGAATGGCCCAGTCCGGGATGTATTTGTCGGTTGTCTGGATAAGTACTTTCGGGAAGTCGTAGAGTGAACGACCCAGACCAAACTGCACGGCGCAGCGTTTCATGGCATCGCTTATACCACCTTTCACGGGTTCAACACTTGTACGACTGGCCCCGTCGGTTTTTCGGACGATTTCGCCACCGGAGAGTATGGCCGTTATCGTACACAGAAAACCGCCTTCAATTTCCTTGATTTCATTCTGCCAGCCAGCCCAGCCAAACTGATCATCGAAACGTTGCATCACACACCGGTTCGTGATGTAAGGCACCACTATAATTTTCTGACCGTCTTTGGTCTGGCTTTGTACGCGCCATTCAACTTCCTGCGCCGTTAGGGGGGCAGTCAATACAGTTAAGTCCATTGGTAATTGTTGTTAATTGGGTATTTGTCTTCCCTGGAAGGGGATTGCTTATTGCAATTGTCTTATGCTGCTACATGCCACTGCATTTCTGTTGTCTGGGTTAGTAACTCTCCAAGTTCATCTGTAAGCCTGTTTTTCATATCTACGAATTGGTCAATCAGAAGCATGTTGGGACTGTCAGTTTGCTGATGCCTACGAATCGCTTCATTCATTCGCTTTACCTGCTGTATGGAAAATCTGGATTTCCAGTTCATCGTTAATTTCCATAATCATTGCATTACTCCAGCAATTTCATCAGCTCATTCAGTTTCAGCAGGGCTTCGATGGGCGTGAGCCGGTTGACGTCGATGGCGCGTAGTTTCTCCTTGATGGCTTCCGATTTCGGGTCGCCGGATTCGATAATGCGCAGCGCCAATTCCCGCTCCTGCGGTACCGCTTCCCGGATTTTCTCGCGGTCCGTTTCCCGACGGTGCGACGATTCCAGTTGTTTCAGAATTTCGTTGGCGCGGCTCACGATCTGTGCGGGCATCCCAGCCATCTGTGCTACGTGGATACCGAAACTGTGCTCCGAACCGCCCTCTTTTAACTTGCGTAGAAATATAACTTTATTGCCTAGTTCCTTAACGGCAACATTGAAATTTTTGATTCGGGGATTATCCGTAGCCAGATCGTTCAGCTCATGATAATGCGTGGCAAACAGCGTTTTGGGTCGACAATCCGTCTTATTATGCAAATATTCGATAATCGACCAGGCAATTGATACGCCATCGTAAGTACTTGTGCCACGACCAATTTCATCCATCAAGACCAGACTACGCTCGCTGAGGTTATTCAGAATGCTGGCCGTTTCGGTCATTTCGACCATGAATGTACTTTCGCCCCGCGACAGGTTGTCCGAAGCGCCAACGCGCGTAAAAATCTTGTCGACTATGCCGATTTCGGCCTGAGTTGCCGGAACAAAACTACCCGACTGAGCCATCAGAACAATCAGGGCAGTTTGGCGCAACAGCGCCGATTTGCCCGCCATGTTGGGCCCAGTTATAACGATAATCTGCTGCGTTTCGTCGTCCAGGTAAATATCGTTCGGAATATAGGGTTCGCCGGGTGGAAGTTGTTGTTCAATAACCGCGTGACGGCCGTCTTTGATATTCAGGACTTTGCTTTCGCTGATTTGTGGCCGGATGTATTTGTTTTTAACGGCAACGCGGGCAAACGACGACAGAACATCGAGCACCGACAGTACACGGGCGTTCTGCTGAATGGCCCCCACATATTCACCTGCTGCTACAACCAGTTCGTTGAACATTCGGGACTCGATCTGAAAAATCTGTTCTTCAGCGTTCAGTATTTTTTCTTCGTATTCTTTCAGCTCGGGCGTAATATAGCGTTCGGCATTAACGAGGGTTTGTTTCCGAATCCAGTCGTCGGGCACGCGGCTTTTGTGTGCATGGGTTACTTCCAGATAATAGCCAAACACTTTGTTATAGGCCACTTTCAGCGATGAAATGCCCGTTCGCTGTACTTCCCGTTCCTGTAGTTGAAGCAGAAAATCCTTACCCGAATAGGCAATAGCGGTTAGTTCATCGAGTTCGGCGTTGATGCCCGGTTTAATCATACCGCCCTGATTCGCTTGCGTCGGCGGATCTTCGCGGAGTTCGGCCTCGATACGGTCAAGCAGAAACGAAACAGGATTGAGCTGATCGGCGTATTTTTGTAACCCCCTGCCTCCCAAAGGCGGAATTGTGGTCGCATCTTCGGATAAAGCTCCCCCTTTGGGAGCGGGAGGGGCTGCAAGTGCCGTGATGAGCAATTCTTTTATAGGCAAAACGTGCTGTAGCGACCGCTTTAGCTGCAATAATTCCCGTGGGTTAATCCGGCGTACGGCTACTTTCGAGACCAGCCGTTCCAGATCGCCAATTTGGCGGAGATGATTGACGAGCGTTTCCGATAAGTCGATGTCGTCGGTCAGTAGCTCGACCATGTTGAGCCGCTCATCGATCAGGGCTTTTTCTTTCAGCGGAAGGCTAAGCCATTTGCGAAGTAACCGGGCACCCATTGGCGTAACCGTCTGATCGAGAATCTGAATCAGCGGTACACCGCCTTCCTGCTGCGGGGCCGTTAGTTCGAGATTTCGGATTGTGAAGCGATCGAGCCAGACATACCGATCTTCTTCGAGCCGGGTAACGCGCGTAATATGCTGAAGATCTTTATGTTCGGTTTCGTTCAGATAGTGCAGGATGACTCCAGCCGCGATGATACCATCGGGTAAGCCTTCAATCCCAAAACCTTTAAGCGACGTAGTCTGAAAGTGCTGTTTCAGAAAATTATAGCCAAAATCGTAGGTAAAAGCCCAATCTTCGAGCGTATAGGTATGGAATTTGTCGCTGAATAGTGCGCCAAACTCCACCCGGTTACGCTTGCAGTAGAGCACTTCCGACGGATTGAAACTTTGCAGTAGTTTGTCGACATAGGCCGCGTTTCCCTGCGATGCCAGAAATTCGCCGGTCGAAATATCCAGAAACGATATGCCAAACTGGTCTTCCTGATTGCCGGACCCGCTTTTGCCGAAATGCACCGCTGCCAGGTAGTTATTCCGTCGGGTGTCCAGCACATTGTCGTTGAACGAAACGCCGGGAGTGACTAGTTCTGTAACTCCTCGCCGTACAATTCCTTTTGCCTGAGCGGGGTCTTCCAACTGGTCGCAGATGGCTACACGTTGGCCCGCCCGAACGAGTTTGGGGAGGTAGGTGTCGAGCGAATGATGCGGGAAACCAGCCAGATCTTCGTTCGATCCACCGTTGTTCCGTTTGGTCAGGGTAATGCCCAGAATCTTACTGGCTTTTACGGCATCTTCGCCAAACGTTTCGTAGAAATCACCGACGCGGAAGAGCAGCAACGCACCGGGGTACTTAGCTTTAATCTGGTTGTATTGACGGTTGAGGGGTGTTTCGGTTTTCTTCGATTGTGGCTTTGCTGCGGTGGCTGTCTTCACTGATCTTGCTGGAATGTAATAAACAAAAATAGTGATTTTCCTGGGCAAAACCGAAGTTTTGGACTACTATCTGAAAGCTGTTAAAGGCTTTTGTCAGTGTGTCAGCGCTCGACCGAAACAATAGGTTTTGCTACAGCATCAGTCATGATAAATTAACGTGGGCAACTGAGTATGGGTTATCATCCGGCTGGTAATGCTGGGTTTGAGGAGGCCATCCAGAAAGTCGCGTTTGCGGGTAGTCATCACCAGTAAATCGATTGGATGTTTCTCGAGGAAATCGGCCAGACCACCACTAACCGTACGTGATTTTATTGTATGAAGCCGGAATGCATCAGTTCCGAATGTATGCCGAAGGCCGGTAAGTACAGCGTTGTCATCGAACACATTGGGCTGATTTTCGGCTTCTACGTGTATCAGGTCCAGTTTGGCTTTAAAATCGCGAGCCAACTCCAGAATGGCACGAATCGTGGCATCATCGTCGCCTTCCAGTTGGGTTGCATAGGCAATCGTCTGTAGTTGTACAGAACCTTCGGGTACAGTTGTTGGAACGATTAGTACAGGACAATGGGCGTTTTTTGCTACACCAGACGCATGAGTACCCGCCAGCCGATCCAGAAAGGAGTGCATATCGCTCCGGCCCGTAACAATCAGGTCGGCGTTGGTGTGGTGGGCAGCGGCCAGAATCTGATCGTCGACATTGCCGGTTTGCCAGCTTGTCTGAACCACAAAGCCGTCGGTACGCAACTGGTTCGCTAAGGCTTCCAGTTGATTTCGGCTGTTGGCTTCGGCTTCCGATTCGGGCGTTGCCAAAAGAGGCCCTGCCATGCCGGGAGGAGGAACTACAGGCAGTAGTGGAGAAAATACGTGCATAACCTGTAACGTGGCGTTGTAGTGACGTGCGAGCAATTGGGCCCAGGCCAGCGCATGATCAGCCGATTGGCTGAAGTCGGTGGGAAATACGATCGTTTTCATGATGTATAGGGAGGGATTTTAGTCTCAAATGTACATGCCGTCTACTTGCTTTAGCGGTGTCTGGTAAAACTTCAAATTAATTTAATATGAGACGTAGTTAGTTGGCGGTTGTATGGTCAATGAGCGGGGGCGGGAATTTATCGTTACTTTTGCCTGAAAGCTCTAGTAATTTTTTATGCTTAGAATCGGCCGTATGAACCGACTTACGGCGCTGCGCGAAACCAGCGTCGGTTTTTTCTTAGGTGATCCGTATCTCAATAACCCCAACGAAGATGTATTGTTACCCAACAAATATGTCCCGGAGTCGCTGGCTGTTGGCGAAGAAATCGACGTTTTCGTCTATACGGACTCCGAAGACCGGCCGATTGCCACAACCCTGACGCCACACATCATGCGCGATGAGTTTGCGCCCTTGCCGGTTGTGTCGGTCACTGGTATTGGCGCATTTCTGAACTGGGGGCTCGAAAAGGATTTGTTTGTGCCTCATAAGGAGCAGAGCAAACCGATGGAGGCTGGGCAATGGTATGTGGTTTATCTGTATCTCGACCGCCGGACGAACCGATTGGTGGCTTCCAGTAAAATAAGTCGGTTTCTGGATATGGATGTGTCGGAGTTACGTGAAGGCGATGCCGTCGATCTGCTGGCTTACGAACGTACTGATCTGGGCTTCAATGTGATCATTAACGACCGCTATCAGGGGCTTTTATATCGGAACGAAATTTTTCAGCCTATTCAGGTTGGCGACCGGATGCCGGGCTATATTAAACGCATTCGCGACGATAATCGGATCGATGTTAGCCTTCAGCAGGAGGGGTATCAGAATGTTGAACCCAATGCCCAGCGGATTCTGGATACGCTTAAAACAAATAGCGGTTTTTTACCATTGACCGATAAAAGCGACCCGCAACTCATTTACCGCACGCTGGAAATGAGCAAAAAAACGTTCAAAAAAGCCATTGGTACCTTATATCGGGAGCGCAAAATCGTGCTGCGGGAAGACGGTATTGCGTTGGTATAGGAATCGGTTTTATACAGCTCTACAAAAAACTACTCCCGAATTTGATCAATTAGTTTGCCAATGTCGCTGCTGACCTGCTGAATAAAATTTAACTGTTCGGTCAGAAGTCGGTCTTCGGCCGAAAGGGTTATTATGGGAATGTCTGTCGGCGACGTGGTTTTGGCCGGTTTTTCCGTATCTGGTTTTGTCGGTTTGTTCTCTAATCGCCAAAGACTGTCGCTCAGCGTAAACAATGCACGTTTGACCGGGCGGATAGTTGCAGCAGGGTATCTTTTTGCGCTATCGCTAACGAGAGCAGAAGTAATGGTGGCTACGCTGGAAGACAGAATGTGATTCAGCACAACGAATTTATAAATCGTTTGTTCGTTTCGTTGCTTGTGTTTAGGCTCCGACACCATTCGTTCGAAGGCGGCCGCGAGGTTTGCCGAAGTGACATACACCTCTTTTCGGGCAAGTTTATACTCAACAATGCCAACCTGGTTGCCAGATAGCACATCGAGCAGAAGCTGTACGTAGCTTACATTGGCTTTCAGTATATTGTACATCGGTTTGGCTAACTGCTCCGATTCCCAGCGGGGGAAAATTAAATAACTGGCTGCAAAAGCAATAAAACCACCCAGTAGTGTGTCCAGTAATCGTTCTTCGGCAGCGCCAAAATAGCTAATGCCCAGAAAATTGAACAAAATAAGAATGAAGGGCGTGAGGCAAATAACCATCACGATGTAGTTGACCCGCTGGGCGCTGTAAGTACCAATCATAAACAGCACCATCAGCACAAAATGCACGGTTTTGTCAGGAATAAACCACAGAATCAGAATACCGACCACTCCGCCCGCAAACGTTCCGATAATCCGTTCCATATTCCGTTGTTTCGTCAGGCTAAAGGCTGGTTTAAGAATTACCGAAATCGTTAACAGCACCCAGTAGCTATGGTGTCCGTATTCAAGAAATTTCGTAACCACGAAGCCAATCAGCATCGCTAAAGCTACGCGTACCGAATGCCGGAATACCGACGAGTTGAGCGTCAGGTTGTCTACAAAAGCTTTAACGTCGATTTTTTGGTGAGAAACAAACCGCGTATATTCCAGATCTTCGAGCGATGCTGGATTTGACTCGGGAACGTTGATATGAGTTTGCATCGTTATCAGTCGCTGACTTATGTTTCGCAACGTAACCAGCACTTTCTTCAAAACCAGCGTACTGCCTTCCCGGTCGCCAAGTGCATCGATTTCATTTTTGAGCTTGTTTAGTGCATGGGTAAAATCGATAGGTTTGCGAGCCGGTACCACCGATTGCACTGTCAGACCAATGTGGTCGAGTTCGGTCGATAACCGACGAACAAGCCGGGCTATCGTGTCCAGAACGCCGGTTGGCCCGAATCGCTCGCGAATGGCCGCGTAGTCGTAATACATCGTTACGATTTGTTCGTAGAGGTCGACTACATCCACAAACGTCAGTACCAGTAACCGGCCGGTGCTGGTTGATTCGGCCACAAATTGCCGACTTTTGAAAAGCAACTCCCGAACTTCATCCTGTTTTTCACTTACCACGACCTGCTGGGTAACCAGTCGCCGATAGTCGCTTTCGAGCTCGGTTGTCGTATTATAGAAATCGGCCTTTATGGCCATGAACTTAGCAATTTCATGAATACATAATCCCAGTGCCTGCTGCGCCGACCGATAAGGCTGGAGCCGGAACGCCAGTAAGCTGATAACCGTATACCAGATACTACCCGCCAGAATTGCACCCGATTGCACCAAAATACCGTTTACGTCGAGCGGTCGGTCGAGGGTAAGAATCATGACCAGCAGCGCGGCTGTGCCAACCGAAGCCGCCCGGGCTCCGTAAACATTCAGCATGGAAAAGAGGAACCCGAACACCAGAATTTCGAGGCCCAGTGTAAACGCGTTCATGCGGGCAAACCCCGTGATAAATGCAATGATAAAGCCAGAGGCAACCGTAGCGGCCATCCCGTTTTGCCGATGCCGAACTGGGCCGGGAGCATCGCTCAGGCTAACACTCAACGCACCCATCGACATGGCCATCCCCATCGACAACTGGTCGATCTGAGCCAGCAGGAGCGAGGGTAGCAAAATGGATAGCGTGGTTCGCAGGCCATTGGAAAAATACTGGCCTGACAAAAAGTAGTTAACCTGTCGGGTACGTTTATTCATGAAACTGTTTTACGACGTTCAGACAAAATCCTCCAGTCAGGCCCGAACATCGTCCGTCTTTCGTTCGCCTATTTGCTGTCGCCACATAGCGTAATATAGCCCTTTTTGCGAAACCAGCTCATGGTGGTTTCCGGCTTCTACAATCTTTCCTTTCTCCAGCACAAAAATGGTATCGGCATGCATGATGGTTGATAAGCGGTGAGCAATCAGTACCGTTATCTGCTCATTCATGGCCGAAACACTGCGAACGGTAGCCGTTATTTCCTCTTCCGTAATGGAATCGAGCGCGGAGGTAGCTTCGTCGAAAATAAGCAACCGGGGGTGCCGAACCAGGGCTCGGGCAATCGATACCCGTTGTTTTTCTCCCCCGGACATCTTCAAACCTCCTTCGCCAATTTGCGTATCGAGACCTTTTTCGGAGCGAGCTAGCAATGGACCACAGGCCGCTTTAGTTAGGGCATCGAGCAAGTCGGCTTCGGTTGCATCGGGCTTCACAAACAGCAGGTTTTCGCGGATGGTCCCCGAAAACAGGTGTGTATCCTGGGTAACGAAGCCGATTTGCCGACGCATTGGATTGAATCGAAGGTCTTTGGTCGAAATGTCGTTGTAAAAGATTTCGCCATCCACGGGTCGATAGAGGCCTACCAGCAATTTTACCATTGTCGACTTCCCCGAACCCGATGGACCTACAAAGGCAATGGTGTCGCCCAGACTAGCCTCAAAAGATACGCCGTCGATTGCATGCTGACGAGCACCTTTGTGCTGAAACACAACATCAGAAAACCGGAGGTGCTCAATTGGTCCCACCTCAACGGGCGACTCAGGATTTCGTTCGATGGGTTTCTGCATCAACTGCTCAAAACTGTTCAGTCCGGCTTCGGTTTCGCGGTAGGCCAGAATAATATTGCCCATATCCTGCAATGGATTGAAGATCGATACCGAAATGAACTGCATCGAAATCAACTCACCCGTACTGAGCACATTATGAAAAATCAGCCACAGTAGCGTAAACAGGATCGATTGCTTCAGTACATTGAGCGTCGTACTTTGCCAGAAGGTTAGCAGCCGCACACGCCGAACCTTAAACATTTCCAGTTCGAAAATCCGGTTGGTTTGCCCTTTTAGCCGACGTATTTCGGGAAACGTCAGCCCGAGGCTTTTGATCAGTTCGATATTGTGCAGCGATTCGGTAATTACCCCCGACATCAGAGCCGTTTCGCGGTTGATCGACCGTTGCGTTGTTTTGATCTGCTTACTGAGCAAACCGGTCAGGCTTCCCAACACCAATACCCCAATCACAAACACCGGTACCAGCGCCCAATGTTTTGTGATGGCATACCAGACCAGAAACCCCATGCCAACGATAGACGAGAAGAGAATATTGACAAACGAGTTGATGAACTTCTCTGTATCGGTACGGACCTTTTGCAGAATGGATAGGGTGGCACCGCTACTCTGGTCGCCAAATTCCTGATACGACAAACGAAGTGTTTGTTTTAATCCATCGTTGAAAATATCGGTTCCGAATTTCTGGACAACCAACCGGGTTTGGTATTCCTGAAATGCTTTGGTAATATTCGCTACTACGGCAACACCCACCGCAATGCTCAGCAACTGCAACACCCCCGAAATCTTTTCAGAATCGGGTTTCGTTCCTGGGCTCGTAGCATATTCATCAATCAGTTTACCGAAAATGATTGGATCAATCAGCGCCAGAATCTGCGCAATGCCAGCCAGCAGCAGTGCGAACAATGCCAGCCAGCGATAGGGCTTCAGATAGGTCCAGAGAATGGCCATAGATGCCCTTTTTACTCGTCTAGCTCCTGAATCCGCGCCAGATGCCGACCTCCTTCAAAGGGCGTGTCGAGCCAGATCTGAACGAGTTTCAGGGCTGTTTCTTCCGACATCATTCGTTCGCCCAGCGAAATTACATTGGCATTGTTATGCTGGCGACCTAATCGGGCTGATTCTTCGTTCCAGCAGAGAGCACAGCGAACGCCTTTCACGCGGTTGGCTGTCATGGCTTCGCCATTGCCCGATCCTCCCAGCACCACGCCCCGTTCAACCTCTCCGGCAGCAACGGCTTCGGCAACGGGACGAATAAACCGGGGGTAATCGACGGGGGGGGTTTCGGCGTATGTGCCCTTGTCGACAACGTCGTGACCCAGGTCGGTTAACATGTTTTTGATGGCTTCTTTGTAGTGGAAACCGGCGTGATCGGAGCCAATGGCGATTTTCATAGCGTAAACAGTAAATAAGAAACAACGCTCAAATGTACTAGAATCATGGACTATGTTGAATCCTTAACAAGTTAAACTTGTTCAACAGAACGGACGCAGGTATCTTGCGCCGTCTTTCGGTTTGACAACAACCTGTTTACCAAATGATCCCTGCTACTAACCAGCGACCTCCTGCCACTGTTATTTTTATTTTTGGTGGAAGTGGAGATCTCAATTTGCGCAAACTTACACCTGCGCTCTACAATTTATTTATCGATACTTATTTGCCAGAAAATTTCTCCGTTGTTGGTATTGGCCGGAGCAATTATACAGACGAAACATTTCGCGAACGCCTGTTGGATGGTGTTAAAGAATTCTCCCGGCGTAAGGATGGGCCGTGGGATCAGTTTGCACCGCACATCTCCTATTTGCAGATGGACGGTGGCGACGAAACTGCGTATCCGAAAATTTCGGATTTTGTAGCGGCCCGAAAAGAGGAGTGGGGTGAAGAACCAAATGTGCTCTTCTATCTGGCCGTAGCGCCACAACTGGTGCCTGGCATTGCTACCAACCTATCGAAACTGCCGCTTTGCCACGATAAACCGCATGTTCGGATTGTGGTAGAAAAACCGTTTGGCCATGATCTGAAAACGGCTCAGGAGCTAAATACACTACTCGGTGGCTTGTTTGCCGAAGAACAGATCTACCGGATCGACCACTATCTGGGTAAGGAAACGGTTCAGAATATACTGGCCCTTCGCTTTGCCAATTCGCTCTTCGAACCGATCTGGAACCGGCGTTATGTCGAACATATTCAGATTACGGCGGCCGAAACCGTTGGTCTGGAAGGGCGCGGTGGCTACTACGAAGGTTCTGGCGCCCTGCGTGATATGATCCAGAACCACCTGTTGCAGGTGCTGTGTATGGTTGCTACGGAGCCGCCGATCAGTTTCGATGCCAACGAAGTTCGGAACAAAAAAGTAGATGTGCTGAATGCTATCCGCCGGATTCAACCCGATCAGGTCAATGAGGTTGCGGTGCGGGGGCAGTATGGACCAGGTAAAGTAAAAGATAAGGATATGCCCGGTTATCGGGAAGAAGAGGGCGTTAAACCCGATTCGGCTACCGAGACGTTTGCCGCCGTTAAGTTATACGTCGATAACTGGCGCTGGGAAAATGTGCCGTTCTATCTGCGTACGGGCAAGTCGATGCCCGAGAAAACAACGGTCATTACCATCCAGTTTAAACCCGCTCCAAACTATGCATTTCCGGGCGAAGCAACCAGTACCTGGGAGGCTAATAAATTAGTGATCAGTATACAACCCGCTATGGATATTCGGTTGCGTTTGCAGGTGAAGCGGCCTGGTCAGACGTTAGCTATCGATCCGGTCGAAATGGTATTTAGCTACAAAACGGCCTACGATGGTCAGGAGCCGGAAGCCTATGAAACCCTTTTGCTCGATGCCATGACGGGCGATGCAACCCTGTTTATGCGGGCCGACCAGGTAGAAGCTGCCTGGAAAGTGGTAACGCCAATTATTGAAGCCTGGGGTAGTGAAGCGCCAACCGATTTTCCGAACTATGCACCAGGTTCGTGGGGACCACAGGCGGCTATGGACCTCATCGAGAAAGATGGCTTCGAATGGATGACAAAATAATGTTGAAAAAGTTTTTAGTTTACGGTTTTCAGTGGCTCCGCGCAAGAGTTAGGTTCTAACCAAGCGGAGCCACTGAAAACCGTAAAACTCCTTCTGATGCAACTCATAACGACCAAGAATCCTGCTGATCTGGCTAAAACTGCGGCTGACTTTATTGCAAAGCGCATAACCGATGTGCTGAAGAAGCCAGGCTCCGATGGCCAGGAGCGGTTTACTATTGCCCTCTCGGGAGGGAGTACTCCCAAAGCCCTACACGAACTTTTGGCCAAATCGCCTTACCGGGAACAGATTCCGTGGGCGCAACTGCATGTGTTTTGGGGAGATGAACGCTACGTGTCTATTCATGATGAGCAGAGTAATGCCGGTATGGCTTACGATACGCTGCTTGGTCATGTTTTTACGCCTGAATCACAAATCCATGTCTGGAATACCGAACTGGAACCCGAAGCGGCTGCTGCCGACTACGACCGTATTTTACACGACTATTTTGGCGAAACCGGCCCAACTTTCGATCTGGTCTTACTCGGTATGGGCGACGATGGGCATACGCTATCCTTGTTTCCGGGCACAGAGGTTGTTCACGAAAAAACAGCATGGACAAAAGCGTATTTCCTGACTCAGCAGAGTATGTATCGGCTAACGCTAACGGCACCTATTGTGAATCGGGCGTCGTGTGTTGTGTTTCTGGTTGCTGGCCCTAAAAAAGCCGAGCCGCTAAAGGAGGTATTGGAGGGAGACTATAATCCAGACAAATATCCCTCGCAGGAGATCAAACCGATCAACGGTGAGTTAGTATGGCTCGTTGATGAGAAAGCGGCTGCGTTGCTGTGAATTGTTGAATGATTGAATTACGGTCAGCCGTTGCGGTTGAACAATTCAATCATTCAATCAATAATCTAGCAAAATCCTAGCTTTTCACGAACGCGGGTCATGGTTTTACTGGCCACTGCACGGGCTTTTTCTTCTCCTGCCTGTAGTTCAGCTTCCAGCGCATCAGGATTTTCAATCGTATAGTAGTTGAACCGTTCCCGTTCGGTGGCAAACTGTGCGATAATTAGTTCGTAAAGGGCTTTTTTTGCCATTCCGTAGCCATAATTTCCACCCTCATATAACCGGCGAAGTTCGTCTTTTTGCTCGTCAGATGCCAGTAGCGAGTATAGCTGGAATGTAATATCGGTATCCGGGTTTTTGGGGTCTTCGAGCGGGGTCGAGTCAGACTTGATCTTCTTGATCACTTTCCATAACTCATTTTCGGGCAGAAAAATGTCGATATAATTATTATACGACTTACTCATCTTTGCGCCGTCGATTCCTGGAATCGTCATTAGCCGGTCGTCAATCTGCGCTTCGGGCAGTATGAATATTTCTTCATCATACTGCCGGTTAAAGGTACTGGCAATATCGCGGGTCATTTCAATATGCTGGCGTTGATCCTTACCCACCGGAATGATTTCGGCATCGTAGAGCAGAATATCGGCAGCCTGCAAGACCGGATAAACGAAAAGTCCTGTATTAACCGCCCCCGTCGCACGATCCGATTTTTCCTTAAACGACGTTGCATTATTAAGCATCGGAATCGGCGTAAAGCAGCTCAGATACCAGCATAGTTCGGTATGTTCAGACACCCTGGACTGGCGCCAGAATGTATTTTTTGTCGTATCAAGCCCAAACGCCAGCCAGGTAGCCGCCACCGCTTTTGTAAATTCACGGCGCGTTGGCCCATCCTTAATTGTGGTTAGCGAATGAAGATCGGCAATGAATAAAAACGATTCATTGTCAGGGTGTTTAGATAAATCGATAGCGGGTTTAATAGCCCCCAGAATGTTTCCTAAATGCGGTCGCCCGCTGCTTTGAATACCTGTTAAAATGCGTGACACGTGATAGAATGATAAGTGATGAATGATGAATGATGAATGGTTTCGCGTCAGCCCATTCATCATTCATCATTCATAATTCATAATTACTTTCCCTGCGCTTCTACGACGGCGATGGCGACCATATTGACAATTTCGCGCTCGGATGAGCCTAATTGCAAAACATAAACAGGTTTGCGTATACCGAGCAAAATTGGACCAATGGCATCGAAACCGGCCGCTTCCGACATCAGGTTGTAGGCGATGTTTGCGGCCGACAGGTTCGGGAAAATGAGCGTGTTGGCTCCTTCGCCCACCAGCTTGCTGAACGGATGGTTTTGCTCCAGTAACTCGGTATTGAAAGCCAGGTGGGCCTGAATTTCACCGTCTACAATCAAATCAGGGTGTTTCCGTTGCAGGATCTCGACGGCACGGTTCATTTTTTCGGCGTCTTCCCCTTTGGCACTTCCGAAGTTGGAGTAGGTTACCAGTGCAATGCGCGGCTTGATGTTGAACCGCTCGACGGCTTTGGCGGTCATCTCGGTTATTTCCACAATTTCTTCGGCCGAGGGGTTAAAATTAACCGTAGTATCGGAAAAAAACAGTGGTCCCCGCTTCGTAAGCAGAATATACATACCGGCCACTTTCTGTACACCAGGCTCTTTTCCGATCACCTGAAGTGCCGGTCGGATGGTGTCTGGATAGCTGCGGGTTAGTCCGGAAATTAGTGCATCGGCTTCGCCCGTTTCGACCATCATCGCGCCAAAATAGTTGCGATAGTATATCATTTTACGGGCTTCGGTTGCATTGACGCCTTTTCGCTTGCGTTTCTCGAAGTATATGTTGGCAAATCGCTCGATCAAGCCATTTTGTTCGGGGGCACGTGGGTCAATAATCGGGATATTTCCCAAATCGAGACTGTGGTCCTGAATAATCTGTTGAACTTTGGCGGTTTCGCCAAGCAAAATTGGATAGGCAATGCCCTCATCACGAACTTGCTGGGCAGCCTTCAGTACTTTCAGATTTTCGGCATCGGCAAAAACCACTCGTTTCGGATTCGATTTGGCTTTGGTTAAAATAACCCGCGAAATCTGATTGTCCTGACCAAGCCGGCGGGCTAGTTGTTGTTTGTAGGCTTCCCAGTCTGAAATGGGTTGCCGGGCTACACCAGAGTCTATTGCAGCTTTGGCTACGGCCGGAGCCACAGTTGCCAGCAGGCGCGGATCAACGGGCTTGGGCAGAATATAAGTTCGACTAAAAACTATATTGTCTTCGCCATAGGCCAGATTCACAATATCGGGAACAGGTTTCTTGGCGAGTTCAGCAAGCGCATAGGTTGCTGCCAGTTTCATGGCCTCGTTGATTTCGGTAGCCCGAACGTCGAGTGCTCCCCGGAAAATGTAGGGGAAACCCAGTACATTGTTAACCTGATTGGGGTAGTCTGACCGGCCGGTTGCCATAATAATATCAGGACGAGCAGCCATTGCATCGTCGTAACTAATCTCCGGGGTTGGATTAGCCATTGCAAAAACAATGGCATCTCTGGCCATCGACCGGATCAGATCCTGGTTAACAATGTTGCCCTTCGAGAGTCCAACAAATACATCGGCATTGGCGAAGGCATCTGCCAGCGATTTAATATTGCGGGTGGTGGCAAACGGGCGCATAATGTCGCTGAGATCGGAGCGGTCGGTACGCAACGGCCCATTCACATCGAACATAACAATATTCTCGTATTGAGCACCCAGAGCCACATACTGCCGGGCGCATGAAATGGCAGCCGCGCCCGCCCCCAGAAACACAAACCGAGCCGTTTCGATCTGTTTACCAACCAGTTCGAGCGCATTGAGGAGTGCTGCTCCACTAACAATAGCCGTGCCATGCTGGTCGTCGTGCATGACCGGAATGTTCATTTCCCGTTTGAGTCGTTCCTCTATTTCGAAACACTCGGGTGCCTTGATGTCTTCCAGATTAACGCCACCGAAGGTTGGTTCCAGAATTTTGACTGTCCGGGCAAACTCATCAATATCTTTTGTATTGAGCTCAATGTCAAAGACATCAATATCGGCATAAATTTTGAAGAGTAATCCTTTACCTTCCATAACAGGCTTACTGGCCGAAGCACCAATATCGCCCAAACCGAGTACGGCCGTACCATTACTAATAACCGCTACCAAATTGCCTTTGGCTGTGTATTTGTAGGCATCGTCGGGGTTTGCCTCGATGGCCAGGCAGGGTTCTGCCACGCCTGGAGAGTAGGCAAGTGACAGGTCGCGCTGGGTACTGTATTCTTTGGTCGGGATAACTTCAAGCTTACCCGGGCGTCCCTTGGCGTGGTAATCAAGGGCATCTTCACGCCGGATTTTCTGTTGCATAACAGTTTGATTGATGATCGTTACTTGTACGGTTTGGAGGGCGAAAGTACGTAAAATAAATAAGTTGGTTTTATTAATCGCATAAGAAACCAGAAGCTATACTTTTCGTAAGTATAAAGGGCTATCCATTTCACTACAATAAATTTATATGATATGAATAATTCTTTATTAACTACTGCAAATTTTCTTATAGAGGAAAAATCATTAACTATAGCTAGCCAGATAACTGCTCAATCGGTTGCTTCTATTAAGCAAATTAACCGATTGGTATCTAGTATGTTGATGGCTTGTTTACATCGGCAGTTGCAGACCAATATTGGTAAAGGGTTGGTACAGAGTATACTACAAAAACATGCTCTGCAGGTGGGCGATATTTCTGAAATAAACAGGATCAATGCTGCCGATATAACCACGTTCATCGCCGAGGGAAACCGGTTGTTCAGCACTATATTGCCGGGTAAGAAAAGTGCCGTATTACGAATTGTAGGGCATTATGCCCGGCTATCGTTTTCTGAAATCGATCCGGTTGTAGGGTTATGTGCTTATTCGTTATTTTCAAAGCTGGCTCTCGACTTGTCGAAGCAAAATGATATAACAACTCTCATGTTACCCTTTGAGAATTTGGCAGAACTCGCACCTGAGCTAACCTATAAAGATTATATCGCTATTGGTGCGTATTCCATGCTATCGTTTCCTCGGCCGGTGCCGGTTATTGTATCAGTTGCGTAATACGGCTCTTGCCGATTCTTCGTCTAACTTCAATTGATTCACCAGAGCCGGTAAACCATCGAACTTCACCTCCGGGCGTAGGTACTCCCGGAATTTAAGGGTCATGTGTTCGCCATAGATGTCTTTGTTGAAGTCGAAGATGTAAGTTTCAATCGTTTGGTGAGTTCCGGCTACAGTAGGCCGAAATCCAATATTTAGCATACCACCATAGGTCTGGCCAGCATAGACCACGTCAACAGCATAGACTCCATTGGCTGGAACGAGCTTGACCGGATCGTCAACCTGCAGGTTTGCCGTTGGATAGCCAATTGTTCGGCCAAGTTGCCGACCTTTTACGATGGTGCCCGTCAGGTTGTATTGGCGACCCAGAAAGCGATTGGCCGTATGCACGTTACCCTCCTGAAGCGCTGTTCGGATTTTTGATGAACTAACCCCTACTGCTTCTACATCCTGGCGGGGAATTTCCTCGACCTCAAAACCGTATTCGCTCTGATGTTCCTGAATATAATCGAAGCCGCCCTCCCGGTCGCGGCCAAAGCGATGGTCGTAACCAATCACCAGTTTTTTTGTGCCAATTTTATCGATCAGAATCTGCCGGATATACTGTTCTGAAGTAAGCTCCGAGAACGACCTCGTAAACGGAATGACAACCAGATGACTGACGCCGGCCTGTTCGATTAAATCGATTTTTTCATCAAGCGTGGTCAATAATTTCAGGTTCTGGCTGTCGTTGGAAACCACTGTGCGGGGGTGAGGCCAGTAAGTAATAAGAACCGATTCGCCACCACTGCTCTGGGCTACTTCTGTGAGCCGGGAAAGTATTTTCTGATGCCCCCGATGAACGCCATCGAAGGTGCCGCTGGTAACGATCGCGTTGGGTAGCGGAGAAATATCGTCGAGTCCGTGATGAACTATCATAACTGAGGAGGAGATAAAACGGCGCGGCATCTGGCCACAAAGCTTTCGATTGTGTCGGCATCTTCTACCCGAAAATTACCGATGCGCGTCCGCCGAAGGCCACTCATATACGCGCCATTGTTGAGCAATAGTCCCAGGTCACGTACCAGGCTACGAATATACGTTCCTTTCGAACAAACTATTCGAAAGTCGACTTCTGGAAACCGGTCGGTCTGAACCTCAAATACGGAAACCGTAACCTGTCGGGATTTAATTTGATCGGAGGTTTCGCCACGGCGGGCTTTTTCGTAGAGCCGCTCGCCATTGACCCGAACCGCCGAATAAATGGGAGGAACCTGTAGAATATCGCCCGTTAGCTGCCGGGCAGCATCGCAGATTTGCTGAGACGTGATACCACTTACCTCGAATTCGGCATCGAATGCGGTTTCGAGGTCGACGGATGGGGTCGTTTTGCCAAGAACCAGGGTACCGGTATATTCTTTTTCCTGAGTCTGATACTGATCGATCTGCTTGGTCATTTTGCCGGTGCAGAGAATCAATAAACCCGTTGCCAGCGGGTCGAGTGTACCGGCATGGCCGATTTTTTTGAATTTGCAGGCATATTTAAGCTTATTGGCCACGTCGAACGAAGTCCAGGTAAGTGGCTTGTCGATCAGAATAACCTGACCCGGATCGGGTTGGCCGGGGGCTTGTGTTGATGCGTTCTGTTGAGACACGTAGTAAAAACAAAGAAGTGCAAAGATACACCGGGGATCGGTTCTCTGTGCACCTCAATGAATTCTTCTGATGATAACGATTGCCAAAGCCGAGGCCCAAGTAGTAAGAATTTGTTGACCGTAAGGCTTAAATAACATCTAATTTAACGCCAGCAGCCACTAGGCCCAGCAGCACCAGACCCAGTATGATCCGGTAATACCCGAATACTTTGAATCCGTATTTGGTTAAAAAGCCTACAAACCCACGAATGGCCAGCATACCTACGATAAATGCAATTACATTACCAATCAGCAACGTTTGGTAATCTGCTGGCTGAAGTAACTTATATGTTTTGAGTAGTTTATAACCCGAAGCGGCTGCCATTGTTGGCACCGCCAGAAAAAACGAAAATTCGGCCGCCTGTTTGCGGGTCAATCCCTGAAACATGCCACCAATAATTGTTGCTGCCGACCGCGATACGCCCGGAATCATAGCAATACATTGGAAGAAGCCAATTCGAATAGCATCGCCAACGGTAACATCACCATCTTTGGGCTGGCGATTGACAATTTTATCAATAAATACCAGTATGATACCGCCCAGGAGCAGAGTGATGGCTACTACCACAACATTTTCGAGCAGCGAGTCGATGAAATCATTCAGCAAAAAACCAATAACGGCCGCAGGGAGAAAGGCAATCAGGATTTTGCTGTAAAAATCGAGCATCGGCTGTAGGTGTGGAGGGAACGATTTCAGATAGGAAGGGACCACAAAAGTACCCGTGCGGGTGTTGGTCATGAAACGTCGGTGATACAGCACCAGTACCGACAGAATGCAACCGAATTGAACGTCGACTGTGTAAAGTTTGGTAAATTCGTTACTGGCAATGCCAGCCAGGGAGGAGTAGATAATCATGTGACCCGTTGAGGATACTGGCAGAAATTCAGTTAATCCTTCAATAATGGCCAGCGCAATAGCGTGAATTAAATCCATAGGTGGGAAATTAGTTTATGGTTTATGGTTTACGGTTTATGGTTGCTTCGCTTGGTTAACACCTAAATGAGCAGAGCAATCATAAACCATAGACGATAAACCATAAACCCTTAGGCCTTCGGTCGGGTAAGGATGGCGAAAAATTCAATAACAAATCCGCTCATAACAACAAGAGGGCCGAGCGTGAGGCCAAGGAAGCCAAAACCGAATTCTTCTTTGTCGAGGCTCATAATAAAGAAACCAGCCAGAATAGCCGCAATGCCGATCAGCATCAACACATAGTTCTGCCGGCCGAATGGCAATGTTGCCGATGTATCCCGACGAGCGGCTTCTGTTGTTGAAGCGCGAAGAGGGGCTGGCTTGGCAATCGGACTAACCGGCGCCGATGCCTTTTTGGCTGGTTCTTCGCGTGTTAGCGTAGCCGAGCCGTATGATTTGTCTTTTGCCATATTCGTAAGTCAGTTATACGTTTTGTGTAACTTTAAATTCAGACTGTAGTTTTCGGCGCAGGCAGATTTTGCCCGTGGTTGTGTGAAAACTCACCCTATGATAACTAATATAACTCATCAAGCGTTAGGCCCAGATATCGGTTAACAGCCTGAAAAGTACTCAGAAAACCAATAAGAATGCCCAAAGCCACAATACCAATCATCAGAAAAATAAGTTTCTCTGTATCCTGAAACATAGCCAGTTCGGGTAGGTTATGAATCGCTAGCTGCAAACCCGCCAGCAGCAACACTACAGCAATACCCCCTGCCAGTAATCCCTGCCACATACCACGGCCCAGAAATGGCCGGGTAATGAAACCATTGGTAGCACCAACCAACTGCATACTCCGAATAAGCATTCGCTGCGAATGCAACGCCAGTCGAATGGTGTTGTTCATCAGAACAACAATAATTAACAACAGAATCAAAGCAAAGGCCGACATCACAGCATAGATCTTAGTGATATTGCGGTTGATATTGTCGACCAGATTTTCCTGGTAAACTACTTCAAAAATACCATCGATTTCTTCAAGATCTTTCTTGGCCTGTTGCAGCTTTGCTTCTTCGAAATACTCTTCGTTCAATTTAATTCGATAACTGTCGCGCAATGGGTTTTCGCCCAGAAATTTGGTGAAATCTTCTTTGGTTTCAGCAATAAACTCTTTTGCCGCTACATCCTTTGGCACAAACGTCATTTGTGCGCTGCTGTTGGTTTTCAGTACATAGGGCTTTTCGGCAATTGCTTTCGATAACTTAGTCAGTTTAGCATCGCTCAGGTCTTTATCCAGAAAAGCCCGCATCTCGTAGTTTTCACGGATATAGGTAACTACCCGCTTCGACTGAATAGCCAGCAAACCGCAAAATCCAATCAAAAACAGGGCCAGCGTCAGACTAAACAAGATCATACCGCTGGGATATGCGCCTACTTTCTTTTTTGTACGAGCCATTCAGTGGGTTCGTGTTAATATGACAAAAATAACGCTTTATGTGGGCGAACCGCCTAATTTAAGAAAATTTAGGTTTTTGGGCTTCGCACAGGGCGTTACGGAGAGGGCTGGGAGTGATTTATCCTGAACCCCGCTCTCCCTGCACAAAGCCCCTACTTCCAGATCGGTTCCACCGATCGAATCAGAACCGAACGGAATCCATCACCAAAAAATTCAATTCCCCGGCTTTCGGGTTTAGGAAATATCTGATTCGTCAGCGTAACTTCACCATTATTGCCAAATACTTCAACCGACGAGCGATCTACCCAGATTTGTAACGAAATTTTACCGTTTTGTGGTTTAAGCGGTGCCGTAAATCGACCGGGAAATTCTTTTTTGAACGAAACATCGCCCGAGCGGCTCCGGTCAACATACAACTGTTGTTTCGACGGATCGTAGCCAATAATCGTTTCTTCGCCCTTTCCCGACGTAGCTTCGTCTTTTTTGACCCGAACACCTACGCCCGTTTTCGCGGCTTCAAATTCGAGTTGTAAGCAGTAGGTATCGCCTGATAAGCTGTTGCTGGCCAGGCTTTGGTTAAGCTGAGCTACGTCAGTTCCAGTCCATTGAAAGCTGGTGTTTAACAGCGGTTTTAGTTCCTGAATCGGCTGTTGGCGCAATTCATAACGTAAGGCCGGAGCCAGAATTTTGGCCAGACGCAATTCGCGGGGTAATGTCATCGTACCCCGAAAGGGAGTGGTCGGAATGTCGTTGGCATATTGTAGGTTGTTCATCCAGCCAATGCTAATGGCCCCGCGGTTGCCCCGTCGTGGCAGGTTATTAAATGTAATAGCTGCGTAATAGTCTTTGCCCCAGTCTACAAAGCGAATATCACCGGGTTTAGATTCGTTGATGAAGGTTGATCCATTGAATCGACCGACGTAATACTGGATTCCTGAACCACCGGCTGGTGCATTATTTCCCATCGATAGAAAAAGAACCCACTTCCGCTCCATGGTACCATCGACCGGAACTTCCACCAGATCCGGGCATTCCCAAACCGTGGCTGGGCTATCATTGGCCGTAAATTCGCCGGTTTTTGTCCATTCCTTCAGGTTTGTCGATTTATAGAACAAGGCTTTTTTGTCGGTTGGAAGCAACACAACCATAACCCAATGCTGGCTGGGTTCATACCAGAAAACCTTCGGATCGCGAAAATCTTTCTGTTTCAGATCAATAACCGGATTGCCCGCATATTTGGTCCAGGTGCGTCCCTTATCGAGGCTATAGGCGATGTGCTGGCTTTGGTTTCCTGTTTTCGCGCCCGTATAAACAGCAACCAGCGGAATATGGCCGTCCTGTCCGAAACCGCTCGTATTGGTTTTGTCGACAACACAGCTTCCCGAGTAAATCATGGTTCCATTTTCTTCGGGAATGGCCGAAGGAAGTTCCTGCCAGTGAACCAGATCCCGACTGATGGCATGCCCCCAGGTCATATGCCCCCAGCGAATGCCAAACGGATTATACTGATAAAACAGGTGATACTCGCCATCGTAATAAACCAGGCCATTGGGGTCGTTGAGCCAGTTGTTACGGGCAGAGAAGTGGTATTGCGGACGATAGGTTTGCTTATAGGTTGTATCGCTGGTTACACGCTGAGCTAGTAAGGCCGAAGTTGTTAAGTCAAACACAAGCAACACCACAAGGGCACGATTCATAACTAGTTTAAGAGGTCTTTAGGTGTGATCGTTTAGCAAGTTGACACAGTTTTCCGGGTTTTTACTTACTAAATTATCAACTGGTCGTGTTATTTTTTTTAAAACACTTCGCGGGCAATTTTCATGATGTTATCAGCCTTGCCCATCGTATAAAAGTGCAATACGGGAACTCCATGCGCAATAAGTTCGCGACATTGCTGAATGCTCCATTCAACGCCTGCCTGCCGGGCCTGCTGGTCGTTTTCGCAGGTGTCAACCGCTTTAACAAGATCCTGTGGCATTTCGAGATGAAAAATTTTGGGCAGAATCTGGAGCTGTTTCCGGGTGCTGATGGGCTTTAGACCGGGAATGATCGGAATAGTAATGCCTTCCTGTCGGCAACGGTCAACAAACGCGAAATATTTCTGATTATCGAAGAACATCTGCGTAACGATGTAGTCGGCTCCCTTGTCGATCTTGTGCTTCAGATAGTGGAAATCAATGTCATGATCAACGGCTTCAAAGTGCTTTTCGGGATAAGCTGCTACACCGATGCAAAAGTTGCTGGGTGCTAATGGCGTGTCTTCTTCGTGCAAATAAATACCCCGATTCATGTTGGCAACCTGCTCAACCAGTTCGCTGGCATAGGTGTAGCCGTTTTCTTTGGCTTTAAATGTCGTAAATGGTTTGGCTGGGTCGCCCCGAAGTACCAGCGCATTGTCGATACCCAGATAGTGCAGGTCGATCAGGAAATCTTCAGTCTCTTCCCGCGTGAAGCCACCACATAGCACATGGGGCACCGGATCGACATTGAACCGATGCATAATGGCCGAACAAATGCCAACCGTGCCGGGTCGTTTTCGGGTTACAATTTTCTGAATAGTGCCATCGGGTAGCGGGCGTTCGATGTACTCTTCGCGGTGATACGTAACGTCGATAAACGGTGGTTTAAATTCCATCAGGGGCTCGATATTGTTGAGCAGGTTTTTCAGATTGTCGCCTTTAATGGGCGGTATCACTTCAATCGAAAAAATGGGTTTGCCATTTGCGGCTTTAATGTGATCTGTAACTTTAGTCATTCAGGAAACGGCTTATTCGTTCACTTGCGAAGCATCCATTATCGCGAAAACACCAACAATCGTGCGTTGATTCCAGTAGCAGCACCGTTGTTCCAGGGCCTAATAGTAAGCCGTTGGCCCATAGCTGATTGCTTTTTTAGCTGATGTAGCCGGGGAATTCCCCAGCCTGCCAGCGAACCAAAAGCAGCCCCAACCAGAATGTCGCTCGGGAAATGATACCCGGCTTCGTAGCGCATCAGACTGGTAGTGGAGGCCAGCCCAAGCATCACAACCCAAACAACAGGCTTTAATTTTGATTTTGGGTAGAAATGACGAAACATTTCCGACGCAAATACGGCCGATGCAAAAGCGGTACCGGCGTGTCCCGAAAAAAAGGACTGGCGACCATTTGGCGCTAGCTTAGGGTCTAGTGGAGCATCGGGATTATACACATACGGACGTGTGCGTAACACAATGTTTTTTACTGTTTGCTGAACGAGCGTGGGCAAAGCCAGTACTTCAATATACATCAGTGGCACAGTAGCCCAGTTTTTATACCGAAACAAGGTTGGTGCGGCAATGAGTCCGGTGGCCACAAAGTTAGCCGTTAGGGTCTGATCACTCAGCGTGAAAGCTGCTGGCGACCATTTATACGTAGCCCCGCGATCAAATGCATTGACCTGGTTCCGATCAAAATGGCTTAGGTCATTTATGGTGAACGGTTGCACCTGTTGCTCCAGTACCAGCGACGTTAGGCCCGTAATACCTGACAGTCCCAGTAAGGCAGCATCGGTTTTCCAGCTTAGGCGATAGGGATTTTGTCGCAGTTTGGTTGCTGGCGCCGATAGAGTATCCTGCCCGTGTGCTACAGCTAGTTGCAGCATGAGCAGGCAGGTGAAAACAGTACGTCTGGTTTGCAAAAGGAATGGTATTTAGACGCAAATTTACGGATTAACCCGAGATGTTGAATGAAACCGATAACGGGCATAGAGACCGGTGGATGTTCCGTTACTCCAGGGCTGTATGTCGAGTCGGTGACCCCAGGAATTTCTGTTTTTTACTTCGTGTAATTTTGGTATTCCCCAACCAACCAACGAACCAAAAGCAGCCCCAACCAGCAGGTCTGTTTTATAGTGACGCCCACTTTCATACCGCATCACACAGGTTGCGCTGGCCAGGCCCAATGTGCCAATCCAGACCACTGGTTTGAGTTTTGATTTGGGAAAGTAATGCCGAAAAACTTCGCTCGTGAAAACGGCAGTGGCAAAGGCTGTTGTGGCATGGCCCGAAAAAAACGACTGGCGTGCATCGCGGGTGAGCTTTTTGTCCAGGGCAACATCCGGATTAAAAACGAAGGGACGAGGACGTTGCGACAGGGCTTTCACGGTACTTTCAACGCCATTGGCAATCAGTAACGTTTCCAGATACATAATACCCAGTGTTTTCACATCCTGCCGAAGTGGTTTCAGGCCAAGTGTGAGCAGAATAGGCAATCCAACGTTGGAGTAAAGCGTCAGGTCGCTAACTTTAGCAATAGACGGGTCCCAGTGCAGGGTGGCGCTTCTGTCGAAAGCGTTAATATTGTCGCGATTGAGCGCAGCTACGTCGGCAGGAGTAAGCGGATCGACCGATTGGTTCAGCAGAACAGACGCTCCATACGTAATAGCACCCGCGCCAGTGAGAGTTAATTCACGACTGGTTTTGAGTTGATAGGGCGATTCGGACGTTTGGGCAGTGCCGGTAAGTGATTGTAGCGTTAGCCAAATGAAAAAAATGGGGGTTGACGTTCTCAAGCTGATACTAAAAGCCATAAATATGAAAACATAAAACAGTTAAACTACCCGCACAACAGTGGGTTCGTCGGCCAGATAAACCAATCGGCCTTCAACTTCAGGAAATCCCATATCTCGATACAATCCGGTAAAATACCGGAGTGAATCAGTTGGGTTAGTTGGTAAAGAAGAGAGGGAGGAAGGGTCTGTCAATGATTCATATTGAACCAGTATAACACTGCCATCAGGATAATATACAACGCGGTGGGGGGCGCCATAGATACGTTTGTTGCTTAAAATACTTCGGTCGGTGTCGATCCGTAAGGTTGAATCGAACAGCGAAGCCAGCAACGGATGAGTGACAATTGCAATAAGCGTTTTCTTTAAATCGTCGCATTCGGCCTTTCGAACCAGCCCTTCGCCCACAAGTTTCCGTAGCGTTTGATCAATGGTATCGGGGCCTTTTAGCAGGCTCAGCGCAGCACAGAGCTTCCGGTCGCGTTCGCGGGTCCGTTCAAACGTTGCCACGTCGAAAACCCGCTCTGCCTGTCGCCGTAGTTGCAAATCCTGACCACGATGCCCACTAATAACGTCGTCAAGAATAATTTCATCGAGCGTTTCGGGGGCTTTCTGATGGTTAATGGCATCGGTACATAAACTCACCGTATAGCTATACTGACCATCCTGCCAGGCGCAACCGCAGTTGCGGGCAACCTCACTGTCGCGCAGAAACGCATGGAGCCAGTGGCTAATCGTGTTAGGTTGCCCTTTCCCAAACTCTTTAGCCTCGCTGATTATATAGAGCCGATCGGTCGGACGCGTAAAGGCAACGTAGAGCAGGTTCATGTTTTCCAGAAACGTGCGGGTTATTTCTTCTTCATATTGGGCGGCAATGGGTTCGGGAGCCCCCCGGAGTTTGCTGGTTGTGTTGGCCGGAGCTGATGTTAGTCGGGCAAGCTGGCCGGAGCCGTTTTCATGAGCGAGTACATCGGTTCGTAAGGAGGTAAGGTCGAGCCAGATGGTGCTATCGAGAATGGGTTCAACTTTCCAGTTGGCGAATGGGATGATTACAACCGGAAATTCCAGGCCTTTTGAGCGGTGAATGGTTTGAATACTGACCGAATTGCGGGCATTGCCCTCTACCGAAACTTTTTGCCGAACACTTTCCCAATACACCAGAAAATCGCTGAGATGGCCGCTCCGTTTTTGATTAAAGGCGAGCACTTCGTCCAGAAAACGAAAGAGGAATGGATTATGCTCAGCCTGGCTGAACAGCCCAAACTGAGCCGTTAGCCGCTCGGCCAACTCATACGGATTGAGTTGATTGAGTGCGTATTGATCAAGAGGGTATCCTTGTTGGGTCAGATACGCAAACACGCCCGAAACATCGCCCTCGGCTACCTGTTGGAGTTCTTCGGTTAGTGCATCGTCGGGAAAAATACCCTGAACGACCCGGTGGAATAGATACAATAATTCGTAGCGCAGTAGCGTATGGTCGGGCTGCTGGAGCACGTTCATGAGTGTAACAATCCACTTAACCGGGTCAGAAAACTCCAGCGATAGCGAATCGGCCGAAACCAGTGGAATCTGGCGGGCATTTAGTTCATTGGCCAGGGCTTTGGCATGGGCTTTTTTGCGGCAGAGAATTGCAATGTCGCCATAGCTATAACCATCGGCCAGCACACGATCCAGATGCTCTATTGTTTGCCGGAGCATTCTGGTGGTCAGATCCTGCTCGTTGTGTTCGTCTCGGGCCACAAAATCGATCTGAACGTGCCCCGCTTTTTGCGCATTCGGCTGGGCTTTCTGATGAAATTGCTGTTCTGTATCGAATACGTCGGCAAGTTTTGGGTGCTGGTGTTCGAACTTACGGGCCGTAAATTCAAAAAAATCGTTGTTAAACAGAACGATCGGTTCGGCACTTCGCCAGTTGGTATCCAGCATATCATCCTGTAAATGACCATCGAGCATGTCGATACGATCGGCAGTCCACGATCCTGGATTGTGAGCCTGTTTCAGCGAGTCGAGGTCTTTTCGATGGAGGGCTACAATCTGGTCCATGTCGCCCCCCCGGAATCGATAAATGGCCTGTTTCCCATCGCCCACAGCCAAATTGAAATGGTCGGCACCGAGGGCGTTTTCGATCAGAGGTAACAGATTGGCAAACTGTAGCCGCGAGGTATCCTGAAATTCGTCGATCAGAATATGATTGTATTTCGTGCCAAGGCGCTCGTAGAGGAAAGGTACCGGCTCCGAAGCAACAATGTTCAGAATTTTCTTATTGAATTCCGAAATATGAACCCGCCCATCGTTGCGGAGCAAATCGTCGAACTCAATGCGAATTTGTTTCAGGAGGGCAAGTTTTTGAAGGTGAGGCAGCAGGCAATCGAACAGCGCTACCTGTTGGCCATTAGCCTCACGAATGGCCTCGATTTGGGTAAGGCTGTCGCCTAAGTCGGCGGCCATACCATCAATCAACTCCTGAACGGGTTTAGGCGTTTTCTTTCCATACCAATCGCCATTGTTGAGTGCATTATACACCCGTGTGCCGGCTTCTTTTTTCGCGTTTCCTTCGGCAATCGCTTTTATATAGCCACCAACACCACTAGCTCCGTAGCTAAAATCAGTTTCGTCTAAGCCTGCATCAGTAATCCGTTTCCAGGCCCGTTGCCCATGACCGATAATATCGGCTTCGATCTGTTGGGTATAATTGATTAGTTGGATACGAATACCTCGCAGTGCATTGGGCGATAGTTCCTGAGCGGCATTAACGGCTTCGTAAAACTGATCCGATGTGAGATTTTTTCCGAATTCTTTCAGCAACTCGGGCAACTGGTTCCAGCTTTTGCCTTCGGCCGCCGTATGCGTGTAGTACTCGCTCAAAATGGTTGTGATCTCATCCATTTCGTCGGTTCCGGCCTTTTCGATCAGGTTGTCGATGGCCAGTTCGAGTACTTCGTCGGTTTCGAGCTCCACTTCGAACGAATAGGGAAAGCCCAGCTCGTCGGTAAAGGCCATGACTACCCGCTGCGTAAAGGAGTCGATCGTTGTTACGCTGAAATCAGCATAGCGATGCAGAATTGTTCGAAAAACCGATCTGGCTTTGGTCCGCAGGTTATCTGTTGCCAACTGAAAGGCATCGGTGCCAGGGGCAACGCCATAGAGTTCAGTAACCAGTTCGTCAAGTAAGGGTAGTTCTTTCCCATTGGCTATATCGGCCAGGCGTTCAAGAATACGATTCTTCATCTCATTGGCAGCGGCATTGGTAAACGTTACGGCCAGAATATGCCGGAAATAACTATCCGACTCGCCGGGGCGCAGTGCCAGCTTGAGATATTCTTTGGTGAGCGTATAGGTTTTGCCCGACCCCGCCGAAGAACTGTAAATCTTGAACATAGTGGTTAGGCATACGCCGTGAAAATACGCCGACCATCCTCACGGCGTACGCCCTTTAAAAATTATACCTCAAGCCCAGTCCGGTATTCAGATTCAGGAAAAATGGGGCCTGAAGCAATTCGACATAAAGTCCTGTTTCCAGAAAAAATGAATAAGGCTTACCGGTGGGGAAATATTCCAGTCCGGCAATGCCCGACCCGCCCAGCGACAGGGCTTTTTCATACTCTCCATTGAGTCGGGGTGGGTAATACCGGCGGGTGTTAATCTGTCCGCCAAAACCATAATAACCCCGAATGCTTTCGCTTTTAGTGAAAGCTTTGTGCCACAGGTAGTGACCCTGAACCGATAGCCCAACACTCTTGTAAACACCAGCCCGGTAGCTACGGTTCGTGCCATATAGCCCTCCAAAGGTGCCGATGTTCAGATCGAAAGCATGGTTATCGCCAAAATATTTTCGGATGTTGACACCCGAAGGCTCGCCAATCCGAAAGCCAACCGACCAGTTGTTGTATTGTGCCTGGGCTGTGTTCGAAGAGGCCAGCCAACCTAAAAAAACGAATGTTAAAATAAGAAGTGATTTTCGCATAGAGACCATAGCAAGCTACGTGTTGGATACTAACTCTGGTTTTGTGGCTTCGTCGCCCGTGCCGAGCGGCAAATCAGTTGATACGGGGGCGGTGTCCATCGTTCGAAGGACGGCTAAAAGGCGTTCATTTTCGTCATTTGTCCCGACCGAAATTCGTAGGCATCCGTCGCATAGCTTCACCTTAGAGCGGTCGCGGACAATGACTTGCTGTTCGATCAGGTGTTCGAATGTTGCCTTTGCCTCATTGAATTGCACCAACAGAAAATTCGCGTCAGATGGATGAATAGCCTGTACAAATGGCAAAGAACGAAGATTTTCGGCCAAAATCGCCCTTTCGGCTAAAATCTTAGTAACCATTTCCTCTTTTTCGGCCTCGTGGCTGAGGGCTTCGAGGGCCAGTGCCTGCGTAGGGGCCGATATATTGTAAGGAGGTTTAATCTTGTTCAGAACAGCAATTAGGTCTTCCGACGCAAAGCACATGCCCAGCCGTAGCGCTGCCAGTCCCCATGCTTTCGAAAACGTTTGCAGTACTACTAAGTTGGGGTAGTTGTCCAGT
The DNA here is from genome assembly GCF_037201965.1 of Spirosoma sp. SC4-14. NCBI lineage: Bacteria > Pseudomonadati > Bacteroidota > Cytophagia > Cytophagales > Cytophagaceae > Spirosoma > Spirosoma sp. SC4-14. Next base: position 4,970,808 of record NZ_CP147518.1, on the reverse strand, counting down.
TCGGCCGTCCAGGAGGGTGTCTGCGCAAAATCTATGTACGCTTCATCAACAATGACCAGCGACTGTTGTGCGGCTTCAAGAATGGTACGAATGGCATCGGCCTGGAGCAGATTGCCCGACGGATTGTTGGGCGAACATAGCCAGATCAATTTTGTCGTTGGCGTGATGGCTGCCAGCACAGCTTCAATATCGACCTGAAAATTGGGCGTTAGTGGGATTTTTATGATGGCTACATCATTAATATTGGCCGAAACCTCATACATGCCATAGGTTGGTGGCATGATCAGAATGTTGTCCTGGCCGGGTGTGCAGGTTGCCCGAACCAGCAGGTCGATGGGTTCGTCGGAACCATTTCCCAGAAAAATCTGCCCAGGCCGAACGCCTTTGATCGGAGCCAGCCGTTGTTTTATGGCCCACTGATGCGGATCTGGATACCGGTTATAAGCGCCCTGGTCGACCGTTGAGCCGATGGGGTTTTCATTAGCATCAAGAAAAACGCCCTCTGTCCCGGTATATTCGTCACGGGCCGACGAATAGGGGGTAATGCTCAGAATGTGAGGACGTAAAAGCGATTGAAGATTAAATGACTGCATTAGTTTAATTTCTGAAAAAAGCGGGGATCAAATTCAAAAGGTTCAACCGCCAGTAATTGCACATTAGTAAACAGAGAATAGGCTGGCTTCCCGTTTGTTGGCTATGGGCTTCATTCGTTTGCCAGTTTTCGGGTAATTGATGCGTTGTCAGCATGGTTACAGGCAAATCGTCCGGGATATACAAGACCATAATCCGATAGTCAGTTGGAAGTTGCCGTTGACGCATATGAACCAATGTTTCCAGAAGGGTCAGTAACCGGCTGCTGGCTGTATAAAGCGCCGGTTGGCCTGGTTCGTTCCATCTGCCTCCATAAAGAGCAGCCCCATTACCTGATAAGTCAGTAGCATATTGCTGACGAGTTACCCGATATACCTCCATTAGGCAAAAATTCCGTGCTCAACTCGGCCAGCGCTACCATATGATCGGAAACAATTTCGCTCAGTCGATCGTGTTCCTGATACCGCTGGAGATTATGGGCCGTAACGGGCAGATAATTCATTAATTCTTTGGGGTCAATCTCCCGTGAATCAGCTAAATAACGAATGGTTGCTTTAGAAATTCCCTGTTCAATAAGGCCCATCAGATCGGCTTCATTACGAATAGTTTGCCCCAGTATCTGTTGCTCCCCCAGTCGATTCACAATGGCTAGTACTGTCATAACTGAGAATTATTTCCGTAAAAATAAAGTCATTTTTCTGTGGCGGCAAAAGAGAGCCGTCGTTTACGCCTTCGGATCGGGCGTTGGACGCCAGCGAAACGATTGCGCATCGATGGCACGCATCGTGCAAAGAACGCCGTTCAGGTGATCATATTCGTGCTGAATCAGCTCCGAAAGGCCCCAGTCGGTTACGTCCCACTCATGCGGTTGCCAATGTTCGTCCCGATACGACAACGTCAGCGTTCGATGTCTTCGTACACGTACCAGCAGGTTTGGAAAACTCATACAGTCGTCCCAGAGTTGGTCGGTATCGTCGCTGACGCTTTTCAATTCAGGATTGATAATAACTTGCGGACGGTCGACATTCAGGTAGATCAGCCGTTTCATAATGCCCAACTGGGGCGCAGCAATCCCCCGCCCGAACTTATATTTTGCCCGGATCTCTTCCATCACGTTGTGCAGATCGGCAACCCAGCCAGCAACCAGAGGTAGCTCCGACTCCAGCACCGGTTCGCAGGTTTCGTATAAACGAGGATCGCCTAAAAGCAATAGATCGGACAGGTGTTTCATAATCAAAATTGAATAAGCTCTGCGCTACGCGAGTAACTGTTTGAGCGCTTCGACCAGCGTATTGATTTCGGCTTCGGTGTTGTAATAATGGGGCGAAATTCGGAGGGCGGCTGTTTTCATTCCTTTTCGGTCATAATCCAGAATAGCCGCACCGTGCGTACTTAACGATGTGTTGATGCGTTCTGCCTGCAAACCAGCTTTTAAATCGGCGGCCGATTTACGCTCACTGAACATTGTGATGATGCTGGCCAGTCGTTCGCCTTCGTCGAGAAGCCGTACGCCGGGCAGTTCAACGAGTTGATTGATCAGTAGTTCACTAAGAATCGTGTTGCGTTGGGCAATGGTTTCCAGACCAACGGTCAGGGCATAGCGATGCGCAGCCGCAGCACCCAAAACGAGCGCATGAGGAAACTCCCAATCCTCAAACCGCTGGGCAGTTGGTGTCAGGCTGTATGTGTTGGCCGAGTCCCAGGAAGCGCCGTGTAGGTCGATAAACAGTGGGGCCAGTTTGCTCGATAGTACTTTATCGGAAGCGTACAGAAACCCCATGCCACGTGGCCCGCGCAGAAATTTTCGGCAGGTAGCCGTCAGAAAATCGCAGTGGATTTGTGCGACATCCACCGGCAACTGACCAACCGACTGGCAGGCGTCGACCAGGTAGAGTATGGTATGTTCCTGACAGAGCTGGCCAACTGCTTCCACGGGCTGGATCAACCCCGAATTAGTCGGTACGTGTGTAACGGCAACCAGTTTCGGCCGAAGTGATTTCATTTTATGGGCCATGTCGCTTACCGAAACCCCACCAAGCGGATCATCCTGAGCCCGTACGATCTTAACACCGAATCGCTTTTGCAACGACAGAAATGCGATCTGATTGGAAACATAATCGTTAATAGTAGTCAGGATCACATCGCCCCGCTCGAACGGAATCGACGACAGCGCCCGCGAATAGGCATCGGTTGCGCTGGATGTAGCCGCAATATGATTGGCGGTTGTGTTGAGTAAATCGGCCGTAGCCGCATAGAAATCCTGTATGGCCTCTTTCCGGGCCTCAGCGGCTTCGTAACCACCCATTTCGGCTTCGAGCGCAATATGGTTCGTTATGGCATCGATAATGGGTTGTGGCATCAACGACGCCCCTGCGTTATTGAAATGGGCAACGTGTTGAGTGCCGGGTGTTTCGGCGCGAAGCGTGGCGAGATCGAACATAATGAATGGTATAGAGCCTTACCCAATAGAGTACAGCGGAATGATTTCTAATCCGGCGATGTCTTCAAAATCAGTACTGTTATTAGTGAGGAGAGGCTTTTTATAGAAAAGGGCCGTAGCAGCAATAATCGAATCGCTTCGGTAATAATTTCTTCCGAAATGGGTAGCATGAAAGCGGCCGCCAGAAGCCGTTCTAGCTCTAGGTTGTGGTCTGATCGAAGTCGGTGAAACCCCAATACTTCTAGTTTTGTAATGAGCGAAACAAAAGGCGTGTCTTTGCGTTGGGCAAGATAAAGCCGTAAAGAGCTATATTCTGGCTGAACAAGGTAAATCAGGATGTTACTGTCTAGAATCATTCTTCACGACTGTCAAGTACCTGATCCCAACTACGAATTTCCCGTTGCCAGTCGGATAGATCGCCGAAAGAGTCGCCTATACCTCCTTTTGCCGCAATAGTTTCCGCCATTTCCAGAAAATCTTCCTTTTTCTTGTCGATACTTTCCTGGTTAACAACTCGGGCATTTAAGCGCGGTAATAAGGCAAGCAATAGTGCCTTGTCTTGTGGCGTATCTACTTCAATCAATAACTGCTCCATAGCGTTCTTGTTTTCAGTAAGATAACAAAATCAGGCTGGTTTTGCTTCGTTCAGACTAGCCAGCCGGAGGCTAACGGCCCGTTTATGCGCATCGAGCGATTCGGCTTCGGCCATTGCTTCAACAACAGGCCCAACATGCTGCAAACCGCTGGGCGTGATATGTTGCACCGTAATTTTCTTGACGAAGCTATCGAGCGAAACCCCACTGTAGGCGCGCGCAAATCCATTTGTTGGCAGGGTATGGTTGGTTCCCGAAGCATAATCGCCTGCCGATTCGGGCGTGTAATTGCCCAGAAAAATTGACCCGGCATTAATGATCTTATCGGCTACTACCTCAGCATGCTCAATGCTCAGAATCAGATGCTCGGCTGCGTAGGCATTTAACAGATCAATGGCGTCGGCCTGTGAATCAACCAGAATCGCTTTGCTATTACCCAGGGCCTTTTCGGCCAAGTCGCGACGGGGCAATTTATTGAGCTGAGTTGGCAAAACGAGATTGACCAGTTCAATAAGTCGTTTGCTGGTCGAGACGAGCAACACCTGACTATCTGCGCCATGTTCGGCCTGTGAGAGCAAATCAGCCGCAACAAACGCCGGTATAGCCGAATCGTCGGCATAAATTGCCACTTCGCTCGGTCCGGCGGGCATATCGATTGCCATCCCTTCTTTGGCAACCAACATTTTGGCTGCCGTAACGTATTGGTTGCCGGGGCCGAAAATCTTATAAACCTGCGGGACCGATTCTGTGCCGTATGCCATAGCAGCAATAGCCTGTGCGCCACCAATCCGAAAAACTTTGGTAATGCCAACGAGTTTAGCGGCAAAGTAAATTGCCGGGTGATTGCTTGGCGTACAGAGAACAACTTCACGACAGCCTGCCAGTTGGGCCGGAACGCCCAGCATCAGCACCGTACTGAACAGCGGAGCCGTACCGCCCGGAATATAAAGTCCCACCTTTTCGATGCCCACGCTTTTGCGCCAGCACACAACACCAGGCATGGTCTCAATTTTTTCGATGGGTTGTTTCTGCTGTTCGTGAAAGGTGCGGATATTTTGATAAGCCTGACGAATGGCGGCTTTTAATTCATCGCTAAGTGCTAACTCGGCAGTATCGAGTTCGGTTAGAGGTACTTCCAGACCCATGGCCGACAAATCGACCTTATCGAATTTTTGCGCCAGTTCGAGCAGAGCCGAATCGCCCCCGTTTCTGACCTGAGCCAGAATAGGGGCAACGGCCGCTTCGATCTGTTGCGTAGATTGCACCGGCCGAGCCAGCAACGCAGGCCAATCGGCTCGGTTAGGAAAAGGAATGATATTCATTCTAATAAATCATTTTCTCAATCGGAATAACCAGAATACCTTCAGCTCCAGCGGCCCGAATGGCTTCAATGTTTTCCCAGAATTCATTTTCGTTTAATACCGAATGAACGGAACTCCAGCCTTCGGTAGCCAATGGTGTTACGGTCGGGCTTTTCATACCGGGCAGGAGGGCCGTAATTTGATCGAGGGCATGGTTGGGTGCATTCAGAACAATGTACTTGTTGTTCTTGGCAGCCTGTACCGATTTAATTCTGAACAGCAGTTTATCAACTAATGCCTGCTTGTCGGCTGCCAGGTCGGGGCGGGCAATCAGGATGGCTTCGGAGCGGAAAATTGTTTCTACTTCCTTTAAGCCATTGCTCAAAAGCGTGCTTCCTGAGCTGACAATATCGCAAACGGCTTCGGCCAGTCCGATGCTTGGAGCAATCTCAACCGACCCGCTAATTTCGTGAATATTGGCCCGAACTTCCTGATCTGCCAGATACTGACCAAGTAAATTGGGGTAGGAAGTGGCAATGTTTTTGCCATCCAGACTCTTAATGCCCGCCCAGTCGCTGCCACGCGGAATAGCGATTGACAAACGGCATTTCGAGAAACCGAGCTTATGAATGATGGTTACCTGCCGGGCCGTTTCAACGGCCACATTTTCACCAACAATACCAAGGTCGGCCACGCCATCGTCTACGTAACCAGGGATATCGTCGTCGCGAAGAAACAGGAATTCGGCGGGAAAATTCGACGAAACAGATTTGAGTTTACCGGTCCCGTAATCGAAACGGATACCACATTCTTTGAAAAGCTGGTACGAATCTTCGCTCAGCCGACCGGATTTTTGTAGGGCAATACGTAATACAGAAGACATTACTGGGTATATGATATACGACTTAGGATAGGTAATTCATTGAATACAGTCCGTAGTTCGTTGATTGTGAATGATAAGCTAATCGTCGAATGAGATTTTCTATCGGGATTTGCTTAGCCAATGCTGGAGCAAAAGTACGGGATAAGTAGGAAACAGCGGCTTAGCAGCCGTGATGATAGCGACGATGTCGGAAAGGAGAAACTGTAGCCCGTTGGGAGATCATAAGCACAAAGGTAGGCAATAATTGCCTGAAAATAGCAAGAATGTCGCCTTTGACCTCGGCAAAATGATGGATAAGTAGTTTGTTTTTCGTTATATTTGTTTCCAAATCAAGCGGTTTGCTGACCCAGAAACCAAGGTCAGCGGTTTTTCACCCTCACTAGCTGTTACCTTGACATTTCAGGAATTTAATCTCCACGACGACCTACTGGCCGGTGTGGACGCCATGAACTACTTAAAGGCTACTCCCATACAGGAGATGGCCATCCCGAAAATCCTTGCTGGGCGCGACCTTATTGCCAGCGCTCAGACCGGCACCGGCAAAACTGCCGCCTACCTGATTCCACTTCTCGATCGAATTTCACACGCCGATCACGACCATACCAGCACGCTTATTCTTGTTCCTACGCGGGAACTGGCCAAGCAAATTGATGAGCAGGTCGAAGGATTTGGCTACTTTGTGCAGGCTAATAGCATTGCTATTTACGGCGGAGGTAAGGGCGATGACTGGGACAAACAGCGAAAAGCCCTTGAAACAGGTGCTGATATTATTATTGCGACTCCTGGGCGACTCATTGCCCACATGCAGCTTGGGTATGTTAAGTTCGATAAGATCGACTACCTGGTGCTCGATGAAGCCGATAAAATGCTCGATATGGGCTTTTCGGACGACATTCTGAATATAGTGGCCAAACTACCAACGAAGCGCCAAACACTGCTCTTCTCGGCTACGATGCCTAATAAAATCCGTGAGTTCTCGAAGCAGATTCTGGTTGATCCTGAAGAAATCCGATTGGCAGTTTCCAAACCGGCAGCCGGTATCGATCAGCAGTTTTATATGGCCTACGATAGTCAGAAACTTCCCTTACTCGTACACTTGATTAAAAACAGCCAGAAACCGGTGCAAAGCATGGTGTTGTTTACGTCGCGTAAGTCGGAGGTCAACAGCATTGTTCGGTCATTGAGTAAGCTGGGCTACGAAGCGCGTGGTATCAGCTCCGATCTCGATCAGGATGATCGTGAGGTGGTGTTACGGGACTTTAAAAACAAAGCCTTCCCGATTCTGGTAGCAACCGACGTCTTGTCGCGGGGAATCGATATCGACAACCTGACGCATGTCGTGAACTACGACATTCCCCGCGATGCCGAAGATTATGTACACCGAATTGGCCGGACCGCGCGGGCTGCCACAACGGGCACCGCTATAACCTTTATTAGTGATCAGGATCAGAGCCGGATTGTGAAGATCGAGCGACTCATAGAGCGTGAAATTGAAAAACAATCCATTACCGACGAGCTGGGTATGGGTAAATCGCCCGTGTTTGATCCCCGGCGCTATAGTGGCCGATCTCACGGTGGTCGTGGAGACAAACCGCGCGGTGAAGAACGATCGAAAGATGGTAGTGCAGGCCGGAATAAGAAACGGAAGAAAGTGCACAGTGTTCTGCAGCAGCCCGTTGCTGAACTTACGGCAGATGCGATAACGCAAACGGCAGACGAATCGGCAGAACAGGCGGACGTACGTAAAAAACGCCGACAACGGAACAGGAAACGTCGGGTTCGGCCAGAAGGTGATCTTGTTGCTGCGGTGCCGAACGCTGAGGTTGCCGAACCGCAGGGGAGTCTGCCAATGCCCGCAACTGCTGACGGGCAGGACGAAACCAAACCTAAACGTCGGAAAAAACGTCGGCGGAGTCCGGCTGCTGAAAAGCCTGAGGGACAATCCGTTGTGCCAGCAACAGTAGAAGAATAAAACCCCGATGATGGCTACCCGGATCTCACGTCGAACCACATTGCAGACCCTTACACTGGCAGTGGGGGGGATGTTCGCTAAGCCATCAGGATTGCTGGCTGAACAACCGGCTCCCAAAAAGCTAGGTGTTGCTCTGGTGGGATTAGGTAACTATGCCACCAACCAGCTAGCACCTGCATTGCTCGAAACACAAAACTGCTACCTGGCCGGTATCGTAACCGGAACGCCTGAGAAAGCTAAATCCTGGATGGAGAAATACACTATTCCAGCCAAAAATAGCTACAGTTACCAGACATTCGACCAGATTCGGAACAACCCCGATATCGACATTATCTATGTTGTGCTGCCCAATTTCCTACACGCCGAATACACCATTCGGGCGGCTCAGGCGGGTAAGCATGTTATCTGCGAAAAGCCGATGGCGATGAATGCCGAAGAAGCCCGGCAGATGATTACGGCCTGCAACAAAGCCGGAGTGCAACTATCGGTTGGCTACCGGCTCTATTTTGAACCGCATCATCTGGAAATGCGTCGGTTGGCTACCGAAAATGCTTTTGGCCATGTGAAAGTGATTGAGTCGGCGCTGGGCTTTACGGTGCCGGGCCCAAACTCGTGGCGACTCGACAAGAAGATAGGCGGAGGTGGAGCCATTATGGATTTAGGCGTATATGCTATTCAGGGGGCTCGCCGAACGCTTAATCTCGATCCGGTTAGCGTGACTGCCCAGGCCTTTACCTTCGATAAAGTACATTTTAAAGACGTTCATGAAATGGTGTTCTGGCAGTTTGAGTTTCCCGGTGGAACCATTGCCGATTGCCGGACAACTTATTCATCTTACATCGACCGGCTCTATGCAACGGGCGAACGGGGCTGGTTCAAACTGGAACCTGCCTATAACGCAACCGGTGCGCAGGGCATTACAAGCAAAGGGGCAATGGATGTTGCATCACCCCGTTTTCAGCAGATTGCCCAGATGGATGCCTTTGTTGAGTCGATTCGGGATAATACGAAACCGCTGGCCTCTGGCGAAGAAGGCTGGAAAGACATGAAACTGATTGGAGCCATTTTGCAGGCAGTCGACACGGGCCGAAAAGTAACGATTGACTGGAATTAATGCCGAATCATTAGCTAAGACTAATAGCCTTACGCTGTAGTTTGTTGGTAATCCAGAGTATAAATAACGTCTCAAAAACGAGTGTAAACGGAATCACCGACAGGTTTTTGAAAAAAAGTAATAGCGTCCACTCTGAAGCCGACTGGGCCAGAATACCGTCTTTTTTTAGTGTAAGATAAAGGCAGGTTTCATAGGCCAGCAGGTCTATCAAATAGTTGAGCGTCCAGGCAATGACGGCAAAGCCAATCAGGTTCAGTATGATCGACAGCCACTGTTTTTTCAGGTTTTGAACAGCAATGTCCCATTGCGCTTTTCGATTGGTTTTCTGTGTAAAAAAACGGCCAATTCGTATGAGCCCATTTCGGACACTAGCCAGGCCCAGAACGTAGAGAACCAACATAATTCGGGCGCTTTCGATGATAATTTCCAGCAAGAGGTGAGTTGTGGAAGAAATCGGACCAAAACCGCCCAGTTGAACCACTCGCCCAAAGCCCGCAACAAGGCCTGCACCAAGAACAACGATATAGTGTTTTCTGATGAAATAAAAGCTGTTTTGCAACCAGTTTAATTTTTCGGAAAGTTGGGGCTGGAGGTTCATGGCAATAGGCGATAAAGGTGCAGTGAATGCGACAGATATGGCTGGTAAATTACACAGATTTTCCCAGAATTTAATTCATTTTTGATAAGCAGTCTGACAAGTAAATGTTTGAGCACCAGGTAAGTAAAGTAAGGTGTCTGATTAAAAAACCTCACCTAAATTGAAGAAAAAACCACTCGACCCATCGAACCCAAACCCATAGTCGACCGAGAAGTTAACCCGCGAAATTTTGTTCATTTTCAGGCGAAGACCAGTACCAACTGATGGGATAATTCGTTCGAATTGACCACTACTTTGCTCCGTAACGGACTGCGCGTTGGCAAAAACTACTCCACCGATCAGCCGATTGTTGGTGATATGAAAACGGTATTCGGTTTCGGCATAGACTAGATTTTTTCCCCGAAAACGTCCCTGAATGAATCCCCGGCCCAAATTGCCGGTATAATCCCAGCCTGTGCTGGGTAAGTCCAGAAAAGGTGGATTACCATTTAACGTAAAGGCGTTGTAAGACCAGAGAGCCAGAATATTGTCGGATTTTGCCGGGAAATGGATGTATTTACGAGCGTCGATCAATAGCGACTGATAACTTTCATCGCTGCCCAACAGGCTCATGTTAGCACGAAATACGGCATTGACGTATAAGCCTCCGTTGGGATTGATCGCATTACGCCGACTATCGTAGAGCAAACTTAGTGTTGGTCCCGATGAAATCGAACTACCCGTAACGCCCAGCTTATAACCCGAAATAGACCTGATTTCCCGATGTGTAGTATAGCTGTCGATGTCCCAGTGATAATCCAGCGAGTAGCCAATACCTGCATATAAATTGCTTGACAACCGGCGGGAAAGCGTCTGGTACATGCGCAGATAGGCATAATCCATATTGACAAACCGGTCGGTTGTGGTGTACATACCCAACCCGTAGGTTGCCTGCGGATAATGCATCAGTCGCCAGTCGCTGCTCCAGAGAAATTGATTATCGGCACTCCAGACCAACGAATTGAGCATGGCAATAAGTTGGCCATTCTGTGTGTATTGCAGCGTTGCCGTGATGGACGACATATTGGCGTTCGGCTGCCGAAAAGCTGCATTGACCACAACCGCCAGCAGTCCACGCGTTTGGAGCGTATAGCCAATTTGCGGAATAACCAGTATAAATCGTTTACCTTCCTGGAGAGATTCCGAATCGTGGGGCGTAATCGGTAATCGGGGAAACCACTGTTTCAGCACATCGGCAATATCTTTATAGCCCGGCTTTACTATAGGGGTATCTATACTGTCGTTTTGTGTTGATGTGTCGGGCGGAGCCAGCTTTCCTGCCCGACAGTTGGTAAAGAACGAACTGATGAAGAATAAACCCGCAAAAACGATCGCGAGGATTTTCATTGAGTGGATAAGAGTCCGTAGTTGGTTGAGAGATAAGTCATTAAGCCTCTTTGTGGTCTGTGGCCAATATGTTACCCAAACGCAATTTAACCCCTTATTGTTGCAGCAGAAAATTGGTGACTGGTTTAAAAACGATTAAAGGGAATTGTAATAACTAAAAACGGAAACCAGGCCTGAGCGTGTTTTTAAATCGGGTTTTTCGTTTTTCAGATACGCTTCAACCGGTTCTTTTTTATCGGCCATCAATTCCAGCAATGCTTTTTTGCCCGGAGAGAATTTTTTTGCCTGTTTTCCCTGAGCAACATACCAATCGAACTTTTTCAGTAGTTCATCATCTTTCGAGCCCGTATTCATGGCAACGTTATAATTGGCCCGACGCAGATAAATAGATGGATGAAGCAGCAGTTGGAGTTTGCCCGTTGCGGTCTGCTCGAAAAAGCCAGTGAGATTATTTCCCTCTACCTGATACTCATGTACGTTCATGAAACGACTTTTGCCATTCGACGTATGTATGTCGACGTACAGAACGGCTGTGACGTTAACAACTCTGATGTCTTTGGCGCCAGCCCGGACCTCCACCTCATTGGCATTCAGGTCGATCCGAACCGGAATATTGCTCAGTGAGTCGGTAGTGAGCGAAGTTCCGATTCGGTTATAGAACTTTACGGTGCCGGTCTGCCAGGTGGTGTCCAGATAAGGATCGCCCAGTAGTTTTCCGGCAGGGCCTTTGATGGTAAATAACGAACTGGTAATCGACGACGTGACGTTGGTGTAGTTGAGCTTATCGCGGGTAGTCTGGTTCATGAACTCTTCGTTGCTTTGGGCAGCAGCAACAGTTGATGCCATAAGAAGGCCAAATAAAAGGAAATGACGCATGATTGCTGTGATATATTGGCCTTTAAAGTAACAATTTTTATCCATACTATAATATATCCATGATGATGCAGTTTGGCAAAATAATCTTTGGATTATGCGCATAAGCATACCTTAAATTCCGTATTTTTGGCAGTTAACCCCAATCATCAACTAATCAGTCAATTTCATGATGAGACATTTCCTGACGGCACTACTGGCGGCTGGTCTGGCTTATTCTGCTGTAGCTCAGACCACTTTTCCCCGCAATGGTGTCTACGATGAGCGCCCAGGATTGTATGCTTTCACCAACGCGACGATCGTCGTTGACCCCCAAACTACCTTACAGAATGCAACACTCTTAATTCGAGATGGTCGTGTCGAAGCTGTTGGCACGGCTGTCAGTGTACCTGCCGGAACTGTAATCGCCGATCTGAAAGGTAAACGAATTTACCCTGCGCTGATCGACATCTATTCAGACTATGGAATGCCCGAAATTCCCCGGGCAGCTCCCGGTGGCCGGGGTAGTGGCGCTCCGCAAATTGAATCGAACAAAAAAGGAGCGTATTACTGGAACCAGGCTGTTCAGCCCGAAAATAGCGGCAGTTTACTATTCAAGGTCGTACCTGCCAAAGCCGATGAACTTCGGAAACTCGGATTTGGTGCCGTTCTGACGCACCCGCACGATGGCATTGTTCGGGGAACGGGGGCTCTGGTTACGCTTTCCGACGACCGGGAAAACACACTGGTGCTCAAATCCGAAGCGGCTGCCCACTATTCGTTCAGCAAAGGAACTTCGCGGCAGAGTTACCCAAATTCTTTGATGGGGTCGGTAGCCTTGCTACGTCAGGCTATGTACGACGCCGACTGGTATAAGCGCGGAGGCAGCAAAGAACAGTCGAATCTGTCGCTCGATGCGTTGAATCATAACCTGGCTTTACCTGCCATTTTTGAAGCGGGCGACAAGCTGGGTATTCTGCGGGCCGATAAAATTGGCGATGAGTTTGGGGTCCAGTATATTATTAAAGGATCGGGCGACGAATATCAGCGGCTTAACGAAATTAAAGCAACGGGTGCTTCGCTGATCGTTCCGATCAATTTTCCACAGCCTTATGATGTTGAAGATGCCTGGGACGCCGACAATGTTGCCCTATCCGAACTGAAACACTGGGAAATGGCTCCCATGAATGCAGGGCGTCTGGCGAGTGCTAATGTTCCATTTGCACTGACAACCTCAGGTTTGAGAAATACGAATGAGTTTTGGGCCAATTTGCGCAAAGCTATCGAAAATGGACTGTCGGAGCAGAAAGCCCTGGAGGCACTGACAACCGTTCCGGCTAAACTGCTAAAGGCTGACGATATGGTTGGTTCGTTGCAGAAAGGTCGGATTGCCAATTTCATTATTACATCGGGCAATCTGTTCAGCCCCGATAATGTCATTTACGAAAACTGGATTCGCGGAAAGCAGTTTATTGTCAACCCAAAAGATGCGCTCGATCTGCGTGGAAGCTGGCAGCTTACTATCGGTAGTCAGAGTAATGTCAAACTGAACATTACTGGCAAAACGGCCGATAAGCCCGAATACCAGATTCTGGTCGACACAACCAAGATTACGCCTAAAGTGGCGGTTAGTGGCGAAATTATCTCGATTCAGACCCAGCTCAGCCGTCGTCCGGGTTCTGGTACGACCCGTTTGACGGGGTATTTTACGTCGCCAACCAGCATTAAAGGCGATGGCGAAACCCCCGACGGAAAATCTATAACCTGGTCGGCTACCAAATCGGGCGAAGCACCCCAGTCGACAACGGCCGTTACGGCGGCCCGGTCAACCTCGGCTACTTCATCCACGGCCGTTGTTTATCCATTTGTGGGCATGGGAAATCTGGAAAAGCCCAAAGCCGAAACGGTACTGGTTAAGAACGCTACAGTCTGGACCAACGAAAAAGAAGGTATCCTGACCAATACCGATGTGTTGGTTACGGATGGGAAAATTTCGAAAGTTGGTAAAAACCTGACGGCACCGGCCAATGCGAACGTGATCGACGGAACGGGAAAACACCTCACCACAGGCATTATCGACGAACACTCACACATTGCCTTGCTGACCATTAACGAAGGTGGTCAGACCAGCTCGGCCGAAGTACGAATGTCGGATGTCGTTAACTCCGAAGATGTGAACATCTATCGACAACTGGCGGGTGGCGTTACGGCCTCTCAACTGCTGCATGGATCGGCAAACTCGATTGGTGGGCAATCGGCCATTGTTAAGCTGAAATGGGGAGAATCGCCAGAAGGCATGATGATTAAAGGAGCCGATGGCTTTATCAAATTTGCGTTGGGCGAAAACGTAAAACAGTCGAACAATCCAAGTGCTGGCTACCGTTTTCCTCAATCGCGGATGGGTGTAGAGCAGGTTTATATGGATCATTTTACACGGGCAAAAGAATACGCCAAAAGCTGGGCTGATTATAATAAGCTAGGAGCAAAAGAGAAAGCTACCGCCGTTCCGCCCCGTCGCGATATCGAACTCGATGCCCTGGCCGAAATTCTGGCTGCCAAGCGGTTCATTACCTGTCACTCGTATGTGCAGTCAGAGATCAATATGCTGCTTAAAGTGGCCGATTCGCTGGGCTTTAAGGTCAACACATTCACGCACATTCTGGAAGGCTATAAACTGGCCGACAAAATGGCGAAACACGGTGTTGGGGGCTCGTCGTTTGCCGACTGGTGGGCTTATAAAATGGAGGTTCACGATGCCATTCCCTACAATGCAGCGCTGATGCAGAGCCAGGGCGTAACGGTATCAATCAACTCCGATGATGCCGAAATGGCACGTCGGTTGAACCAGGAAGCGGCCAAAACTGTCGAATATGGTGGTGTGGCGGAAGAAGATGCCTGGAAAATGGTGACGCTGAATCCCGCTAAACTTCTTCATCTCGACAATCGCATGGGTAGTATGAAAATCGGGAAAGATGCCGATCTGGTTCTGTGGAATACACACCCACTTTCAATTTATGCCCGCCCGGAATTTACCATGATCGAAGGGGCTATTTATTTCAGCCAGAAAGACGAAGAAGCCAAGCGCGATGCCATGCAGGCAGAACGGGCTCGATTGATTCAGAAAACGCTGGCGGCTAAAGCCAGCGGTACGCCAACCCAGCGACCAACATTCCGGCGGTCGCGTATGTGGCATTGCGAAGACATTGAAGGGGTTATGGCAGAAGGCGAAGAAGAAATTAAATAGGGGAGATGGTTTATGGTTTTGGGTTTATGGTTGCCCCGCTTATTGGTATACATCCTACTCATGCAGCGCAACCATAAACGATAAATCATAAACTTAACCTTTCCCACGAACGAACATGAAAAAAATACTTACATCAATACTCACTCTGGGCGTGCTTACGAGTTATGCCCAGAATCCCGCACCGGCCAGACCGCAGGAGCGGGCCATTGCACTAACTGGCGCGACCATCCATATCGGTAATGGACAGGTAATTCAGAATGGCGTTGTTGTCTTCGATAAAGGCGTTATTACCGCCGTTGGCGATGGCAGTACGCCAACGGCGGGTGCTGAGGTGATTAGTGTATCGGGTAAACACGTATATCCGGGCCTTATTTCGCCTGCTTCTACGGTTGGTTTGCAGGAAATTGGTGCCGTTAAGGCTACGGTCGATAAGCAGGAAATTGGTGAACTGAATCCGAACGTTCGGGCACTGATTGCGTATAACACCGATTCTGAAATCATTCCGACCATCCGTAACAACGGTGTGCTACTGACGCAGGCTATGCCCCAGGGGGGTACGGTATCGGGGAGTTCGAGCGTTATGATGACCGATGGCTGGAACTGGGAAGATGCCGTTCTGAAAAAAGACGATGGTATTTGGGTAAACTGGCCGAGCTATTTTGCCCGTAACTTCAATTTTGAAGATTTCTCGGTAACGATCCAGAAAAATGCAAAACGTGCAGAAGCCATTAGTGCACTGGAAGCCACATTTGCCGATGCCAAAGCCTACATGGCCATTAAGAATCCAACGCCTACAAATCTTAAATTTGAGGCCATGCGTGGTTTATTTTCGGGCAGGCAAAATCTCTACATCCGGGCCGACTATAGCAAAGATATTATCGAAGCTGTGAAGTTTGCGAAGGCTCTCGCAATTCCTAAAGTAGTGATTGTTGGTGGCGAAGAGGCTCATAAGGTGGTAACGTTCCTGAAAGAAAATAACGTGCCCATTATCTTGAGCGAGCTTCACCGGCTGCCCAACCGCGAAGACGAAGACGTGTACCTGCCTTATCGGATGCCCGGTATTTTGCACAAAGCAGGGGTGTTGGTGGGCTTGAGCTACGCCGATGGCTGGTGGCGGACCCGTAACCTGGCTTTTCTGGCCGGAACAGCTTCCGGATTTGGTATCGACAACCACGAAGAAGCGCTGAAGCTGATCACATCGAATAATGCAAAGATTCTGGGTATCGACAACATGGTCGGAACCGTCGAAAAAGGCAAACAGGCAACCTTGTTTGTCTCGGCGGGCGATGCGCTCGATATGCGTTCGAACGTGATTGAGCAGGCATTTATCCAGGGTCGTAAAGTTAATCTCGACGATCGGCATAAGCGGCTCTATAAGATGTATAAAGACAAATACGAGCAGAAGTAAGCGTTTTTGCCGGAAATACTTAGCGAAACGATAACGGGGCAGCTTTCGAGCGCCCCGTTTTTTTGTGAACTTTGCAAACTGCAAACCTATTAACGTCTTCGCTCAACTTCATGATTCGCATCTTTCAACTCGATGAAACGGCCGTTCGCAAAATTCGCGACATTGATTCTTTTTCTGATACCGAACGGACACTTTGGGTGGATCTTCAAAATCCGACTCCGGCTGAGATCAAGAGCGTAGAAGAAAAATTTGATGTCGATTTTTTGAGTCAGCAGGAGCAACTGGAAATTGAAAGTAGTTCGCGCTATATTGAGGAAGACGATTTTCTGATCGCCAATTCTAACTTTCTGATCCCCGACGCCGAACAACGCTACATAACGGTTCCTGTAAGTTTTATTCTGAAAGACGATACGCTGTTTACCTATCGGAACGCCGATCTGAAATCGTTTGCCGATACGGTCAAACGTATCAAATCGCGACGGGCCGTTTTCAGCGACGGTGCTCAAATCCTGATCTCCATTTTCGAATCGCGCATTGATTATGATGCCGATCTGGTTGAAATGGTTTCGGGCGAAATTAAGGCTATTAATCGAATGCTTGATCTGGATGCCAATCTTGATCGTGAAATGCTGCTGAATATTAACGATTATCAGGAGCTGACAATGTCGATTCGGGAGAATGTGGTTGATAAACAGCGCGTTATTTCGGCCATGATTCGTTCGGATGGGTGGTTCAATGATCTGGAACAGCAACGATTGCGAACGCTTATCAAAGACATTAACTCGCTGATCGATCATACTAATTTCATTTTCGAACGGCTGGAGTTTCTGCAAAATACCTACCTCGGTTTGATCGATCTGGAGCAGAACCGTGTCGTGAAAATATTTACCGTTGTGTCGCTGGTTTTTTTACCCCCAACCCTTCTGGCCAGCATCTGGGGGATGAATTTTGATGAGATGCCCGAAGTACACTGGAAATATGGCTATGTGTTTGCGCTGGCGATGATGGTGTTTTCATCAGCTCTCACGGTCTGGATATTCAGGCGCAAAAACTGGCTTTAAAAAGCTGTTTGTAACAAAACGTCTGCAAAAGCGTAGTTACTCTTTCTGTTTCTTCACGTCTGAGAGTCAAACCAATCCCATTCACCATTCATGGAACAGGCTCAGACAAACGCCCAACGCATCTACGATCAGGTGCTTACTTTTGCGACAGTTTACGGTGGCCGCATCTTGCTGGCAATTATAACCCTAATTATTGGGCTCTGGCTCATTGGCTGGATCATGCGCCTGCTCGCATCGGTGTTGACAAAGCGGCATGTCGACCGCGATGTTCAGCCGTTTTTGCTGTCGTTGGTTAATGCCCTACTGCGAGTTTTGCTGCTATTGAGTATTGCCAGCACTCTCGGGGTTGAAACTACATCGTTTGTGGCCATCATTGGAGCGGCTGGTCTGGCGGTGGGTTTAGCCTTGCAGGGAAGCCTGGCCAATTTTGCCGGGGGTGTTCTTATTCTGACCTTCAAACCTTTTAGAGTAGGCGATCTTATTTCGGCGCAGGGATTTACGGGGAATGTCGAAGCAATTCGTATTTTCGATACGGTTCTGCTTACACTGGATAATAGAACTATAATTCTGCCCAACGGTTCTCTATCGACTTCGCCCATCACAAACATTAGTACGAGAGGTATTATTCGGGTCGATCAGGTCTATACCGTTGGCAATCAGAACGGTCTGGATGCCACAAAAGCGTCTATCATGCAGGTAGTTAATGCCTGCCCTTATGCCCTGAAAGACCGCGACCACGATGTGTTAATTGCAAAACTGAACGCAAACTCACGCGATTACGATGTTCGGGTATGGACCAAAAGTGATACCTATTGGGATACGTATTATTATATGCTTGAAAACATTGCCCGGCAGTTTGGCAAAGATGGCATTGAGCCACCTAAACCCAGAATGTTTGTTACCAACGAAGATTGATTAGTGAATAGCATTAAAAAAAACGGGCCACGGTTCCAAACCGTGGCCCGTTTTTTTTAATGCTATTTAGAGTCTTACCAGTTTGAAGCTGACAGCCCAGTCGTTATTCAGCATACCACGGGCAACGTAGAGTTGGCCCAGTGGCTCAATAGCCCTGGCGGCTTCGGCTTTGCCCACGTCTTCGGCGTCCCAACCGAAACTTTCCAGAATTTCTGACACCGTTGCTTTGGCATCCTGATCATTACCAGCGATGAAAATGGTGCCTTTGCCGCCCTGGAAGTTCGGTTTGTACATTAGAAACGCTCCTACGCTGTTCAGTGCTTTCACCACTTTTGTTGTTGGCAATAGTGTCTGTATGCTTTCCATTAGCGACTCGTCGGGCGTTGTAAACTGCTTTGGAACCCCATTGACCGGCGCTTCGGCAGCTAATGGATTAGTGACGTCGATCAGAATTTTATTCGCAAAGTTGTCGACACCAGCCTGCTTGATACTACCCAGGGCAGCGATACCTGGGACGGCTAGAACCAGCACATCACCAAACGAGGCTGCCTTATCAGGAGTATCGATGGCAATTGCCGGGTTATCATTTTTAAAGGCAGCAACCTCTTCTTTTCCCGGACTTCTTGTTCCCATCATGACCTGATGGCCTTCGGCAAAAAACGCTTTTGCCAGAGCCTGCCCAACGGTTCCGGAGCCAATAACGCCTACTTTCATAAATTAAATGGTTAATTCGAGGATTGAACAATTTATTGAATTGAGTTAGCGAAACAAATGTAACAGGAATCTTCAGGTCTGAGGAATAAAGCAGCCAAAGACCTATTTGTCGGTAGGTTTGTTTTCCAGAAAGGCGTAAAAAAACGGAGTAAAGCAGTGCATAAATGAGCACTGCTTTACTCCGTTTTGTAGTCTTGTAGAATTGTTAGGCTAACCGCATTGGCTTCAGTGCTTTTGTCCAGCGAAGCAGTTCGGTTATCATATCGTTTGCCGATCTTGTGAGTGTTTCATCGGCAACGAAGCCTTCCTGATCGTCGAGATATCTGGCAAAGAACGGAATGTTAACCGCTTCGGCAAGCGGCACTAGTTTGAGTGCAGTAAGTACCGGTTTAAGTAATTGAACAGCCCGGGTACCAGCGGCAATACCGCCGTAACTAACCAGCCCTACAGGTTTATAGGCCCATTCTCTGGCCAGGAAATCCAGGGCATTTTTGAGCGGAGCCGAAAAGCCGTGATTGTATTCTGGCGTTACAATAATAAATGCATCGGCAGCATCGATTGCCCGGCTCCAATTTTTAGTATGCTCATGTTCGTACTGTTGCAGTCGTGGGTGATTGGGCTCATCCATGAATGGCAGGTTAATTTCGGCAAGATCGAGTAGTTCAACCGCGAACTCGGGGTGCTGATTAACAACATCCTGAATCCAGGCGGCAATGGCCGGACCTTTACGACCGGGACGAGTACTGGCAATGATAATTTTTAGTGTAAACATAGGGGTTAACTTGAAAATTGGTCACTGATTAGTTGTCATTAGTCAGTTGTCTGAAATTTATTGCCATGTGCCGAATTTACCCTTGCGGTAGTCGTCGTAGGCTTCCATAATTTCCTGTTGAGTGTTCATCACAAACGGTCCCTGCGCAACAACTGGCTCGTTGAACGGTTTGGCATGGCCAAACAGAAGTATGCTGTCTTCGTCGGACGTAATTGTCAGCGTTTCGCCAGCGTGATTGAATTCGGCTAAATTCAGGGCTTTTACAGTGGTTCCATTAGCCCGTAAAGATCCTTTGATTACGTAAAAGAAAATGTTCTGATCGGTTGGGATGTTTAGGGTAAGTGTGCCACCTGGCCGGAAATAAATAGTATTCAGGTGAATTCCAGCGAGTGATTCAAAAGCGGCTTTGTGACCATCCCAGTCACCAGCAATCAGGTTTACGGTTACCAGGCCATTGTCCAGCGCTAAGCTCGGAATAGCATCTTTCTGCAATCCCTTATAAAAAGGAGCCGTCATTTTTAGGCGGGCGGGAAGGTTGAGCCAGAGTTGCAGGATCTCCAGTTTGCCTCCTTCCTGCAAAAAATGCGCCGATGAAACCTCGGCATGAATTAGTCCACGACCGGCCGTCATCCACTGAACGCCCCCAGCATTAATAACACTTTCGTGACCACTGCTGTCTTTATGTGCAATGTCGCCTTCGAGAATAAACGTGACTGTTTCCATGCCACGGTGCGGATGCGGCCCGAATGGTAAACCTCGATTTGCTGAAGGATAGATCTGCGGGCCGTGGTGATTTAGAAAAAGAAATGGATCAAGGTAGCTAATCGATCGTGTTGACAAGGCTCGATAGGTGGTTAGATCTGCGATGGGAGCATATTCGGCTGAATGGTTTTTTTTGACGGTTAGCATAGGGCTATTGAACGTTGATGAATATCGATGATATAAAAAATAACAGTGTTAGGTATCAGGCAAAAAATTAACCTTTCAAGGCATAAATAAAGCCAGCAATGGCATCCTGAAGTATCATCTGTCTGGTTAAATTATGCCGTTCATGGTTGTCGATGAGCTGAATGGAAACAAGACCATGCAGAATCGACCAATAGGTATGAAACTTCAGCCAGTGGTCGGTTTGGGGCTGGCTGCTGATTGCAATGGCTTGTTTGAGTGATTCCAGAATCGTATTACTAAACGTCTGCATCTCTTCGACCTGATTAACCATCTCGCAGGCAGGAATACCTAGGCCAAACATCACCTGATAATATTCTTTGCTGGTAAAGGCAAAATCCCAGTAAGCCTGGGCCATTGCTTCTAGCTGTTGGTAAGGATCAGTATGCTTACGGTTAGCCTGGCCTAACTGCTGGCTTAACCGATGAAAGCCCTCTTTGATAAACTCCAGCAGAATGGCGTCTTTACTGGCAAAATGGCTGTAAATTACCGGAATGCTATATTCGATAGCATCAGCAATCTTTCGGATCGAAAGTGCCTGCCAGCCTTCCTGCTCAACAATTTGCCAGGCCGAATGAAGAATATTACTACGAACTTCTTCCTTTTGCCGCTGTCTACGTTCGGTAATTCCCATATGGGTGTTTTCTTTTATAACAGTGTTAACTTTTATAGCACCACTAAAGTTCATGTTGCTTCTGAAAAAGAGAAATCCGGGCGGCTTAGGAATCTAAACAACTTGGCGGCTAAGGTGTTGAATGGATCAATTGGGCCAGTGTGTCTGGCTCTTTTCGACAGAAACGATTACGGTTACTCAAAACTATGTCCATCTCGATCAATCCAGTTATTCCTCAATCGCTGGGCAGTGGCCTGGCTGGTGCCATTGCCCTAAACGTGCTTCACGAGACGGCCCGGCAGATTGTGCCGAATGCTCCTCGCGCCGATTTGCTTGGAATGCGCAGTGTTGCCCACGGTTTTGAGGTGGTTGATAAACAGCCGCCTTCGAAAGAAAAACTTTATAAAATGGCTATTCTGGGCGATGTGCTATCGAACGGCCTGTTTTATGGGTTGGTTGGCCTAAATCCTAACCAACCATTACGGACCGGAATTGCCCTGGGGGCGCTGGCTGGTATTGGCGCTGTCACCCTGCCGGGGCCGCTGGGTTTGGGCGAAGCATCAACGAAACGAACTACTGCTACTGCTATTATGACGGTCGGTTGGTATGTGTTGGGCGGTCTGGTGGCTGGGGCCGTGCTGAAACGGCTTACATCGTAATAGGAAGTGGTATTTTTTTAGTATGAGATTAAACGTTTGGCCGCTTCCATAATCTAACTGATGACGCATGTATGAATGCGTTGTACAACTGTTTGAAGCTATGACTATCCTGAAATCAATAAAACTACTTGGCCTCATTGCCGTGCTGTCTGCCAGCCCATTTCTGGTTCCGCAGACGGTGGCACAGCCGGGAGTTACGGTGTCGGTGGATATGTTCTATAACGAACTGGCACCGTATGGGCAGTGGATGCAGTATCCTGGGTATGGAAATGTATGGGCTCCTAATATAGGTCCTGATTTTCAGCCATATGGCACTGCGGGCCACTGGGTTGTGACTGAGTATGGAAATACCTGGGTCTCGGATTATCCGTGGGGCTGGGCACCTTTCCACTACGGACGCTGGATTTTCGATTCTGCTTATGGTGGCTGGCTTTGGGTGCCAGGAACTGACTGGGGACCTGCCTGGGTGGCGTGGCGCTCGGGTGGTGGCTATTATGGCTGGGCACCGCTTGGACCGGGAATGAACATTAGCGTTAACATAAATATTCCGGCTCCTTTCTGGACCTTTGTTCCGCAGATTTATATCACCAGCCCGCGCGTATATAGCTACTATGTGCCTCGGCCCAATGTGGTGAATATCTATCAGAATACAACATATATCAACAACTACTATCGCACCAATAACCGGGCGTATGCCTATGGCCCGCCACGGGGTGATATCGAGCGCGTAACTCGTCACAGCGTTCCGGTCTATCGAATCGATCATATGGATCGACCCGGACGTTCGGTGGTAGGTAATGGCTCCGTTGCTTTTTACCGACCCGATCATGGCCCGTCCAATCGTCCGGATTATGGCCGAAATGATCGTTACAACAATAACGGTCGCTATAATAACAATGGCCGTCCCGACAACGGTACTACTAATCCATCGGGTCGTGGATCGTACTACGATGGCAACTCATCGGGCCGGGGAAGTTATAATCCGAACCCTGACAATGCTAGCCGGGGGGGCTATATGGGCAATCCGAACTGGGACAACAATCGTAATTCGGTGCCAAACAATCGGGGAACCATGAACGATCGGTTCCCATCGAACCAGCATGGTGCCTATTCCAACCCGGCTAGTCCGGCTCCAACCCCTAATTCGTTTCCGGGCCAGCCCGACCGTTCGGGGGCGGGTCGTGGATCGTATCAGATGACACAACCAGGAAACAATGCACCGCAGAGTATTCCGCAACGGCCAGGTCGTTCATTCGAACAGCCCAGTCATCAGGCACCTGGCGCTATTCCATCTGCTCCAAATGCTCGGGGAAATGCAGAGTTTCAGCGCCCATCAGAAAATAGAGGGGGCCAATTTCAGCAACGTAGCGAACCGGGGCGACCTGGCCACGTTGGGCACGAAGGCGGACGCGGTCCTCGTTAAGTATCCGGTATATGAAGGCAGAAGTCGCCCGTCAGATCGACGGGCGACTTCTTTGCTTTGAACCGTTCGGTTGTACTTTTGCCTGGTATGCGTTATTTTATTGAATTGTCGTATCGGGGAACGGCCTATCGGGGGTGGCAGCCACAGGCTAAAGAAACAAGCGTACAGCGTACACTGGAAGCAGCCCTTACCCGCCGACTTCAGCAGCCTGTTTTTGTGGTTGGTAGTGGCCGAACTGATGCGGGCGTTCATGCCAGCCAGCAGTTTGCACATGTTGACCTCAATACGCCTGTTTTGTTTACCGATGCATTGCTCTATTCCATCAATTGCATTCTGCCCGAAGATATTGCCATTCATCGAATCTTTCCCGTACGACCAACCGATCATGCTCGCTTTTCGGCCGTGTCGCGCTATTATCAGTACCACATTACCCGGCATAAAGATGTATTTCAGTCGGGATTAACCTATCATTTTCGCCCCGAGCTGGATATGCAGCTTATGAATGAGGCCTGTCAGATTCTACTGCAATACAGCGATTTTAAGAGTTTTAGCAAAGCACGAGCCGATGTAAATCATTTTCATTGCCGACTCGATTTTGCCTATTGGGAGCGCAGCCAGCCCGATCGGCTGACGTTTCACATCAAGGCCAATCGGTTTTTATGGGGTATGGTACGGACCATTGTGGGAACCATGCTTGAGGTGGGGCAGAAACGAATGTTGCTAACTCGCTTCGATGAGATAATTGGTGCTAAAGACCGCACTCAGGCCGGACGATCTGCGCCCGCTAATGGACTCTATCTGGTAGAAGTGGGGTACCCGGCTGAGGTACTTAGCCAACGAAATGCAGAAAAAGCGTAATTGGGAGATGGGTAATTTACCCCTGTTCCCGATTACGCTTTTGCCTCCGTTGAGTGTAGTCTTTACTACGTCAAACCGCTGTTTAGATATACTATATCGTCTGTTTAACGCCTTCGTTGATTAGCTGGATCACTTCCCGATTAAACGCCGGAATATCGTCGGGTTTGCGGCTTGTTACCAGATTGCCATCGACCACAACTTCCTGATCGACCCAGTTGGCACCGGCATTTTTAAGATCTGTCTGTATCGATGGATAAGAGGTTAGTTTTCGTCCGTCGACCACATCGGCTTCAATGAGCATTGTGGGAGCATGGCAGATCGCGGCTACAGGCTTCTGTTGCTCAAAAAAATGTTTGATAAACTGAATGGCTTTAGGTTCCATTCTAAGTTTATCGGGATTCATAACGCCACCAGGCAGCAATAAGGCATCATATTGAGAGGGATCTGCACCCGCAAGTGGCAGATCGACATCAAATGTATCGCCCCAGTCGGTTTCGTCCCACCCCTTTATACTTCCGCCTTTAGGAGCAATGATATGAACGGTTGCGCCTGCCTCTTCCAATGCTTTCCGGGGATCGGTCATTTCTACCTGTTCAAATCCTTCAGTCATTAGGGCTGCTACTTTTTTGCCCTGTAGCGCTTGTTGCTTTTCCATGATCGTTGAGTTTGTAATAAATAGTCTGTTGTACTAGTAGAGTAACTACTCGTTTTGCCGGAAGGTTATCAGAAAGTTAATTTTTGGGGCATCGATCTGTTCTGATTCCGCTTGCTCAGAGTCGTCAACAATCGACTGAATCCGGTAGTTGAATGAGATAAATGCAAACAACAGACAGCTATGAGTGCATGGAATAGGAGCGGACTTTGGTGGACGCTGGCGGGGATAGGTGCCGTGGCCATTGCCAAAGTATGGACAAATAAAAGACGAGCTATCGATTTTCACGATAAAACAGTGATCATCACGGGTGGTTCGCGCGGTTTAGGTCTTGAGCTGGCACGTGCGTTTGCCGAAGAGGGTGCCCATGTCGCTATCTGCGCCCGCGATGAGGACGAACTGGAACGCGCCCGACAAGACTTGCGCATGAGAGGGCACGATATTTTTACGTATGCCTGCGACATTACCAGTAAACTACAGGCCGAACAGTTTGTGGCAGCGGTTGGACAGGTGCTTGGTCCGGTCGATGTGCTGGTCAATAATGCCGGAACCATTATTGTTGGGCCACTGGAGCACATGACCGAAGGCGATTTTCGCGAGACGATGGAAAGCAATTTCTGGTCGGCATTTACTATGGTCAATGCCGTGTTGCCGCAGATGCGGGCGCGAAAATCGGGCCGAATCGTTAATGTTACGTCATTTGGGGGTAAAGTGGCCGTACCGCATCTGGCTCCCTATTCGGTTAGTAAATTTGCGTTTGTGGGGTATTCAGAAGGGCTACGGGCCGAATTACTAAAAGACGACATTTACGTGACCACCATCTGTCCCGGCCTGATCCGAACCGGAAGCCCACGAAATGCCTTTTTTAAAGGCCAGAATGAGAAAGAATACACGGTATTCAAAATCAGCGATTCGATTCCGCTGTTAACGATTGCCGCCGACGACTGTGCGCGCGAAATTATTGATGCCTGCCGACTGGGTGAAGCCGAACGGGTACTTACGCTGCCTGCCAAACTGGCCACAGTCATTCATGGCTTTGTGCCTGGCCTTATTACGGACGCGTTTGCCTGGGCCAATACATTTCTCCCGGAGCCTGGTGGCATTGGCGACCAGCGAACAGTAGGTAAGGCCAGCGAAACCGCCTTGTCCGAATCTGTGTTAACACGCCTGACTGATGAAGCCGCTGTGAAGAATAATGAATTGTAGGTCTGGGAAAATACGGCACTGAGGTCTGGATAATTCATCGTTTATACCCGCAGTCTGCAAAGTTCTCTCAAGAAAGCGGAGTTATGCAACAGCCACGAGGGATTCATGAGAATCGCTGGTTTGTGAGGCTATTCACTTCTTAATGACTTCACTGGATTCATCAGGGCGGTTTTGATGCTTTGGAAACTAATCGTCAGCAGGGCAATGCCCACCGCCAGCAGACCCGCTACAACGAACACCCACCAATCAATGTTCACCTTATAGGCAAAGTTCTGCAACCAGCGATTCATGGCATACCACCCCAGCGGTGAGCTAATAACGATGGCGATAAACACCAATCTGAGAAAATCTTTACTGAGCAGCCCAACGATGCTCGGTACGCTGGCCCCCAGTACTTTACGAATGCCAATTTCTTTGGTGCGTTGCTCGGCGGTGAACGCTGCCAGTCCAAACAGACCTAAGCAGGCAATGAAGATAGCCAGACCCGCGAAAACGGTAGCTAGTGTCCCAACGATCGTTTCGCTTTTGTATACCTGCTGGTAGGCGGCATCCACAAACAAGTACGTAAACGGCGTGTTGGGGGCCAGTTGCCGACACAATTGTTCCATACTCGCCAACGCTTGTTTGGTTTGACCCAGTTGAGTGCGGACCAGAACCTGACCGTAGTGATTCGTTTTTTGTAACCGAAGAACCATCGGTCGGATGGCTACGTGCAGGGAGTTGAAATGATAATCTTCCAGTACCCCGACGATCGTGCCGGGCTTGTTCCAGAAGGTGAGTGGCTTGCCAATTGGGTCTTTATACCCAATGCGTCTGGCGGCTGCTTCGTTAATGAGATAGTTGCTTGAATCGGTACCAAACGCTGCGGAGAAATCGCGACCGCCCCGAAGGCGGAGGCCCATCGTTTTAACGAAGTCGTAGCCGATGGCCGAGTTATGAAACGAGATAGTATGTGTCGGGTCTTTGCCGATCCAACTCACTCCCTCCGTTGTATTGCCGTTTCCTAAGGGACTGGTTTGCGAAAACGTAACGTCTTTGATGCCCGGCATCTTGAGCAACCGCTCTTTAAACGTTTCGTATTTTTCCCCTAACGCGCTGTTGTTGCTGGAAAGTTGAATCAGGTTTTCGCGGTCGTAGCCCAGGTTTTTCGTCTGGATGTACTGAAGTTGCCGGTAGATAACCAGCGTGCCAACAATCATCAGCATCGACAACACAAACTGAAAGACCACCAACCCCCGCCGAAACAACTGCGCCCCTGCCCCAAATCGCAGGCTTCCTTTTAGCACCTGCACCGGATTCAGCGACGACAGAAACAAGGCAGGGTAACTGCCCGCCAAACTGCCCATTACCAGTAGCAGGCCCAGCAGCACTGCCCAGAACGAGGGTTGAGCCAGGGGTAAATTCAGTTGCTTACCGGTTAGTTGATTGAAGGCGGGCAGCAACAAGTCAACCAACGCTACTGCCAACCCCAGCGCGAGGGCAGTCAGCAGCAAAGCCTCGCCCATGAATTGCCCAATCAGCGCTGACCGTTCGGCCCCGACCACTTTCCTGACGCCCACCTCACGTGCTCGTTTTACGGAGCGGGCAGTGGCTAAATTCATAAAATTGATGCTGGCAATCAGCAACAGAAACCCAGCGACAAGGATGAACAGCCGCACGTAGTCGATACGCCCGCCGTTGCGTTGCCCGTCTTTGAAGGTGGAATAGAGGTAAGCTTCGGTTTCGGGTTGCAGAAATAACTCAATGTTGAAGCTGGGGCCAATGTCTTTGTTGCGACCTTTCAGAAACGTTTTCAGTTTTGCACTCACCTTATCCGGGTCAGCATCGGGTCGGAGTTGCAACCGGGTGCTGGGGCCGGCGTTACTCCAGTCGTTGAGCCAGGGTTCGCGTTTCAGATAGGCACTCCAGTTAAGCAGGAAATCGTACTGGTCAGGCGCATTAGACGGCAGGTTCTCGAACACGGCCGTCACCTGATAGTCGGTGTGATTATCCAACCGAATTGATTTGCCCAGGGATTGCTGAGGAGTCCCAAAATAGATGCCAGCCAGTTTGCGGGAGATCGCTATCCCGCTAGGCGAGGTGAGGGCGGTTTCCGGTGAGCCCATCGCCAGCGGAATGCCGTACATGCGGAGCCAGTCGGCTCCGACGGAACGCCCCGTTTGCCGTTCCACCTTGTTACCTACGGTCAGCACATGCTCTTCCCAGCCCGAGGACGCGGCTGCGTAAACGACTTCGGGAAATTGTTTTTTGAGTTCATCAGCTAGAATGCCCGGCGTGTCTTCATCGGTCACAATGCGCCCATCGGCCATTTCGTGTTCCATCACACGGTATAGCTGAGCTGCCTTGGGGTAGTGGGTTCCAATGCTTAGCTCATCCTGTACCCATAGTCCAATTAGCAGGCTACTGGCCATGCCCAGGGCTAGCCCAAGCATATTAATAGCCGAAAACGTCTTGTTCCGAATCAGGTTTCGCCCGGCAATCTTAAGATAGTTCCGTAGCATAGGGATACGGCTTAACCGATCTATTTAGTTTGATTGGCCCAATTATCGTACCATAGTATCGAAACCAGCCTGCTGCGCTTTAATCACCCTGTTACGGAAAGTACCTGTACGATTTCGGACATCTTTGTCCGCTAATGGCCCATTTATTCATCAGTATCTTCTTGAAGAGGCCATGTCCAGTAGTCTGAAACGTTGGTCCCACTTCTACAAGACACTCCATATTCAAGTGCCCTCTTAAATACCCGTTTTACGCAACACTAGCCAAACTTCAATTAATTGCGACAAGTATAGGTATGCTCTATCTCAAATTGTCATCCGTCGGGCGGTCCCATCACAAATCAAAATCTCCGTTTCACCAAGAGAGATGAATGTGTGAGCCTGTTTTCGCTAAACGACGAATTATAGACGTTTCCGTAGAATTATTTAGCAGCCGTTCCTCCTGATTTATCAATCCCGGCTTCGGCTAGCAGCAGGAGCAGAATTCGTTGCATGCCGAGGTAGCCTTTGTCGTTGAGCCACCACTCGTTCAGGGCGTGTTCGCCACCTCCAATGCCACCGCTGCCAATCGTTACGGTTGGGATGCCCAGCGAAATCGGTGCGTTGGCATTGGTCGACGCTACTTCGAGTTGTGGTTCGGCGTTCAGGTATTTCGATACGGCCATTGCCCGCTGCACAATAGCGGCCGTAGCGTCGGTTCGGCCCGATGGCCGATCGCCAATTTTTTTGACTTCTACCGTCAAATCTGGCCCTTGCCGTTTGAGGCTGTTTTCGTCTTTCAAGGCCCGCTGTACCGAGTTTTGCAGAATCTGATCGACTTCATTCAGTTTTTCGGGACTTTCGGAGCGCATATCGATTTCGGCCCACGATTCGTAGGGAATGGCATTGACCGATGTGCCACCGCCGATAACGCTCACGCTATAGGTTGTTTTAACCCCCTGCCGCGTTACCTTGTCGGCGTCGGTGGTGAAATAATAAATCGCCTTACCTAACGCACTATGTGGATTCACAATCCCAAACGAACCGTAGGAATGACCACCGGGCCCTTTGAAGGTAACCCGATAGCGATGCGACCCCAGCCCACGGTGCGTGATACTGCTGATGCCATCGCCATCGACGGCGATATAGGAGTCGGGTTTGATACCGCCATCTTTTCGCAATAAATGTTTGACACCGCGCAGATCGCCCAGACCTTCTTCGCCAACAGCACCAACAAAAAGCACATCGGCATCAGTTTCGATACCAGCTTTTTCCATTCCTTTCAATACAGCCAGAACGGCGGTCAGGCCGCGGGTGTCGTCGCCAACGCCAGGAGCATACAGCGTGTCGCCTTTTTGCTTCACCTTTACATCGGTACCTTCGGGAAACACCGTATCGAGGTGAGCTTCAACAATAATTGTTTTCTTCCCCGAACGACCTTTTCGTTTAGCCAATACATTGCTGACTTCATCGATCCAGACCGAATCAGCTCCGGCCTCTTTCATCATAGCCGCAAATTTTTTGGCGCGGACTTGTTCTTTAAAGGGAGGAGAAGGCGTTTCGGTGAGGGTGATTAAATCCTGTTTCGTTTGCGGCTCCAGGTCAATAAACGTCTGGAATGCTTTTTTTACCGCAGGCTGATCAGCCAGTTTTTTGATTTCGTCGGTATAGCGTTTGTCGATGGCAGGTGTTTGCTGGGCCTGGGTAAATTGTGCTGATGAGCCGAAGATGAGTAGTAGTAATGCAGTCGGAGTTATGAGTCGATGCATAAAAGAGATGTTAAAAACGTGTTGAAACGAATATGGACTTGTACTTTTTGTGGCTACTTGCTAATTATTCTGTTTTGAAGGCTAGATTTATAGGGAAAATTCGCCAAAACTGCCATAAAGTTACAGCTTATTCTGTTTTGGTTTGCTAAACTTCATTCACAGACACAACTAACTTGTACATGCGGAAACCTTACCTATCTCTGTTAATCATTTTTCTTCTGGTTGTTGAACTGGCTGATGGACAGTCGTTTAAGTCATATAAACTTCAGGAAGCTACCATCGGCAGTTTGCACGAAGCCATGCAATCGGGTAAACTAACGGCCGTTCAATTGGTACAGATGTATCTGGATCGGATTGAGGCATACGACAAGCAGGGGCCATACCTGAATGCTCTTATCATGGTAAATCCTAAAGCTTTGTCCGAAGCCAGCCGTTTAGATTCTATCTATAAGGCAACCGGAAAATTTGTCGGTCCGCTCCATGGTATTCCCGTGATCGTAAAAGACAATTACGACACCTACGACATGCCGACTACCAACGGAACGCTGGCGATGAAAAACTCGATTCCACCCGACGATGCGCATGTGGTTCATCAGATTCGTGAAGCCGGAGCGATTATTATTGCCAAATCGAATCTGGCCGAGTTTGCTACGTCGGGGCAGGTTTCGGTTAGCTCCATTTTGCCGGGCTATTCGCGCAATCCTTACGATACGAAACGTACAACAGCCGGATCGAGTGGAGGAACGGCGGCTGCTGTGGCGGCTAATTTTGGTGCCATTGGCTTAGGAACTGACACGGGCAGCTCAATTCGGGGTCCTTCGTCGCATCAGAGTCTGGTGGGTTTTCGGCCCACACTAGGTCTGGTCAGTCGCGATGGTATTATGCCGCTGGCCTTAACCAATGATACGGGCGGTCCAATTTGCCGAACTGTAGAAGATGCGGTGCGCGTGCTAGATGTGATTGCCGGATACGACAAAGCCGATACGGTGACTAAACGGAGTGAGGGAAAAATTCCACCAACATACCTGAAATTTCTTGACAAGGACGGGTTGAAAGGAGCCCGAATCGGGGTTTTTCGTCAGATGGTAATGCCCAAAAATTCAGATCCGCAGGTGTATGCCCTGTTCAATAAAGCACTGGACGAATTGCGGGCGGCAGGTGCTACAGTAATTGATTCGGTGCGCGTTCCTGAACTGGACACGATTAATAAATCGTTCGATACCATTCCGCAATTGCGTCGGGATTTTAATCTGTATCTGGCTAGTCTGGGGCCGAATGCTCCGCATAAAAGCCTGAAGTCAATTATTAAATCAAAGCAATTTCATCCCAGTATCGAGAAAACATTGCTGGATTCGGATGCCGATACACTGGCTCCCGAAGCGCATAAGGGATGGGCAAAAAATATGGCGCTGCGCGAACGGCTCCGCCAGCTACTGCTCCGGGCTATGGATTCGACGGGGGTCGATGTGCTTGTCTATCCGTCATTTAGCTATCCACCCCGCTTGTTGGGCGACCTCAATACGCCATCGGGAACCAATAATAATGCCCTTTCGCCACCAACGGGTTTTCCGGCTTTTACGGTACCGATGGGCTTCACCTATAATGATCTGCCTGCCGGTTTACAATTCCTTGGTCGACCGTTTAGTGAGCCGACATTAATCAAATTATGCTATGCCTATGAGCAGGCAACGCACCATCGGCATCCGCCCGCCAGTACGCCACCCTTACCCAAAAAGAAGAAAAAAATGAAACCGTAGCGTTAGGCATCGGTCATTGTGTGGTTAGGGAAGTAAAATCTGCATCAAATCCTGTTTGCTAATGACAGATGACCAATAACTATATCCTCTTTGGAAAATCTAAACAAAAATGATTAAACCCTTTTCGTTTCAGCTCGTACTACTGAATTTGCTTTTTTTAATGGTTGGAAGGGCGCAGAACAAAGCACCTGAGCGCACGCCATACGAACGCGATACGAACCAGACGGCCACTTACACGCAAATAATTAGCTGGTATCAGCAACTTGATAAACAGTATGAACAGGCAAAGCTGATCGAGATCGGAAAGACCGATGTGGGTAAACCGTTGCATCTGTTTTTGCTGGCTGCCGACAAACAATTTACATCACGACCGGACCGGCTTACATTATTGATCAACAATGGCATCCATCCGGGCGAGCCTGAAGGCATCGATGCCTGTATGATGATGGCCCGCGATCTGCTGAAAGCGAATAAATTACCTAAAAACGTACTGCTGGCTATAGTGCCTGTTTATAATGTAGGGGGGAGCCTGAATCGGGGCGTGTCGCGGGTAAATCAGAATGGACCGGAGTCGTATGGGTTTCGTGGAAATGCACGAAATTTGAACCTGAATCGCGATTTTATTAAGGCCGAGGCCGAAAATACGCGGGCTTTTCAAATGATGTATCAATCGCTGAAACCACAGGTTTTCATTGATAATCATACCAGCGATGGCGCCGATTATCAGCACGTGCTGACCTATTTTTCGACCCAGAAAGATAAACTGCATCCCATGGTGTCGGGCTATATGACCCAAACGTTTCAGCCCGCGTTGGATAACGTATTGCAGAGCAACGGTTTTCCGCCCGCGCCTTATGTGAACCACATGGGCGATACACCCGAAAGCGGCCTGTTTGGCTACAACGATTCACCCCGCTATTCGACGGGTTATGCAACGCTGTTCAATTGTTTTGGCTTTACGCTGGAAACGCACATGTGGAAACCGTATCCAGCGCGTGTAAAGGCTACGTATGCGTTCGATGAGGCTGTTTTGCGGTTGTGTGAACGCGATGCGCAAACGATTCTGGCCAACCAGAAACGAGCCAACAAGGCTGTTGCTGATCAAACGACCTTTGCGCTTAACTATAAACTCGACCGGAATCAGGTCGATTCGGTGACGTTTCTGGGCTACGAAGCTGCTTACAGACCCAGCGATGTGTCGGGCCTGAAACGGCTTTATTACGACCGGACAAAACCCTTTACGAAGCGCATCGCCTATCGGAACACGTTTGTAGTCGATGGGCAGATCGATAAACCCCGCGCTTATGTGATTCCACAAGCCTGGCCAGAGGTTATTGCCGAACTGAAGCGCAACGGCGTGAAACTACAAATGCTTACACGCGATACGCTAATGACGGTATCGGCTTATTACATAACGGATTATAAAAGCCCACAACGTCCGTATGAAGGGCATTATATTCATACGGGCGTAAAGCTGAGGACCGAATCACAGAAAATCCAGTTCTACAAAGGCGATTACGTGGTCAGAACCGATCAGCCAACGAACCGATACATTGTTGAAACGCTGGAACCGCAGGCAATCGACTCATTTTTTGCCTGGAATTTCTTCGATAGTATTCTCGATCAGAAAGAATATTTCGCCGATTATATTTTCGAAGACACAGCGGCCGAATTAGTGAAAACGAACCCGGCGTTGCGGAAACAACTGGAAGAAAAACGGGCCAGCGATAAGGCCTTTGCCGAAAGTGCCGATGCCCAACTGAATTTCATTTACCGACAGACGCCTTATTACGAGAAAACGCATAACCGTTACCCGGTTTATCGGCTAAACTAATTCGGATATGTTGTTACGAATTGCTTTGCTCTTGAACGTGCTGCTGGCACCCTATGCGCTGTTTGCTCAGCCAACGCCCAAATCGACCGACGAAGCGGCTATTCGGACGCTGCGGGCGCAATCGAACCGGGCGATTCAGGAACGTAATCTGACCGCGTTTGGGCAAACGATGCTTCCCGAAATAGAAGTAACGCGGGGGAGTGGTTCGCATGTGTCGGGCCGCGATTCGGTGCTGGCCTCGGTTGCTCCCCAATTTAACGATCCGAACTTTCTGGGTTATGTGCGTAGCACTGATCGCATTCAGCTCAGCTCATCGGCACCTTTAGCTGCAGAACACGGTCATTGGACAGGACGCTTCAAACGAGCGGACGGTATTCAAACCCTAACGGGTGTTTATCTGGCCATGTGGCGCAAAACGGATGCTGGCTGGCGAATCCGCTCCGAGCTTTTTGTAGTGCTTGACTGCAAAGGAAGCGCGGAGTGTGGGCAGTAAGGAAGGTTAGAGGTTAGGGCTCTAACATCGGTAGTTTTCGATGCTTAATTGGGCGGTTAGATTTAAGTACTTGTCCTCCATTGCCTAACGATGCATTCGCTGGGTTTGCATAATAAATTGCCTTAGCCCGTCGAATTAACTTCAGAGCGGCCGCCAGTCGTTCCTGAGGTGTTTTAGACCACCAGTATTCCTTGTCGTAGGCAGGAATGTCGTTGAAATTCTGGGATTTATGGATGGTGGACATAGCTAGTTTAGTCGAGCTGGGTTAAACGCCAAACAGCGGTTGCCGTATCGGCTAACCGCCCTTGTCTTATATCTACTGTATTAGGCGTCCATTCATTAGCCGTAATAGTTCTTGACATTGTATATTGACTGGTTTGGTATACCCTTTTCTTTTCTGTGAACGACTTTGTACCACAATCCCGGTTTTTATCTTCCTCTAACAGGGTGTCATTCCCAATTCGATATATATAGTTTTCCTGAATCGCTGGAGGAAAATCTACCAGCCAGTCCAGGTCTGAATTCTCTGGCAGAATATGTTCGATTGTTGCCGGATCGTCTTCGTAATCTCTGTCGGCTCCGCTTAATTGATTTTCAATTTTAAATAAAATATATCTCGCGAGTTTTCTGTTTTTACCTTTTGTTTTGACTGAAAGGGTCGAAAAGTCATTTTTAAAATCTAAATCGCTAACATATAATGGCCGAAATTCCTGAGCTATACTATATGAATTTTGGCACTCTCCACGGCTTACTTTGATCGCTGTTTGGCTATAATATTGCTCTTTGGGGTTAGTATTTAATCCGCTCACCACCGTATATCTAAATGTAATAATACTAACAATACGAAGTGTTTTAATAAATTCTTCCTGACTAAGATTATTGTAAACAGCTAATAATAATGGCAATGCCTGTCTTTCTTTAAATAATTCAAGCTCTTTTATTGCCTTTCTGGCTTCCCTTAATCCGATCCAAAAGGGATCTGATGAATTAGTCAACGCATTATACAATTGAGCATTTTTTTCTAGTTCATCCAAAAGATTAATAACATCTATGGATGTTTTGGTGATTTCTTTGACGGCTCTAAATAAATATTCCTGTCGTATTAGTTTGTATTTAGAAATCCAGTAATGACGCAAAAAAGCTGGGAATGTATCCAGCCCTACTGCATCGACAATCCTTTGCCATTTTTCTTTAACGTGAACTAAATCATTTCTGGTAGAAACGGAAAATAAATAATTTTTAAGTAAATCCGTAACCGTTAGATCTACTCCCCTTGAATTTAAAGTCTCAAAAACTGTATAGGCGCTAACTTCGTTCTCTACAACTATTTGTATGAACATTAAACGTTCTGCTATAATTTTATTTAGGAACGTTGCTATTTTTTCTCCATCAAAATTACTTTTGAAATGCTTCTGTAACGTATTTACGAAAAAATTATAGGCTTTCCATAGTAATTTATCAGAATCCCGTAATGTTCGTTCATTAATTGGAGGTCTGAATACCATCAAATGAGATTGGTAAAAGCTATTATTATTTTCGTTTAACGATAATTTTGATGAATAGGTTAATGAAGCTGGATCTTTATCTTCAAGAAATTTGCTACTGAGTAAACTAATTCTCTCCCTATTGGCAGCTTCGTCTATATGCTTATCGGCTAGCTCCTGAATTAACTTGATCACTGCAAAAACAATGATGCTTAGTGTTACTAATCGCTGCTGGCCATCGATAATTGTGTATTTTTTTTCGCCTTGATTCTGTAGAACAATGGAACCCATATAGTGCACTGACTCAGGTTCGGAAAGTGATACAATGTCATTCCATAAGTCTTCCCAATTATCTTCTTTCCACGAATAATTCCGCTGATAAACAGGGACCTGATATATCTTTCCGTTACCAATAATATCGCTAAAACTTACTGTATTAGTATCTAATAAATTATTAATAGCCATTATTGTATAATTTTATGTAAAAGGTAATTAGCCGTGCCTATTATTTTATACACAACTAATTACCTTCTCTAACTAGTCAATACGCTATACTACCCTTTCTTCACCTCTTTGGCCCAGCTATCTTTGAGCGTAACGGTACGGTTGAAAACCGGTTTGTCGGGTGTTGAGTCCTGATCGAGTACGAAGTAGCCTTTCCGCATGAACTGGAAATTGCGAACGGCACCCGAATGGGCAGCTTCAACCAGGGCGGGTTCGGCAAAAGCCCGTACCACTTCCAGCGATTTTGGATTCAGCAATTCGCGGAATTCACGCTCGTCGGCAGCCGGATTCTCGACCGAAAACAGCCGGTCGTAGAGCCGAACTTCGGCCTCTACCGCATGAGGAACCGATACCCAGTGAATCGTACCTTTCACACTGATGCCCGATGTGTCGGAACCGCTCCGGCTTTCGGGAATGTATGAACAGTGCAGTTCGGTGATTTCGCCCGCGTCGTCTTTCACCACTTCATCGCATTTGATAATATAAGCTCCTTTCAGGCGAACCATTCCACCCGGAAATAACCGGAAGAATTTCTTCGGCGGGTTTTCCATGAAATCGTCGCGCTCGATGTACACTTCCCGACTAAATGGTACTTCGCGTTCGCCCGCACCAGGGTCTTCAGGGTTGTTTTCGATATGCATGATCTCTTCCCGGCCAGCTTCGTAGTTCGTAATAACCAGTTTCAGTGGTTTTTCGTCGAGAATGGCCATCACGCGGGGCGTTGTCTTGTTCAGTTCCTCACGGATACAGAATTCCAGCAGCCCTACGTCGATCAGGTTGTCGCGCTTGGCAATACCGATCCGATCGGCAAATTCGCGAATGCTGGCCGGTGTATAGCCCCGCCGACGAATGCCCGCAATGGTTGGCATACGCGGATCGTCCCAGCCGCTTACGTGTCCTTCGGCAACCAGTTGTTTGAGTTTCCGCTTACTCATGACCGTATAGGTCAGATTCAGCCGCGCAAATTCGATTTGACGCGATGGAAACAGCTCCAGTTGGTCAATAAACCAGTCGTATAGCGGACGGTGAACCTCAAACTCCAGCGTACAGAGCGAGTGCGTAATGTGCTCGATGGCATCCGATTGCCCATGTGCAAAGTCGTACATGGGATAGATGCACCATTTGTCGCCGGTGCGGTGGTGATGCGCGTGTTTGATTCGATAAATAATTGGGTCGCGAAGCTGCATGTTTGGTGAAGCCATATCGACCTTGGCCCGCAGCACTTTGGCTCCATCGGGATAGTCACCGGCTTTCATCCGGCGAAACAGATCGAGGTTTTCGTCAACGCTCCGATCGCGGTATTGGCTCATCCGGCCCGGTTCGGTAGGCGTACCTTTCTGAGCCGCAATTTCTTCCGACGACGAATCGTCGACATAAGCCAGTCCTTTACGAATCAGCGTTTCGGCAAATTCATAAAGCTGATCGAAATAATCAGATGCATAAAACTCGTTTTCCCACTCAAAACCCAGCCAGCGTACGTCGTTCTTGATCGAATCAACATACTCGGTATCTTCCGTAACGGGGTTCGTATCGTCGAAACGGAGGTTGGTTTGTCCTGAATATTTATCGGCCAGGCCAAAATTTAAACAAATTGATTTAGCGTGGCCAATATGCAGATAGCCGTTAGGTTCGGGCGGAAAGCGCGTGTGAACACGTCCCCCGTTTTTACCGGCAGCAATATCTTCTTCTACAAACTGTTCAATGAAATTCAGACTCTTTTCAGAAGAATCTTTTGGTGCTTCCGTCATGTCAATTGTTGTACTGATAAGGTCCCGAAATTACGGGGATTGAATGGGTTTGACAAGCGAATAGTAGCTTTATAGACGAAAGCTATCTCATATTTTAGAGTATAAACGAACAAAACGATGTACGAATACAGTTGTAGATAGTACACGCCGTTGACTATTTATTGGAGCGGTTGTGGTGCCCTTCGCGAGGTTATGAAAAAAGGTTTTATTGGCTTTCTCTTTTTGGTAGGGGCCTGGCTCCCTGGTGGAGCTTTTGCCCAGAAAAACACCGACTCTCTGGCAAAACAAGCGTATCTGGACGATTGTATACGGTATGCACTCAGTCATCAACCCCTTATTCGTCAGTCACTTATTGATCAGGAAGTGGCTGAACGTACGGTTCAGAGTTCGCTGGCTGCCTGGTATCCGCAGATTGCTGCCGGGTATAATTTAGTACACAATCTGAAACTACCCGTTACACTTATCCCGAATGCTTCTGGCGAACGTATTCCGACAACACTGGGCGCAAAAAACACGTCTACGGTTTCGTTTTCACTGAATCAGAGTGTGTTTAACCGGGATTTGTTGCTGGCCAGCCAGACGGCCGACGCCTATCGATTACAGGCGGCTCAGACCACAACGAACAACAAAATTAACGTGGTGGTGAATGTCAGCAAGGCATTTTATGATCTGATTCTGACCCAGCGCCAGGTCGATATTCTGAGTGAGGATATCGCACGGCTGCAACGCAGTTTGCAGGATGCTACCAATCAATACCAGAGCGGCATTGTTGATCGAACTGATCCGCAGCGGGCTAAAATTGCGCTGAACAATTCAGTGGCCCAGCGGAAGCAGTACCGCGATCTGATTGGATCGAAATACCAGACGCTGAAACAGTTGATGGGCTATCCGCCCAATGCGCAGCTTACAGTTGCCTACGATACATTGCAGCTAACCAGTGAAGTAGCGCTTGACACGCTGCAACTCGTAAATCCACAGAATCGGATCGAGTATCAGCTTTTGCAGACGCAGGGGCGGTTGCTCAATGCCAGTGTGCGTTATAACCGATGGGCCTATCTGCCAACCGTATCGGCATATGGAACCTATAACCTGCTCTATCAGAACAATGCATTCTCGCAGCTTTATGCACAGACGTTTCCTAACTCTGCTATTGGTTTGGCCGTGGCCTTACCCATTTTTCAAGGGGGCCGACGAATTCAGCAATTGAAAATTTCAGAGTTGCAGGTACAGCGTCTGGACTGGGACCTGGCGGCTTTGACCAGTGCCGTCGATGCTGAGTATGCACAGGCCCTGGCAACGTATAAAGGCAATCTGGCTAACTACAGGGCTCTGCTCGAAAACCAGCAACTGGCCGAAGATGTATATCGGGTCATCAATCTGCAATATCGGTCGGGCATAAAAACCTATCTGGATGTAACCATTGCCGAGGCTGACCTTCGTACGGCCCGGCTGAATGTGTTTAACGCTTTATATCAGGTCCTGATCAGTAAACTGGACGTTCAGCAGTCGCTGGGTGCCATTCGGTTTGCTGAATAATTGGCCGTTCCGACAACGCAGTAAAATCCCCCAAAACTAACAACCACTTTGTCTCTGATGGAGATGTTTCGTAATCAGTCTCAGGTCGCTACTTCTATGAAATTTTATCCGTATATACTTTGTCTGGCTGCGGGCGTTGTGCTGGCTTCCTGCGGAGGCAACAAGAATGCACAACAGCAGGGGCCACCTCCGCCAACGGCTGTTTCGGTCGTGAAAGTGACCCGTGGCAGCGCCACGTATTATGACGAATTCCCTGCAACTGTAACGGCGTTGCGAGAGGTTGAAATACAGCCGCAGGTAGCTGGCAATATAACCGGAATCTTCTTTCAGGATGGCCAGCGGGTGCGGAAAGGTCAGAAACTGTATACCATCGATCCGCAACAGTATCGGGCTAGTTATGACCAGGCCGTGGCCAATCTGAACGTACAGAAAGCCAATCTGAACCGGGCGCAGAAAGATGCCGACCGCTACAACACACTGGCCCAGCAGGATGCTGTAGCCAAACAATTGGTCGACAATGCCAATGCTACCCTGGAAGCCGCAAAAATGCAGGTAGCCGCTGCCGAAGCCAGCATTCAGCAGGTAGCTACGAATCTGAAATATACGACCATTTATGCGCCAATGGATGGCACCATCGGTATTTCGCAGGTGCGTTTGGGCGCTGCTGTGGCTCCGGGTTCTACACCACTCAATACCATATCGTCCGACGATCCGATTGCGGCTGATATTCAGGTTGACGAATCGGAAATTTCGCGGTTTATACAGCTTCAGGGCGACAAATCGGCGGTTCGCGATTCGACATTTATTCTGATGCTGCCCAGTGGCGGGAAGTATCCATATCCGGGTTCGGTTCAGATTATCGACCGGGCCGTTGACCCCCAAACCGGAACACTGCGGGTAAGGATTGCCTTTCCAAATCCTCAAAAGCAGCTTAAAGCGGGGCTGGCCGCCAATGTTCGGGTAAAAAATAGTACGGGTAAACCTGAGCTACTAATTCCCTATAAAGCGGTAACCGAACAGATGAGCGAGTATTTTGTTTGGGCCGTTGGCGATAGCAGCAAGGCAACGCAGAGAAAAGTGACACTTGGGCCCCGAATCAACGAGAAGGTAGTGGTTCGAAATGGGCTCGACGAAGGCGAAACAATCGTTACCGAAGGCACGCAGAAAGTTCGTGAAGGCGCGAAGGTGAAAGTTAGTGATAAATTATGAATGATGAAGTATGAATGAACAAAACCAGCATAAGCTAGACATTCATACTTCATCATTCGTCATTCATAATTCGAAAAAGACGTGTTTGCAGAAACATTCATCAAACGACCAGTAACGGCAATTGTTATCTCTATTGTAATTGTTGCCCTGGGGATACTCGCTCTGCTGAGTTTGCCGGTTAGCCAATATCCCGATATTACACCCCCTGTTGTGCAGGTAACAGGTACCTACACGGGTGCCGATGCGCAGACCGTAGAACAAACGGTGGCCACGCCAATTGAAACCCAGGTGAACGGCACACCGGGGATGAGCTATGTACAAACCAACGCAACCAACGACGGGCGAATGACGATGAACGTGACATTCAACATTGGCACCGATGTAAATATTGCCGCACTCGATGTACAGAACCGGGTTGGAATTGCGCAACCTCAATTACCTGAGGAAGTTACCCGATTAGGGGTCGTCGTTCGAAAACGAAATCCGTCGCTGTTTATGCTGGTGGCCATGTTCTCGCCCAATGGCAC
Organism: Spirosoma sp. SC4-14; assembly: GCF_037201965.1. Classification (NCBI taxonomy): domain Bacteria; kingdom Pseudomonadati; phylum Bacteroidota; class Cytophagia; order Cytophagales; family Cytophagaceae; genus Spirosoma; species Spirosoma sp. SC4-14. The sequence goes on along the minus strand of NZ_CP147518.1, from coordinate 4,929,270 downwards.
CCATAATGTTTCGTTTCTGGATAACTACACCAATATTTATATCCGCGATGCCTTACTGCGGGTGCCGGGTGTGGGCGATATTTTCAGCCGGGCCGATGATTTTAGTATGCGGATCTGGCTCAAACCCGACCGATTGGCGCAGTTGGGTTTAACGCCCGACGATGTAGTTGCCGCTTTGCAGGAGCAGAACCTTCAGGTTGCTGGTGGTTCGGTAGGCGCACCGCCACAACCTGGTTCGCAGGCGTTTGAGTATACGGTATTTACGAATAGTCGGCTCAGCAAGGAAAACGAGTTCAACAACATCATTGTCCGTAGCGACCCGTCGCGTGGAGCGCTGGTTTATCTGAAAGATGTGGCGCGAGTACAGTTGGGTAAATTCTCGTATGCGAGCAACTCGTTCGTTGATGGTAAACGAGCTTCCTATCTGCTTGTTTATCAGCTTCCGGGTAGTAATGCAATTGAGACGGCAAAGGGGGTTTATGCCGCCATGGAAACTCTCAAAAAGACATTTCCGAAGGATGTTGAATATGTGGTTCCGTTTGAGTCGGTATCCGTAATTCAGGTGTCTATTTCTGAGGTAGTCGAAACGTTGCTCGAAGCACTTGGCCTTGTCGTGTTGGTAGTGTTTTTATTCCTGCAAAGCTGGCGGGCTACGCTCATTACCTTGCTGGCAATCCCGGTTTCGATCATTGGAACGTTTGCGCTGTTTGTGCCACTTGGTTTTACGGTAAATACCCTAACCCTGTTTGCGTTTGTATTGGCCATTGGTATTGTGGTCGATGATGCCATTGTGGTGGTAGAAGCGGTACAGGTGAATATCGATAAGGGAATGTCGCCGAAAGATGCCACCCGCGAAGCCATGCGCGAAATTTCGGCACCGGTAATTGCTATTGCCCTGATTCTGGCAGCCGTGTTCGTTCCTGTAGGGTTTATACCGGGTATTGTGGGCCGTTTGTACCAGCAGTTTGCCATAACCATTGCCGTATCAGTACTGATTTCGGCATTCGTAGCCTTGTCACTGACCCCCGCTTTGTGTACGATGCTGCTACGGCCAATGCACATCGACGAAAAAGCAACTGGCCTGAACAAGTTCTTCTATAAGTTTAATAACTGGTTCGAACGTGTTACAAACAGGTATTCAAATGCCGTAAAGCGCCTGATTAAAGCAACACCTTTGGTAATTGTTGGATTGATTGTATTGTATGTAGGAACAGCCTTAATGTTTAGGGCTAAACCAACCGGTTTTATTCCAACCGAAGACGAAGGTCGGCTGATTGTTACCTACGAGATTCCGGAAGCAGCTTCCACAACGCGGAGTCTGGAGGTATTGAATAAAGTCATGAGCATTCTGAAACAGCAACCTTATGTAGCGCATTTTGCTGCATTGGGTGGATTGAATGCCGTTACATTCGCATCTAAATCGAACAGTGGTACGGTGTTTATGCAGTTAAAACCCTGGGAAGATCGGAAAGCACGGAATATGCAGGCCGATTCGCTGGTTGGTAAGCTCCAGCGGGCTTTGGCGGGATTGAACGACGCACGTCCGCAGGTGTTGCAGCCACCGGCCATTCCGGGCCTTGGGCAGTCGTCAGGCTTTACATTTGAAATTCAGCAGCGCGAAAGCAACGACGACGTTCGGGCATTCGATAATGTGGTTCAGAACTTCCTGGCCGAACTGAACAAACGCCCTGAGATTGGTCGGGCTTTTACCTACTTCACCGCGAAAACGCCAGCTTATCGGGTCAATGTAGATCGGGAAAAATGTAAAAAGCTGGGCATATCGGTCAGCAATGTTTACCGGACTATGCAAACGCTACTGGGTAGTCAGTATGTCAACGACTTCATCATTTATGGGCGGAAATTCCGGGTAGTGGCGCAGGCCGATACCATGTATCGCGACGATATTTCGAAGCTGGGACAATATTATGTCCGTAATCAGGCTGGTCAGTTGGTACCAATCAGTGCCGTAATGACCACCAGCGTAATCGAAAATGCACCACTGATTTCGCACTTCAACCTATTCCGTTCGGTGGAGTTGAACGGTGCTGCCAAAGAGGGCTACAGCAGTAGTCAGGTAAATGATGTGTTGCGCGATGTGGCGGCCAAAGTACTTCCGGCGGGTTATTCGTACGATTTTGGTGGGTTGAGCCGGGAAGAAATCAATGCTGGCAATAGCTCCGTCTATATTTTTATGCTATCAGTTGGGTTCGTATTCCTGTTTCTGGCCGCTTTATACGAAAGCTGGTCGGTGCCATTTTCGGTTCTGTTATCGGTGCCTATTGGCGCATTCGGTGCCATTCTGGCTCTGATGTTATTTCCGTATCTGAGCAATAACGTATATGCCCAAATTGGTCTGATTACGCTTATTGGTCTGGCTGCCAAAAACGCTATTCTGATCGTCGAATTTGCCAAGGAGCGTGTCGACCGGGGCGAAGAACTGATTGCATCGACTATCGAAGCCGTTCGGTTGCGGTTACGTCCTATTCTGATGACCTCGCTCGCCTTTATTCTGGGCGTATTTCCGCTGGCTATAGCCAGTGGGGCGGGTGGTGTGGCCAGGGCTACCATTGGCCGAACGGTGTTGGGCGGTATGCTGGCTGCCACGTCGCTGGCTATTTTTGTTGTACCGGTGCTCTATGTAGGCATTACCCGCATTGCCTATGGCAAGAAAGGTCTTGAAAAACTGAGAAAGAACGCCGAGAAAAACAAACAGTCGGAACCATCAGCCGAACATGCTCCGCAACCTCTACCTGCCAATGGAAACGGACAAGACGGCAAGCATCACGAAGCGTAATTGGTTAGTGGTCATTAGTCATTGGTAACTATCTAATAGCCAATGACTAATGACCAATCTACGGAGTGAGCGTTAACCCGCTCTGATCGGCAATAATTCCCTGGAGGCCCCAGCCTCCAAAGTTTTCGGAAATGGCGAGCCAGAGTTCATTCTTACCTTTCTTTAAGTTGAGGTATATGGCATCGAAGTAGCCAATAGTGCCCAGAAACCGGTAATCCCGCGACATAAATTCATCGTGCCCCGCATAGAGTAGTCGGTCGTTGCAATAAACCTTAGCCCGGTCGCTAAAGCCGAACTGGAATCTTTTTACCTGATCCTGATCAGACTGTATAATCAGTTTGGCAAACACCGTATTACTGGTTTCGCTCAGCTTACTGATCGACGATACATTGACAACTCCTGTTGGCTCGGCTGCTAGTGTTTGCCAGGTCATTTGACTAACCAGGCCAGACGGCAGAGAAACTGCATTTTCGAGCTTCTTTTCATCGAACGTATTCGAAATCTGCCAATGCATTATTGTGCCGGGTCTAGGCGATCCTTCTGGTTTAAATGGCCCCTGCAAGGTCGGATTATCGGTTTTTGTGTATTGAAAATTGGCGAATCGGGTAGGGGCAGACGCTTCATTTTCCAGACTGATACGTCCGGCTTTTACACCGCGTTTTAACCGCTGGATTACCAGCGCAGGTTTAGCCGGGTTACCAACATATACTTCCGCCTGTGTGCCCCGAACGGCCAGCTTAATGTGAACCCATTCGTTAAGTGGGTAGGTTAGTGCCGTCGAATAGCCATCGCCATAATAGAGTTGCCAGGCAGACTGGGCGTTGAAAACTGGCGTGTATTGGATTGCGTCGGGATTACCTAACTGATGAGGCCGTAGATAGATGTGCTCATAGTTTTCTTTGTCCTGTAATCTGAAACCAACTCCTGGAAAATAACGATTCTTCGACAGGGTCATATCGAACTCAATAACACCATCCACAAACGTGTTGTCTTTCAAATAGAGGAACCCGTCTGTTAGCAGGATGCCGGCTTTGCTCTGATAGGTTTCGGGCGATACCTTACCAGCCATTTCCCAGTGTAGAGAGTCAAAGGGAGCCGTAGTTTGAGCAAGGCAGAAAGGGCTGGCCAGACTGAAAAGAGTAAGTAGTTTAGCGATCATGATTGTAGAAAAATGACTGTACGTTTACAAAGAAGTGATGTAAAACTGTGAACGATTTCATACAGAACCGATTCAAAGTTGTTCAACTTGGATTCAACTTCGTGCAAATCGGGGAAATATACCCAAAAGCATTAAGGTTGGGTTGTTTTTTAGTTTTTTTACTCTGTAAATCAGTGTGTTATGTAGTGATGCTGACGAACTATATGGCTTGTGCAACTGTTACTTAATAGCCATCTCAACGTACTTTTATGCCCGATTTCAATCCGACTACAATCCTCTATACGGCCGATGCGCTCAATGATTTGGGAAAGGCTGTGGTAGCCAGATTTCCGGAGGCTGAAACACTACAGGTCAAACAGCATAACCGCCTGCCCGAACTCGGTTTGAACCATTTCAAAGTGAAGTCGGATGTGTTGGTGTTGGGCAAGCTCAAAACGCAGGACATTAAATGGAGTGGTCGAAGTTCTGATTTTATAGCACCGAGCTTAGCCAACGGCTGCTTTGGTGCCTGTGCGTACTGCTATGTCGACCGCCACAAGAAAGTAAATCCGATCACGCTGTTTACAAACGTCGGCGAAATAATGACCACGGTCGATCAGCACATAATGAGCCAGGTTTGGCCCAAAGCTGCTAATCAGACCGATTCGGTTTTTTATACCTACGATATTGGCTGTAATTCCGACATCGCGGTCGATTATGATCTGTCGGATGGCGTGAAACAGGTGCTGACGTTTTTTCGGGATCACCCACGCGCCAAAGCGACCTTTGCTACCAAGTTTGTGAACCGGGCTATGCTTGATTTCGATCCGCAGCGAAAAGTCCGCGTCCGGTTCAGCCTAATGCCCGCTCAGGTCAGCAAATTAGTTGATGTTCGAACCGATAGCATCGAGAAGCGAATTGCGGCCATTAACGACTTTTATGAGGCTGGCTACGAAGTTCATGTGAATTTTTCGCCTGTTATTGTTTATGGCGGAAAAGAGTGGCGAAACGACTATCGTGAGTTATTTCGGCAACTTAATGCGGCTCTGCGGCCTGAAGTGAAGGCTCAGCTTAAATGTGAAGTGATTTTTCTGACGCATAACCAATGGCAGCACCAGGCCAACCTGGCTATTAATCCGAAGGCCGAAGAATTATTATGGGTGCCCGAAATTCAGGAAAATAAGGTGAGCCAATACGGAGGTTGGAATATTCGCTACGATCATCAGCTAAAGAGTAAAATGATTGCCGTATTCGAGCGAATCATGCGGGACGAAATTCCGTGGTGCGAGATTCGGTATATTTTCTGACGTGCACCGGCGGGCTGCCGGTGCACGTCAGATTCAGTTACTATGCCCCCCTTTATTTCCCTGGTTGGGGTGACCAGCGCTGTGGTTGCCTTTAGAATGTTTGGCGCTTTTGTGCGAAACCGAACTCCGTCCGTTTCCTTTTTCGCCGTGGTTTGTACCATTGTTCTGATTACCAGTTATGCGTTGATCCTGGTACTCTTTTTCGACTTTTTCAAGAGTTTTGTCTGCCATAACGTTGCTTGTTGAGTGTTAGCAAACTAACCCATCAACGAGCATTTTGTTTCATATACTCGTCCATTGAAAAGCGTCCAGACCCTAATACCAGAAAGGCTAACAGCAAGGCCAGCACAACCAGCGACAGCCAGAGTTCGGAGTTTAAGGGCGAAAAACCCTGACGAATATTAACGAAGAAAACTGCGCCAACCAGAATGGGAAGTTGCAGAATGATCATCAAACGGGTCAGGCAGCCAATAGCAATCAGAAAACCACCCATTAGGTGCGCAAAGGCAACGTAGTGGACAATCATAACCGACCACAGGTCGAAATGAGTACCGCCTACCAGTTGAGAAAGATACGTTGTGTCACTAATAAAACTGATTCCTTTCAGAAACAGAATAATCCCCAGCATAATCCGAAGTGCATCGGTCCAGGCGGGGTGATGTGTGTCGCCCCAGTGCTCGATGCGGTGTAACATATTCATAGCTGTAAGTGGTTTAGTGAAATTCAACCGAATTTACGGTGAGAGTAAATGAAATGCAAGCTGATATCCAGATAGTTGTAATAAAGTTTAATTAAATTTTACATTTTTTTATTGAAAATATACAGAATTTTCTGTGTGCCCTGCGAAGGAAGTTAAAGAGTCGATACAGGCGGATTAATAGCGCAGGCAATTGTATAAATTAACCGAAAAACAGGCATTGGAAAACTGAAAGAATTTCGCAATTGTCTATCTTTGGTTAGTTATGACAACAAAACCGACATCCAAAGCTGTCTTTACAGCGCAGACCTTTGATTTTCTGCGCGATCTGGTTCAGAACAACAATCGTGAATGGTTTCAGGCAAACCGCAGCCGGTACGATGGTGCTAAAAATGAGCTGTGTGGTGTGGTCGAACGCGTGTTGGCGGGGCTAAGTCCTTTTGAACCACTGGCAAACACAGCCGTAAAAGATTGCATCTTTCGGATTAACCGCGACATCCGGTTTTCTAAAGACAAGGCGCCGTATAAATCTAACCTGGCATTCGCTATTGGGCCAGGTGGGCGCCATTCGGGCCGAATTGATTATTATGTTCAGATTCAGCCCGGCAATCAGTCGTTTCTGGGGGCTGGTATGTGGCAGCCGACACCGACCAATCTGGCAAAATTTCGTCAGGAAGTAGATTATAATGTGGAGGAGTTAAAAAACATCATCGAAGCCGACGAGTTTAGGGCGTATTTTCCTGAAATTCATGGCGAAACGTTGAAGGTAATGCCGAAAGGGTACCCTGCCGATCATCCAGAAATTGATTTGCTCCGCCGGAAAGAACTTTTCTTTGTGCATCGGTATACAGATAAGGATGTATTGAAGCCAAACTTTGCCGATGAACTAGTACGTGGGTGTCGAATCATAAAACCCTACTGCGATTTTCTGAATTACCTGTTCTTTGACGAAAAAGAAGAATCTGTTACGTTATAACCAGCTAGTCTGTTATGAAACATTGTTTAACCATGCTCATGAGCGTATTTGCCTTTACGGGGGCACTAGCTCAAACTTCTCAAAAGCAACCAACGGGCTATCTCTACAAGGTCGAAACGGCTGGCCCTGGTCGGGAGGTGTATGTTAGTAATCAGCGTCCGCTAAATGATAACGGAGATATTGTAGGAGCAGACTTAACTACCCAAACACAGCAGGTATTTGAAAATCTGAAAACGGCTCTCGGAACCGTTGGCCTTACGTTACGTAATGTGAAGCAGGTAACGTACCACATTAAAGGCCAGACGAGTGAGGTTAATTCGGCAATGGCTCAGCAGCTCAATGGTGTTAGTGCTACGTATTTTACACAGGGTGCTCCTGGCATTGCTTCAATCAAGAGCATCCCCAAAATCGTAAATGACAATATTCTGGTGGAGATTGAGGTTATCGCCGAGAAATAAACATCGCCATTGCCCTGTGCTCAGGGTATTAAAAGTTGTAATACCCAAAAAGGAGACCAATTGGTCTCCTTTTTGGGTATATGATCTAATTAGATTCTAAACTTCGGCCAGTACTGAAACCGCTTTACCTTCCAGCACACTTTCGCCCATCAGGTAACTATCTGCTGCACGGGCAGCCTCGCGACCTTCCGAGATGGCCCAAACTACCAGCGACTGTCCCCGGCGCATATCCCCGGCAGCAAATACGTTGGGGTTAGCTGTTGTTTGGTAGTTAACGGCTTTCACATTGCCCCGTTCGTCATACTCAACACCAAGGTCATCGAGTAAGCCATTATGCTGAGGGTGCAGGAAGCCAGCGGCAAGCAGTGCCAGTTCGCAAGGCATATCGCGCTCGGAGTTGGGCACTTCAACCATTTGCATCCGGCCATTCTCGTTTTTCCATTCCAGATCAACAATTCGCAGCGCTTTCAGATTACCGTTGTCGTCGCCAATAAAAGCTTTGGTATTGATTGACCAATACCGCTCACAACCCTCTTCATGCGAAGTGCTGGTCCGGAGCATCATCGGCCAGTTTGGCCAGGGTGTACTGGCGGCCCGATCTTTGGGTGGCATTGGCATTAGCTCAATTTGAGTAACGCTGGCAGCTCCATGACGATTTGAGGTGCCAACACAGTCAGAACCAGTATCGCCACCACCAATAACGATCACATTTTTGTCGGTAGCCCAAAGCTCGCCATCGCCATACGGCACACCACGATGGTCGACCTGAACGGGTTTGTTAGCAATACGCTTGTTCTGCTGGCTCAGAAACTCCATCGCCGGATAAACGCCTTTTAGGTCACGACCCGGAATGGGCAGATCGCGCGGAACGGTTGAACCGCCCGTGAGCATTACCAGATCGAACTGGTCCAATAAATCTTTAGCCGTAATATCTACGCCAACATTTACACTGGTTCTGAACGTAATTCCTTCGGCTTCCATAACGGCCAGCCGACGATCGATAGTCCATTTTTCCAGCTTGAAATCAGGGATACCGTATCGAAGTAATCCGCCAATCTGGTCGGCGCGTTCAAATACGGTCACAACATGCCCTGCTTTATTTAACTGAGCGGCTGCTGCCAAACCCGCTGGTCCCGAACCCACAACGGCTACGCGTTTTCCGGTCCGTACCTTCGGTGGTTTTGGAATAACATGGCCACGCTCAAAAGCGGCTTCGGCTATCGATTTCTCAATAAACTCAATAGCAACTGGAGGTTTGTTAATTCCCAATACGCAGGATGCTTCGCAGGGGGCCGGGCAAATACGTCCGGTAAACTCCGGGAAGTTGTTTGTTGAGCTTAAGATTTCATAGGCATATGCCCAGTTTTGCTCATATACCGCGTCGTTGAACTCAGGAATAATATTTCCCAGCGGACAGCCACTGTGGCAAAATGGAGTGCCGCAGTCCATACACCGCGCGGCCTGCCGTTGCGAGTCCTGCTCCGAAAACGGCATTTCTATTTCTTTATAATCGTGAATTCGTTCCTGCGGGTCGCGCTTTTTAGGCAACTCACGCGCAAATTCTAAAAATCCGGTAGGCTTTCCCATATTACTTTGCAATTACCCCTGCGTCACATCCACTACAATGTTCTGATAAACAACGCTCTTGTCCCGAATCTGCTCGGCCAGCGAGATACCCCGATCGGCCAGTGCCTGACGGAAGTCACTTGGCATTACCTTCACAAACCGACCAATCTGCACATCCCAGTCCTGAATCAATGCCAGCGCTACGTTGCTGGTTGTGTATTGGAAATGCTTCTCGACATACTCCCGAATGATCGATTCGTCTTCGTTGGTGAGCCCATCCAGCGTAACCATTTCCCTGTTTACCTTCGAGGCAAAGGTGCCGTCCTGATCATACACGTAGGCTACCCCTCCCGACATACCAGCCGCGAAGTTGCGACCCGTTTTGCCCAGAATGATGGCCAGGCCACCCGTCATGTATTCCAGGCCATGATCGCCTATGCCCTCAACAACCACTTTCGCACCCGAGTTACGTACGCAGAAACGTTCGCCTGCCATACCGCGGATGAACGCTTCGCCCGAAGTAGCACCATAGAACGATACGTTACCAACAATGCTGTTTTCTTCTGGCTGGAACTGAGCCGTACGATCGGGATAAACGATCAGTTGGGCTCCGCAAAGCCCTTTTCCGAAATAGTCGTTGGCATCACCTTCCAGTTCGAGTTTAATGCCACTGGTAGCAAATGCACCGAAACTTTGGCCCGCAGTGCCCCGTAGCTTGATATGAATCGTACTTTCGGGTAATCCTGAGCCGCCATAGACTTTCGAAATTTCGTTCGAGAGCATGGTACCAATGCTGCGGTCGATATTCTGAACCGTAAACTCTGCGTAAACCGCTTCGGCCGATTCGAGTGCTGGTCTGGAAACCTCGATCAACTTCCGGTCGAGCACATCGTTCAGGTAGTGATTCTGTTCTTCCTGTTTATAAAGGGCTACATCCAGATTAGTTGGCTCTTTGTAGAGGAGGGCGTCCAGATTGATATTCTTGTATTTCCAGTGCGGCAGATTGTTCCGCAGTTTGAGCATCTGCGACTGACCAATCATCTCATTAACCGTCCGGAAACCAAGTTCGGCCATGATTTCGCGCAGCTCCATTGCCAGGAACGTGAACATATTCACCACATGCTCAGGCTTACCGGTAAACAGCGCACGCAGTTCTTTATTCTGAGTGGCAACACCAACCGGGCAGGTATTCAGATGACATTTACGCATCATAATACAGCCGGTAGCCACCAGAGCCGCCGTTGCCACGCCAAATTCTTCGGCACCGAGCAGGGCCGCAATGGCCAGATCCCGGCCCGTGCGCATCTGGCCATCAGTCTGTACCGTAACCCGACCCCGTAGTTTGTTACGAACCAGTGTCTGATGGGCTTCGGCCAGGCCTAGCTCCCAGGGCAGACCCGCATGGCGGATCGATGAAAGGGGAGAGGCACCTGTACCGCCATCATGACCCGAAATCAGGATATGATCGGCATGGGCTTTAGCTACTCCGGCTGCAATGGTACCAACCCCTGCTTCTGATACCAGCTTGACACTGATGCGAGCCTGACGGTTGGCATTCTTGAGGTCCGAGATTAGCTGAGCCAAATCCTCAATCGAATAAATGTCGTGGTGAGGTGGGGGCGAAATCAATCCTACACCTGGTGTAGAGTGGCGCGTGCGGCCAATCCAATCATCGACTTTATGGCCTGGCAACTGACCGCCTTCACCGGGTTTTGCACCCTGCGCCATTTTAATTTGTAGCTCCTGCGCATTGGTCAGGTAGTAGCTTGTTACACCAAAACGGCCCGAAGCAACCTGTTTGATGGCCGAGTTCATGCTGTCGCCATTAGCCAGGGGCTTGTAGCGCAACTCGTCTTCGCCACCTTCGCCAGAGTTGCTCTTGCCGCCAATGCGGTTCATGGCAATCGCCAGCGTTGTATGGGCTTCCCACGAGATCGACCCGAACGACATGGCACCCGTAGCAAATCGTTTGAAAATGCTTTCAATCGGTTCTACTTCTTCCAATGGAATCGGATTGCCTTTTTTGAACTCCATCAGGCCACGCAGCGTAATGGCTTTCTGCGTCTGATCGTTGATCAGTTTCGAGTATTTTTTGAAGATCGAATAATCGTTCTTCTGAGTCGACTGCTGAAGAAGGTGAATCGTGTCGGGATTGAAAATGTGTTTTTCTCCCCGCTGCTTCCACTGATAAATACCACCCACTTCAAGGCGTGAGATCGACGCTGGTGTATCGGGGAAGGCAATGCTATGGCGAACAAGAATTTCTTTCGCAATTTCATTGAGCCCCATACCGCCAATGCGCGACACTGTGCCAGTGAAATAGCGACTTACTACATCCTGATTCAACCCCAGACACTCGAAAATCATAGCACCCTGATACGATTGCAGGGTCGAAATTCCCATTTTCGAGAAGATCTTCAGCAATTCGCCATTGACGGCCTTTACGTAGTTCTTATAAAGTTTGTCGAGGTCATAATCAACCTGCAACATGCCTTTTTCTTTCATATTGGCAATCGTCTCGAATGCCATATAGGGGTTCACCCCTGATGCGCCATAGCCAATGAGCGTAGCTACGTGATGGGTTTCCCAAACATCGCCCGCTTCGACCACAATGCCTACTTTTCCGCGTAGCCCCTGACGAATCAGGTGGTGGTGAACTGCGGCTGTCGAAAGCAGTGATGGAATAGGAGCGTGGCTCGAATCGATGGCCCGGTCAGACAGAACCAGAATCGAGTAACCGTCTTCAATGGCATCTTCGGCATAACGACAGATGCGATCAAGGGCGCGTTCGAGCGATTTGCCATCGCCATCGGCTGTAAAGAGGCAGTTGATGGTTTTTGCCTGAAAGTTTGGCTTGTCGATAAACCGCAGTTTATCGAATTCCTGCGTTGTCAGAACCGGTTGTTCCAGTTCTACCTGGCGGCAATGTTTGGGCGATTCGCTCAGGAGGTTATAGGTAGCGCCCACAAACGAAATGAGCGACATGATCGACCGTTCCCGAATTGAGTCGATAGGTGGGTTGGTTACCTGGGCAAACAGTTGTTTGAAATAGTGGCTCAGGTGCTGGCTTTGTTCAGACAGGATTGCCAGTGGTATATCAATACCCATTGAGCCAAGAGCCTCTTTACCCGTTTCGACCATAGGCGCCAGAATCATCCGCAAGTCTTCGGACGTGAAGCCGAATGCCTGTTGCATCCGAAGCAATTTGGCCGGTTCGTACTTGTGATAAGCCCGAACCGGTGCTTCCAGATCCGAAATTCTAAGCTTATTGGCATCCAGCCATTCCTGATAAGGCTGGCGCGAGGATATGTCTGCTTTGATTTCTTCGTCGGCAACAATACGGCCCTGCTCCATATCGACCAGGAACATTTTGCCAGGTTGCAAACGGCCTTTTGAAACGACTTTAGCTGGGTCGATATCAAGAACGCCAACTTCCGATGCCATAATGACAACATCGTCGTTGGTTACCCAGAATCGTGAGGGACGTAGTCCATTCCGGTCGAGGGTAGCGCCCACAATACGGCCATCAGTAAATGAAATCGAGGCAGGGCCATCCCAGGGTTCAATCAGGGCAGCGTGGAATTCATAAAAAGCCTTCCGAACCGGGTCCATATGATCATTGCCATCCCAGGCTTCGGGAATAAGCATCATCATAACATGCGGCAACGACCGGCCGCTCATAACGAGCAATTCGATGGCATTGTCGAGGTTGGCCGAATCTGATTGTTTGGGGTCGCAGATAGGCAATAGCATGTCCATCTCCTCTTTCGTAAACTTCGACGATTCCAGCAAACCTTCGGCCGCTTTCATCCAGTTAACGTTACCCCGAACAGTATTGATCTCACCATTATGCGCAATATAGCGGAATGGCTGTGCCAGTTTCCAGGATGGGAAGGTATTGGTTGAAAAGCGAGAGTGAACAACGCCCAGTGCCGAAACCACTTCGTCCTGCTGAAGATCCGGGAAGTAGGGTTCTAACTGGAGTGTCGTTAACTGACCTTTATACGTAATGGTACGACACGACAGCGACGAAAAATAAAAATGATCGACGCCAGCTACCGTTTCGTTGATGATACGTGTACTGTAGTTACGGAGAATGTAAAGTTTACGCTCAAAATCGTCGGCGTTGGTGATTTCGGAAGGACGCTTGATAAACACCTGTTCCATTTGTGGTTCGGCCGAGCGCGAACCATTACCCAGATCGCTGTTGTTGACCGGTACTACCCGATAACAGAGCAATTCCAGCCCAAGCGTTTTCATCTTCCGGTTCAGAATAGCCCGGCATTCTTCCCGAAGCCAGACATCTTTCGGAAAATAGACCATGCCCACGCCATATTCGAGAGCAGGGGGTAGGTGAACGCCTAACTTACGAGTCTCGTCGAGAAAGAACTCGTGAGGAATCTGAATCAGCAGACCTGCGCCGTCGCCAGAGTTTGCTTCTGCTCCTACTGCACCACGGTGCTCCATCCGGCGGAGCATTTGAAGAGCGTCGGAAACAATCTGGTGGGATTTTCGGCCCTTAATATGGGCTACAAAGCCAATCCCACAGTTGTCGTGTTCAAATTCGGGACGGTAAAGTCCCTGATTGGATGGATTTTGTCCGGATTGTTCCGGGCATTCCGTGATTTGGTCAACCTGATCAGACATGGTCGTAACAGCGTTGGGTTATGTTGCCGTTTTTAAGGCTCTGATTATCAGAGTTACAAAAAACAGCAACTTATATTGGGAAATTCTTAATTAAAGAACGTACTGGCTGGAAAATTAATAGAAGTTGACAGCCAGGGGACGGGCGTTTGCGACAAAGTCACGCAATATACTACCAAAAAAATTTGGTAAAAACCGCTTTTGTCGGAATTTAATAGTAACTGGGCGTAATTGTGAAATTGATTATACTTCTTCTTGGAAAGTGAATATGATATTCTGCAAACAGAACCGGATTCTACCCGATCTTTTACTCGATAAGCAGCATAGGAATAAATTGAAATGACAAAACAGGGCTTGTTTAGTTACATAGTGGACGGGCTGGTAGGCTACAGGCTGGCTCAAAAATGATTCTTATTTTTTGTGAGGCCTTACCAGATGTTTTCCATGTCTTTAGCCGAATAGGTCTGATTCCGTTCGGAAAATAGGGAGTTTGCCCGGCGTCCGTTTCGTAAGGCTAAGGGGTTTCGGTTGGCCAGCCGATATAATAGAGCAACGGGGAGTAGAAATAGAAAAAAAACGATCGATAACAGGATACGGGAGTTAATGTAGCCTAAACCTTCGGCTAGCTTAAACCAGCCAAAACTAATCCAGCGGGCCAGTGTGGGCAACAATAGGGTCAACGCGCCAACGCCGAGTGCTATAAAGAGAAGGCTCTCTTTTTTGCCAAAGATAAAGTAGAGTGCAAGAAACCCCGTTGAAATGGCCAGATTGGCCTTATACATATCCAGGTCCGAAATACGCTTTTGCATACGATAGGGAGTAGTAGAGAGTGGGCCGGTTCAGATGCATCTGAACCGGCCTGAAACTATTAAAACAGCGTGTAAATAAAAGGAGCAATTGCCGAACCTCCACCTATAACCAGGATGATACCTAACAGCAGCAGTACAATGATCATGGGGGCAAGCCACCACTTTTGGCGTTCCTTCAAAAAGAGGAACAGGTCTTTAATGAAGTCCATATTATGAGTAAGAGTTTACAACGTTGTAATAAAGGTAAAGATAAAATTAAAATAGTTATATTTGATGACTGTCTTCGATTAGCGCAGTTCATTAGTCCAGCACGAATTCTTCTTTCCAGTTATCTTTTTCCTGCCAGGTGGGCTGTTCTTTTTTTGAAAACAGGTAGTTTCCTACTACCAGGTAGTCCATTTCGGTTCGCATGAAACACCGGTAGGCGTCTTCGGGAGTACAGACAATTGGTTCGCCACGCACGTTGAAACTGGTATTTACGATTACGCCATAGCCCGTTAGTTTTTTGAAGGACTGAATCAAGTCGTAATATCTGGGATTGGTTTCGCGATGAACCGTTTGAATGCGGGCTGAAAAATCTATGTGTGTTATGGAGGGCAGGTCAGAACGGAGGAAGTAGAGTTTATCCCGCAAGGGCAACTGGTGATAATAGGCAGGTAACGATTTTTGTCGACTGGAAGCAACTGGATGAACGAGGAGCATATAAGGCGAAATGCCCCGGTAGTCGAAATATTGATGACAATCTTCGGCCAGAACGGAAGGCGCAAATGGCCGGAACGACTCGCGGTATTTGATTTTAAGGTTTAACTTTTTCTGCATTTCCGGGTTGCGGGGGTCGCCCAGAATACTTCGCCCGCCCAGTGCCCGTGGCCCAAATTCCATACGTCCCTGCACCCAGCCAACCACATTGCCTTCTGCCAGGAGTTTGGCTGTTTCTGTACTTAAGGCAGCACTATCCGGAAAATAGCGATAAACACCTTTATACCGGCGGGCTACCAGCTCAACATCGTTGTCGGAGAAGTCGGGCCCAAGATAAGAACCTGTCATTTCGTCCTGAAGGCCGCTTAGTTTGCGTTCCTGTCCAAAATAAATATAATAGGCGGCCAGGGCTGCGCCCAAAGCTCCTCCGGCGTCGCCAGCGGCTGGCTGGATAAAAATATCTTCGAATACACCCGATTCCTGGAGTTTTCCGTTAGCTACACAGTTAAGCGCCACACCACCGGCCAGACACAGGTATTTTGCCCCAGTGAGTCGTTTGGCTTCCTGCGCCATTCTGATGACAATGTCTTCGGTGATGCGCTGAATGGCCAAGCCCAGATTGCAATGATGTTCCTGAAGTTCGTCTTCGGGCCGACGGGCCGGAAAGCCAAATAGTCCTGCCCACTTCGATTCGTGAACCATGCGCAGGCCCGTTGCATAAGTAAAATAGTCCTGATTAAGCCATACTGACCCATCGTCCTTTATCGAAACCAGTTCGGTTTTAATAATGTCGATGTAACGGGCTACATCGGGCGAATCGGGGTTGCCGTATGGCGCTAATCCCATCAGTTTATACTCGCCAGAATTTACTTTAAAGCCCAGGAAATAGGTAAAAGCTGAATAGAGTAGGCCAAGCGAATGCGGAAAGCGTAACTCTTTCAGAATGGAAAGATTCTTTCCGGTGCCTTTACAGATCGATGCGGTAGCCCATTCGCCAACCCCGTCGATCGTTAAAATGGCTGCTTCCTCAAAGGGGGATGGGTAGAAAGCACTGGCAGCATGGGACAGATGATGTTCAGGAAAAAGCAGCTTGACGGCTTTGGCTTCAGGTCCATAAAGTTTTTCAAGCTCTTCCCGAAGAAGTCGCTTTAAAAACATCTTTTCTTTGATCCAGACCGGAATCGCTGTAATAAACGAGCGTAGGCCCTGCGGAGCAAAAGCATAGTAGGTTTCGAGCAATCTCTCGAATTTCAGCAGTGGTTTGTCGTAGAAAACAACTGCATCAAGATCGTTTAATTGAAGACCATTGTAACGCAGGCAATATTGAACTGCCTGCGCTGGAAAAGCTGGATCGTGTTTGCGTCGGGTAAAGCGTTCTTCCTGCGCAGCGGCAGTAATCTGGCCGTCAATAATCAGAGCGGCTGCTGAATCATGGTAGAAGGCCGAAATACCAAGAATTGTCATGGTTCTGGCTAGGGAGTAAATTTATTTTTGTGCAAATAAATAAAAATATATTTCTATGGAAATCTACCGTTGGCACTATACGCAGAGAAAAATCTGTTTGGTAGTTGCCATAAAAGAATAAATTGAAATGCCGATGAGAATTGTAAGGTAACGCTGGTTAAGATGGAGGCTACTTTGATCCGATAATTGGAGAATCAAAGCGTGAAAATTCTAAACACTATCAATCAGAGGGCAACAAAAAAGCCGCTCAATTGAGCGGCTTTGGCATTTTTGTGATTCGGCTGGGATTCGAACCCAGGACCCATACATTAAAAGTGTATTGCTCTACCAGCTGAGCTACCGAATCATTTCCCGTTGATCAAACAGGTCGTTGTCGTTTGGGAATGCAAAAGTAGAAGTTTGATTTTCTAAACGCAAGTATTTATTCAGAAAAATTTAAACGTTTGGTTAGCTCAACGGCTTCAACAGCTTCCCGAACATCATGAACACGCAGAATAGAGGCCCCTTTTAGCAAGGCTACTGTGTTCAGAACGGTGGTGCCATTTAAGGCCTGATCGGCACTGATGTTCAGCGTTTTCCAGACGGTTGTTTTGCGAGAGAGACCAACCAGAACCGGCTCTTCAAAGAAGCTGAACTGATGGAGCTGACTGAGCAGTTGAAAATTTTGCGATGGCGTTTTGGCAAAGCCAAATCCAGGGTCAATTAGTACGTCTTTTTGGCCAAGAGCCCGTAATTCGGTTAACCGAACGCCTAATTCATCAATTACATCGAGGGTAAGATTTTTGTAGGAAGTCATCGATTGCATGGTTTGTGGAGTACCGCGCATGTGCATCAGTATGTAGGGAACACCGAGCCGGGCCACTGTTTCGAACATAGTGGTGTCGAGTGTTCCGCCCGCTACATCGTTGACGATGGCCGCTCCTGACTCAATAGCCTGCCGGGCTACCGAAGCTCTGAATGTATCGACAGATAGAATAGCATCAGGAAAAGCCGCCAGAATAGCTTCAATGGCCGGTAAAATTCGTCCGGCTTCTTCAGAGGGGCTAATTTCGGCCGCACCAGGGCGGGTAGAATAACCGCCAATATCGAGAAAAGTGGCTCCTTCGGCTAGCATTTTTGCGGCTACATCAACCGTTTTTTCGATAGAAACGCGACTATCGGCAAAAAAAGAATCGGGTGTTACGTTCAGGATTCCCATAACGGCGGGATTTTCCAACGAAACAATTCGGCCCCGGCAGTTCAGTGATTTTTTCGTAATTTTCAATGTTAATTGAGTTTTCAGCTTTTAGTTTGCAGCTTTCAGTGAAGATGCAACGGCAAATTGTACACTGAAAACAGTAAACAGAAAACTTTTTTCATGTCTCAAACAGAAACCGAATATCGGCAGGTCATTCAACGCTGCAAAGATTTATTTCTGAAAAAAAATCAGGACTACGGCACCGCCTGGCGAATTTTACGTCTTCCCAGTATTACGGATCAGATTTTTATTAAAGCGCAGCGGATTCGCACGCTTCAGGAAAAAGGCGTTAGTCGGGTGGGCGAAGGAATTGAGCCCGAATTTGTCGGAATCATTAATTACTGCGTAATGGCGCTAATTCAGATGCATCTGCAAAACGATTCGCGTACCGACATTCCTACCGACGAACTCGAAAAGTTGTATGACGAGCAAATTGGCCAGGTTATTGATCTGCTGTTTGCCAAAAACCACGATTACGGCGAAGCCTGGCGCGATATGCGCGTGAGTTCGATGACCGACATCATTCTGATGAAACTGTTACGAACCAAGCAGATTGAAGACAATCAGGGAAATACACTCGTTTCGGAAGGTGTTGAGGCCAATTATATGGATATGATCAACTACGCCGTTTTTTGTTTAATAAAATTGAACAGCGCGGCTGGAGTTCCGCGATGAGGCTATAAAACGGCGGGCGATTGCCCGCGTTATCTGCATGAACACAGCAACTTCTCAACCTAACATTAAAACCGGAACACCGCCCATGTTGATTGCCGCCCGGATTGCTCGCTTTCTGGTTGGTGTGGTTTTTATTTTTTCGGGCTTAATCAAGCTCAACGATCCGGTTGGAACACAAATCAAATTTGAAGAATATTTTGAGGTCTTTGCGCAGGATGTGCCGTTTCTGCACGAGTTCTTTATGGGGCTAGTGCCGTTTACGCTCGTAATGTCGGTGCTGTTCTGTGCAGCCGAAATCGTGTTAGGGGTAGCGCTGTTGGTAGCTTATAAACCGAAGGTAACTACCTGGCTGCTGTTTTTCCTGATCGTTTTCTTTACGTTTCTGACCTTCTATTCGGCCTATTTCAACCGCGTAACTGATTGCGGCTGTTTTGGCGATGCCATTAAGCTCAAACCCTGGACATCGTTTGGAAAGGACGTCGTACTAACGGTGCTGATTCTGTTCATTATTGGGCACCGCAATCGCATTAAACCGCGTAAGACCGGTTGGGTTGTTATGCTGACCATTATCCTGACGTTGGGGCTGGGTATTTACGCCGTTTCGTTTCTGCCTCCGCTCGACTTACTGCCCTACGCGATTGGCAAGAATATTCCGGCCGAGATGAAACCGTCGGAGCCGTTACGCTATGAGTACGTCATGGAAAAAGAGGGGAAAACTCAGACATTTGAGCAATATCCGACTGACCCGAGCTATAAATTCAAGGAAATGGTGCTGGTCAATGAAAACGCCAAGCCCAAAATCACCGACTACCGCGTCTGGAACGACGAAGGCGATTTTACGCAGGAGACCTTTCAGGGCAATAAGCTATTTATTATTGTCAAAAACATTAAAGACATTGACGTGGGTAGCCTGCCTGCCATTCGGGCATTGGTCGAAGGCTTAGCGGGATCGACCGTAAAAACCTACATTCTAACCTCGACCAGCGACGACGAAATTAAAGCCTTCCGCAAGGAGTTTCAGCTTGAAAATGTGCCATACTATAAGGCCGACGCTACAGTGCTGAAAACCATTATGCGCTCGAACCCTGGAACCTGGCTGCTGAGCAATGGCATTGTTCGGGGTAAATGGCATTACAACTCCACGCCCGACGCGGAGGAGGTTATTGAGAAAGTAAAATGAGCGAAAGAGTGAAAGAGTGCAAGAGCGAAGGGAGCTAGATCCCTTATTTTCACTCTTTCACTCTTTCGCTCTTTCACTCTTTCAAACAATGAAAAACATTTTCCTGATCGGAATGCCCTCTTCGGGTAAGACTACGCTGGGAAAGCGGATAGCCGAAACGCTCCATTACCGTTTTGTTGATACCGATAAGCTGATTGTTCGTGACGAGTCGCGGTCGATTCCCGACATTTTTACTGAATCGGGTGAAGACTATTTTCGGGAGCTCGAACGGCGTGTTCTCCGAACGATTCGTCCCGGCGATAGTACCGTTGTGTCGACGGGGGGCGGAATGCCCTGCTTTCATAACAACATGGACTACATCAATGCATCGGGCATTTCGGTATTTCTGGATGTTCCGGTAGAAGTATTGGTCCGGCGGATACTGGCGCACGGAGCCGACGACCGACCGCTCAACAACCCAACCGATCCTGATTTACTGAATACCCTTCAGCAGCGCTACATCAATCGATTGCCTTTTTATAGTCAGGCACATATTACGATTACCGGCGAAACTACCGAAGATCAGGTGTTGAGGAAACTGGGCGAATGGCTATAAACAGTCATTGGTCAATTCTTATTGGCATGCTCTCACTACCAATAAGAATTGACCAATGATTGCAAATGAATGGCTTTTTTAGAAAAATACACCAAACGACAGCATCAGGTTCGTGTTGCTGTTGGTGGTTGCAACAGTGGGTGTGTCGCTATCGTTGGGTAATTGATAAGGCGTAAAGCCTGATTTATAGGTCAGGTAAGAACCGGATAGATCGGCGAAGAACCGCTCGTTCCGAACGCCCAGACCCGCCGAGAAGAGAAGTTTATCGCGGTCGGTCTTTGCGACCCGGTCGAGGTCGATTTTATAGGCGCTTGGCAAATAGCCAATTCCTGCCCGGATCCGTAACAAACCCGCCCGAATTTCGGCACCAGCTTTCACGTTAACTACATTCTGGTAGGTGGTTTGAACCACCTGTTTCACATCTGTTTTGAAGTCTGAATTGTCCTGCTGAGTGCTGAAATAGGACGTCCGCGCACGCAGACCGCCATAACCAACATATTCGGCCGTGGCGGTAATGAAGCCAATTTTCCCTTTTCCAAGAAAGTAAGTAGCTCCTCCCGATGCTCGTAAGGGCGTTTGTATCGAATAGTCGAAATTGTCGTAGGGTGAAACCACATCAACATTCGTTGTATTGGGTTGAATATTGGCCGTTGGGCTCACCGTTAAGGTTTGTCCGAAGGTTTCATGAGCGCTGCTAAACGTTGGCGATACCAGTGTGCCGCCTACCTGTAGATCGGGGCTGAGCTTATAAATCAGCCCTATGGTTGCATTGACGCCATTACCGGTTACGTCAAACCGGTTTATCTGGCTATAGTTGACATAGTATTGTCCGTTGATGGGCGCTTCCAGGAAAATAAATTCCGATGAGTAACGGAGCCGGGTCAGGGCAATCGATGCGCCGATGTATAGTTTATCATCCAGATTACCAGCATAGGCAAATGTCCATTGGGAGTGGGTGCCCGACCGGCTTAAGGTAGCCCGTTGATCTTTGGCATTGGCCACGTCGAAACGGAAGTATGGAGGGCCTGAACCATTATTGCCCAGATCAGTTGGGTTAATCAGAAACAAACGGTAGGCACCCGCTTCACGAAAGCTAACTGTGTTGGTATTTGGGTCGTAATCGTCGCTCAGCTCGGCTTCGCTATATTGAGCTGCATTAGCTTCATTAACGTACGTTTGTGCAATGGATGAGTTTGGGTTTCGGTTCGTTCCGCGGGCGTCGACATAATCATAAAAATTGGTCGATTGCGAGTAGGTGACGCCAAATGCGGTTCTGCGCCAGCGCCGGTTTGTATTGGAACTGCCAGCCAGAATAAGCCCTAACTGACCAATATTGAACTTGCTGCCCGTGCTGGTTAGCTGGTTGCCCAGAAACGTATTCTGATTACTGACAAGGTTCAGGGAAGGACTTATACTCAGTTCAGAACGATTGTAGAACGCCAGTCCGGCAGGATTACCGAAAATATTGCTGGCATCGCCACCGAGTGCTGCCTGATTGCCGCCGAGGCCCCGGAAACGAGCCGTTCCGCTTTGTGAAAAATCAGAAAATCGGAACGCATCATCTGCATAATCTGCAGCAGGTCCTTGCCCGAACGCCAGCCCAGTACAGCTCAGAAATAAGGCCGAAAGAAGGAACTTTGTATTCATATATATGTGGGATTAAGCCAGCGAATGATACTTTGGCTATTAGAGTACCATCGCGATAAAACGTTTAACCAAATTGCTCAAAATATGTGGGCCAATTGGTTAAATACACAACGAAAAATCCCGCCGATTGTCTATCAGCGGGATTTATTTTTACTGGAATAATTTTTCAACTAGCGCGGACCACGGCCACCACCACCCGTGTGACCACCGCCACCCGAGAAACCACCACCGCTTGAGTGACCACCACTGTAGCTGGGAGTTGGTGAACTGAAGCTACGGCTTGGCGCGCTCTGCTGAAAGCTTGGCTGGCTAAAGTTACCACGGCTCTGGCTTTGGTAGGAAGGCTGTTGGTAGCTTGGTTGCTGATAGCTCCCCCGTGCACCACTATTTGAGCCAGATGGCGTGTAGCTGCCGCGGCTGTTGGTACTTGGGCGAGCATAATACGTATTACCGCTGTTATAGGAGGGCGTATTGTTCGAATAAGCACTAGTGCCATTACTTACGCGGCCACCCCGGGCGCTATTGTCATAATAATAGCTACCACGGCTGTTCGTGCTTGGACGGGCATAATAGCCATTCGAACCCGATGACGTTGCTCCACTACGACCACCGCTAGGATTGTAGTTACGGGCCGAGTTGTCGAAAGCCGACGAATACCGTCCGGCCGAGCGCCCGCCACTATGTACATACGACCGATTCCGATATGGATCAGCGCCCGTCACGTAATTACTCACGTATACAGGGCTGCCATAATAGCCGCCGTAATAACTACCGTAAAATGGCGAATAGAAGGGGCTATAGAATCCGCCGTAACCCAAACCACCATAAGCATACGATCCGTAGAATGGGTCATAGAATGAACTATACCCAAATGGGCTGTAACCATAGCCAAATGGCGAATAGAACGGACTGTAGGCATAAGCACCTCCATAGTAGGGCGAGTAGAATGGGCTACCGAAGCCAACACTCATGCCCATCATGCCTAAACCGCTATAGAAGCCCATGTTGTTGTAGCCCCAGCGATTCCAGCTATAAGCCGATGTTAAGGCTGAATTGTAGCCGTTTGCAAAGCCAGAATTATAGCTGTTGGTTGTATTGTCGCCCCAACCCGGATCGGGCGACAGGCCACGATTCAGTTTACGAGTACTCAACTCCGAGTAATACTCATCGGTGTTAGTGCTGTAGCCTTGCTGATCATCATTATAATCAGGGTTGGCATTGCGAAGAGAACGTTGTTGACGCCGAAGCTCGCGCGAGTTTTGCGGAGCCACCGACGAAACGTCTGACGAATTGCTGGCATAAACAACGGCGTTGCCGGAGTTGCCGTACAAATCGTCTACTTCACCGGCATTCTGGGCAGTCTGGCGGCTCGATGAGCAGCTCCAGAATCCCATCAACGCGGCAAAGGTTAGGTATCGGTACATGCGTTGCGTTATCATATGGCCAAGGATTAACAGTAATAAAGCCTCATATTAAAGTGTCATCTACTCTTATAACAAAGGATTGACACGTTTGATTACAAAAATAGAGCAAAAACCTATCTTTGCAAGTCTTCAATACATTAGATTCTGATTAGAACGTAATGGTTTAATCCATTTTAAAAAAAATCTGCGAAAAAGTAGCGTATCTACGTGCATGATCGGCTTTCTCGCGGCATTCAGCAACATGGCAAAAGCAATTCCATCCCGTAGTGAAAATTATTCTGAGTGGTATAACGAATTAATCAAAAAAGCCGATCTGGCCGAAAACTCAGCCGTTCGGGGCTGTATGGTCATTAAACCCTATGGTTTCTCCATCTGGGAAAAAATGCAGCGGGCTCTCGATGATATGTTCAAGGAAACCGGGCACGAAAACGCTTATTTCCCGCTGTTTATTCCTAAATCTTACCTCAGCAAAGAAGCATCGCACGTTGAAGGCTTTGCCAAAGAATGTGCTGTTGTGACGCATTACCGTCTCA
The DNA here is from genome assembly GCF_037201965.1 of Spirosoma sp. SC4-14. Classification (NCBI taxonomy): domain Bacteria; kingdom Pseudomonadati; phylum Bacteroidota; class Cytophagia; order Cytophagales; family Cytophagaceae; genus Spirosoma; species Spirosoma sp. SC4-14. The sequence goes on along the minus strand of NZ_CP147518.1, from coordinate 4,905,427 downwards.
AAAATGCGGAAGATGGCTCGGGCGTTATTGTGGACCCAGAGGCAAAACTGGAAGAAGAACTGATCGTTCGGCCAACGTCCGAAACCGTAATCTGGAGCACCTATAAAAACTGGATTCAGTCGTACCGCGATCTGCCTTTGCTCATTAACCAATGGGCCAACGTTGTTCGCTGGGAAATGCGGACACGGATTTTCCTGCGTACGGCCGAGTTCCTGTGGCAGGAGGGCCATACCGCACACGCAACCGCTGAGGAAGCGATGGCCGAAACGCGTCAGATGCTCGATGTGTATGCCACGTTTGCCGAAGAATGGATGGCGGTGCCGGTCGTGCGTGGTGCCAAAACACCGAACGAACGCTTTGCCGGGGCCGACGATACGCTTTGTATCGAAGCCATGATGCAGGACGGTAAGGCGCTACAGGCTGGAACGTCGCACTTCCTGGGGCAGAATTTTGCGAAAGCATTCGATGTGCAGTTCCTGAACAAACAAAATCAACTCGATTACGTTTGGGGTACATCGTGGGGGGTATCGACCCGGTTGATGGGGGCGCTGATTATGGCTCACTCCGACGACGATGGGCTGGTACTGCCACCCAAACTGGCTCCAATTCAGGTGGTTATTGTGCCCATTTACCGGAGTGAAGAACAACTGGAACAGGTTTCGGCGAAAGTGAAACCGCTGCTTCAGGAGTTGCGCAAAGTGGGTATTTCGGTGAAGTTTGATGATTCGGACGCTAACAAACCCGGCTGGAAATTTGCCGAGTATGAGTTGCGTGGTGTACCTGTTCGGTTGGCAATGGGTGCCCGCGATCTCGAAAATGGTACGGTTGAAATTGCCCGCCGTGATCTGAAAACGAAAGAAACGGTACCATTCGAAGGCTTAACGGAGCGGATCAAAAATCTGCTCGATGATATTCAGCAGAGCATCTATAACAAGGCGCTCAGGTTCCGTCAGGAAAATACGTTTAAGGTCGATACGAAGGAAGAATTTGAGGAACAGATTGAAAAAGGCGGTTTTCTGCTGGCGCACTGGGATGGTACTTCAGAAACCGAAGATGCCATTAAAGAAGCTACAAAGGCAACTATTCGCTGCATTCCGTTCGATCAGGAACCCGAAGATGGAGTCGATATTTTTTCGGGCAAACCATCAAAAGGTCGTGTTGTGTTTGCCCGCGCTTATTAGCGGCTGTTCATAGCTTTTTTTACCGCAAGGGATGCGAAGATTTTCTTTGTGTTCTTTGCGAAAAACATAGCGTCCTTTGCGGTAAAAAAGTTACGCTACTCTCACAAAATAACTGCATACCCCCCCCGATTACATACGTTTAAATGACTATTCCAGAAGGGTTAAAACGAACGGCTGTTATCTGCATCCTGCGTAATGGGACTAATTTTTTATTGCTCAGGCGGTTGAAAGAGCCAAATCGGGATCAATATACGCCCGTAGGTGGCAAGCTCGATCCTTTCGAGAGCCCGCTACGGGCGGCATATCGTGAAACCTGGGAAGAAACTGGAATCAAGGCTGAAAAAATGACATTTTGTGGAATGCTGACGGAAAGCTCGCCCACAGCCTACAACTGGACGAGCTACGTCTATGTAGCCGAGATCGACTTTATTCCGCCACCGGCCTGCAATGAAGGCACTCTGGAATGGATTGCTTTTGCTGATGTATTACGGGTTCCAACCCCCAAAACAGATTGGTTTATTTACGATTATGTACTCAGGAATAAGCCGTTTGCTTTCAGTGCCGACTACGATGCACAACTGAATTTGCTGAATATGCACGACGAACTGGAAAACGTGCTTTTGTTTCAGGCATGATCGGGTAGCGATTGCCGCATCGTTAGCTGCTGTTGCCGCATATGTTGTAGGTACCAACTCACAACGGCGAAAGTAACCGCACTCAGCCCAACAAGCCATACTACACCCCACGGACTTAGATACGACCAGGTTCGACGGCTAAGCCCATCCATCATGGCCATGAGCATCATGAACAACCCGATTGCCATGATGAACGCATTGCGCAGGGTAATTCGATACGCCCGTCGTAGGTCGTAGGCTCCGTAGGCTTTGTTCCGAAATTCGAAAACGATATCATCAAGACTAGCCTGCTGAAGCTGCTCGTCGGTCATGGACAGAGCCACCTGATAGGTTTCGCGCAGATGACGTACGGCTTTAATGTTAGCCTGTTCGAGCACAGTGTTCATTGCCGATTCGAACGGAAGGCCAATCCACATGTAATATTCTACCTCACAGGCAAGGTGGTCGAGTAATTCATCGATAAGAGCATCGCTGGAACCGCTACTGATCAGGTGATTGTGCAATATGGTTACTTGTTGCGGGCTGAGTTTTTCCATGACTCTATCTATGTTTAAAGGTTGAGTTGATTTAGGATGGTTCAGTGGTCGGTAGCAAGTTGGATTGGCGGATTTAGTAACGTTTGCATAGCTTCGATAAAGCGTTCGAAATCAGAGACTTTTCTGGCAGCAGCTTTGTTTCCGTTAGGCGTCAATGAATAATATTTTCGAAGGCGACCATCAACTTCTTCGGTTTCTGTGATCAGCAGGCCTTCCTGTTCCAGCTTGTGCAAAACTGGATAAAGTGCACCAAAGGATAAGGTTATTTCTCCTTTGGTGCGCTCTTTCACTGCCTGCGTAATTTCGTAGCCATACATACGTCCCCGGCCAGAAGGCGATACCTGCTCGGTCAAAAGTTTCAGAACGATTGTTTTTAACGTTCCTCGGAGAAATTCATTACCAGTTGCGTCCATTTTCTGGAAAGTAGGGCTGTGTTGAACGAGGGTAAAAGCCAGCAGCACTATGCTGCGGTTATTCGCTGTAAATATATATAAGAATCCGATATATACAAGTTATTGTCAGCTATTGGTGATTTGCTATCCATAATTAGCCTTTTCCAACTGGATAATTGAATTGCAAACCACTCCATAGCTAAGCCTGATGACCCATGTTCAAAATGATCTGGCGAACGAAAATGGGGCATGGTAATGTTCGAATAAAACAAAACAACCTGCTGAATATGACCACTGAAAAAAGGCCGCTTATCACTCCTGAACGGGTTGCATCGGCGCTGACATACGAACAGTACGTTAGTCTTTCGACGGAGTTGCTGGCTCAGGGACGAACAACCTCAGAGGCAACGACTTACAACACACCCGAAATTCTGGGGTATGCCAAATTGAATCTACACCGGATGAATCGATTGGATAAATTGACAACCATTAATACCGAGTTGCAAGGGGCAATGAAAGCCATACCTGAACCCTGGACTTGGCTGGTTCTGACCGAATCGTGGTGTGGCGATGCCGCTCAGTCTATACCCGTTATGCATCATGTTGCGAGCCTGTCGACGAAGGTGTCGCTTCGTTTTCTGTTGCGCGATAAAAACCCCGACCTGATGGACGCCTATCTGACTAACGGTGGTAAATCGATCCCAAAACTCATCGCATTGCGATCGGCAGATTTAACCGAACTGGGCACCTGGGGCCCTCGGCCGGCTGCGTTGCAAACGCTGTTCTGGGAATGGAAAAATGCCAAACGGCCCTATGCCGAAATAACAGAAGACCTTCAGCGGTGGTACAATAATGATCGTACGGTTTCGATCCAGCGTGAACTTTTGACCCTGGTAACGAGTTGGTCAAAAACTAGTATGTAGTCTGCTCCTTACCGGAAGATCCGGTACCTTTGTGGCTACGTTTATCAAACCAATATTATTATGGCACAAGCAAAAGCCGGTGATAAGGTTCAGGTCCATTATACGGGCACGTTAACCGACGGTACAATATTTGACTCCTCCGCAGGAAGAACACCGCTGGAATTTACAGTGGGTAGCGGCCAGGTCATCAAAGGTTTTGATGACGGAGTTGCGGGTATGAGCCAGGGCGAGAAAAAAACCATCAATATCCCGGTTGAGGACGCCTATGGTCCAGCAAACGAAGAAATGATTTTTACGTTGAACCGCTCCGATATTCCGGCCGATATACCACTCGAAGTTGGTATGACGCTCAATATGCATGAAGATGGAAATCCGCGACCTATTCCAGTGATTGTGCGCGATCTGACCGATGCAAGCGTAACGCTCGATGCCAATCATCCGTTAGCGGGTCAGGATCTGGTGTTTGAAGTTGAATTGGTAGAAGTAAAATCGCCTTCAGGATTGATTCTATAAACAGAGAAACGAACGAGCAAAGCTCCCGAAAGTTGCAACTTTCGGGAGCTTTGCTCGTTCTGATAAGTTCCGGTTAGTATTTCTCTCCTTCTTTATCCAACAAAAGCAGTTCGCTTAATTCGCGCAGAGCGGTCTGGATACCACGCATATTTGCGCGCGCAACATAGGACGCCAGCGCAACAATGATTGCTCCAATGTTGAGTGCCACAGTTACATTATGAATATGATTAATGCCCGCCCTGGCTTCGTCAGAAGCGCGTCGAATGGCGCTGGCCATGTCGGTTGCATTAGTAAAAGCTGGCCGGGCTACTAACGTCAGCAAATCCTGGGCCCGATTGAGCAAGCTATTCTGATAGGCATTTAGATCTAACTGCTGTTCATGCGAAAGCTCGGCCCAGTGCACCACCTGATATTCGTTCAGGGTGCGAGCCATCATTCGGTAGCCGTTCGCAATGCTGACGATATGTTCAGGAGTGAAATCTTCCATAAATAGGTGTTGATTGATCCCAATCGGAGCGAATATGTCTCCTACAGTTAAATACGCTCCAACCTGGGCTAATGATGCTATATGATGTTGCTAGTGATATTTTTTACAGAGCTAGTCTGTCTACGGTGCTTTTACTATTCCTAATGGGCATGAATTGTCGTTGATAGTGGTGTAAGTTATTAACAGCCGATGGATTAAAGGTGTTGACAGTTTTTTATAAAATATAAGTATTCTAGCATGAATTGTATGCGATAAATACGAATGAATAAAGTTGTTTCATACGGAAGAAGAGCCGTGGTGCGGTAAGATAAAACGATTGGTAAATTGTTTCCGCAACTTTTGAACGAACGGTCATTTTTGGGAAAACCTCTGTATACTCTTTAGGGTTAGGGGATTATGGAATTGACACCGCTCAATATTGGCTACGCCTGTATTAATCTGACGCTTCAGGCCAATAAAATCACAACCAACCGGGGAATGATCAAAAAAACATTTACTGAACGGGGTGTTACCTATGCGTCGGAACTGGCCCTTAAAAATGTACAGGACCTCCTCAAAATTGTGGAATGGAACCTTGAGCATGGATTTCGATTATTTCGCATTTCGTCAGATGTGTTCCCCTGGCTATCGGAATACCGAATCTCGGATCTGCCCGATTTTTCGGAAATCCGGGCAATGCTCGAAGACATCGGGAGCCGTCCCATTCGGCTCACCTTGCATCCGGGGCCTTTTAATCAGTTGGCTGGTCAGGGAAGGGTACTCCACAATACGATCCGGGATCTCGAATCGCAGTCAGAAATTTTTGATCTGATGCGCCTGGAGCCCTCACACTGGAATAAAATCAATATTCACGTTGGCGGAACCTACGGCAATAAAAGCGCTACCCTGGCACGATTTTCTCAGAATTTTAAGCTGCTTTCCGAAAATCTGCGCGCCCGCCTGACCGTTGAAAACGACGATCGCCCTAGCCTCTATACGGTGGCCGACCTGGTGTCGCTCTACGAAACAGTAGGTACGCCCATTGTCTTCGACTATTTTCACCATGCCTTAAATCCCGGCAGCCAGACCGAAGAAGATGCTTTTCTGACGGCCTACCATACCTGGGACGTTCGACCTGTATTTCATTATTCGGATTCCCGAAAGGACCATGAAGACCCAACAGCCCGTCGCGAAGCCCACGCCGACTGGATTTATTCGCCCGTTAACACCTACGGCAAAGAGGTCGATATTGTCTTCGAGTCAAAAATGAAGGAACTGGCTATTCTGCAACTGCGGGAATTGATTGGAGGCTGAAAGAAAAGGTATTTCTACTATGGTGCAATACCATAAAAAAGCCCGCTGTATTCTTCGAATACAGCGGGCGAGGAGAAGTGGGTGAATAACCGGGCCCGTCCGAAAAGCCTGATTACTTGATTAAAGCGTACTGATTACGCCCGAAAATTAGTGTTTAATATCGACGCGGGTTGCAAACTGCTTCTGACTAGGGCCAACCACGAAAGTGTAAGCCCCATCGGGCAGACCCGACAGATCGAACCGGCGGGTCGAGCCTTTGAACGAATCGGTCTGAACCAGCACGTTCTGCGAATCGTAGATAGCCACGTTGGCTTCGTCGACGTTCTTGGCAGGCAGGTTGATTTCAAACTTATTTTTTTCGTAGGCCAGAACCGTTGGTTCCGTAACCTGTTGTAGGTTTCGCTCGTCGATGCTCAGCGCGTTGCCTTTGATAGTTAAGCCCTGCGACATCCACCAGGCGCTGTTACCCGCCGTCAGATAATACTGACCATCGGGCAGATTATTGAGGTTGAACGACGTAATCCCTTTCTGGTTTTTAGTGATCGTTCCCCGGTACAGCAGATTGCCGTCGGCATCAATAAGAGCCACGTCGATCGGATGTGCGGTTGGTGTATAAAGGCGTACTTTCTTTTGTTCGGACTTTTCAATTTTCACCCCATTCGCTCCTGAACCATTGTCGGCTTTGGCATCTCCCATGCCAGCCAGACTCCATACAGTTAGTAGTACGGCAATTGATAAACGGAACTGTTTCATTGGTTTGAAATTTTTGTTTTACCGTGACAAAGGTGTGCCGTAAAGCATATTTAATGCAAGTGGTCAGGTCTTGATTGCCAGCGGTTTAAGAAAAATTCTTCCCAAAAGACAATTCATTCTGAGTAAATTAGGTCGTTTATTGGAAAAGTACAAAAAGTCCCTATAAAGTACTTATGATTTGTATTTTTCTAATAATTCTAAAATTTAGCACTATCTAAATTTATATACCAAATTTTCATCTGTAAAGTGCAATTCTATCAAATTGGTCAGTTGTCATTAGTCATTAGTAAATAGTTATTGGAAAACTGAACTGACCAAGTACCAATCGCTTACATCAGGATATTTTCGACCGCCTGAACCCGTTTGGGGAGGTTTGTTTCGCCCAGCATATCGCGAAGGTCGATTTCGATATTGCGGCAGATGGCCGTCATCGGAATATCGTTGATGCTGTTTTCAAATGGGTTTTCGCTGGTGTCGCCCACAATTTCCATCGTGTTGAAGATCCAGGCAATAATGGTATAGAATGGAACCGTGAGCCAGATGTGCCAGCCACTCACTTTAGCCATTTCGGTTAGCAGACCATAGGGAAGTACCACAATGAAAACCCAGGTGAATACATAGCTGAAGAAGGCATATTGGCGCGGAAACGGAAACGTTTTGATCCGTTCGCAGGCACCTTGCTGGTTGTAAAACTCAACCAGCATCCGTTCAAGATCGACATGATAGTATTCGGTCAGACAATCTGCTTCGCGGAGTTCGCGAAGTTGCTCCGATTGCTGCCGAAGCAGATAAGTAGCTGGATTGGGGTGTTGAATTACGGCTTCAATCTCTTCGTCGGACAAGAAGCGGCTTAATTCTTTGTCGAGGCTACATTGCTTAAAGGCGGCAATCCGCTCAATAACTTCATGCGCCGGATTATGATGAAGGTCCCACACGGGTTTTTGCCGAAGTTGAACCCGTATTGCCGTTATATAGGCCAGATGGCGATAAATGAGTTTTTGCTGAATTTGTTTCAGCTCGGCAGGTTGTATCGGCAAATCACCCATACGTTTTGTATTGAAGTAATCGAGCACCATAATACCCCACGACCGGCTGGCATTGGTAATACTTCCCCAGATGCGCCGGGCTTCCCAGAGCCGGTCGTAGGATGAATTATTTTTAAAGCCAACATAAAAAGCAACGGCTGTTCCTATCGTTGCTACCGGAACGAAGGGAATAGCCAGAAACGTCCAGCCGACTACGGAGTAGAGCAAACAAACAAGGGTTGAATAGACGATAAAAAGCAGGATAGCTCGCCAGGTAAATGGAAAAACAATATGAAATGGAACGCGTTTGGTTGTAAACATGAGTAGATGGAATTTATAGAGGATGGAAAAACATAGAAATTCCAACTAAAATACGACTGAGATTAACGCGAGATTAATCCTATCATGTAAACAGTCGCCTTGGGAGCGTGACAATGTAATTTTCTTATCTTGCCGCCTGCAAAATCTGGTTTTTTTTCATGGAGAATGTATTAAAAGGACAAATTGCCATCATTACTGGAGCTAGTAGTGGTATTGGCACGGGCGTTGCCAAAGCACTGGCAGCGGCCGGAGCCACCGTAGTTATAAATCACCCTGTAGAAGCTACAAAGCCTGCAGCAGATGCCGTTCTGAAAGAAATTATCGATGCCGGAGGTACGGGTATGGTAGCGCAGTGCGACGTTAGCAAAGAAGATCAGGTGATTAAAATGTTTGCCGATGTAGTGGCTCAGTATGGCACCGTCGATATTCTGGTGAACAATGCAGGATTACAGCGCGATTCGAAGTTCGATGAAATGACGCTTGACCAGTGGAATACAGTTATCAATGTTAACCTGACGGGGCAATTTCTGTGTGCACGCGAAGCCATTCGCGAATTTCTGCGTCGGGGTCCGCGCCCGGAGGTGTCGGTGGCTACCGGAAAAATCATCTGCATGAGCTCAGTACATGAGCTTATTCCGTGGGCAGGACACGTAAACTACGCTACCTCAAAAGGAGGTATCAAGATGCTCATGCAGTCGCTGGCCCAGGAATACGGCGACCGTAAAATTCGGGTCAACAGCATCTGTCCGGGTGCCATTCAAACACCCATCAACCGGGCTGCCTGGGAAACTCCGCAGGCACTAAACAGCCTGATGTCGCTGATTCCGTATAACCGCATTGGACAACCGTCTGATATTGGTAATCTGGCCGTTTTTCTGGCTTCCGACCTGTCTGATTACATAACAGGGGCCAGTATTTTCATCGACGGAGGTATGACCGTATTCGAAGGTTTTGCTACGGGGGGGTGAAAAAAAGTTCATGGTTTACGGTTTATGGTTTACGATGACTTCGCCTGTTCGCATACATTCGTCTGATGCGGAACTACCGTAAACTATAAACCGAATACCGTAAACCAGACAGCTAAAAACCGATAGCATGACCATCGAACAACAACGTTTAGACGATCCGGCCTGGCGGCAATGGGGCCCTTATGTGTCGGATCGGCAATGGGGAACGGTTCGCGAAGATTATAGCTCCAACGGCGATGCCTGGAACTATACAACCCACGATATGGCCCGCAGTTATACCTATCGCTGGGGCGAAGAAGGAATTGCCGGCTTCTGCGACGATAAACAGCAGCTTTGTCTGGCTTTGGCGCTTTGGAATGGAAAGGATGCTATTCTGAAAGAGCGCTATTTTGGCCTGACCAATAGCGAGGGCAATCATGGCGAAGATGTTAAGGAACTCTATTATTACATCGACAATACGCCTACCCATTCCTATCAGCGGATGCTCTATAAATATCCGCAGGCAGCCTATCCCTACCAGCAACTCATTGACGAAAACCGTCGACGGACCCGGCAAGACCCTGAGTTTGAATTACTGGATACGGGCCTGTTCGACAATGATCGCTACTTCGACGTGTTTGTTGAGTACGCCAAAGTTCGCCCGCAGGATATTCTGATGTGTGTTACCATCCATAATCGCGGTCCCGAAGCGGCCGATTTGCAGGTGCTACCCACACTCTGGTACCGGAATACCTGGATATGGGGAGACGACTCCGATGGGGTTCCGAGCCAGAAACCAGGCTTGTCGCTTCAGCCCGATGGTACTGTTTTGGCCGAACAGGTTCAATTGGGCCGGTATATTATTCAGGCCTATGATCAACCCGAATGGCTATTTTGCGACAATGAGTCGAATCTGGAGCGGCTATATAATACCCATATTGGCGCTCGCTACCCGAAAGACGGCATTCATAATTATGTTCTCTTTGGCTGGGAAACAGTGAATCCGCAGAAAAAAGGAACGAAGGCAGCGGCCCGTTATAAGCTGACAATTGGCGCAGGAGAATCGGCTACCATACGGTTACGCATATATGCCGAAACAACCGACAACCCTAATTTTTTGCCCAATTTTGATGAGCTTGTGGCAACGCGAAAAACCGAGGCCGACGAATTTTATACCCATGTTCACCCGGCTCAGGCTACTGCGGACGAAAAATTGGTTCAGCGGCAGGCGTTTGCCGGCATGCTCTGGAGTAAACAGTTCTATTATTACGATGTGACACGATGGCTGGCTGGCGATCCTAATAGCCCGCCCCCTCCGCCCGAGCGGGCCAAAGGGCGCAATCATACCTGGCCCCAACTCATCAATGCGGGTGTTATTTCGATGCCCGATACCTGGGAATATCCGTGGTATGCCGCCTGGGACTGGGCATTTCACTGTGTTACACTGGCGGTTATTGATCCGGGGTTTGCCAAAGATCAGCTTATGTTGCTCACCAACGAATGGTATATGCACCCCAATGGGCAATTGCCAGCCTATGAGTGGTCGTTCAGCGATGTGAACCCGCCGGTTCATGCCTGGGCTGCCTGGCGAATTTATCATATGGAACTGGAGCGCAAGCCCCCCGGCGAAGAAGATATGCCGTTTCTACGAGGCATTTTTCATAAACTGTTGCTCAACTTCACGTGGTGGGTGAACCGCAAAGACGAATCGGGGAATAATATTTTTGAAGGCGGTTTTCTTGGGTTAGATAATATTGGCGTTTTCGACCGGAACGCGGTGCTGCCCGATGGTAGCCATCTCGAACAGGCCGATGGGTCGAGCTGGATGGCTATGTATGCCCTGAATATGATGCGGATTGCGCTCGAACTGGCTCAGCATGATCCCATCTATGACGAACTGGCTACCAAATTTTTCGACCATTTTCTCTACATCGCTGGAGCCATAACCAACATTGGCGAAACCAACACCGGCCTATGGGATGAGCAGGACGCTTTTTTCTACGATCAGATCCGGATGTCGGACGGGAGTGTAAAACGAATGCGCGTTCGAACCATGGTTGGCCTGATTCCAATGTTTGCCGTCGAAATTCTGGACGATCAGCTATTGCGGCAACGTGCACCGTTTCTAAAACGAATGGAATGGTTTCAGACGCACCGGCCCGATCTCTACAATCAGGTGTCACGCTATACCGAAACGGGCGTGAGTGAAAAACGCCTTCTGAGTTTGTTACGAGGGTTTCGACTTAAATCGTTGCTTAGTAAAGTATTAGACGAAACTGAGTTTTTAAGCCCTCACGGTGTGCGGGCCGTTTCGAAAATATACCGCGACCATCCCTATGAGTTTACTCTCGATAGCACAACTTTTCGGCTGGCCTACACACCCGCCGAGAGCGATAGCGGTATGTTTGGCGGAAACAGTAACTGGCGTGGGCCCGTCTGGATGCCGTTAAACTACCTGATGATTGAAACGTTGGAGCGGTTTTATGACTATTTCGGCGATGCCTTCACCGTAGAATACCCGATTGGTTCGGGGCAGCAGATAACCCTGAAAGATGTTGCCAGCGAACTGATGAACCGGCTGATCAGCATCTTCACCATTGACGAAAACGGCCGCCGGGTTACCTTTGGTCAGCATCCGAAATATCAGGACCCGCATTTCAGAGATTATGTGCTGTTTTATGAATATTTTGACGGTGATAATGGACGGGGTGTTGGGGCTAGTCATCAAACCGGCTGGACCGGCTTGGTGGCCGAACTGATCGACCGGAAATACGATAGTTTGCAATAGGGTTTATAACACAGATCGTCATGATTTTTGATGCCATTGTTGTGGGGTTGGGGGCTATGGGTAGTGCTACACTCTATCAGCTTTCCAACTTAAATGCTGATGTTCTGGGAATCGATCAGTTTGCTCCGCCCCACACGATGGGCTCTACCCATGGCGACACCCGCATTACGCGACAGGCTATAGGCGAAGGGACTTATTTTGTGCCACTGGCACTACGGTCCTACGAAATCTGGCAGGAACTGGAAGCAAAAACCGGGCAACAGTTGCTGGTGAAAAATGGTGGCCTGTTTATCGGTAAAGAATATTCCGACAGTCAGATGCACAATAAACCGGGTTGGTTAACAACAACCATTCGGGCCGCCGAACAGTTTGGCATTGCGCATCAGCTTCTGGATAATGAGGCCCTTCGCACTCAATACCCGCAATTTCGTGTTCGACCTGACGATGTTGGCTATTTTGAGCCTGATGCGGGTTTTTTGAATCCAGAACGATGTATTTCGGCTCAACTGGAACTGGCTGCCAGGAACGGAGCTACGGTTCGGACCTACGAACAAATGCTGTCGTTTAGCGAAACATCGTCGGGCGTACTGGTTCGTACAAGCCAGGCCGACTATAAAACCCGACAACTGATTCTGACAACAGGCCCATGGATAACCACGGCTTTGGCCAATACCGCTTATCAGAATTTGCTCAGGGTATATCGGCAGGTTCAGTATTGGTTCGATGTTGAGGACAATTATACGGCCTTTATCCCCAACCGGTTTCCGGTCTTTATTCTGAGCGACCGGGATATGTATGGTTTTCCGGCCGTAGGTGGCCCGGCCGATGGACTTAAACTGGCTATGGAAACCTATGCACAGCCAATAACAGCCAATAAGGTGAACCGGTTAGTTTCGACCGCCGAAACGCAGCAGATGTATGAACGGTATGTCGTGCCAAACTTTAACGGGATTGGGCCTAAATGTATTCGGTCGGCTGTTTGTATGTATACCATGACGCCCAATGGCGATTTTTTAATTGACCGTCACCCCGATCATCAGCGGGTTCTGCTGGCTTCGGCCTGTTCGGGACACGGGTTTAAGCATTCGGCGGCTGTAGGTCAGATGCTGGCAGAACTGGCATTACAGAATCGGACGGATTTCGACAGCCAACCGTTTAGTCTGACGCATTTCAATTCGCCAGCAGCGTAAAAATTAAGGCCAGAATAGCCGGTAAGGCCTGCACAAAAAAGATAGACCGCTGAGCCGTAAGGGCGCCATAGATCCCGGCAACGATCACACAGCTGAGGAAAAAATAAGCCACATTCGTGCTCCAGACCGGATCGCTGATAAGCCGTGACCAGATCAAGCCTGCCGCCAGAAATCCGTTATATAGTCCCTGATTGGCAGCCAACGCTTTGGTTGGTTCAAATAATTCCGGGGCTAAAGAGCGAAACGTTTTACGGCCTCGGGTGGTCCAGGCGAACATTTCCAGCCAGAGAATATACAGATGCTCTACGGCTACAAGGCCAATTAGAAGGTGGGCGATTAGGGTCATTGTCGGTAGGGTACTCTTGATGGGTTTTAAAGGTAAGCAATTGTCATTAATACCTGCTTATGGTGCTAACAGCGAATAGTGAACCGTGTCGTGGAAACAATCATTGTAGAATTGATTCTCTTTGAAATGCGCTTCTTTCATAAAACCAGCCCGTTCGAGAACCCGGGCAGAGGTCGTATTGGCCGGATCAATAACGCCTTCGATCGAGTGGAGTTTCATAACCTGAAAACCATAATCGATTACGGCCTGTAAGGCTTCCTGCATAATCCCCTTCCCCCGATAATCATTGCTCAGCAGATACCCTACCTCGGCCCGGTAGTGCTGTTTTGCCATCCGAACATAGCCAATTGTGCCAATAATTTTAGGGTCTGATTTCTGTGAAATTCCCCAGGTGATGTGCTCGTTCTGGCGAATACCATTATTGATATTCAGAATAAGTTGAGCGGCATCGGCAACGGTGCGGGCAATAGGGCGAGGAATAAACCGCATTATTTCCGGGTTAGATCGTAACGCAAAAAAATCGTTTTCATCCTCTAGCAGTATCTGACGAAGTCGCAGCCGTTCGGTCGTTAATTCCGGAAAAGGATTGAGGTTGACGATGAGCATACCAGATGGTGATTTTACGCGAAAGCTAGCAAAAAAACAGCGAGTCATCAGCAATTAGTCATCAGGCGTAGGCATAAACAGACCTAAACGGTTTTCGAAACTTTTTAGGTCTAGGCTGGTCATGGAACAGCCAATGACAATGAACCAATAAAAAAAGCCTTCCGACGAATCAGAAGGCTTCCAATATTTTTTGGTTGACTGTTAAGCCCGCACGGGTTTTAGCACACCAAAGCGTTGTTGTAACAGATAATAGCCTCCAAAGAGAACACCATTGAAAAACAGGTCGCCCAGCAGGCCATTCAGAAAGAAAGACGTACCGTCATAGAACGCCAGCCCCGCTGCGTAGCAGCCCATCAGTCCCGCCATTGTTTGTGGGTAAAATGTGCTGCCATACCAAACGGCAAAATTAGTGATCAGGAAAAACAGAACCGATGCCGTAACCGAAACAGCGGCAATTCGCCCGGCCGACGGCCGACGCAGTGCCCATAGTCCAAGCAGCCAGGTCAGGCCAAAACTTACATAAACTGAAGCCATGTTCCCATGGAAACCAATCAGGGCATCGCTCAATAGCATGGCCAGTAATGGAACTGCCAGACCTAACCACCTGCGTTCGAAAGTGGCCGCTCCAAACAAGGCCAAAGCAGCAATGGGAGTGAAGTTAGGCCAGTGCGGCAGCAGGCGAAAGAGTGCAGTAGCCAGCACAATGGTGCATAAAGTAATCAGACGAATTTGTAGCGATTTCATGGGTGTCTTCAGCGATTTATATATTGGACCGTGTATGACGATCCGGTTAATGTCAGTTTTGTTACAGCTCCATAATCGAGATTGAGCCGGTAGGCGTTTTGCAAAGATAAATCCAGAAACAGACACAGCAAAGCCCGAATAACACCGCCGTGTGATATGATGAACACGGGCTGAGCAGTTTGAGTTTGCGCAATAGGCAAAATCGTCGACTGCCAGAACGAGCCCACCCGCTCGAACACATCATTGAAATTTTCGCCGTTGGGTGTTCGAACGTTCACAAAATCGGCCATCCACGGCTCCAGAACCTCGCGGCCAATATCGTTCCAGGGCACCATTTCCCAGTCGCCGAAGAAAAATTCTTTCAATCGATCATCGGTTTTGACCACTAATGGTTGGGCATCTGGTACTGACGTTTGTCCGGGTGCGATTTCTATTGAGCTACCCGGCGAAAAAGTATTGGCCAGATCGTTGGCTAACTGGTAGCACCGGCGCAGGGGAGATGAAAAAATAGCAAACGGATCGTCGGGTAAGTGGTTAATCAGTCGGTCACGTTGGTCTTCGTAGGTTTCGGCCAGATCGACATCGGATTGACCATAGGCCACCCCACGCCCAACAGCAACTTCGGTATGACGAATCAGATAAACATCCATTAGAAACAAGTTGGGTATTGTCCTCAGAGCTACAGAGATTACAAAAAGATTCAGAAACTGTTTCTGTATTCTCTGTGGACAATAAAATGATTAAACCGAAACCCACAGCAATGAAACGAATGACAGATAAACTACAACTTCGGTAACTTGTTGGACGGCCCCCAGACAATCGCCGGTATAGCCACCGAGCCATTTGTTGAAAAACCAGATGAATCGCCAGCGAACCAGCGCCAATGGAATCAGAAAGAGCAAATAAATCCACAGTGTCGTATAAACCACAAGCGCCAGCAATGGGGCTAAACCAAACAGAGCCGCTATGGTGAGTTGGCTAGCGGTGATACCCTGCGCAATGGGTTTTGCTTTGGCATCAAGATCGTCGCGGGCATAGGGGAGCGCGCTGATAACTGTAGCGGCAGTTAACCGACTCAGGCTATGGGCCGAGATGTATTTGAGTGCAACAGCCCAACCAAAGGTTTCGACACCGAGCAGCGATTGCAGGGCAAAAAATTTAACTGCCAGGAGCAATACCAGCCCAATAGTACCATAGGTGCCCAAACGGCTATCTTTCATGATCGCCAGGATTTTTTCTTTTGTCCAGCCACCCCCAAAGCCGTCGCAAACGTCGGCAAAGCCATCTTCATGAAAGGCTCCCGTTACCCAAACCGTAGCAATTATGCTGAACAATACGGGAAGATAGGTTGGTGGAAACAGCACCGTTCCAAGCCAATAGATGCCTACGCCTATGCCACCCACTATCCAGCCGATCAACGGAAAGAACATGGTAGATCGGTTCAACGCGTCGGCCGAGTGGTCGATATTTTTCGGAACCGGTAAGCGGGTATAAAACATCAACGCCGTAAAGAAGAGTCGCATAAAGTTCATCGTTTATCGTCTATGGTTTATGGTTGCGCTGCTCATTTAGATGTTGACTAGGCGAAGCAGCGATAAACGATAGGCCATAAACGAATTAAAGCACATCCATCGTTGCCATTTCGTTCAGCATACCAACAGCAGCCTGCACAAGCGGGTAGGCCAGGGCGCATCCTGTGCCTTCGCCCAGGCGGAGGTCGAGCGTGAGCAGTGGCCGGGCATTGAAGAAATCGAGCATGTGTCGATGACCTGCTTCATTAGACTGGTGGCAGAAAATGCAGTTTTGTAATACAGCCGGATTCAGCGCCTGGGCAACCAGCAAGGCTGAGGTGGCAATGAATCCATCGATCAGAATAACCATCCTGTTTTCGGTAGCCTGAAGTATTCCACCCACAATAGCCGCAATTTCCAGACCTCCCATTGCGGCCAGAATTTCTAATGGATTCGTGAGTTGCTGGTACTGCGCTGCCACCGTTTCGAGAATCGACAGTTTGTGCGCCAACCCCGCATCGTCGAGCCCTGTGCCGCGACCAACGCATTGATCTAATGGACGTTTGGTGAATCGGTGCATCAACAAGGCGGCTGGCGACGTGTTGCCAATCCCCATTTCGCCAAAGCCAACTATAGTACAATTTCGGTATTGAATGCCATTGACCAGCGTTTTTCCGGCATCCAGAGCAGCCGCACATTCATCGGCCGTCATGGCGGGTTCGTACCGCATATTGCGGGTGCCAGGACGAATTTTGTATTTGACAAAACTCTCAGTGTTCTCGTCAAAGGTGCCATTTACACCCACATCGCACACCAATAGCTCCAAGCCATTTTGCCGACAGAAAACATTGATGGCGGCTCCGCCAGCAATGAAGTTTTTTACCATGCCATGGGTAATGTCGGCAGGGTAGGCGCTGACGCCTTCGGCAGCCAGCCCATGATCGCCCGCAAACACGAGCATATGCGGATTGCTCAACACCGGCGTTTCGGTCTGTTGAATTAACGCTATTTGCAGAGCCAGTTCTTCCAACCGTCCCAAAGCGCCCAGCGGTTTGGTTTTATGATCGATTCGTCGCCGAATAGCGGTTTCGAGTGTAGTTGCTGAGGAAGTCATAAGGGTTTTTCGGTATTCGGTTTATGGTTTACGGTGGCTCTGCCAGTTAGCATACCATTGCTGCAAAGCAACCGTAAACCGAATACCTATCTCAGTATCGTTTCCAGGTCGGCGGGAGAGTAGTTGATGCTTTTGAGTGTTTTGTGGTCGGCATCGCGGAAGACCAGAAATTTGCCCTCCGACTCGATGTAGTGGCAGGGAAAGCCTTTAGCCTGATACTGCGCGACGGTAGCTTCGGCTTCTTCGACGGTCAGGCAGGCTTTGCTCATGTTGGAGCGCTGGACCTCTTCGAATAAGGCTTTGAATTTATTGCCAAGGCCAAACTCCAGAACCGCTCCCGACAACACATATTGCAGATCGCAAAGTGCATCGGCCACTGCTACAATGTCGCCAGCCGCAATAGCCTCGCGAAATTCATCGAGTTCTTCGGCCAACAGCGATACTCGCAGGTTGCAGCGGGCTTCGGATGGAATCTGGGGTGTGTCGAGAACTGGCGCATGGAAGGTGCGGTGAAATTCTGCTACCTGAGCAAGTGAATCGGGTGAGTGCATATCAATTAAAAATCAGAAATCAGGTTGGTTTTAAACAGTTTTATGGCAATGGCCAGCAGAATAATGCCAAATATTTTGCGAAGAACAGCCAGACCACCAGAGCCCAGCCGGGTTTCGAGCCAGCCCGACGATTTCAGGACAACATAGATCAGAATCAGATTGATAATGATACCGATAATAATATTGACGATCTGATACTCGGCCCGGAGCGAAATTATAGTTGTTAGTGTTCCGGCTCCGGCAATGAGCGGAAACGCAATTGGAACAATGTGCGTAGCGCCACCCGTGCTGCTTTCTTCTGGTTTGAAAATGGTGCGTCCTAAAATCATTTCAAGACCGATCAGGAAAATGATAAGTGCCCCAGCCACGGCAAAGGAAGCCACATCGACGCCAAACAACTTTAGCAGCCGTTCGCCAACGAACAGAAAGGAAATCATCAGCGCTCCCGATACCAGGGTTGCCCGTTCCGATTCAATTTTTCCGACTTTTTTGCGAAGATCGATCAGAACCGGTAACGAGCCGATCACGTCGATAACCGAAAAAAGAATGAGCGTAACAGAGGCAATTTCTTTTATATTAAACATGGTGGTTAACTGTCATTCGACCAATTCTTATTGCTGGAATGACAAAAGGAATTGCGTTAAGGTTTCAATTTCGGCATCGGTGATGGCCGGAAAATTAGCAATGCGAAACGTGGTCGTTTTCCAGTCGCCATACCCGTTTCCGAGCATAATACCTGCTTGTTGGGCCGCAGCCTTCACCGCCTTGATGTCTGTCTCGGAGCCTTCAACGGCAATGACGGTATCGGACCGTTCGGCTGGAGTATCGACCAGCAGCCGGAAAGGGGAGCTGGCCATTTTTTGTTCGAAAAACGAATACCAGTTTGCTGCGCGTTTTTTTGTAATGGCGTCAACCTCGGCAATGGGAGCTACCTGTTGCATCACACGCATGAGCATGTATATGCCCAGGCCATTGGGTGTGTAAGGCGTCTGGTATTTCGAAAAATTTTCGTGAATGAACAGCAGGCTGTTATAATGTGCGTTTTCGCCAATGGCCTGCGCCCGGTTGAGCGCTGCCGGGGAGTATATAAGTACGGCTAACCCGGCCGGAAGGCCAAAACATTTTTGAACGGAAGCAAACCAGACATCGGCCAGCGTCCAGTCGAACGCAATTCCGGCCATCGACGATACGGCATCGATAGCAATAATTGGCGAGCCGTCGGTGCTGGTAAATTCCCGCCGAAACTGAGCGAGCGTATCCATCGATACCTGCGTGCCGTTGGAGGTTTCGTTTTGAACCAGACAGAGCACATCGGCCTGGTTTAACTCCGTGGGTGGTTTGATGCGATAGGCATATTCGGCCCATTTTTTGCCAAACGCACCGCTGTAGGGGTGAAGACTGGCTTCGATGGTCAGCGATTGTGCCACAATTTCCCAGCATTCGGTAGCCGACGACACAAAGGCAATGTGATACTCGGCCGGGATAGCCAGCTTTTGATGCAGGAGGTTGATGGTTTCTTTCACCACATCCATAAAACCGGCACTCCGGTGATTCTGGCTCACAATACCTTCCCGAATGGCTTCGGCGGCATAATCGGCCACCTGTGGATATATTTTTGACGGACCTGGGTAGAACGTGATCATAAAAGTGCGTTTTAGGTATTCAGTATTCGGTTTATGGTTGCTCCGCTTATTTGCATACATCCTTCTTATGCAGCGTAAACCATAAACCGAACTTAAACCGTCAGCAGATAGCGAATGGCCATTTCGTAACCTTTCAGGCCGAGACCTACAATAATACCCTTACATTTGGCCGACAGATAGCTGTGGTGACGGAACGACTCCCGGGCGTGAACATTGGATATATGGACCTCAATGGCCGGAGCCGTGATGGCCGAAAGTGCATCAGCAATGGCAATCGAAGTATGTGTATAAGCACCAGCATTGATCACGATACCATCTACCGTAAAGCCCAGTTCATGAATTTTATCGATTAGTTCACCCTCATGATTCGACTGAAAATAGCGAAGTTGCACGTCGGGAAACTGTTCTTCCAGCGTTTTCAGATAGTCGATGAACGAGCGATTTCCATAGATGGTTGGTTCCCGCGTACCCAGCAGGTTCAGGTTGGGACCATTTATGATAAGAATCTGTTTCATGTTTGGTTTGCGTTTACGGTATTCGGCATGCGGTTAGCTGGTGCAAGAATGGCTGACACGTTCGCCAACCGTATACTATAAACCATAAACCATAAACCGTCCTGTGTGGCAAAGTTATATAAACGCATTTAAGAACTATCTCAAACTCGAACGGTCGCTGTCTGAAAACTCCGTAGAGGCATACCTGCACGACGCCGAAAAATTGCACGAATACATACTACTGACCGATCCGGCCATGTCGCCTATGCAGGTGGGAGAGAAGCAGTTGATGAATTTTCTGAAGTATCTGGGCGAACTTGGTCTTTCGGCCCATAGCCAGGCCCGGATGCTCTCGGGACTGAAATCTTTTTTTAAGTATCTACTGCTCGAAAATCTGATTCAACACGACCCAACGCAGTTGCTGGAGTCGCCAAAATTGGGCCGTAAGCTTCCCGATACGCTGAGTTTTCCCGAAATTGAAGACATGCTGGCCGCCATCGACCTGTCTACCCCCGGCGGAACCCGCGACCGGGCCATGCTCGAAGTGCTCTACAGTTCGGGCTTACGGGTATCGGAGTTGCTGAACCTTCGCCTAACAAACTGTTATTTCGACGCGGGTTTTATTCGGGTATTGGGCAAGGGAGATAAGGTACGGCTCGTACCAATTGGCCAGGATGCCATGCACTATACGCGCCTTTATATCGAACACGTTCGGTCGCATTTGGACGTGCAGAAAGGCGATGAAGATACCATTTTTCTCAATTTGCGTGGTAAACAGCTTTCACGCATTTCGGTTTTCACGACTATCAAAAAACTGGCCGATGAAGTTGGTATTCAGAAAAATATCAGCCCGCACACATTCCGACATTCGTTTGCTACCCATCTCATCGAAGGAGGTGCCGACTTGCGCGCAGTCCAGCAAATGCTCGGTCATGAATCCATAACGACAACCGAAATTTACACTCACCTCGACCGCGATTATCTGCAACAAACCCTTCGGGAGTTTCACCCAAGAAGCCGAAAACGGGGCTAATAGTATCACTTTCGGTTGTCCCACGACGGACAGCCGATGTCCAGTTACGGACAATCATTAGCTTCTGAAAATGATGAAATTGGCTGTTTCAGGCCGTTAGGGCAGCTTGTTGATGTTTGGCCGCAGATTTGTACGATAAAATATAAACTAATTGATTGGGCATATGCGTCGAACCTATTTGGGCGAGTTTGAAGAGATGGTGTTGCTGATGGTCGCTATTCTGGATGGCGAAGGCTATGGCGTCACGGTCAGTCAGGCACTGGAAGAGCACACGGGCCGGATTGTTACCTTCGGCACGGTGCATAATACACTCATTCGGCTGGAAGAAAAAGGGTTCGTAAAGTCGGAGTTGGGCGGAGCCACAACCGAACGTGGAGGCCGACGCAAGCGATTGTTTCGGATCACGGCGCTGGGTAGTCGGGCATTGCAGGAAATTCAACAACTGCGTCAGGATCTTTGGCAACTGGTTCCTCCCAATGCACTCCAACTTAGTGGCTTATGAAACAGTTCAGTCAACCTCTACCACCCCGGTTTGCCCACTGGCTCCTCACCCGACTTCATCCCGAAGAAACGCTCGAAGAAGTAGAAGGTGATCTGGACGAGCTATACACCTACTGGTACCATCGGGCGGGCCAAACGCAGGCTACGCTGCGCTATATGCTCAACGTCGTATCGGTGCTGCCGCCCTTTGTGCGACAACGCAAACAAGCTAATCAACAAAATGAACAACACTCAAGACCAGGAATTACAATGATTCGGAATTATGTCAAAATCGCGTTTCGTAATCTGCAACGGAACAAGGGCTACACACTGATTAATGTGGCCGGATTGGCCTTAAGTATGGCCTGTAGTATCCTCATTTTTACGTTGGTTAGCCATCATCTGAGTTTTGATAATTTTCATTCAAATAGTAACCGCATTTATCGGGTTGTGACCGAAATGCACCGTGACAACATTGGCTATGCCAGTAGTGTCCCGTCGCCATTGGGCAAGCATTTTCGTAACGATTACACATTTGCTGAAAAAATAGCCCGGATTATCAGTGTTGACGATCAGTTGATTACCTTAAAAACAGAAGGGGATCTTAAAAAAATCAAAGAAGAAGCGGGCGTTGCGTTTACGGAGCCTGAGTTTTTCGACATTTTTAATTACCCCTTACTGGAAGGCGATAAAAAATCGGCATTACTGGAACCCAATACCGCTATCGTAACCGAACGAATAGCGAAAAAATATTTTGGTGATAAAAATGCTGTAGGCAAGTCGTTCTGGCTGAATAATCAGATTCCGTTTCGGATCACGGGCATTTTAAAGGATTTGCCAGCCAATACCGATCGGAAAAACGAAATCTTTGTGTCTTATCCAACATTGAAAGCGTTTGATCGGTGGCTGGCCGATGATATTGATGGCTGGGGTGGTGTTCGTGATGGGGTCGAGTGTTATGTCTTGCTGCGTCCTGATGTGGCGGTCGCTCAGGTCGAAGATGTATTGTCGGCTTATGTTAAAAAATACCGCCCAACCAGCAAAAACGTGCACCATTATAAATTGCAGCCACTGATCGATGTTCATTTTGATGCCCGGTATGGTGGCGCTATGGAGAAAAAGAACCTTTGGGTATTATCGATCATTGGCCTGTTTTTGCTCATTACGGCTTGTGTTAATTTCATTAACCTGGCAACGGCGCAGGCGCTGAAACGATCTAAAGAAGTTGGCGTGCGTAAAGTGCTGGGCGGAGTGAGGGGGCAGCTTTTCTGGCAGTTTATTGCTGAAACCGCCCTCATTTCGTTTTTCGGGATTGCCGTTGCGCTGCTACTTACTTATTTGACCTTACCAGTCGTCAATGATTTTTTCAGCACGCAAATAGTAATCAATCCGTTTCAGAATGATCGATTGGCCTTGTTTGTTGCTGGACTGGCCGTAGTAATTACCTTTTTGGCGGGTTCTTATCCGGGGCTTATTCTGGCTGGTTTTCAGCCCGTAGTGGCCCTAAAAGGGAAGTTATCGCAGCAGAACATTGGTGGTTTCAACACGCGCCGGACGCTGATTGTTGTTCAGTTCGCTATTTCGCAGGTGCTGGTAATTGGTATGTTGGTCATTATGAGCCAAATGCAATACACAAAACAGGCAAGCTTAGGTTTTGATAAGGATGCCATTGTGATGGTACCGATGGGTGACGACTCTACCCATGTTAAAATGAATACGTTGAAAAACGAATTCTTACGGATCAAGGGTGTTAAAAAGGTATCGCTTTGTTATACACCACCTGCATCTAATTCGAGTTGGGGCAATCTTGTGAAAATTAACAATGAGGAAACAAACTTCAGAACCAGCATCAAATCGGCTGATGATCAATACCTGTCAACGTTTGGGCTGGAACTGGCGGCTGGTAAAAACCTGTTTCCGTCCGATAGTGTACGCGAATTTCTGGTCAACGAAGCCTTTCTTCGAAAACTAAACCTGAAGCCCAATGAAGCCATTGGGAAAATTATTGCTGCAAACGGCGGCAATATGGTAGCCCCTATTGTGGGAGTTGTGAAAGACTTTCATGATGCCTCGTTTCATCAGGAAATCAGCCCAATTCTTTTCGCATCATATCGGAACGATTATTCGGAATAT
The DNA here is from genome assembly GCF_037201965.1 of Spirosoma sp. SC4-14. Taxonomy (NCBI): domain Bacteria; kingdom Pseudomonadati; phylum Bacteroidota; class Cytophagia; order Cytophagales; family Cytophagaceae; genus Spirosoma; species Spirosoma sp. SC4-14. The sequence continues at coordinate 4,881,788 of NZ_CP147518.1, read as the reverse complement.
GCCATCAAGCTAAACATGGCTCAGGCAAAAACGACCCTTGCGGCCATTGAAAAAGCGTGGCTGGAGCAGCACCCCGACCAACTGTTCGAATATCAGTTTCTCGACGAGAGCATTGCCCGCTTCTATGCAACCGAAGAGCGGATTCTGAAGCTGGTAGAATTCTTTTCGCTCATCGCCATTTTTATCGGCTGCCTGGGTCTTTATGGGTTGGTATCGTTTATGGCGGCTCAGAAAACCAAAGAAATCGGTATTCGAAAAGTATTGGGTAGCAGCCTGACACAAATTCTCTGGATTTTTGGCAAAGAGTTTTCCCGGCTGGTTATCATCGCTTTTCTTCTCGCGGCTCCTGTTGCCTGGTGGACAATGAATCAGTGGCTACAGGGGTTTCAGTTTCATATCGAAATAGGGCTCGGCGTGTTTGTGATAGCTATAAGTGGTACATTGTTAGTGGCTGCTATGACCGTTGCCTATCAGGCCATTAAAGCCGCTATGTTGAACCCAATTCGCTCTCTGCGGGCAGAATAGCAGGCGGCCTGGGCAGGGTTGATCACGATAGGTGACTTTGATTCCTATGTTTCATTGGGTGTTCTCAAAAGTTTGCTTCCTGGTCACGAATCGGTTACGAACCTTTTCAGAATTGGTCCATAACGTAAAAAGATTACGTTATGGACCAATTAGTATTGGGAGTGCTAACCAATACGGCTATGAAACTGGAGAAAACGGTACCAATTCTGTATTCATCGGATATTAGACAGAGTCTGGCGTATTATACCGATACGTTAGGTTTCTCTGGAAAATGGGAATGGGAAACGCCACCTACATTTGGCGGGGTAGTGAAAGACGATGTTGAAATTTTCTTTTGTAAAGAAGATCAGGGGCATCCCGGCACCTGGATCTCTGTTATGCTCGATGATGTCGATGCCTATTATGCTCAGATAAAAGCTAATGGAGCTACCATTGTTTCTCCACCCGACAGCAAACCCTGGAACATGCGGGAAATGTTGGTCAAAGACCCTGATGGGCATATTATTCGGTTTGGCCATCGGATCGAGTGCGAACCGGAAGCATGAAGCCGTTTAAACGGTTGTGTTCTAAACCACAAAGGACGTAGCATCTGCGGAATGGCTTAATTCTGTTCCGAAAAGTTTAAAACAACGTCAATACGAAAACCCCAACTAGCCAATAATAACTAACGAATGGAACCAACCCAAGCAATTCTGAAAAATGTCTGGCCCTATCAGCAGGATAAAATGAACCTGCCGGTCAATGACCTGGAAACTGCCATCCCGTTTTATGAAAGGGTTATGGGCTTTAGCGTTATTTCCCGAAGCAATGCCCCCACGGCAAAAGCGATTCTTAGTCGTGATGACATACAAATTGGTCTTGCCGAAAACGGGGGCGACCCTACGCAGGATGGTTGTTTCTTCGACGTCGACCATGTTGAAAACGCCTATGCCGAATTGAAAGCCAATGGGCTAACAACGGAGCTATCGGGCTTCAGTATTCAGAAATATGGAGAGACTACCTGGCGAGTCTTTTTTGTGGTTGCCCCCGATGGTCTTTGCTATTGCTACGGCCAACGGCAGGTTGGTTGATGCCCGGAAATTGTGGGCTAAAAAAGTCCCCGCTACCGAATCAATAGCGGGGATCTCTAAACCTACTAACCCAAAATTACATAATACGGTTAAGTATCAGCTAATGCCTTCTCGCCCACAAACTGCTGGTTCTGATTTTTGAAGAGCAGATTGAAGGAGGTCATGCTTCCGTATATTTTCGTGATGTATTGCTGAATATTTATTTTCTCTTCGTCGTCCAGGTTGCTGGCATTGATCCGTTGCTCAAGCACTCTGAGCCGGTCGCGGACCATAACGATTTTATGAAAAAAGCTATCGATTGCTATTTCTTTCTGAGCCAGATCTGGCCGACCTGGTTTTAAGATCAGTTTGCCTCCTTTCCACTTATCGCCTAGCGGAACCACTTCCGTTTGGTCTGCCCAGCGTTGTAGAATTCGCGTCAGGGCTTGCTCCACATCGAAGAGGCTAACCTGATCTCCATCGGGTTCAATACCTTCGATAACCGTCAGCGGAGTGTCAAATTTTAGAACTTTCACACCATGCTGCACAAACGTAATGGTATAGCCACTACTTTTAAGATTAATCACAACGCCATCGCCAAATTCGGCGTGGCAAACGCGGGAGCCAATTCCTAATAGGGCTGTCATTGAGGTTACGCTGTTTAATAAACTACACTAACCATAAACAAACCTCATGCCAGACCCAATTAATGATGGTTCAAATTTCATCAACTAGTGAGTTTATATGTCGATCATAGATACAACCCTACTGAATTGTCAAAACGATCAATTTTCCCTTCCCGAAGGTCTTCATTATTTAAACTGCGCTACGCGGGCTCCGCTTAGCCAGGTAGTAGAACAGGCAGGATATGAGGCCATTCGACGGGAAACCAACCCGTTTGGCCTTCGACCCGATGATTTTTTTTCGGGAGCTATTCGGGTTCGGGAGTTATTTTCGGAACTGATCAATAACCCTGATCCCGATCGGGTTGCCGTGATTCCATCGGTGTCGTACGGCATGGCCGTTGTTGCCCGTAATTTGCCGAATAAGCCAGGAATTCGGCGTGGACAGACAATTCTACTGGTCGGTGCTGAGTTTCCGAGCGATGTTTATGCCTGGGATGAGGTTTGCCGGGAGTTGGGTTTGCAAATCAGAACGATCGACATGCCGACGGAATTTCCGAAAGGCCCGCTCTGGAATGAGCAGATTCTGGACGCAATCGGACCTGATACGGCGCTGGTTGTTGTGCCTCCTGTACATTGGATGTATGGAATCCGCTTCGATCTGGAAACAATAGCACAACGGGTTCGGGAAGTAGGCGCGTGGCTGGCTATCGACGGAACGCAGGCTGTTGGGGCATTACCGTTCAGCCTGGCAACAATTCGGCCAGATGCACTGATCTGTGCTGGCTACAAATGGTTGATGGGCCCTTACTCAATGGGACTGGCTTACTACGGATCGGCGTTCGATGATGGCATACCGCTCGAAGAAAGCTGGATGAATCGGCTGGACAGCAATCTGTTCCACCGGCTTACCGACTACCAACCGGCTTATCGGCCTAAAGCCTACCGATACAATGTTGGCGAGCATACGCATTTTGTGCTAATGCCAATGCTGGAAGCCGCCCTGACACAACTCCTGAACTGGACACCCGAACGAATACAGGCATACGATCAGGAACTGATGAAAGATGCCTGGCCCGCTCTGGAAAAACTTGGTTGCCGGGTCGAACCCATCAACAGCAACCAGGGGCGCAGTTGCCATCTGGTTGGCTTGTGGTTACCCGACCATGCCGATCCAATGGCTGTTCAGCAGGCGTTGCTGGCTCGGAAAGTGTCGGTTTCTGCTCGGGCACGTGTATTGCGCATAGCTCCCCATCTCTACAACACCCCGGACGATGTTGACGCGCTGGTTGGTGTGCTGACTGAGGTGCTTTAAGGGCAGGGAGGGCTAATGGCAGGGGTAAAAAAAGCAGAAACGATTACCCCATGCTCTTCATCCCTTAGCTCTCATACAGTTCCAGTGGAAGCTCGTCGGGGTCGGCAAAAAAAGTGAATCGTCGGCCCGTATGTTCATCGACCCGAATGGGTTCTGTTGCTACGCCGTTCTTGTTGAGATGCGCAATTGCGATTTCAATGTTCGCTACAGCGAAGGCCAGATGGCGCAAACCAGCCGATTCGGGTCGGGAAGGGCGTTTGGGCGGGTTCGGGAACGAAAATAATTCGATTACATACTGACCGTTTAGAGCCAGATCGAGCTTATGGGAATCGCGTTCAGCGCGATAGACTTCGTTGAGAATCGTTAAGCCAAGTATATCGGTGTAAAATCGTTTCGAAACTTCATAGTTCGAACTGATAATAGCAATGTGATGAACGGCAGATAAATTGAGCATAGTTATTTCGGCGCGAGTAGTGTATCGTCGTCGGTAACAGCCGTATCGATGGCCGTACCATCTTGTTTGGTCGGGAGTGCGCGCTCAACTTCCCGTTTTTTGTTCCAGGGAGCAGTAGTTCGGCGGGCCATGTCGATCGTAAACAGAATAACGATAGCCGTGAAGACGATGAAAACAATAATAAACAGGCGACGGTTACGGTTCACTTGATGTTAGGGGTGTTTAAGGGTTGACAAGTGGCACACCAGGCCAACCCGCTATAGAAACTCATTCATCTTTAGGTAATTGCTTCGGTGCAATCTGAAAGGCAATTGTACCCGTTCGGCTCGATACTTCCGGCCAGTCTACATCCGTAAAAGAAACTGCCACAACGGCTCCTTTGCTCATGCTACCGATACTTTCGTGGGTTAGAAACTCTGCAAAATAAGACACATCAGGATTATGCCCAACAATCATGGCCGATTGAATGCCATTGGGTAATGTGTTGACCGCAGCCATATAGGCTTTGGCGCCACCTTCATATAAGGTTTCGTTCAGTTGAATCTGAGCCAGATCGTAGCCCAGTTGTTCGGCGATAACGTTGGCCGTGTCTTTAGCCCGTGGTGCGGTACTACTGATAATTATATCGGGCCGAATGTGTTTTCTGAGCAGATAACGACCCATGCGGGCGGCTGCCATAATACCATCGGAGGTAAGTTCCCGACTATGATCCGTCATGAAAAGCGACCGGTCTTCGGCTTTGGCGTGTCGGACTATATACAGAGTAAGAGACATTGGGAGCGAAAAATAGAATTTGAAGTGTAACCCGATCTTTCAATCGAAAGTTGGTTTGGTCGTAAAAAAAGTCAGTTTGATGAGACTTTATTAAACAAAAAAGGTGTTTTAAACGGCCTGCCCTGCAAAAACAATGGGTTTAACATCCCAGGCAGTTAGCGATACGGTTGTTGATGCCGAAAGATAGAAGATTTCAATACTAAAACTGCACTTTAGAGGTTGACATTTAGGATGAACACCAGTACTCCCAACGCTCTGGATACGGGCTATACCCACCCACTGAGCACTGCCTTTTTCTGAGAGAACATACCAGAAACCTTGCTGAACATTGCTTCCCGCTGAACCGAAGATGAGCAATTGTTTGCAGGAATTCTTAACGGATCGGGAATCGGTTTAGCTGACTCGTCAGATGGTTAATGGCATCGCGCAATGCATGGCGACTACACTCAATCGATAATCGATATGGATTGTCGAGCGGCATCATCCACCAGGGAGGTGTTGCTTCGTAGGACAGTAGAAAAGAGAGGCAAAACACATCCTTTTGGGGGTTTGCTTCCGTTAACTGAATAGCCAGACAGGGCTCCGAAAAGGTAAGCTGATGGGGAGTTTCATGGCCATCAATAATGTTGTTCAACCAACTCACAAAATGTTGAATTTCCCAGGTATGCAACATAGGCGTTATTGTTTCCCACCGACGATTTTTATCGACAAGTTGCAGACAGGTCAGTAGCAGATTGCGATCTTCGCGGGTTTGTCCACCCCTCGGCGATTCGTAGTTGATAACCTCGAGGTTAAAGGTTGCCTGAGTGGTATGGAACATGGTAACTAACGTTGAGAGGGAACAAAAGTCGTCTGATTTACTGGAAAATACGGAGATGCAATGTTAATGAAATCCGGTGGCAATAAAGATTGACCAGTTGGTTACGGCTTTTGCAGAGGAGCAATCCGATTACTTAGACGAATATACGTTAAAAGTTTACAAATTGGGTGATCTGCTCTCGTTTTGATGAAAAAAAATACATCCCTGATGTCTTTGTTGAAACTTTGATGGAAATGGTTAGACAAAGCAGGTAGTTTAACTATATATGTTCCACACTTCCCCCTATACGTCCGGAAGTATGAGTTTGTTTAACTTATCTTCACTAAATATTTGCAGTGGGCTATTCGCGGGACAATCTGTATTTTTGCGGACCGAACATCATCCGGTCGCCGTTTACGTATGAGTTATTTACCCATTCAGCAATTATTGAAAGCCGCACCCATTGGTACTACGGTTACCATTAAGGGGTGGGTCCGCACCAAGCGCGAGAGTAAAAATGCCGTTTTCATCGCTATCAACGATGGCTCAACGATCAATACGATTCAGGCGGTGGCCGAAGCAGGTCAACTTCCTGACGATACACTGAAACTGATTACTACGGGTAGTTGCGTTGCCATTAGGGGCGAGCTGGCCGAGTCGTTGGGGGCCGGGCAGGCTGTGGAGATCAAAATTGATGAAATCCAGATTTATGGTCTGGCCGATCCTGAAAAATACCCGTTGCAGCCCAAACGGCATTCGCTGGAGTTCCTGCGCGAAATTGCCCACCTGCGTCCACGCACCAACACATTTAGTGCGATTTTGCGGGTTCGGCATGCATTAGCGTTTGCCGTCCACAACTATTTTAATGAAAACGGATTCTATTACCTCAATACGCCAATCATTACAGCCTCTGATGCCGAGGGCGCAGGGGAAATGTTCCGCGTTACGACGCTCGATGCGATCAAGCCTCCCCTCACCGAAGAGGGAAAAGTCGACTACAGCCAGGATTTCTTTGGCCGCGAAACCAACCTGACCGTTTCGGGGCAGTTGGAAGGTGAGCTGGGCGCTATGGCACTAGGCAAAATCTATACCTTCGGGCCAACCTTCCGGGCCGAAAACTCGAACACGACCCGTCATCTGGCCGAATTCTGGATGATTGAGCCTGAGATGGCTTTCTACGAGCTGGAAGACAACATGAACCTGGCCGAGGATTTTGTTAAAACCGTTATCCGTTATGCGTTGCAGCATTGCGCCGATGATCTGGCGTTTCTGGACAACCGCCTGAAAGAAGAAGAGAAAACCAAAAAGAAAGAAGAGCAGAGCGAACTGGGGCTGCTGGAAAAACTTCAGTTTGTGATCAACAACGAATTTGTCCGAATCACGTATACCGAAGCCATTGACATACTGTTGAATTCGAAACCGGCTAAAAAAGGCCAGTTCCAGTATGAGGTGAGCTGGGGTGTCGATCTGCAATCGGAGCACGAGCGGTATCTGGTCGAAAAACACTTTAAAAAACCTGTTATTTTAACCAACTACCCTCGTCAGATCAAGGCGTTCTATATGAAGCAGAACGACGATGGGCAAACCGTTCGGGCCATGGACGTGCTGTTTCCTGGCATTGGTGAAATTATTGGTGGCTCGCAGCGCGAAGATGACCTGGATAAACTCGTAGCCCGGATGGTTGAGGTGGGTATTGACCCCAATGCCCTGTGGTGGTATCTGGATACCCGCCGGTTCGGATCAGCGCCACATGCTGGTTTTGGCCTGGGTTTCGAACGGCTCGTTCTGTTTGTGACGGGTATGGGTAACATTCGTGATGTAATTCCATTCCCCAGAGCGCCCAAATCAGCCGAGTTTTAATCTAATTATAAATGATGGATGATGAATGAGGTGGTGCAACGGCACAGTCATTTATCATTCATCATTCATCATTAACGAACATGCTTGCTCTTCCCATTTTCCTGGCGATTGCCTCGGGTTTTGTGGTGGTTGGGGTCTATACCGAACGAAAGGTATCGGCGTTTATGCAGGATCGCCTTGGGCCGATGGAAACCGGAAAGTGGGGACTGTTGCAATTATTTGCCGATCTGCTGAAGCTACTTCAGAAAGAAGACATTGTTCCGGCTGCGGCCGACCGACGATTGTTTCTGCTGGCACCTGCCGTGATTTTTGCCTCGGTCTTTGCTGGCTTTGCCGTTATTCCGCTCACTCCCGATTTGCAGGGCTCGGGAGCTGCTGTCGGTGTATTTTACCTGATGGCAATTGTTTCCTTCGATGTGGTGGGTATTCTGATGGCAGGCTGGGGTTCCAATAATAAATATTCGTTATTTGGGGCTATGCGGTCGGTGGCGCAGATTGTTTCGTATGAAATTCCGCTGGGGCTAATGATTCTGTGTGCCGTAATGATCTGCCAGACGCTGAACCTTCAGGAAATCAGTTTTCAGCAGGGCATATATACCCCCGAAACCAACTACCTCTTTGGCTTGAAAGCGTTAGGAATAAACGTAACGGATTGGGGAGGAATTTTTGCCTGGAACATCGTTCGAAACCCCTTTTTACTGATCGCATACGTTATCTTTTTTATCTGTACGCTGGCCGAATCGAACCGCGCCCCGTTCGACCTGCCCGAAGGAGAGTCGGAAATTGTGGGCGGCTTTCATACCGAATATTCCGGAATGCGCTTTGCACTACTGTATTTATCGGAGTATGCCATGATGCTGCTGGTTTCATTTCTTGGTGCCATTTTATTTCTCGGAAGCTGGAATACACCCTTACCCAACATGGGGCCCATTCGACTGGCCGACTGGACGAGTGGCGTGCCCGGCACTGTTTGGGGAAACCTGACGGCAGCCTTCTGGCTATTATCCAAAGTGTTTCTGGCTGTGCTGTTGCAGATGTGGGTACGCTGGACATTCCCACGGATACGTGTCGATCAAATGATGTTTCTGTGTTGGAAAGTGCTCACACCGGCTGGGCTGATTCTGCTCCTGCTTTCGGGAGTTTGGCGGTTGCTGATGATTTAGGGTACGATCATTTCTGGATACATATTATCAATATGCTAAAACAACCATCTGTTCAATTTGGTTGAAAACAATAAGCGTTTCCTCAACGCTATAGCGTCTACTTTAACATTGACGTAGCTAAAAACGTCTCTGATTCGTACTTTTGCGCCCTTTTACGGCACCAATGTCAATACTTACTCCTAATCCAACTGGCGATCTGATCTGGCAAACGGCCTGGCGATCTTCGGTATTTCGCAGGAAATTCACGATCGGTATGGTTTGCGTTATGGCACTCCTTCTGACGTTTCCCTACTTTTTTCAAACCATTGAGCAACATACCGGCCCCGTGCTGAACGACTGGGTGTTAAGGCGGCTTGGCCCAAACGACGTCTCGTTGTGGATCTTTCTGGTTATTTGGGCAACGGCATTGTTATTGCTGATTCGGGCCCGGTTTAGTCCCGCCATTTTTATGATGTTTGTTTATGGCTATGTAATTGTCAGCCTGTCGCGGATGTTGAGCATTAATCTGCTGCCTCTGAATCCACCGGTTGGCCTTATTCCGTTAATTGATCCACTCAGTAACGCTTTTTACGGCAAAACTTATATTACCAAAGACCTATTCTATTCGGGCCATACTTCCACTATTTTCCTGATGTTTTTGTGCCTGCGTCGATGGTGGGACCGGCTGTTTGCCCTCGTTGGATCGGTACTGGTTGGCGGATTACTTCTGGTGCAGCACGTACACTATACGATTGATGTGTTGGGTGCTTTTATATTTACTTATCCCCTTTACTGGCTGGGTAAATGGCTGGCCTTGAGCGGATGGAATAATGTGGAGCATCCCGTCGATCAGAACGCTTCGCCTAACTGAAAATACAGGCCATGAGACGTGCTTTCGCCAAAGCCCCAGCCATAATCGACCCGGAGATTCAGGCGTTCTTTTCGATTCAGCGCTACGCGCAGACCGCCACCATACGAGTATTTTAGCTCCTGGAAATTCAGATCGCGAAAACGGTCGCCTACATTGCCGATTCCGACAAAGCCAACGGCACCAATGCGCCAGACAATGGGAACCCGGTATTCGGCTTGTAGAACAGCCTGGTTTTTGCTGCGGAAACGCCCATCGTAAAAACCGCGCATACTGTTCGACCCGCCGAAACTGGCCAGGCTCCGGAGCGGAACAGCCCCAGCGTTGAATTGCCCAAATGCCTGCAAGGCTAGTACCTGATTATGAAACATGCGGATAAATCTTCGCAGATCGACCGTATAGGCGGTGTAGCGGAAATCGGAACCAAATACAGGATTAAAATGATTAAAAAATACCTGGATCAACGAACCCCGATCAGGAGCAAATGCATTGTTGCGGGTGTCGTAGGTAAGGCTTAAACCCGCTCCCGAAATATGGTAAGGCTCACGCCCAACAACCTGTTGCTGATCGAATAAGCCACCAGGCCGATGGTCTACAGCTAGTAATCGTTGGTATTCGTAAATAAACCCACCGAAAAAACGGTCTTTTAACTTGCGCTGAAGGTGAAGGAAAATATAATATTGCTTAAACGTGTACGACTCTTCGTTATGGTCGGGGGCCGCTTTAGCCAGTCCCCAGAATTTATCGGGGAAATAACTATACGAAAGTTGATGGTTTAGGATATATCGTTCGCCCGGAAAATAAGTCGTTCCGTTAACGGCTGTGATAAATTGTTTACGAAGGGAGTATAAAATTAATGCCTGCGTGTTAGAGGTTCTGGTGAGCGTATCGAACCGGTTAATTCGGAAGGTAAACGAACCCGCAACTCCCAGTGACCAATCAGTCTCGATCGATCGGGCTACTAATGGTAAAATTAGTATATGGCGGCTTTGTGCTGCTTTAGGTATTAATACCTGAACGGCCGCTCCCGCACTATCTGGCTGGGCAGAAATTTGCCTGGATTGGCTTATTAAAAGGCTGATAAGCAGCAGTTTAAGTGAGAGGTAAATAGAAGGGCGCAAAAGTAATGATTAAACCGTTAATTAAACACAGATTAATTAAATGTCCGTAATGTAATCTGAAAATTGTAAATTTAGTAGATTTGGGGGTTAAATAAACCATTATGTTTTTCCTTGCCTGACAAGGCGTAACAAACCGGCTGGCACCTAAAGCGGACACCCCGAATTGTAAACCACCGATATGAGCAAAATCGATTTACCGCCCTTTACGCTGGGCGAAACCATTACCCCAGAACAACGTCAGTTTTTTAACAAATATGGCGTGATTGTTTTTCGTAATTTTATTCACCCCGAAACGGTCAAATTATTCATTAGCGAAGTTGAACGAATCGAGAAGCAGTGGCTTGATGAAGGCCGTGACAAAGTTAACGGAGTTCCGTTGAAGTTTGGCATGGACGAGGCCGGTAATCCGATGATACAGCGGATGTGCTTTCTGTCTCAGCATAGTACAGCTTTACATGAATTTTTGCAGGACCCTCGTTTGCAGGCTGTGGTCGACCTCCTGCAGCCCTACGAAGGCCGGATTGCCGAAGTCGAAAAAGATGGGCTTATCCTCAACCACTACGTGCGTACGCCCAACAGCAAATTCTCGCAAATGGGATGGCATACCGATAGCCCCCGCGATATTTTCCTGGGACAACGGATCATGCCGATGCTGAACGTTGGCATTCATCTCAACGATACGCCGTACGAAAATGGTGGCCTGCGGGTTATTCCGGGCACCCATAAACAGGGTATTCTGAAGATGCTGTTCCGCAAGAAGTATTTTGTGGACAATGATCCCGACAAACACGAAATTGGTTTCGATATGTTTGCTGGTGATTTGAGTGTTCACGATGGTCGGCTTTGGCACCGGGCGCAGCAATCGCCCCATTTCGGTGAAGCCAGCCGTCGTCGGGTTATGTATGTACCTGTTGTAACTGGTAAATATATGCCCAAAAACGAAAACAGTAAAACCCCATTCTACCACCGGTTCATCTCCAAAGTAAACATTTAAGTTTATCGTTTAGGGTTTATGGTTTTTGTGTGATGGAGAAATCAAGTACCTAATGCGTCAAAACTATAAACCTTTAACCATAAACAAAGAACTTTTATGCCATTTGCCCTCATTACGGGAGCCAGTAAAGGAATAGGTCTGGCAATTGCGGAAGAACTGGCCCGCCGTAAGTTCGATTTGCTACTGGTTGCCCGCTCGGAATCAGTATTGCGGGCCGTGAGTCAGCGATTAGCGACATCCTATGGAGTTAAGTCCGATTTCCTGGCTATTGACCTGGCCGAAACAGGGGCCGCTCAACGTGTGTTCGACTGGACACAGCGTAGCAACTACCCGGTTCAGTTTCTGGCCAACAATGCCGGTTATGGTTTAAGTGGATTGTTTGAAAAACATACACTGGCCGAGCATACCGATATGATGCAGGTGAATATGACGGCTCTGGTTGAACTGACGTATTTGTTTTTACCCCAGTTGCGGCAGCAGCCGAAAGCCTATATTCTGAATATTGGCAGTTCGGCCGCTTATCAGGCCGTGCCTCGGCTGAGTTTGTATGCTGCTTCGAAGGTTTTTGTGCTACAGTTTAGCCGGGGGCTGCATCAGGAACTTAAACGGTCATCAGTGTCAGTTACCTGCGTTTGTCCGGGAGCCACAGACACCGGCTTTGTTGATCGGGCGCAGATTGGAGAGAAGGGGCGAAAAGCAGCCGAACGGGTGAATATGACTCCCGAAGAAGTGGCGCAGCAAGCCGTAGAAGCAACACTGGCTGGAAAAACCGAAGTAGTAACGGGCCTACTCAATAAGCTTGGCAAATGGATGGCCTGGCTGTTGCCTAAAAGCCTCGTCGAATCAACGGCCGGCAGTATTTACGAATAGACCAATCCTACCTTATACATACATAGTACGAATGCCATTACAGCGAGTAATGGCATTCGTCGTTTAGAACAATGGCACTTTATTTGTGATTAAGCGGTTAACTGTAAAACTTCTATTTAGACGTGGGCTGTTGGAGGCTGGATTAGTTGTTAAATAAATCTGGCCAATTAGTAGAAAATAGATCTCAACGTCAACTCGTTACATGCAATTTTCCGACTTATTATTAATTGAACCGATCCAGAAGGCACTTGCCGAGGAAGGATATACTACCCCAACGCCCATTCAGCAGCAAGCCATACCAATTTTGTTGAGCCGCCGTGATTTGCTGGGCTGTGCGCAAACTGGTACCGGAAAAACCGCTGCCTTTTCAATTCCAATTCTGCAACTGCTTTATCAGGAGCGCCAGAAAAATCCGGCTGCTCCACGTCGTATAAAAACACTGGTATTAACGCCAACCCGCGAATTAGCGATTCAGATTGGCGAAAGTGTAGCCGCTTACGGACGCTATCTGAATCTCCGTCATACGGTTATTTTTGGTGGGGTGTCGCAACATGCACAGGTGATGGCCCTGAAGGGAGGCATCGATATACTGATTGCTACCCCCGGCCGTTTGCTCGATCTGATGAGCCAGGGACTGATCTCACTTCGGGATGTACAATTTTTCGTGCTCGACGAAGCCGACCGTATGCTGGATATGGGCTTTATTCACGATGTTAAAAAAGTAATTGTCCGGCTACCCGAACGTCGGCAGTCGTTGTTTTTCTCGGCAACCATGCCGCCCGATGTGGCTAAACTGGCCGATACGATTTTGAATAACCCCGCCAAAGTGGAAGTAACCCCCGTTTCATCGACGGCCGATACCATTCAGCAGGCTATTTATTTTGTAGGAAAAGAAAACAAACGCAAATTGCTGGTGCATGTGCTTAGCGACAAGCATATTGCCTCGGCGCTGGTTTTCGCCCGTACAAAACACGGAGCCGACAAGGTTGCTAAAGATCTGCTGAAAGCGGGCATTCAGGCCGAAGCCATTCATGGTAACAAATCGCAGAATGCACGGCAACGGGCGCTCTCGAACTTCAAATCGCGGCAAACCCGGGTATTGGTAGCTACCGACATTGCGGCCCGTGGTATCGATGTCGATGAGTTGTCGCACGTGATCAACTACGAATTGCCAAATATTCCTGAAACGTATGTTCACCGCATTGGTCGGACTGGCCGGGCTGGTAATGAAGGGGTGGCGCTGTCGTTCTGCGACGAAGAAGAAACGGATTATCTGAAAGACATTCATAAACTGATTGGCAGACAGGTGCCAGTAATCGACAATCACCCGTATGTGCTCGATGTGTCGGTTGCTGCCGTTACACCCGCAGCCCCACGGCCGCAGCAAAGTCGGCCGGGGGGAGGTAGCCGAAACGGGAATTCCGGACAAAACCGGCCCAATGGTAAACCCCGGAATGGTTCTTTCCGCCGGGACAACGACCAGCCCCGAAATGGAAATCCTGCCGGACGAAACAACCCGAATCGCCGTTCGGGAAAACCGCGCTCCGAGCGGTCGTAGGTTAAACACATGTCGGCTATACTGTGGTCTCATTGAGATGCAGTATAGCCAATTTTTATGACGGGAGTATGTGAGCTAATGTTGCTATATTGACCAATGATTGTAGCACCGGATAAGGAAGTAGGTATTCCAACTTATTCGCTCCAGCAGAGCAGTAGCCTGGGGAACCGCATTTTTGAAATTGTCGAATCGAAGGGCGAGGTGCGCAGACATCGTTCCAATTTTCTGATACCACACCGTAAAGATTTTTATTTTTTGTGCCTGGTTAGGGATGGGAGCAGCCGCCATTGGGTCGATTTCGTGCCTTATACGCTCCAGCCGAACACGTTCTATTTTGCCGTTCCGCACCAGATTCAGGTAAAAGAAGCAACCAAGCCGATGGACGGGATTATGCTTTCGTTCACGGAAGAATACCTGCAACTGGAAGAAAACCGGTCGTTGCGGCAACTACCCATCATTCAGAACCCTGATAATGGGCATGAATTGACACTAACCTCCGAGAATCGACAGTTTCTGGACGATCTGCTTCAGAAAATCCTGGTTGAATTCAATTCGAGCCATAGCTGGCGAAACAGCATGCTGCAGTCGTACGTCAGCGTGTTGCTCATTTATCTGAGCCGATTATATGTCGAACAGATTCAATTAGTGCGCGTTTCGCCGGACCGACGGCTTTTGAATGAGTTTCGGGCTTATATCGAAAGCCATTACAGCCAACTGCACCAGGTTGCCGATTACGCCGATCTGCTGAACATTACACCAGGACATCTGAACGATCGTATCAAACAGCAGAGTGGCAAAACGGCTATCGGCCACATTCACGAACGGCTGGTTCTCGAAGCCAAACGGCTGCTACTGCATACCGATCTTTCGGCCAGGGAAATTGCCTGGCAACTGGGGTTTGAGGATGCGGCTTATTTTCATCGGTTCTTTAAACGCCTGACGGGCGAGACGCCGACGGCCTTTCGAACAGCAATCCGCGAAATGTACACCTAAAACCGATATACGGCCAATAACCGCAGCGGACCAGTTCTCTAACTTTGTTGTGTTAATGAACGCACAGGTTATATGAACACAGAAGCTGAGAAAAATAAGGCTATCGTACTACGGTTTAATCGGGAAGCTATCGAACAGGGGCGACTGGAAGCTTTCGACGAGTTAATTGCCCCTACCTTTATTAACCACACGGCACCTGCCGGAATGCCAAAAGGAAAAGATGGCATGGTACAGTTCATTCTGGATGTGCTGCGTCCTGCTTTCTCCGATTTACGCGTCGAAATTTACGATCAGCTTGCCGAAGGCGATAAGGTCGTTACACGCAAAGCGTTTCATGCCACGCATTCAGGACCGTTTATGGGATTTCCGGCTACAGGAAAATCTATCGTTTTCCCAATTATCGACATCGTACGGTTGCAGGATGGTCAGTATGTCGAACACTGGAATATCCGTGATACCTATACCGTGCTTCAGCAGATTCGCGAGGCATAACCCGTTATTGGATGTTAGTCAGTTTAGCTATGAAAACATACCTTGTTTTAATTCGCGAGCCCGATGGACGAGCAACGGTTCCTTCGCCAGAAGAAACACACCGCCATCAGTTTCACTGGAAAACCTGGATTGACGAAATGATAGCGAAAGAGCACTGGCAAGGTGGAAACTCACTCTCGCTAACCGGTAAAGTGGTTCGTTCTTCAACGGGTAATTTGGAGGTACGTGATGGCCCTTACCGGGTTCATGAACAGGAAATTGTAGGAGGCTATCTGCTGATTCGTGCCAACGATCTTGATGAAGCCACCACGCTCCTGCAAACTTGCCCGGTATTTGACGCCGATGGGTTTATCGAAATTCGGGAGATGATGTAAAAAACGCACCAACCGGTATCATTACCTACCTGATACCGGTTGGTGCGTTTTTTATTGGGCGTTTTCTACGGTTGGTGGGGCTCCAAAACGCTTTTGTGCCCCTTTCAACTCTCCGTGAGAATGAATAAGCAGAAAAGTAAGCACCGCGAAAAAGACAAGTAACCCACCAAAATTGATTGCCCATTTTTTCGGAATAAGGGGCAGGGGCGTATAGATGGGCTGCGTTTTGCCGATCAGCAGAGCTACCAGTATCCAATTAGCGATATACAGATATTGCTCAATGCGGTAGTTACTCATAAAGGCACCCGTAATCAACAAACTAAACACGATATATAGCCCCCAAAGGCCCAGAAATAGAGCCACAATATCGTTTTGTGAATACGAGACCAAAGTGGCTCTGGTTTGGTAGAAATAGAACCAGCACCAGCCTGTCATGGCAAGTACCATTCCAATAGAAACCAATTGGACATACCCATGGATCGGGCTTTGGGGAGCTATGTTGATTTTGCTATAAATACCCTGAAGGCGTTCTAAATCAAACGATTGTTGCCAAACAATAAACGGAATCGCCAGCACAACCATCAATAATGGAAACCAGACCTGACTTTTGGGTTGCGTTGTCTCCGTCGATTCCCATTCGGATGTAAGGGTGCCGTAGGCCATGCCGAGGCCACCGAAAAAGCCCAATGAATATTCCATAACGTTCCAGAAGTTGAAGCTGATTTGAGACAGGTGGCCGAGAACCTGAAGAAAGTTGCCGAAGGCAAAACCAAAGCCCCCGCCTAAACCCGTGAAGATGGCTACCCGTAAGGCCGAACTATGTCGGTGACGGGCCAGATACCAGGTCAACGCTACGGCGGCTCCAAAGCAAACGGCCCAGGTTTCGGAGCGGGGTGGTGTCATGCGCCAGTCGAATTCTTCGATCATGAAAAAGTAGAAGACTACTGCGCCAACAACCATTTCGACAATTACCTCATTCCATTTTACCGGTTTGTCTTTTGAGTCGGTCAGCACTAATCCAAACAGTCCACCCCCCAAAAAGCCATAAAGCCCGCCAATAACAAACAACATGAAAAGCCCATAAAAAACGTTGATAAACTCGGTATCGCGGCCATAGCCAACCACAATGCCATAGCTCGACAGGCCACCGAGTCCCCAGCCAACAGCACCCGCAAGGGTAGCCGAAAACACTTTTGCATACCAACTGGAGCGTTTAGCAACCAGCAATACACTCAGAGAACCAATGGCACCGGCCCAGGCTGCGCCATATTCATGACCAAATTGCCCACGAATAGCCCAGGCGGTTCCGAGGGATAAGCCTGCCATCAGCATGGCAAACGAAAGAGGGTGGTTTTTTAGCATAAACACAGCCAATCAGGAGTTTAGGAGCATTTTCCTGATATACTGGTTTCGGCTACGATCAGGCTATTATTGAGCCTATTTGCACGTTGATTGCTATGAACCATCGCAAAGGCCGCAGAGAAGTTTTGCTTTGCGAATAACTTTGTGCTCTCTGCGGTAAAATCAAAAATTATAATTTAAGCTTAATACGAAGCTTTCCTAAAACGGCTGTGATGCCGATAACGACCAGCGCAAAAAGGAATGATTTGAGCAGACCAATGCCGCCGACCTTCAGGGCATCGGGGAGCGAAATGCCTGATAGGTTCGCGACGCTGTAGTACACATACGGAATCAGATAGCAGGTTAAGGTGCTGGTTCCGGCTGGTTTAATCGGGTCGAACCAACGGGCTTTTCCCTGCATATCGACCAGCCAGTAAACAAAGGCATACAGGATGAAGGCAATGCCACAACACAGGAAAATCCAGGTAGGGGTTGCATGAATTTTGGAGATGATAAAAAAGGTACGGGCACTAAATCCCGCCAGCAAAAACAACACACCAATACCCACGAACAGCAGCGGCAACTGGCTCGTTTTTTCGGTTTGCTGCAATCGGGTGAGTAGGAGCGTAGCCAGTATACCCGCAAACGTAAATGAGCTAAAAGCACCATTACCCAATATCCAGTCATGGGGGCCGGTTGGCCAGAGCGACCGTAACCAGCCCGAATGACCAGCAATGGTGAACAGGCTGAAAAAGGCCCAGGCGGTTATGAGTAGTGCGGGTTTATCTCGCAGAAAGAGATAGAGAACCGCGCAGGTAAGATAGGTCCAGCCGATCAGCCCCAGAATACCCCACCATTGCGGAGTCATGCCGGTCAGATTATTGGCGGCACCTCCTTTGAAGGTCAGGGCGAGATAAACCAACAGGGCTACACCAGCTAGTTGTAAGGCTCTGAAAATAGGTTTTGTTGTTCCGTTTTCCTGTGGATATTGGTTCCAGACCAGCAGGAAGCCCAGCACCATCAGAATCTGAAACCACTCCTGGCTCATGCCCATTGCCTGTGCATTCAGATCAGGAATGTTGACCGTAAAAACGCCCATAACCAACAACGCAATCGACCGCAGGGCAATGTGGACCAGTATCTGCCCGTAGGATTCACCCTTACCGATTCGCTGCTGGATCGCAAAGGGAATCGACATACCCACAATGAATAGAAAACAGGGGAAAACCGTATCCGCAAACCCCAGGAAATCGTCGTCGGCGCTGGCGTGTTCGAGCCAGGTCGGAATTCCCGAAAGGCTCCACAAGTCATTGACGAAAATCATGGTGAGCATCGTCAGGGCTCGAAACACATCGATCGAAAAAATGCGTTTTCGGGTAGTCGTAAGCGTAGGGGCTGTTGTTTCGGTAGAGACCATTGGTTACGTTTCTATTAGATTGGTCAAACAGCCCTAAAAGTTTTTAAAACCTGTTAGGGCTGACTTGACTAGTTGCTTTCACCGACTCGTTTGATTTCACCATAGAGCGTTTTGAAGCAATTTGAAGGGGTGTTTTCACCGGCTTCTGAATTTACTTTTACGCCATAAAATTCGTCCAGAAACGGGCCCGCCCCCGACCATACGGTTTGCATCATGCCCTGAAACCGTTCTTTCATCTGTGGGGTAGCCGATTTTCGGAATTTTACCATGTCCTGCGTTTGCAGCACCGCAAAGCCTGGTTTCCGCCAGGGGCAGGTGACAACCTGGAAGCCTTTCATGGCAAAATAAACGGCTGTTTGATCGGGTCGTTCATAATGCCAGTCGCAGATCATAACATCTTTCGGAATCAGGTCAATGGCCCGGTGCGTATTGTTGTAACTGCCTTCCCACATGCCGATGCCCGTTGTTTTGCCATCGATGAGCCGGTCGCCCCAGATCCAGAGCTTACGGTTCTTTTCGGCCAGATGATTGCGGATCGCGGTAACTTCTCCGGCAAACAGTTCGGCTTTGTCGCGACCCGAACAGCGCGGACATTTGTCGTCGCCGATATAAAACACTTCGTCCATACCCGCATGGAACGCATCAGCCTCGAAGGCATCGCAAAGTTCGTCTACAAGGTCGAACACGATCTTGTGTACATCGGGGTGGAGAGGACAATAACTCTTGCAATATAACCCGTCGGAGTTAGGCCAGCTATATTTTTCGGGCATCTTCACGTGGGGTGTTTCGTCGAATTGAGGATATACCCGCAGCAGATTGTAGGTGGTGCTGGCCCACGACTGATGGCCTAGCAGATTAATTTGCGGAATCAGTCGTATATTATGTTTCTGGCAGGCTTTTACCAGTTTCTTAACATCGCGTTTCGACAGGGCAAGACTATCACGAAGCTCGCGATGGCTATCGTATTCATAAGTGAAATCGACCCGAAGAATCAACGTATTGACCTGGCGGGGGGCTAGTTCCTCATTGATAAACGTAAGAAACATGTCGAGCTGTTTGGGTTGCGGAGCCGCAATGCAAAAACCACGAATGGGCAGCAGACTGTCGATTTTTGCCTGAGCAACGACCGATTGGGTCAGGAAATAGAACGAAATAGTGAAGAGAGGAAGTAAAAACCGACTCATTCGGAACGATTTTAGGTGTCAGAACTGTAAAGTAAAGAATACAGCCAGGCTATTCTATTCAATTTTACGGAGAAATATTTCCCATATAGCAGCGATTTCGGGTAAACGATTATGACGTTCGACGAACTGAATCTTAATAAACCACTCCAGAATGCCCTCACAGAACTGGGCTATACAACCCCGACGCCCATTCAGCAGAAGGTATTTTCGGTTGTTATGTCTGGGAAGGATGTATGCGGCATTGCCCAGACCGGAACGGGCAAAACGTTTGCGTATCTGTTGCCGTGCCTGCGTCAATACCAGTTTTCGAAAGAGCACCAGCCGCAGGTAATCATTCTGGTACCCACGCGTGAGCTGGTTGTGCAGGTGGTAGAATCAGTACAGAAGCTGGCAACGTATATGAACCTGATGGTAGTTGGAGTATATGGTGGAGTTAATTTCAAAACGCATCTGGCCGACGTGCAGCAGGGAGCCGATATTCTGGTAGCAACACCCGGTCGGCTGGTCGACTTTCTTTCGACAGGTGCGCTCAAAACAAAATCGCTCAAAAAACTGGTCATCGATGAGGTCGATGAGATGCTGAACCTTGGTTTTCGGGCTCAGTTGAACGTTATTCTGGATTTACTACCGCCGAAACGCCAGAATCTGTTGTTTTCGGCTACGTTGACCGATGACGTTGAGCAACTGATCGATACGTATTTTTCCAGTCCGGTACGGGTAGAAGCGGCTCCCGCCGGAACCCCGCTGGATAATATTGAGCAGGTTGCTTACAGAGTGCCTAATTTTTATACGAAGGTTAATTTGCTGAATCTGTTGCTGGGGCAGGATTCGTCGATGACTAAAGTGCTGGTGTTTGCAGCAACAAAACAACTGGCCGATGACCTATACGATCAGTTGGAAGCCGATTGCCCGGAAAAAATAGGCGTCATTCACTCCAATAAATCGCAGAATTATCGCTTCAACTCGGTAGAGCAGTTCAAGCAGGGTACCTACCGGATTTTGATTGCTACCGACATCATTGCCCGCGGAATCGACGTGGCCGATGTATCGCATGTCATTAATTTCGATCTGCCCGAAGAACCCGAAAGTTATATACACCGCATTGGGCGGACGGGACGCGCCGATCGGAAAGGCATAGCTATCTCGTTTGTAACGGAACCCGACGAGAAACAGCTCATCGCTATTGAGCACCTGATGAACTATCAGGTGCCTGTTATGCCCTTACCCGAAAAACTTGTTATCTCCGACGAACTGACCGATGCCGAAAAACCACAGATTCGGATGAAGACTGTTCCGCTGAAAATACCAGTTGTAGAAGAAGGGGGCGGAGCTTTTCACGAAAAAATCGACAAAAACAAAAAAGTGAATGTTCGGCGGGATTATGCTGCCGAAAAAAGACTGAAATATGGCCGTCCTATTAAGCGGGGCGGTAAAAAATAAAAAACCGGTCCCTTATTATTGGCAGGAGACCGGGTTTGCGCCAGTCGCTATTTCAGCTCGCGCAGGCTATAACGTTCGCCTTTTAGTTTGATCGTCAAAATAAAGTTGACTGTCTGTTTTGGGTGTTTAATCTGGAGTCGATAACTGCCGATCGGTAGTTGATTGATGTCGAAATAGCGCGTATAGTCCATGTCTTTACTACGCTCGTGGTAGTAATCCATCAGCTGCATGTCGTCGGTAAGCGAAACATAGAGCGGTACTCTGGTCGGATTTGTGCAATAAATAACCATCTTCCCGAGGTCCGTTACTGCCGAATTGGCCGTAAATACCAGCTTGTCCGGATTGTGGGGAGCGTTTTCGAGCGAGGTACTGGTTTCCTCCCGAATAGACGATTGTTTGAAACCCATCGTGTTACTGGCCATCAGACTACGGGATTCGATTCGGGTATCGAGCAATCGTCGGTTTGCTAATGCATCCAGCAATTCATCAAATAGCCGGACATTTCGCCGGGTTAGGCGAACATAGCGACCGGGTAATTTTTCTTCGTAAATGAGCTGGTGTTGTGCCGTGAAAAACTGGACGCTGGTTAATCGGGTTTTGTAGTCGGTTCGCAGTTTCCAGTAGGCGCCGGTAGAATCGGGGCGGCCGGAGTCGGCTGTTGAAACAAAAGGCTCATGCTCAGCATGAGCGGGTACATAAATGGTTAGTGTACTTAGAGCCAGTACTGTCAAAAGCCAGAAATTTGTCAGGTTGCATTTCATAGTCGTTGTTGTTAACTGATCTATACAGGTTCATGATAGAGTAGTCAAACGGCTTGCCAAGTCTGAAAAAGGCCTAAATCAGTATGTAGGGGCATATAGTAAAGAAAAGGCCTTGTCCACAAACGGACAGGGTTGTACGTGTCTGGACAGTATACCCATGGTTAAAATAGGTTTAAAACAACTGGTTATACTAAACCAATTAGTTCTATCGTAGTCTTAGAGTAAAACAAGAAAGCTGGAAGCTGGTTGATTTGTAAGAATTATTCAAACAACGTGCTAACCAACTATTCACGGTTATGAAAACGATTCATAAAAAGAGTTCACTCTTATTGATGGTCTTTTTTCTGGGCCATTCTATACATACTCAGGCTCAATCGGGATGGGGGCCTAAAACTACAGGTACTGTGGTTGGGGCTGGTGCCGGTGCAGTTGCCGGAGCTGCTATCAACAAACGTAATCCGGCCGTAGGTGCTGTTATTGGTGGAGTGCTGGGCGGTGGTGCGGGCTATGCCATTGGCAGCAAACAGCAAAAACAGCGGAAACGCTGGAGTCCGCAGGCTAAAGGAACAGCCATTGGAGCGGGCGTTGGTGGTGCCGCCGGGGCTGTTATCAACAAGCGAAATCGGGTGGTTGGCGGAGTTATTGGTGGTGTAGTGGGCGGTGCCGCTGGCTATGCTGTGGGGAAACACATCGATACTAAAAACAAACGCGAAGCCGCTGCCCGCGCGGCTGCCGAACGCGAAGCCATGGCTCGGGCCGAAGCAGAACGGCAGGCTGCCGAGCGAGTAGCCGCCAATTCGGATTTGAAACCGTATGTAGCTACAAACCGAAGTGCAACCGCCAAACCAGCTTCAGCCGCGCGGCCCGCTGCGTTGTATAGTCCGGAGCCTGTGCCATCGTCGTATATTTTACGCGAAGGCTTCCTGCCAAACCAGTCTTATGGTGACCCTAATACGCCCTACGGCGATTCTGAATACCGTCGTAAAAGCTGGTAATACCAATAACCCAAAGAATAAAGTCAATAATCGTTTCGTCTGGCTATTGCTATCAGCGGCTACCAACCCGGATTGGTCGTTAGAAGCAGGTATGGCCGTTGGAAATGCTATAAATTCATAGAACCATGAAAGCGTATATAGGACTATTAATCGCATCGGTTATGCTGGGGGCCTGTTCCCGGTCGAACGATATAGCGGTTGTTCAGGATCTTGACCGTCAGTTTATTGATGCCTGGAATACTAAAAATGCCGATAAACTGGTTGGCTATCTGGCCGAAGATGTCCAGTTTGTGCAGGGCAATACGCATTTCTCCGGAAAATCGGACGTGTCGAAAAAATGGGTGCAGGCAACGCTACCTACGCTGGCCGACCTCAAAACGAATGTGGTTAGTTCGGGCTCGGACTCGAAAACGGCTTACGAAGCGGGCACTTTCTCGGTTGATGTGCTTCCCGATGAACCAACGTTGCCGCGTGGCTATGGTGAAGGGAATTTTATACTGCTCTGGAAAAAAGGCGACGATGGCCTCTGGAAACTGAGCTACGCGCAACTGGAAGATTTACCCGTGCGGGCTAAAAACTAATTTCATCAGGACTATTGCAACAACCCTAAAAGGTCTCGAAGACCGTTTAGGGTTGATTTTTACTATTTTTTTACCGAAGATGCTGGCTTTTTGCTGCCGGTTCGCGGGCCGTTATAGGCAATGCGAAACAAAGTTCCGTTCAGGTCGTCGGTGACGTAGAGCGAACCATCGGGACTCTGAGCCAGTCCGCAGGGGCGGTGCTGAATGGGGCCGGTCGGTTTTTCGAGGTCGGTTCCGGCAAAGTTATCGGCAAAGATCTCCCAGTTGCCCGATGGCTTTCCATTCTTAAAGGGCACAAAAGCCACCAGATATCCTTTATGAATAGGCGTCGACTGACCGTGAAAGGCGATGAAGGCTCCATTGCGGTATTTTTCCGGGAAAGCCGTACCTGTATAAAATAATAGTCCATTAGGGCCCAGGTGAGCCGGGAAAGCGGCTACTGGATTGATGGTATTTTCGCCCCCCGTTTTTTTGCCATCACCGCCATACTCGGGGGCCAGAATTTTCTTTTTCTGAACAGGGTCGTAATAAATATAGGGCCAGCCCGCGTCGTCGCCCTTATGAAGTTCATACATGGTTTCGGCGGGTAGTTCGGCGCTTTGTTTGGGCGTGTAATATTGCGGGTAAAAGTCGTGAAACTGACCCCGACCGTGCTGCATAACGAACAGGGTGTTGGTTTTTGAATTCCAGTCGAGACCTACAACATTTTTAAGTCCGGTAGCATAGCGTGTACCCGTGGCATACGTCTGATTCGGCTGATTGGCTTTAAATTGCCAGATAGCAGCGGCTGAGTCGAGCAGGGGGCAGGGCATCATGCCTTTACCAGTGCCCGGTTCGCGACAGGCGTCGTTGTAGGAAGCAATATTGACGTAGAGATTATCCTTATTGTCGACAACAATGGATTTCGACTGGTCGCGATCGGTTACTAAAAGCCCCCGAACGAGTTGCTCGGGCTGATCAGGATCAATAACTTCTTCCTTTTCATTCAGCTTATATCGGTAAACACCCGTGTTCGACGATGCATACAGATAGCCATTCTTGATATAGATACCGGTTCCTGGGTAATCGCCGAAGCCAAATCGCTCGTCGATAGTGCCATCTTTGTCGGTATCGCGTAACCGGTAAATACCTTTGCCATCTTTGAGCTTCGACAGTTTAACATAAATGTCGCCGGTTTTGCTAATGGCAATGTGCCGCGTTGGGCCTAATTCTTCGGCAACAATTGTGGCCGAAAAGCCTGCCGGTACTTTTATGTTTGCGGCCGAAACCGCTTTTTTGGGCGACTTAGTCGGAGTTACAGATGGATTTTCGCCAGTAGGAGGAGCACTTAGCGGAAGGGCGCTCAGGAAACAGGCAACGAGAAACTGATACATAGAAGAGTAAAACAGAGCCGAAAAAAGAGTTGACTATAACTGTAAGGGCATAATCATGAAAAAATACTACTCATGTCGATTCTTTTCCCCGAAAGTTGCTGATGCTGTTTCTGTTGACGTATGCCTGATGTATTGGGAATTAGCCCTTTAGGTAGTGTAGCTCGACCAGGCCGTTCTCATACGATTTACTGGCTACGAAAGTCCAGTTATGGCGCGTTTGGGTAGGCTGAACCATTGGGATTCCGTTGCCCAGAACGATAGGGTGAATAAAAACCTGTAACTCATCGATCAGACCTGCTTCGAGCAAAACGGCATTGATGTGGCTGCCCCCGATCAGGAAAATATCCTTGCCATCCTGTGCTTTCAGTGACTCGACAAATGCGGCAATGTCGCCCGAAATAAACTCCACATAGGGCTCCGGCGGATGTTCCGTATTTCGGGTGAAAACGTAATTTCGAAGACCTTTATAGGGAAACTCGCCGAAGGTTTTGGTAAGCTTGTAGGTTTCGTTACCCATCAGGGTTGTATCGACGGTTTCCATAAAGGCCGTGTAGCCATACTCGCCTTCGGTAAATAACCAGTCAATTTCACCCTTGGGGCCCGCAATGTAGCCATCCAGGCTGGTGGCAATAAATAATTTTACGTTTCCCATAAAAGTAGCCTTACTGAATTGTCAACAACGGTATTCGGGCTTAAGTTTACGTACACTCATAGGAAAATTCGCGTTCTGGTTCGATGCCGCAACAACCCCTAATTACCCACGATGCCATTATACTTGGCCTTCTGCTGGTATTGCTGGCTCTGATTTTTCAAACCGCCCGCTTGCCGCACAAGGGGTGGCAGCGATTTTACAACTGGGTTCCGGCGTTGTTACTGTGTTATATTTTTCCGGGCGCAATGAATAGTCTGGGTATTATTTCCGGCGAGCAGTCGAGTCTCTATACTGTTGCGTCGCAGTATCTACTGCCTGCCGCGCTGGTTTTATTGACCTCTACTGCCGATTTGCGATCTATTCTTCGGTTGGGAAATAAAGCCTTACTGGTATTTCTGGCCGGAACCTTCGGAATTATTATTGGCGGACCACTGGCGCTGGCTTTGGTGAGTTCGGTATCGCCCGAGTTTCATCGGCAGGCCGTCGACCAGCAACTCTGGAAAGGTTTGGTAACTATTTCGGGAAGCTGGATCGGCGGCAGCAGTAGCCAGATTGCCCTGAAAGAAATTTATGGTTGCAGCGAAGCGCTGTTTGTAATTATTCTGGTCGTTGATGCGGTGGTGTCGAATACCTGGACGGCCTGTCTGATCTACGGTGCCGCCTATTCAGATCGGATCGACAACTTCCTGAAGGCCGATAATGCGAGTATCGAAGAGGTGAAACAGCGTATTTTAAACTACCGCGAAGAACGTGATAAACCAGCCGACCTAACCGATTTGTCGACTATTCTGGCGGTGGGTTTTGGTGGGGCGGCAGTGGCTCACCTGCTGGCATCGGTGTTAACGAACGCATTTTCTCCTCATGCCGACTGGATGCGTGCGCATGGGCTGGAACCATTTCTGTCGAACTTTCTATGGGTTGTGATTAGTGCTACCTCGCTGGGTGTCGGACTGTCGTTTACCCGTATCCGAAAACTGGAAAAACTGGGCACCACCGACATCTCAACCTTATTTATTTACTTTCTGATCATGACCATTGGCATGCGGCTCGACCTGTCGAACATCAGCGGCAACTGGGGGCTGTTTGCCGTAGCAATCGTCTGGATGCTGATTCATGTTGTGGTCATGTTTGCGGCCGCCCGCTTGTTGAAAGCGCCCTATTTTTTCGTGGCAGTGGGGAGCCAGGCCAATATTGGTGGCGTTGCCACGGCCCCTGCCGTAGCCTCGGTTTTTCATCCGGCGCTGGCTCCGGTTGGTGTGCTGCTGGCCGTGCTTAGCCATGTGCTCGGCACTTATGGCGGCATCGCCTGCGCCTGGCTCATGCAACTGGTTCGGTGAGGGTTATCTGTTATTGGGTGCTGGTCATGTGTTGTTAGCCATATACGAATGAACCGTAACAAATGTTGATTTATACAAAATCTGGCTGTATCAGAACGGTTTATAGTTCTTTACATTTTCCTGAAGAGCGGCCAATCGTGCTTTCAACTGCTGGTCGAGGGCTGTATAAATGAGCTGTAAATCTTTTTCGCTGCGTTGGGTGTAGGCTTCGATAGGGGTCAATTTTTCGGCGCTTCCATCTTCTATACCAATGTTGGTGAGCGTTGCCCGGTATTTACGGTTACTGCATTCGACCACAATGCTGTATCGAAACGAAAAAACGCCACCCGAAAAGCTTTCTGAACGGGGGATAGTTAGGGTCAGTTTACCACGACTAACCAGGTCGCCGGTTTCTTTATCGCTTACTAAGAAAAGTTCACTACCTGAGGTCGACGATTGAGCCAACTCTATGCGAGCGCGCCGGAAAAGGTCGGTTTGAGAAACACTACCACAGTCAACAACGTCGGTATAGGTTACTTTTTGGTTAACAATGGGCAGAACATCAAGTAGTTTGGTGTTCATTGCAGATATTTGGTTGGAATTTGTTGTTACTGAGCCTAACAGGCTGGCTGACACGAGGAGGGCGGCAGAAAAGAAGGTCATCGTTACGAATTGAATTTTGATTTTACATTGGTGGTTCTGATTGGTTCAAAACGACTCAAATGTAGACTAGTTGAGTAGCACGAGGCCAGCCCTAGTTAATAGCTGGCTCGTATTAATAAACAGATGACGCGAAAAACCGAATGGTGAGTTAAGTATATCTTACTAATTTGCGTAACTTTTATTCCACTAAACATCAATCACAACTATTTACCTTCGTTGTAAAATTTACTCATTCACTGTGAAATGCTTTTTTCTGCAGAGTCTTTTTCTGCTGTTTGTCTGTTCGTGGGCAACTGGTCAGGCCATTACCCGAGCACCTTACCTGCAAACAGTTACGCCTGCCGGAATAACCATTCGATGGCGTACCGATCAGCCAACCGACAGCCGCGTTCGATTTGGTCTTAGTGCCGATCAGTTGAATCAACAGGTTATCGAGGCTACCTCAACTACCGAACACATTGTTACGCTGACGGGGCTGCAGTCGGCTACCCGCTATTTTTATTCGGTTGGGTCATCGGCGGGCGATCTGATGGCATCCGGCGAACAATATTTTCAGACATCACCGCCAACTGGCTCGGCGGTGCCGGTGCGGATATGGGCTCTGGGCGATTTTGGTAGTGGAACCGACAACCAGTTTGCCGTCGTCGATAAATATCGGCAGGTAGCCCAAACGCATCCGGCCGACATCTGGCTCTGGCTGGGCGACAATGCCTACAATCAGGGCTACGACGCACAGTATCAGCAGATGCTTTTTAATGTATATTCCGATCTGCTCAAACACCTGCCCGTTTGGTCGATACCCGGCAACCACGAATATGCCGATATTCCGACGGCACCGAATATTGATTATTACAAAATTATCAGCGTGCCACAACAGGCCGAAGCGGGTGGGCTGGCCTCGGGTTCAAAAATGAATTATTCGTTCAATTATGCGAATATTCATTTTGTAGCACTCGACTCCGAAGGCGACGATGGTTCCCGGCTGTATGATCCGACGGGCAGGCAGGCACAATGGCTCGATAAGGATTTAGCCGCCAACACATTGCCTTGGACGATCGTCTTTTTCCATCACCCACCCTACACGAAAGGCTCTCATAATTCGGATACCGAACCCGATTTAAGTCTGATTCGTCAGCAACTAGTGCCAATTCTGGATAAGTACCAGGTCGATCTGGTGCTATCGGGGCATAGTCATCTATACGAACGGAGTTATCTCCTGAAAGGACATTATGGTCAATCCAATACGTTCGACCTCAATCAGCATGCTGTTTCAACCAGCAGTGCCCGCTATGATGGCTCGCCAAACTCCTGCCCAATCATTAACAAACAGGCCGGGACGATTTATGTGGTTAGTGGGAGCGGAGGGCAGCTAGGACTCCTGTCGGCTGGCTACCCGCATCCGGCTATGGTGTACTCGACAAATCAGTTGGGTGGGTCAATGCTCATCGATGTAAACGACAATCGACTGGATGCGCAGTGGCTGGCTGCCGATGGGACCGTGAAGGATCAGTTTACGATTTTTAAAAAAGTAAGCCAGCGACGCTATTTTCTAACCTTTCCGGGAAAGCCCGTAACACTGAATGCGTCGTGGCCGGGGGCCTATACATGGAGTTCGGGTCAGAATACGCGCTCCATTAGTGTGTCGCCTGCTACATCGACTACCTACACCGTTGCCGATCAGCAAGGTTGCCTGACCGATGTATTCACCGTCGACGTCGATACGTCGACCGATACAAATCTGTCGTTTGCCGGACAGCTTACCATTAATCCAAACTCTGCTACCGGAACCACGACTATTAAAGTCGCCATTCCCACTCCGCAGACGATCAATTTATATGTTACCGATCCGCAGGGACTGGTTATGTTCGAAAAACAATACGATAACACGGCCGATATAAATGAACAGTTCACCCTGGCCGTTCCCGGCGATTACCTGTTTATTGCCCGAGTTGGCGATAAGATACTGGCCCGAATGAATTTCAGGCTTTAATTGGTTTAGGCATCCATTTTATTCACTTCAAACCACCCGTTTGGCGCTTCATCCTGAAATGGCAGTCAACTATCACCTTCCCTGGTTAGTTTTGGCCAGCTTGCAAAACGAATGGTATGAAATTTCTGTGGAGTGTTTTGAGTCTGATCAGTATAACGCTTTGCCAGGGGCAATATAATCCGGTTGGTGCCATTACGATGTGGACAGATGGCTATGTCGTTACGCTGAAAAATGATACCATACGTGGCAGGATACGGGTGGGTATGCTCGTCAACGATTCCCCCGCCACCGTGATTATCCGTCATACCGACCAAACCAAAACCAAACTAAAAAGCGACGATTTACGGTTAATTGCCCAGCGAATTCCTGATTTTGCTTACTCAACCGGCAGCATTCCCCAAACGCGTACGTTCGTTGTGTTCGAGCGAGTGCCAAATCCCCGACGTAACAACAAGCTGACGCTGCTGGAACGTCTGACACCCTTTGGCGGGAAGATTGCCCTATATTTCGATGCGTCGGGCTGGAAGAAGACCACCGAGTACACCTTTGGGAACTTTGTGTTTGAAACCAATCACGAAGAGATGAGCTACATTGCCCTCAAGAATGGGACCGAGGTGCTAATAGCCAAACGAGGTAATCTGGAAGTCATTCATGATCAGGTTTTCGGCGATTGTCCGGCTTTTATCCATAATTATCCTACCGCGACCCGGCGCGACTGGAAACAGTTTGGCGACATGGTATATGCCTATAACCAGCTTTGCGAGGCTGAGCAGTAGAAAACGGGGCGATAAGGAATACCTACGGATTGGTGTAGGGGCTGATGTCGACAATCCGTAGGTCATTGGTTGGGAGCTTTCGCTTTTTTTAAATAGTCACCGAATCGATTGCATATAATTTCAGATCAATAATCTCGACCGGAATTGGTTGAGTATTCCAGTGATGATGAATAGCCAGTGCGGCTCCCAATGCCGAAGCCTGAGCTACCGAAGCCGCATAGACTTCAGACTGCGGGAAAGCCGCTGCCAGCAGCGACATATAGATTGGGTTTTTGCTGAATCCACCATCCACAAACAGTCGCTTCACCGGCGAGTTTTCCAAAACCAAATCGGTCGATATTAACTGTTGGGCTACCACATCGAGAATCAATTGATGATAAGCTTCCTCGTAGGTCTGAAAATGGTCCAGGTTTCGGTGTCCGAACAACGATTCCTGCATGGGTGGATTTTTTACCTGCTCAAAATTACTACCCGAGTCGGGTCGGCGGGTGCGCAGCGAATGAATTGTTGCCGGATCGTATGATACCGTCTTGTAATAGTCAACAGGTTTATTGAAATGCTCGGCCAGCCGTTTGGTTTGCTGTTCGTGCTCGTAACCGGCAAACAGCCGCGATGCCTTAACCGGTTTTCCCTTAAATTGCAGAAAGCACAGGCAGTCGTATTGTAGTTCTTCGGGGGTGAGCGGACTGGCATTGAACGGATTCATGCTAATCGACCAGGTGCCCGTCGAAATGAGAATAAATGGCTCCTGAAAAGAGGCTAAATAGGGAATCAGGGCGGCCGAACTATCATGGAAACCTACTCCCACGGCATACGATTTATTCTGAATCTGAACATCCAGAACGGCATCAGAGGGGAAAAGTGGAGCCAGAATTTGGTCAATACCTTCGGCTTTCACCCAATGATGGTATTGGTTTTTCTGAAAGTCCCACAGTAGTGTATGGCAACCAATGCTGGTTATGTCGGAAAAGCACTGTCTGGTGACCAGGAAGCTCAGGTACTGGGGCAGGTGGAGAGAATAGGCAATACGCCCGAATAACGCTGGCTTATCGTACTTGATCCGATATAGCATCAGGCCCGAGTTCAGACTGTCGAGAGCAGGTGAGGCTGTCTGGACCGACAGATCGCTTACCGTTCCATAGGTGTCGTAGAACTGACGGCGAATTTCGTCGGGAAAGGGTTTCAGGTAGTTGTAGAGATAGCCCACGGGTTTTCTGTCGGCATCCAGATGAACAAAACTGGCACCGTAGCCCGAAAAATTTATTGCCTTCACCGAAAAATCGGGTATGGCCAATGCTTCGTCCAGCGACAACTGTACCCAATCGGTCAACCGGTTCAACTCCTCGCAGGGGTCGCCATCATCATCGACTGTTTCCGGAAACTGTGCGGTCTTTTCCCAAACAATCGCATACTGCTCATTAAAGAGAAACAGCTTCTTGTTGGTTTTTCCAACATCGAAAATGGCAATAACATCCATAGTGCATTACCGGGTAATTATAAATGATAAATTATAAATGATGAATTATAAATGATGAATAGTCATGAGCTGTTCATCATTTATAATTCATCATTAAATTACAGACCTGTAGCGATGGTTCTGGTGCCGCGTTCGCCGATGAGTTTCTGGCGGACGTTAAGATGGCGGAATAGAGCCAGTGGGTTAAGAGCTGCTCCCGAGCGGAGACGGGCTTCGGCGACCAGCGGACGGACATCGGTGCGGAAGGCATCCTGCAAAATCTCCTGAGCGCGTACGGCGTCGTTAGCGTCGCGGGCTTCTTCCAGTGCAATTCGGTTCACCAGTAGTGCCTGAGCATAGGCAATCTGAATGGCTTCGACCGACTGAAGCAGGTCTTCCAGCGGGTCTTTCACGTTATGCGAAGCATCGATCATCCAGCCAAGTCCCGTAGCATGATTTAGCCCACGGGCATCGAGTCCGTCGACCAGCTCATTGAAGATCAAAAACAGTTGATAAGGCTTGATGCTGCCCACCGTCAGATCGTCGTCGCCGTATTTAGAATCGTTGAAGTGGAACCCGCCCAGTTTCTGTTCGTTCAGCAGGATGGCAACAATTTGTTCGATATTGGCATTGGGCAGATGGTGGCCCAGATCGACCAGTGTGTAAGCTTTCGGGCCAAGTTTGCTGGCCAGCAGAAACGACGAACCCCAGTCGCCAATGGTTGTCGAATAGAAATTTGGCTCGTAGGCTTTGTATTCAACCAGCATTTTCCAGTTGTTGGGAAGTGCCTTATAGATTTCCTGAAGGCTTCCCAGCGTACGTTCAAAGGCTTTTCGGAAGTTAAGCTGCCCCGGAAAACAGGAACCATCGGCGAGCCATACCGTCAGCGAGTCGGAACCCAGCGCCATACCGTGTTTGATCACGTCGATATTATGGTCGATAGCCTGCTGCCGAACGGCCTGATCGACATGGTGCAGTGAGCCGAACTTATAGCTCATTGGCTGGCTGGGCTGATCCTGAAACGTATTGGAATTCATGGCATCGAACCGGATACCATATGCTGCGGCTCGTTGCTTAATGGCTTCGGGGTCGGTTGGGATATCCCAGGGAATATGCAGCGATATGGCCCCGCTCGACCGGTTGAGGGTATGCAGCAAGCCAATATCTTCCAGCTTTTCTTCCAGCGAACGGGGTTCGCCACCACCAGCAAATCGGCCAAAACGTGTACCGCCCGTGCCCAGTGCCCAGCTTGGAATAGCAATCTGAAAATCGATTAGTTTTTCAATAACCGCTTCGGCATTGCTAACTTCTTCGGTCCAATAGGCCAGCTTCCGTCTATGACCTTCCAGCAGGTTATTATTATGGTCGGCAATCTGATACGATTCGAGTTGCATAGGGAATAGGGAGTATGGAGAGAGGAGGAGGCAGAAAGAAGACGTTTTTTGAGCGAACACCTTGTCCTTTTTGCCTCACTCCTTACTCCAGTTTCTTATCGAACAAAGGCCATCGCAACTCCACCGTCCACGTTCAGGACGTTGCCAGTCGATTTGTTCAGTAAACCACCCACAAACGCAAAGCAGGCATTGGCAATGTCGTCGGGCAGAATAATTTCATTCAGTAGTGTTCGTTTAGCGTAGTAGGCAGGCAATTCCTCAACACTAATGCCATAGGCTTTGGCCCGGCCTTCGGCCCAGGCGCCCGCCCAGATTTTGCTATCGGAAATAACGGCATCGGGGTTAACCACATTGACCCGGATATGGTCTTTGCCCAGTTCGGCGGCATTTAGTCGGCTCAGGTGCAGTTGCGCTGCTTTGGCCGAGCCATAGCCTGCGTTGTTGGGGCCCGAAACCAGCCCATTTTTGCTGACAATGTTCAGTACATCGCCCCCAATTTCCTGCTTACGCATGATCTCAACGCCTTGCTGGGTCACCAGGAACTGACCTTTTACGAGTACGTCATACAGCAGATCCCAATCTTTTTCGGTATGGTCTTCAATTGGTTTCGAAATTGACAGACCGGCGCAGTTGACAACAATGTCGACACCGCCAAACGCCAGCGCCGACACCGCAAAGGCGTTCCGAATGCTTTCAGCATCAGTAACGTCGAGCAGAGTTGCAGCATGAGCATCGCGACCATATTGCTGCCTAAACTCATCGTCGGCCCCTTTCAGGCGATCGGCATCGTTGTCGTTGATGACCACTACGGCCCCTTCGGCCTGGAAACGCTTAGCAATGGCTTTGCCGATGCCACCTGCGCTACCCGTAATGAGGGCAATACGACCCGACAATGGTTTGGGTTTGGGCATCCGCTGGAGTTTCGCTTCTTCCAGTAGCCAGTACTCAATATTGAAAGCTTCCTGACGAGGGAGCGACGTATATTCAGAAATGGCCTCAGCACCCCGCATCACGTTGATGGCGTTGATGTAAAATTCGGCTGCAACCCGAGCGGTCTGCTTGTCTTTGGCAAACGTAAACATACCAATGCCCGGATACAGAATTACAACCGGATTTTTGTCGCGAATGGCTGGGCTGTTCGGGTGTTTGCAGGTATTGTAATAGTCTTCATACATGGCGCGGTAGGCTTCAAAAGCGGGCGTTAACTTCGCTTTTACGGCCTTCGCATCCGAAAGGTCTTCAGTTGAGGCCAGTTCGAGTACGAGCGGACTGATTTTGGTACGCAGGAAGTGGTCGGGGCAGGAGGTGCCCATCGGTGCCAGCCGATCCAGATCATTTGAATTGATAAACTGCAGAACGCGGTCGTCGTCGGTGAAATGCCCAACCATGGGTTGCTGGTTCGAGCAGAAGCCACGCAGCACCGGTGCCAGTGTAGCCGCCTGTTTCAGCCGGTCTTCTTTTTCCAGCGATTCGTGTTTGGCACCGCCAAAAACTGGCCCTTTTTTGCCGTAATTTTCTTCCAGATATTCGGCACAACGCTCGATTACTTCGAGCGTGTTCACATAACTTTCGTAGGCTGTGTCGCCCCAGGTAAACAAGCCGTGCGAACCGAGCATAATACCCCGAATGCCAGGATTTTCGTTTACACACTGCTCCAGTTTCAGCCCCAGGTCAAAGCCCGGACGCTGCCAGTCGACCCAGCCGATGGTACCCCCAAACAAATCCTGAACAATCTGTTTGCCATCTTTGGCAGCCGCAATGGCAATAGCTGCGTCGGGGTGAAGATGGTCGATATGTTTGAAGGGAAGAAACCCGTGTAAGGGCGTATCAATAGAGGGGGCTTTTGATGCCAGATCGAAAATGCAGTGATTGAATAGCTCAACCATTTCATCTTCGAACTCAAGCCCCCGATAAATCGTTTTTAAACTGCGCAACCGATCCACGTATAGGGCTGCCAGACCGCTACGTTTTAGCGTTCCTAAATCACCACCTGAGCCTTTTACCCACATTACTTCGGTATCCTGACCGGTAAGTGGATCTTTGGCTGTTGCTTTGCAGGAGGTATTTCCTCCGCCATAGTTTGTCAGTCGCAGGTCGGCACCCAACAGGTTAGACCGATAAATTAACAGCCCTACCTCATCGCCAGCCAGTTCGGCGGCTTTGGCTTCGTCCCACAAATAGCTGACGTGTTGAAATGGTTTTGTCGTCGTAGACATAGTTTAAACGTTATACTGCTGTTGGCAGGTGTGTATTGTTGCGCTCGTAAGATGAACCAAAATTATCAGCTGAAGCACGAATCGCTTTCCTGTACTGTCCTACTTTTTACAGTTTTTGTAAAAAAACAGGACGATGTTGCTATGTGTTTGGACGGCACACCTCCCCATTAATTATCGGATAAAGCACCAATCTACTCAAAACTAATCAACGGGCCCGAGTGGCAACGGGAATCGGCATAACAAACGTGGTGCCAACAGTTCTGGCACGCAGGCGGTGCATCGATTACGGAGGCTGACTCCAGAACGAGTACCTCACTGAGCTGCTAACGGCCCTCTTGTACACCCACAATTCCGGTGGAGAATTTGTCATCGGTTGAGGGCATAGTCAATGTGTCTAAAAGACGCCAGTCGTGACTATTTCTGTTTTTAGCCGTCGAAGAATCTGAAATGTATAACCTACTACTAATGACTGTGCCGGGTTTTATGGTTGGAGCAGCTTCGCTCAATTGGCTACGACGCAGCCAGCCACATTCGCGAATCAATGCGTATGACTACCGAACAACTTGCGAATTGGCGGCTGAACTTTGTCATGAGAGAAAAGTTGAAACCCGCCAGCGGGGCTTCTATTCCGATCTATACTGTCAGCTTTACCCCATGCCTTAGCAGGGAGGGCAGTGATTTGTAAGTAACAATTGTCAGGTCGACCGATGCCTGTGTGGCACCCAAAAAGCGAACTGATTTTTGGGGAAAGATCACACTGACAATTGGGCCAGACTGTGCTATAGCTAAGTAATAAATGGGGTCAATACTACTGAATTTCAGGTAAATGACCGTTTAATAGACTAAGCTGGTAAATTTATTTTTTAATTGATGGTTAAATTTTAATTTTATTTAAAAACTTTGTTTTTTTAAGTAGAGGATCATATTTTTTCGCTTCTAATAACTGAAAAAACTTTGTTTTAAGCGATTAAGCAACTAAATTTTGAGTAGCTTATCGTTTACTTGTCCCCATGTATGCAACCGAGGAAGAGGAACTAGCCCTTACGCAGTCCGTAGTTGATTATAAGAAAAAGCAGAAACAACGAAAGCTATTAGCTCATCTGTATGCCGAAGGAACATCGACGCTGGCTCAACTGGCAAAAGTGCTCCATAACAGTGTGCCGTCGGTAACTGCGCTGGTTGAGGAACTAATTAGCCAGGGGTGGGTTACGGCCACGGGTATGGCTACCGGCAATAATGGTCGCCGTCCGGCTTTGTTTAGTCTGAATACCAAACGACAACTAGTGGCAGTTCTGGACGTAAGCACACACGATACTAAAATTATTTTAATGGATTCGTTGCGCAACGTCGTCTTTCGTTGCGATTATGACCTTCGGTTAGAAGACAATCCGAATTTCCTGACCACGTTGGTTGGGCACTATACTAGTGCGCTGGCCGATTCGGGAATCAATCCTGACCATGTGCTGGGCATTGGCATTTCGATGCCTGGTCTGGTCGATGCCCGCCGGGGTCTGAACCTGACGTATAAGAATATCAGTCAGTCGAACGATTCGCTTCCGTCCTGGTTTTCGGAGCAGTTGAAAAAGCCGGTTTATCTTATTAATGATACCAAAGCCACCGTGCTGGGCGAAAGCCGGTTTGGGGGTGCCCAGGGCAAAAAACAAGTGCTGGCCATCAACATCGACTGGGGGGTGGGACTGGGCATTGTTGTCAATGGCGAAGTGTTTCAGGGAACCAGTGGCTTTGCAGGCGAACTGGGGCATATACAGGCCGATCCGGAAGGCGAATTATGCTATTGTGGAAAAATTGGGTGCCTCAATACCCTTACATCGGCTCTGGCCCTGGTGCGCCGGGTGCAGCGCGATATTGCCGCCGGGCAGGTATCGAAACTGGCCGCTTTTCGAGACAATGTGCCGCAGATCGATATCGACGAGCTGATCAATGCAGCTCTTCAGGGCGATTCTTACGCGATTGATGTGTTACAGCAGACGGGCTTTCAGCTAGGGAAAGGTCTTTCGGTGGCCATCAGCCTGTTCAATCCCGAAATGATTATTGTTGATGGTGTACTGACCAAAGCCGCCGATTTCATTCTCAATACACTGGAACAGGCCATTACGAAGTATTGCCTGAGCGATTTTCGCAACGACCTCACCATTGAATTGACCAAACTCAACGGTACGGCTAAATGGCTGGGGGCTCATGCTTACGTGATGGAGCGCGTTTTTGCCTCCTATTAGCTCTATGGTAGGGAAAACGTATCGGAAAGCACGATACGTTTATACGTAACGGTCGATAAAATCAACTCGCTTCTCAAAAGTAAGAAGCGTAGCTCTATGTGTAGGGTTTCATACTGCGCCGAATCCGTACGAGTTCACCTCATTTTGTGATTCGATATAGCTCGTTATCATCGCCAAAAAAGTAGGTTGGGTATCCTTCTATATCCCATATCCGTTGTACCGGCATCGAGTGAACCTACCGTTTAGTCACTTCAAAAACTCTAATTTGTTATTTTCATAGGCAAGTTATTTATTTGGAACGAACCCTAAGCGTATTTATTGGTTTCAAAAATTAGCGGAACTAAAAATAACTGATAACCTGCTTGTTAGCTGCCAATAGTTCCGCTAATTCGCGTACAATACTATGTTGGGTGCAAAAGACAGATAAAAAAGCGTGAGTGCGGTCATTCGTGTGACACACCGCCCGGCTCGGAAAGGTAGTTTAGGCTTTCATTTCTAGCTTGTTTGCGACAATATAAACGCCCCGACTCGGCGACCTTTGGTTCATTGGTCGGCTTCGGTCGACACCAGAAACGCCCCGGTTTGGTTGGCTTTGGCGCGTGAGTTGGCTGGTGTGCGACAACGCAAACGCCCCAATTAGGCAAGCTAGATGAAACGGGTGGTATGCAGCCGACGTATTAACAAAGCGTCTTTAGCTTAGTATGAATTCTTTGAAAGATAGAAAAGAAAAACTGCATGAGCTTATTGCAGAAGCCCATAACGCAGATTACGCTCAACAGTGTGAAGAATTTGTTTTAAATGATTCTAGACCTGTCGCAGAAGCAGCACAAGCTGTACTCCAAAACACGCCTAGGGCTTTTGGTATATGCGTTGTAATGAGCGCACACTTATGCGCTATTTTAACAGATAGTTATAAACTACCGGCTGTGGTAGTAGCTGGAGATTTAGTTATATCGGGTATCCCCGCTTTTCAAACAGACGTAAAAATACAACAGCCTGAACTTACTGAGATTATCATTGATGATTGGCAAGGTCACAGTTGGGTAGAAATAGGAGGTTTAATAGTTGATATTTCTCTGGGTAGAACCGCCGATCTTGCCCCTGATGGTAGCAACTTAAAAGCATTTGTTCATAAGCAATTTGGAAATGGTAAAGGCTTATTGGCTTTTCCTGTTGAACATGCGTATTCGTTAGATATGATCTATGCACCTAGAGAAGTGCTTGCGGATAATATCATAACAGCAATCATCCAGAGTCATCATTCGTAATATATTTTATTATCTGTTCCGCGTGGGGTCGCTCTCCGTCGACAGGATGCACGTCCCGCAGGAAGCCGGGCAGCCCAACCAAATGAGGGTGTAAAGGTCCAAAGTACGTTTGTTTTTATATCTTGCGTGGCACTCCATCAACCCTCATGGTCGTTGGGTGATGAGCCAAAAAGTAAAAGCGTGTTTGCGGTCATCGGTCGACACGAGAAACGTAGTGATAACCAGTTTGGATGTCCATTTCAGCCTCTCCTGCGACAGCGGAAACGACTCGCTTGGTAGACTTTTTATTCGTCAGGCAGGTTTCGGCTGACAAGCAAACTTTGAATGAGATGAAGCAAGTTTTTTCAGAGCCTTGGATTGCCTCCGACAGTAGCACCGACGTAATGACCGAGCTACAAATAGAAATTAATCGGCACCATCCGCTGTTTGGAAAGGCGGTTGAATTAGTCGGGCGAAGTTTGCAGGCCGATGATTACCTGTTCAAAGTTGCCAATTGTAGCGATGAGTATTGCGTAGTTCATCTAACTTGGACAGGGCGCAAGGTGACTCAATTACTTTCTTTTCAGCGACAGTTTGAACATTATTGATTAAGTGTAATTGAAATAATATTTTAAACACGGGAGAATTTAAACGCATATACTGTTCTTAATAATTTACTTTTTAACCTTAACAAGTAACATTATGAATAAAGCACGGCCGCAGACATGTTTCGTTATATGCCCCATAGGGGGAGATGATAGCGATATCCGAAAAAATTCAGATAGGCTTCTTAAGTTAGTCATTGAACCTGCGATTGAAACATTCGACTTTAAAGTAATTAGAATTGATAAAGAGTCAGGAACATCTTTAATTACAAAAGAAATAATTGAATATGTTCAAACTTCTGAACTATGTATCATTGATCTTACCAATCATAATCCAAATGTTTTTTATGAATGTGGTCGCAGGCATGAAACAGGCAAACCATTCATACAACTTAAGAGTAAGGATACAACAATTCCTTTTGATTTAAAAGACATTAAGACTATTGATTATGATCTGTCTGACGCTGATAAGATTAGAGAGACTGTCCTTATCATTAGAGAGTTTATTAAAAAAGCTTTTGAAAGTGGTTTTACACCATCCACTTCTGGAGTTTCATTATCTGGAGTTTCGGAAACTTTAGAAAGAATAGAAAGGAAAATTGATCGAATGAATGTTCAACCAAACATAAATTCGACTAAAAAGCCAATAAAAATTTCAGGTAACGCTATTGAGGTATTTAACAATTCCCTTGACAATGGTGATCCAGAAACAGCGTTTCAAGTCCTTGTTAGATTAACCAATACTCATAAAGATCTTGATAAAGTACTAGCTATGTCTTTACCTCTTATCGAAAATTATTTGGATGAAAAGACTATAGCATTAGATATAGATATACTTGAAAACAAATTAGATAAGATTAGTATAGATACAGCTACGATAGTGGTCGGTACTATAGTTAATTTTTCAACTATTACGGATCGCGAAGAAGAATACATCAATCAATTTGAAAAAATTATTGAAAGCCTGATAAGTCGTGAAGGTATTTCAGACAAACAAAAAGCTGCTTTGCTGAACCAGCTCCAGAAATTAAATTACTCCATAGGAGATTTGAAGAAAGCGATAAAATACGGAGAAGAAGTTATTAAGTTAGATCCTGATGAAATAGCATTCAGGTATAACCTTATGAAAGATTATTTCGATTATGGAAATAATAATAAAGCAGTGAAAGAAGCTGATAATATAGTAGGCTTTTATCAGACGTTATCTATCGAAAAATATAATAGACATCATTTAAGTATGGCATTTGAGGTTTATAAAAAAGCGGGTAACGATGAAGGTATGGAATCTATCAGGCAACTTGTTGCTAAATTGGTTTAGATCTAATAGGTGAAAGAAGTCGGGTTGAGCGTTGTTGATCTGCTCCGCGCGGGATAGCTGTCTGGCGACAGGACGCTCGTCCCGAAGGAAGCTGAGCAGCCCAACAGACTGAGTGTGTAAAGGTTGGGAGTTGTTCGAGTTTAGGATGTAGCGTTATTATCCATCAACACTCAGAGGTGTTGGGTGGTGCCAAATAGCGAAAGCGTGAGTGCCAGCTTTCTGTCGACAGGGGGCACGTCTCGACAGACCAGCTTTAGGTTCGTTAAGCAGCTTCGGTCGACACGAGAAGCGCCCCGATTAGGACATTCTGATAAGTAAGGTAGGTTGCGTGTGACACAGGAAACGCCATATTAGGTAGAGTTTAATATTTACTTTAGAATGTCTCGTCGCTAATAAACAAAAATCCATAACCAATAATCTCTGTGAATAAAAAATCTATAATAGCATCCTCTCATCTGGATAGGCACAATCATCGTATTATGCCCTCCGCACTGGAGCAGATGAGAGACATAATAAATGGTGAAAAAGCTGTTCAACTTTCATTTGAGCATAACACCACCATGCCACCTCTGGGCCAGATTAAAAATGCAGAAACGTATATTGCAGATGACGGTGAGACAATGCTCATTGTCGAGCAAAGTTACTTTGATGAAAGTTTCATCATTCAGTCTGAAGAAGGTGAAGACTTATATGTAGAACGGTTAAAAGAAGGAGGCAGACCGTTTAATTCAATCGAATATGAGGAGTTAGGAAGTATAGAAGTTTCTGTTGATATTACCAATCTCGGTAATCAACCAGACAGTGTGGAAAAATTTAAAAACAGTATAGAATCAGAAGTAGATTATGATTTTGATTTGTCTGAATTTGGAAGAAAGTCAGAAATACCTGATCCGCAGATCTTAATAAAGTTAACCCCAGAAATTGTAGCCTATTTACTTGGGTTAACTTTCTTGTTTAAGTTTAGTGAAAAACTAGGCGAAAAATTTGGCGAACTATCTTCCAATGACATTTCTAAGTTTTATAAGTTTGTTAGTGTTACAGCTAGGAAAACAGCGGCAGTCGTAATACCGAAACTTAGGCCTGTGACTTATGTCATACAAATTTTGGGAGAAATAAATATTGAACTTGTCATTGTTACAAGAAATCCAGATGATGTAGCGAAAGCAATTCAAAAAGATTCCTTACGTAGCGTCAGCGATAAAATTAAATCATTAATGAAGCTGGCTGATGCTCAAAAGATTCAGTTCCTTTTCAATGAGAAGGGGGAATGGGAGTTTAATTACATGCTAACGGGAAATGGTGAGGTTATTGGGACGCCTAAAGCATTTGACAACAGAACAAAGTTCATAAATAGTACAATTTCTTCTGCTCGTTTAGAAAATCCTGAATAGCTTACTCGGCGTAGGGCATCTGTCGGGTGACAGGAAGCGCGTCCCGAGGGCGGGTTTGCAGCCCAACCAAATGAGGGTGTAAAGGTTGGGGCTCTGTTCGTAATTTTACGTAGCATTATCATCCATCAACCCTCATTGGTACTGTCTTCAAATCCAAGAAATGCCCTATAATTTTTTCAAGATTCGACCAATTCGCTTATGTTCGCACTCTCAAGCACGTTCACTTGTGGTCGATGCAGCGTAGCCCCCTCAGTTGGGGCTACTTTTTTTTGCCTTTCGTTTGCAAAATCACCGTCATATTTCTCGTCTTTTTTCCAAAGGGCGTAGATTAGCGTCAGCAGCTTTCGCTGTACGGCCACATACCCTTTCATCTTGATTTTAGTGCGCTCAATGACTCGTTCATACAAGCCCACAAAGGGCCGTTGTTCGTAGCGCACAACCATCAGAGCCGCCATGTGTAAGCTGTGCCGAATCCGTGAATTGCCTCGCTTACTGATCCGCGTCTTACCTACTCGTTTACCGCTCTGGTTTTCGACTACATCGTAGCCCGCATAGCTTACCAACTGTCGTTGATTTTCGAACAAAGCAAATTCATTAGTTTCAGTGATGAGATGCGCTATGGTCAGCAAGCCTACCCCTTTAATTACACCAATCTGCTCGGCTTTTCGCTTCCACTCGGTATTGTCAGCAATCGCTTTAGCAATCAGCTTCTCACACTCAGCAATCTGTTGGTCAATCTCAGCTAACAGCTTGGTCATCTGCTTTTTGACAGCTTTAGCTTGATACATACCCTGCTCCAAACTCATCAGGTGATTGCTTACTTTCGTCTTAAAAACTTGTAGATCAGCTTGTTGTCTTGTGAGCTGCCGAAGCTCATACATAGCCTGGCTAATCGGTCGCCAGGCTTCAAGTCGTTGCTGACACACCATCATAGCCAGGGCCTGCGCATCCACTCCATCAGTTTTGGTTTTGATGCCTAGGGCTTTAACGTAGTACTTTGCCTTCTGAGGTAAGACGACGCACACATAAGCCCCTTTTTGATGCAGTGCCAGGGCTAAGTGTTCGTAGTAGACCCCCGTAGCTTCCATCAAATAGTGAACTGGCAGGTCTTTGTCCTTCTGATGATGAGCACACCAGCGGTCAAACTCGGTACGACCTTTAGGGGAGTTAGCGAAGTGATGAGTGGCTCTAATTTTAATCTGGCCACAGGCATCAATTGCACTCAGGCAGGCATGAAACTTATCCTTGCCCATGTCGATACCGACACCATACTTCAGGGGGGTGAATACTGTTTCCATCGGATTAGTTTTTAAGTATAAAGAGTTGCGAGTACCATTAACTTTCCCGACTTTGCACATGATGCTGGATCATGGCAAGGCCATGTCCTTAGGTACTGTTCAGGCTGCTGGAAAGGGTGGTGAGCAGGGCAGCACCACACAGTCAATGTCGTTCGTTCGGAAACGCATTTGCGTTGGGTTCGGGCTTTTTCTGCTCACCAATGGCTTAGCTTAAAATTGCATATTTTCAAGGAGAATTCCTGAAAAGCGAAGATATGGGCGTTGGGTGGCCCAAGCAAGTAAAAAAAGTGTGTGTATGCCGTCGTTCCGGCGACAGGGCGCACGGCTCGACAGGCAAGCGGTTTGGTTCGTTAGGCGACTCCCGTTGACAAGCTAACTGCCCCTGACAGTCCGGTTTTAGCTGGTTAAGCAGGTTGCTGGCGACAGGGCAAACGCCCCGTTGTGAGGTCTGACAGAAACGGATTTAGGGCGTTTGGTAGGCTTCGCGCTAGTCTGAAAAATCGGTTACGTGCGTTAGTGATTCGCTCCGCGTGGGTGGGCTTCCTGCGACAGGACTCGCGTCCCGTCGGCAGGCTGACAGCCCAACCAAACAGGGGTGTAAAGGTTGCAAGTAACTGTTGTTCAGTTAACTTGTGTGCTCATCCATCAACCCCTGTTGGCGTTGGGTGGCGCGAACAGCAGATAACGTAGTTGTGGGCCCGTGTGCGACAGTGGGCACATCCCAACAGGGCAGCTTTAGGCTTCCATTTCCGCGTCTCCTGCGACAGAGGAAACGTCCCAGTTCGGTAACCTTTGGCTCGCTAGGCGGCTATGTTTGACACTAGAAATGCCCCACTTTCAATACAAAAAGCGAAGTGCGTATTTTGTATTGAAAGTGGGGCAATCGGCGAGTTATGTACAACTTTAGGAGACGTATACTACAAATTTTCAGAATGACGGAAGGTAAGAAATATACAACAGGAATTTTGGCATTCGGGTCTTTAATAGATAATCCAGGGC
Organism: Spirosoma sp. SC4-14; assembly: GCF_037201965.1. Taxonomy (NCBI): domain Bacteria; kingdom Pseudomonadati; phylum Bacteroidota; class Cytophagia; order Cytophagales; family Cytophagaceae; genus Spirosoma; species Spirosoma sp. SC4-14. The sequence continues at coordinate 4,837,327 of NZ_CP147518.1, read as the reverse complement.
AAGAGATTTCAGAAATTGAAGTAGCTCGACTTGATTGTGAAACGCCATTTAGTATTGAATTTGCAAGAACAAGTTCGACAAGAAGTAACGCACCAACGTTAATTCCTGTTAAGATTGGTGGACGAAAAGTAAAAGCAAAAATTATCATACTGAGACCTGAGACAAATATTGACGAGGCAAAGTCTATATTGTGGAGACGTGAATTACACAAGACCGACCGGGCTGAAAACTATGTAGAACCGAATAATCCCGGAGCAAATAGAGTTGTTGTTAAAGTATTAGAAGACTTTATGAATGTAGAGAGAGTGCTTTACACATCAATTAGAAGCAATATTAATCAATCATTAACTGGTGGATTACTCGCAGACTTTTCCATAGCATCAATTCTTGCTCAAGCTGGACAACAGGAAAAAGACGGTTTGAGGTATTTACTTTCAGCGAAAAGAAACGGAGTTGTTACGGAATTGAGCGATGATTACGAAAATCAAATACTCATTAAGACAGGCTCTAAAAGTTTAGAGGAAGCTATCGAAAAGCTGGACCGTAAAAGAATGATGTATCCTATTGGACAATAAAGCTGCACATAACAAGGCATTGCCAAAAGCGGGGCTAAACGGCTTCGATTAGACAATGTAGCTAAGTTCAACTTCTGTTTGCGGAAAGTGCATTATTGTCCGCTCCGCGCGGGGTAGCTGCCGTGTGACAGGGAGCAGGTCCCGAGGTACGCTTTGCAGCCCAACCCAATGAGGGTGTAAAGGTTGGCGTTCTGCTTGTTGTCTTGAGTAGCGTTCTCATCCATCAACCCTCATTGGTACTGTCTTTATATCCAAGAAAAACGCTATAATTTTTTCAAGATTCGACTAACTCGCCTATATTTACCCCTTCAAGCACGTCCGCTTGCGGTCGATGCAGCGTAGCCCCCTTGGTTGGGGCTACTTTTTTTTGCCCTGCACTCACAAAATTACCGTCATATTTCTCGTCCTTTTTCCACAATGCATAGATGAGGGTGAGCAATTTTCGTTGCACCGCCACATAGCCTTTCATCTTCACTTTGGTGCGCTCAAAGACCCGCTCGTATAACCCCACAAACGGTCGTTGCTCGTAGCGAACAACCATCAGCGAAGCCATGTGTAACCCGCGTCGAATCCGGGCATTACCCCGCTTACTAATCCGTGTTTTGCCCACTCGTTTGCCGCTCTGGTTTTCTACTACGTCGTAGCCCGCATAACTGACTAACTGCCGTTGATTCTCAAACAAAGCAAATTCGTTCGTCTCGGTGATCAGGTGAGCCACCGTCAGTAGGCCTACCCCTTTGATGGCGCATATTTGCTCGACCTTACGCTTCCACTCCGCGTTCTGAGCAATGGCTTTGGCAATCAGTTTTTCGCACTCATCGATCTGTTTCTCAATCTCGGCTAGCAACTTAGCCATTTGCCTCTTCACTTCTTTCGCCTGATAGATTCCCTGTTCCAAGCTCATAAGGTGATTACTCACCTTCGTCTTAAAAACCTGTAAGTCAGCCTGCTGACGGGTTAGTTGCCGCAACTCATACATAGCTTGACTGATGGGACGCCAAACCTCCAGCCGTTGCTGACAGACCATCGTCGCCAGGGCCTGAGCATCTACTCCATCGGTTTTAGTTTTGATACCTAGTGCTTTAACATAGTACTTGGCTTTCTGAGGCAGTATCACGCATACATGCGCTCCTTTTTGGTGCAACGCCAACGCTAAGTGCTCGTAATATACTCCAGTCGCTTCCATGAGGTAGTGGGTTGGCACATGCGGGTGTTTGCCATGATGCGTACACCAGCGGTCGAAATCAGCATGGCCTTTAGGAGAATTAGCGAAACTATGAGTGGCTTTGATTTTGATGCGTCCGGTCGTATCAATAGCACTAAGGCAGGCGGCAAACTTTTCTTTGCCCATGTCGATACCGACACCATACTTGAGGGGAGTAAAAACGGTTTCCATTGGAATAATTTTTAAGAGATCAGGGGTTGGTTTTGCCATTAACTTTCCCGACTTTGCACATGATGCTGAATCGTAGTACAACCACGTTCTTAGGTACTGTGAGGTGGGCCGGTTTAGCCGGACACTTTGTCATTTAGAGTTTGAGTGAAATTAGCTTGGTAATACTGCTTCTCAAAATTAATCGGTGATTGATAGCCTAAGGCCGAATGCAAACGTCGGAGGTTATAATACCCTTCAATATAATTAAATAGCTCATCGTGAGCGTCTTGAAGATTATCAAAGCAACCATCTTCTAACAATTCAGCTTTCAGACGGCTCCACAAGGATTCCGCATGAGCATTCTGATAAGGGTTATCTTTCTCGGCCATGCTCTGGCGGCAAGCCCATTTGTCGAGCCGTTTCTGAAAAACTTTACCGAAATACTGGCCACCTTGGTCCGAATGCACAATTAAGCCCGATTTGGGCCGCCGTAAGGCAGTAGCTTGATCGAAGGCCCTAATAATCAAGCTCTCTTCCATCGTTAAATCGACACACCAACCGACAATCCGGCGCGAGAACAAGTCTAACCAACTCGCTAAATATACCCAATCTCCACCAGTAAGCGGTAGGTATGTTATATCCCCCACCCAAGCCTGATCAGGCCGAACAGGTATGCCCAGTTCCAGCAATAAATTGGGGCAGGGACGCAAGCCGTGACTTGAATCGGTAGTGCGGGGAACAAAACTGCGGGGCTGAATCGCTTGCCAATTGTGTTGTTCCATAAGCCGTCTGATTCGATGACGCCCCAATGCTATCCCCTCTTCAAGCAGCGCTTTCTGCACTCGACGACTACCATATCGTCGACGGTTTTCCCAGAAAATTTCCTGAATGTGAGTTGTCATCTGTTGATCGTTCTGGGAGACTTGAAAGGTTTGGCCGGATCGGTAAGCATAGTAACTACTTTTGCTGACTTCCAACGTGTTACACAACAATCTTATTGGAAAGTTGGGCTCTTCCTGCTGGATGAATTGGTAAATCAATCTCAGGTCTGTCGGCTGAAAATGGCGACAGCTTTTTTTAAAATCTCTCGCTCCATTTCGGTTTGACGGAGTTGTCGTTTGAGCGACTCCACTTCATCTTCCAAAGCGGATGATTGTTCTTTTCCCCCTTTGTTCTTTTTTTCAGCCGCCCGCTAGGCATGGATGATGCTATCGCTGATGCCCATTTTACGAGCTACGGCAAGGATGGGTTCGCCGTTGGCAACCAGGCGCAGCACATCGGCTTTGAATTCAGCGGTGTACTTTCGTTTGGGAACGGTCCGCCGTGGCGGTTGAATGTTTGGCCATTTGACACGAAGTTAAAAAAGTTTCGTGTCCGGATTTTTAGGACCATCTCACTGTTCAGGCTACTGGAAAGGGTGGTGAGCAGGGCAAAACCAATGAGCCAATGTCGTTCTAGTCAGGACGCATTTTCGTTGGGTTCAGGCTTTTTCTACTCACCAATGGCTTTATTCAAAATTGCATATTTTTAAGGGTAATTCCTGAAAAGCGAAGATATGGGTCGTTGGGTGTTCCTAACAGTGATAAAAAAAGCGTGTTCGGCGGGTTGCGTGCGACAGGCCGCATGTCCCGTGACAAAACGGTTTTGGCTCGTTCGGCAGTTTCGGTTGACACGAGAAACGCCCCGGCTGGGGTAATCAAAAAAGCGTATTTGGTACGTAGCGCCGACACGAGAAACGCCCAGTTAAGTGAGTTAAGTTTGTAGAGCACGTTGCGGTTGACAAGATCATTTCTTCATGCGTAAACCATATCAACAGCTTTTCGGCCATCAGGAAGACTTCAAAGTCAAATATCGTTTTTACAGTCAAGAAGAAGGAGGACGTTACACCCTGCCCCATCAAGGCATTCGTTCCGATTTCTGTTATGAGAGTGCCGACCATGAAATTAATTGGCTATTTATGATTTATCCTGAGTTTGAAGATGAGCAGGGTAATCTAATTGAGGAAGGAGAAGTATTAAAGGAGGGCGTTGCCCGGATGTGGATTTTAAATGCGAAAAATAGAGCGTATCATCGTTCTCGAATTAAAATTGGAACAGTCGGTTATTTTAGGGAAGGCAGTCGCAGTACAGGAATTTGTGAAGTGGTGGAGATAATAGGGCTATTGCAAAATCCGACTGAGTAGGGCAGCTTCCCGTCGACAGGGAGCACGTCCCGAGGGAGAGCGAGGCAGCCCAACCACCATCGTGTCCGCACACGAACAAACCCCCAGGAACGCATGAAAGTAAAGCGGGAGTGCCTAACTTTCGTAGCTATCAGTAGCCCCTCTGTGGGAAGATCGTCCTTTCATTCCTGGTGTCATTCAATCCGACCAACCACCCGATTTGGCTATTTGTAATCCCGGTGAGCTTGCTCATGGGATTCCTCGAAAACCCCACTGGTGGAGTCACTTACCCTGACTACCCCGCACATCCGACTCTCTGTTCTCTATGGTGCTCCCAATTAGTTGGACAGTTTTTGTGCTAATTTAAGCTTGAGAAAGCCAGGTCTTAAATTGTACTTTTTCTTTTCCCTTTGTTGCTTTGACGTACCACTGGGCAGGCGTCTGGTAGCCTAACGACTGATGCTTACGCTGGTAATTGTAAAAGTAAAAATTGGACTTGCAACAGTATAGTGGAGATTTTTTCTAAGCTGCCATTGAGGAAGTGAAAAAATATGATTCCTGTTCACAGGGGGTGCGGTAGCCCAGTACCGAATGTTTCCGTCGGCGCAGGGCGGCCTGTGCCGTTGTACCAACCTTCAATATACCGCTCCGATTTCCATGGTCTATGCAAGCGTTGGCACATACATTTTATCATATTCCTGCTGACGTTGCACCACCGAACAGACACGATGGATAAGCGGCTTCGGCCGTCCGATTGTTACGAACAGCATTGAGCACCAGCCGCATCGGCGGTCCGAATTTTGTTCTTGTCCCGGCGGGGAACCGCTTCAGCTAGTTTCCGCTGGTAATAATCTCGCAACTCACCTTTCACTTGGATAGCAGACATGGCGGCTAGATGAAATAATGATTTTAAACGCTTACGAGCGTGGTGGCTAACGCTAGTTCGTCCTCGCACACTACTGCCTGATCGGTATTCAAACGGAGCTACTCCAGCGTGACAATCGGACGACCGAAGCCGCTAGCTTTTTAGCCTCGTTGATCGCATTAAACTCCTCCGTAGCAACTAACAGTTCAGTAGCATGGCCGATACCAGGGATCGACGTAACCCAGTCAAACAATTCCTTTAAGCGGTTATCTTCTGTAATTAGAACATGTATCTGTTTTTCAACCGATTCAAGATCAGCATGGATACCTCTTAAGGCCGTTTGACAAGTTTTACTCACCTGTTTATGCAACGAAGACTTCCAAAAGGTTTTCTGTTCGGCTAAAGGCCGATGCGGCTCATTCACCGAGTTTGTGCAGTAGTTCGGCGAGGTAAAAAATATTCGGACCGCCGATGCGGACAAAAATTATACGCTAGCCCTTGCTTAATCCATAGAAATTGGAGCGATGAAAGATAAGTTTACCGTCTATGGCCCTGTTTGTAAGAGCCATACGCCAAGCCGCTACACTCGTATCAGTTGCTTTTAAACTGTCACTCAAGGCCCAGTCAATCACTTTCCGATCCGCTAAATCCAAAATTGCCCGCTCCGGCGTACCGGTCAGGTACAGCCAACCTTCTGCTGTGGCAATATAGCGGGGCGGCCCGTGCCGTGATGTCAGACACCCATCGCTTCGGCGCTCCGATTTTCCCTGGCTTATCAGTAGTAAACTCTCTGTTTAGCAGATTTTTAGCTACTGGATAATCATGATTCGAGTCGGTCGTCTGCACCCGATACTTTTTTTTTGTAGACAATGCTACGGATACCTATTTTCCGCATGAGCCTGGCAATACGGTTGCGCGAGGCCTTCACGCCCTGCTCACGGAGTTCATCCGCAATCCGGGCCACCGTGGCGCGGGACTGCCGTAGCGACCTTGGCTCTGGGTATGCACGCGCCGGATATGACTCACTAGTTCTTCCTGGTTTCGTTGTCGGGTGCCAATTGGATGCTTACGCCAGTAATAATAGCCACTACTGCTCACTTTCAATACTTTACACATCCGCTTCGGCGGTCCGATTCTCAACCGCTTCGGCGGACCGTGGAAAATACATGAGCGTTTTCCTTTATAAATCGGAATACTTCCGCCCGGCGGCCCGGCCGTCGGTCCTGGAGAAGATGCTGACTGCCTTCTTTAATATATCGCGTGGCTTCGGCCGGCCGATCCATCTGAGCTTCTCTAAGCTCCCGCTGTAACCTTCTAATCTGTTGCTGCTCGTCAGAAAGTGTAGCATTAGCAGGCTGGATTTGATCATTTTTTTGATGTCGTTGCCTCCATTTGCGGATTCGGCCAGGATCAATCCCCAATTCGCGGGCGGCCTCTTGAATTGATCCCTTAGCGTAAGACAATTCGACCGGTACGCCGGAGCGGGCCATTTCCTTGAAGGCTTCGTCATACATACATGGTCCGCCATTGCGGTCGTTTAACCATCTTCAAATTGGATCGGACTGCCGAAGCAGTTAGTCCCCCAAATCTGCCTAAAAAAAGTCTCCAGTCAAATGTAGCAAGTCCAACTGGATGTGATCTTTAGTGAGGATGACTCGCAGGTCCGCCATCCCTTAGCCGCCCAGAATCTGGCCCTCTTACGGAAGATGGCCTTATCGGCCTTACGGCGGGAGCCTACACCGATGAGCATGAACCGTAAGCGAAAAAAAGCTGCTCGTGACGAGAATTACCCTTTACAAGTCATTCAACACCTTTAGATGCGTTTGCCCTAAATTGTAGTGATACTATAAGTATTTCTAATGAATAATATTAGAATTTCGAGTTTTTCTAATATTAGATTATCTAATACTTTTGAGTGTCAAATCAAGGATAGCTTATAAAATTATATTGAAATGATTTTTTTTTCTCTTGATGGGCTCTCTTATGTAGATAGCTTATCCATCTTTATGATAGCGCTGGACGCTTTTGCTTACCGTTATCTGAACGGGAATAAGTGCTGGCGTATCTATTTTATCCAGCTTAGCTTCCTGATTGGTTCCGTCATGCTGATGGTTAGTGCGGATCATCATCTGCTGCTACTAGTAAGTTGGGGTATTAGCAATTGGCTAATGGTTCGATTAATGGTCCATAAATCAGGCTATACGACCCTTATACTACTTATAGTAGCTTTTCTGGCAGGTACTCAGTTCACCCTGCCACTGCTTCAGGCTAACTTGCTAAGTACTCTGCCCATAGCCCTCATCAGTACAACCTTCGTAAGTCTGGTCTACGGGAACAGTGTGCAACTCATCGCAGGGTTTCTGGTCCCTTTGAGGTTGATAAAGCCTCGGGCTCTTACGAGCGTTCATATCGCTGGTCTAGGAGTAATTACGCTGGCTTGTTTAGACAGGCTATTGGTTCGACGCCCTTGGTCTATACCTGCCTAGATACCGAAAGGCTACCTATGGGGCCTAAATGCGAGCCAACCTCATCCGAAGATCATTACCACACACCACAACCACTATCATTATAAATAAACAATCCGCATGAAAACCACTAGTGTTGCCCAACCCATCCATTCGATCGTTGACTCTACAAACTTTCTGGCTACCGATCAATTAATGGAACGGGTGGTGACCAGTTTCAAAAAAATAGCCCCTTACTGGCCTCTAAAAAACCTGGTTGCTGTCAATCCGCTTCAAGGGTTTGAAGAATTACCCATTGAAGAAGCTCTCTCTCTGGGTAGTACCTTTTTCCAGCGGGCAACTATACCTGAGCCAATAGCGGCCATTAACCAACAAACGCTCAAATGGATGTCGGTCTATGCTGATGATGGACAGGCCACTCTACACATGCCACTTCGCCATCTGGGACTGTTTGCCGCCTGGCGAAAACTGGCCCTTTATGATGATGACTTACATGGACAGGATGCGCTAAAGCTGCAATGGCTTACCTCGCTGCCTGAAAATGCTATTCAGGCTTTACTGGAGTCGCTCCATCAATTAGGCATTGCGCCTGGCGATCATGAACTATTTCTAACACTGATGCTTACTACCCTTCCAGGCTGGGCTTCCTATATTCGCTACCGAACCGACTGGGCCGGACTGGATACAAACCATCCCCATCGAATAACGCAGGTAGAGTATCTGACCTTACGGGTAATTATAACCCATTTGCTTTGGCCAGAAGCAAAAGCATTATTGGCCTGGCATCGACAAGAATTGAAAAAAAACCATTCTACTCCTCACATTTTGGACCAATTACAGCAGGCTGAGCGCAGATTTCGATTGCCATTGCTGGAGCAACTCGCGTCTCAACCGCTAACCGAACCACCTCCAGCGGAAGCTCAGTTTGTGTTTTGTATCGATATCCGTTCGGAATCCTTTCGCCGGGCTCTCGAAGCAACGGGGCCATATCAAACGCTGGGCTTTGCTGGCTTCTTTGGTTTGCCGATTCAACTGACTGATACAATAACGGGGGAGTCATATGCTTCCTGTCCGGTTCTGCTTTCGCCAAATCATACGGTTTACGAAACACCTTGCGGTAACTCAGACCAACAGGAGCAGTTCCTTCGCGGTTATAAACGGCGTTCTAAACTCAAGCAACTCTACCAATCCCTAAAATATACCTTTACCACTCCCTTTGCCCTAGTTGAGAGCCTAGGACTAGTCAGTGGAAGCTGGATGGGGTTATGTAGTCTAGCGCCTGCAACAGCTTCCCGGCTTCAGCACCAGTTTAATGAGTGGCTTCCAAAGCCTAGGGCGGTAAGTTCATCCTGGGAAATTATTCCCTGGGCAGACCAATGTCGCTACGCCGAAGGTGCCTTACGAAGCATGGGACTTACCGAGAAGTTTGCTCCGCTGGTTATCCTGTGTGGGCATGGTAGTAGTACCCAGAATAATGCCTATGCTTCCGCCCTTGATTGTGGCGCCTGTGGGGGGCGACATGGTGGGGGCAACGCACGAGTCCTAACAGGAATTCTAAATGATGGGGCAATTCGAACGTATCTTGGCCAACAAGGCATCAGGATTCCTCCTGCAACTCAGTTCATTGCGGCCGAACACAATACGACCACGGATGAAGTTACTTTGTCTGGTGATATTCCGGCTCAGATACGTCAATTGCTAAACAAAAATTTGACTAAAGCCAAGCAGATTAACGCCAGTCATCGATTTAAACAACTCCAGCCAAAATCATCGACTGATAATCAGGTGCACCAAGTCTGGCTACGGTCAGTAGACTGGGCCCAGGTTCGTCCGGAGTGGGGGCTTGCCCGTAATGCAGCCTTTATCGTAGCTCCACGTGTGCTTACCCAATCGCTTGATTTAGGGGGCCGTTGTTTTTTGCACTCCTACGATTACACTAATGATGCACAGGGCTCTGTCCTAAGCATGATTCTGACCGCCCCCATGGTAGTTGCTCAATGGATTAATAGCCAATATCTGTTTTCTACCCTGGATAATGTCGCTTACGGGGGAGGTAGCAAAATCACTCAGAACATTACCGGTAAAATCGGTATTATACAGGGCAATGCCAGCGATCTAATGACAGGTTTCCCTCTGCAATCGGTCTATGCGACGGACGAACTGGCCTATCATGAACCTCAACGACTGATGACGGTCGTATATGCCCCCCGTCCACGACTAACCGCTATTATTCGGGCTCAGCCAATCTTACAAAAACTGTTTGGCAACGGGTGGGTTCAACTGGCTTGTCTAGACCCGGAAACGGGTCAGCCCTACATTTTAACTCGTGAATTCGAATGGCAGGGCTTACAATAAATTCTTTATCCCTCTATGCCGGGAGTTTTATTATCCTACTCGCTAAGCAGGCTAATTCTATGGCTATAGTTCCTGCTTTTGGAGCAAAGCTGGCAGCAATTATGCTGGAGTATTATTTTGATACGGATCTGTTAGAGACCTTTTTCCGGCAAAGTAGACGTGCCCTGCAATGGACTGCGAGTGGGGCTGGAACAACTTGGTCATAAGTTTGATTTGCCTTAGCCAGCGAAGGGCGTGTTGGCTCATTACAATGAGGAGATACTTTATTTTATATATCGTAGGCCAGGGGTTCATTTAGACCTTGCGTATCCAATCAAATTGAAAATAAATGGTGCCAGCATAAATAAATCCAGGGACGCTTAGACAGACATACAACTGCTAGGGTATTGAAATGATTGTAATCTGTAAAAAGTAGGGTCTCCAACAGAATGAGGAGCACTCTCATCGGAGAAATCTACGGTATTAATCGTCATGAAAGTCGCACTGATCTATCCACATTGTCTGGACCAGAAGTCTTACGTTCTTCCTTAAATACAACCCAACTTTGGGCTTTACATAAATGTAAATTAATAATTTCCCTTTTAGAATATGTCATTAGATTATCAGCGTATTGTCCTGATCACAGGAACCGGGCAGCAAAAAGGAATTGGTTTTGGGCTTGCCAAGGCCCTGCTGGCCCAAGAGCATACCGTCATATTAACGGCACGTAATGAATCTATTGCCCATAAATTGGCTAGTCAACTAGCGCCCGACAAAAACCCTATATTTGGCAAATCCGTCGATACCACTAATCAGACAAGTGTTGATCGATTAGCCGACTGGGTACGAGAACATTTTGGACGACTCGATATTCTCATCAATGCTGTCGGGAGTGGTTTTGATTATGGAATCTCTCCTCTTCACACCGACTTTGCACTCACCCAGATAGCTCTGGAGACGAACTTGTTCGGTACCTGGCGCATGATTAAAGCGTTCTATCCACTCCTTCGGCAAAGCCCCTCAGCCCGAATTGTGAACGTATCGAGTGGGGCTGGCTCTTTTAGTGATGCTCGATTCGGGCTTTCTGCCAATCCAGTACTAATGACGTCCTATGGATTATCCAAATTAGCCCTAAATGGATTAACCGTTCAATTAGCCCGAGAATTAAAACCAGATGGAATTCTAGTCAATGCCGTCAATCCTGGTTTTATGACTACAATTTCTGGGGCGGAAGCCGCGGGAACACATACAGTCTCAGCCTCTATTGAGGGAGTCATGTGGGCAGCCACGCTACCCGATGATGGTCCGACGGGGGGCTTTTTCGAGGATTGCCAACTAATAAACTGGTAATCAGGGAGCTAGCTTTTGGGGCGCTGACTGGCTAGAGTAGCCAAATTACAGAGAAAGAAGGCAATACCCCCTTTAGAACTTTTGCTCGAAAAGCATTTGCAAGTAAATGACCTATGCGGCTTGTATCTGGTCCTGTAGAAAAAAACTCTACTGAAAAAATCCTGATTACAGGTGCAATTATCCGGTAGTTTATAATCTAATGCTCCGGCTTGGCTATGCTTTTGTCAAAACGATTAAACATGGTGATTGCTTCATAAAAACGACCCTTCTAACCTTCCCAAAACACTGTACCTACTAGATAATGCTTCTCCACATTGCACTCAATCGGATTGAGTTTATATGAAAACCCACACACCGACTCAGAAAGTCTACACGTACCGGACACGGTACGTGGCACAGGCACAGATGACGTTAGGTAAGCCTAACCTAGCCGACCGTAAGGTCTATCTTGTTGCCTACGACGAATTATTGATTGGCCTCGGGCGCAACATGGCCAAAAATGAGTTTGATCAAAACCGGTTGGGATTACCCATAGGTTACCGCTTTGGCAAAGTGGTACGGATTGAAGAGGGATTTTTCAGCAGCTTCTCTAACTACCCTACGAAAATCAAACCCAGATGGTGTTCTGGATTAAACAGAGCGCTATTGTCATTAGGCGCTATAGATGTGCATTGGAAACAACAGTAGTAGTCCTCTGTGCTACCTTAATTTTTTTCTATCAAACGGGATCGAATCACCGTAGTACAGCCAAGATAGGCTGGTAGAGTTAAATATTCTTACCCGAACTAGTCCAGTACCATCAAGGACAGATGGGGAATCAAAAGGTATTGTTATAAAAGGTAGAAACAAAGATGCAAGTACAGATAAGATGCGTCGGGTTACTAATTTGTGGGATATTATTGGTAGGGCGAACAACCGCGCAGTCACTATTAGTAGGTATTCCAAGTGCCGATGTGGCCAAAAAAGGCCATCTAGAATATACCCACGAAAGCCAGTGGGGAAGGGGGAAAGATGGATACTTTAAGTGGAATAGCTTTAATTTCTTTACATACGGTTTTAGCGAACGTACTGAATTGGCTCTGTCTCTGGTTAATGTTGGTTGGCCCGAGACACGAAATGTAGCGCTAGGGGCAGGCTATAAAACAATTATTCCTTTAGGCAATAAGCCAGGTTTATTTAGTGAACGTAAACTGGCTATTGGGCAGATGGTGTATGTGGCGACTGGTAAAACGCCATCTGTGGCCCGTGACCGCCTGGGTGGATGGGTATACACCCATTTGAGTACTCGTCTGGCACCATCCCGTACGCGACTGACAGCCGGACTGAGTTATGGTTCCTCGCACGTCTTTGGGTTTCGCTATGGTTCTATAGCCGGAATGGATGGGATTGCAGAGTCTTCCCCTCCACTGGTTGCCAATACTCCATTCTGTTTTATAGGTGGTCTTGAACAGCCGCTGTCTAGGCACATCAGTCTAATTGTAGACTGGTTTTCGGGTCGTCATGATCTAGCCGCTGTAATCCCGGCCGTGCAATTGAATCTAGGTAAGCAGGTATTAATTCTGGGATACAAACGGGCAAACGATCAGCACCATGACACTAATGCTTTAGTCACTGAACTGATGATCCATTTTTAAGAACATAAATCAGTGGCTATACAACAAGCAAAAGAAACGCCCCCATCAGCGCCCCAACGATTAGTTAGGCTATTGACGAACGAAAAACGGGATATTGGGGTATTTTGTAAAAGTAGTACAAAAGTTTCAGACTACTGGACAAAACGCCATTTGACCCTAGGCCGAGAGTCAAACCAGGCTTTAACTTGTTTCAAGAATCAACCAAAGTCCAAGAGCTTCGCACTGATTTGCTGGATGCCTCGTTTGAAAAACGATTGAGCTGGCCCTATAACTCCAGAACAGTAGCGCTTAGTTATGATTTGCTTACGCTGCTTCAGCCCTTCCAATAAGCAAAGCACATAGGCAAAGACAACAACAGCCATCAGCTACTCATGCATTGGGGAGAATGACTTTCACCTTCTCGCTTATTAAGTTGTCAAGGTATTGCCCTCTTTTTGACTGTGTATCAACGAAGTGATTTTAGGCAAACGAGTCACACCGGAACGATACCTGAATTAGCCAATGTTGTGCAAGCTAAAAAGGTTGTAAACAAGATTTAAGTTACATAGGGTTTAGTGTTATATATTAAAATATTTACATTAATTAAATATATCATGTGCTTATTGAGAGATCTCTTATTATTTACACTCCAATTGCCCATTTTTATTCGAGCATGCCCACCTCCAATAAAAATTTCCTTCAAACACTTGTTTAATTGATTTTCGTGGTGTTACATTTGCATTGTGTTTTCAAGAATATGAACAACGAAGCCATCGATACGGAAGCGAAGATAAAAGAAGCTGCTAGGAAAGTGTTTTTAGTGGAAGGGTACGACGGTGCTAAAATCAGACGAATAGCTGATGAGGCTGGTGTTAACTTAGCTATGGTTAATTACTATTTCCGTAGCAAGGAACAACTTTTTATGAGCATTTATAAAGAAACATTTCGGGAGTTTCTTGGGCGATTAGTCCAAATGCTTAATGAACAAACGCCCTTAGAGGTCAAAATATGGAAAATAGTGGATCGTTACACTGATTTTATCGTCGAAAACCCGTTAGTTCCTGTTTTTTTGCTCTCAGAGTTACGGAACGAAAACAATACTTTCTTTAAAGAATTAGGAATCAAGAGCATCCTTGAAGAGTCCTACTTTCGCAAACAATTGCTAGAAGAGTCTAAGAAAGGGACAATCAGACCCATCGAGCCTTTACATATCATACTGAGTATTATAAGCAATATTGTCTTTCCGGTCATGGCAAAGCCAATGGTATCGTTTATTGGCGGGATGGACGATGCCGGTTTTCGCGAGTTTATTAAAGCCCGTAAACAGATCATTCCGGAAATGATTATGACTTACCTGCGGCAAGTTTAAATTTTTTTATCTATTTATTAAACGAATGTTTAGATCGTATGTTTAGAACACATGTTTGCCGATTCATGAAAACGTATCTACTCGGCTGGGCATGGGTACTGGGTATACCGGCGCTTGCGCAGTCCTCGGTAACCCTAGAAGAGTGCTATGCAGCCGCCCGCGCCCATTACCCACAGCTACGGCAGGAAGCTATCCTACAGCAAACCAATGAATTGGCCATCGCTAATTTGAATGCCAGTCGACGTTTGCCCCAGCTAACCGTGAATGGACAGGCAACCTGGCAGTCGGAAGTAACAAAGTTGCCTATCGAGTTGCCGAACTTGTCTGTCCCCGTGCTGAACAAAGACCAGTACAAACTGACCCTGGATGCCAGTTATACCCTTTACGACGGCCAGTTGACCCAGTTACAGACGGCCGCTCAGCAGGCGGGTACAGCTACCGCCATTCGTCAGGTAGAAGTAGAGCTAAACCGGCTGAAAGATCAGGTAAACAGCCTGTTCCTGAATGCCCTGCTGACCGACGAGAACATTCGCCTGACCCGGATTCTCCTGGATGACCTGCGGAACCGGGCAGAAAAAACTCGGGCGTCGGTACGGTTTGGTACGTCGGCTCAGATCAATCTCGACGGACTATTGGCAGAAGCCCTGCGCACCGAACAACGACTGGCCGACCTCAACGCTAGTCGCCAGGGGCTGCGGGCAAGCCTGCAACTGCTGACTGGGCTCCCCGTCATTGATAGTACCCGATTGGTAGTGGTTGAGCCAACGCGTCTGACCGGCTTGTCGCTTAACCGGCCTGAACTGGCCCTTTACCAAGCCCAGCGTAGCCAGTACGACGCTCAGGCGGGCCTGATCAATAATCGAACCAAGCCCCGCATCAGCTTATTTGCCCAACCAGGGGTAGGTCGTCCGGGGTTAAACCTGCTTAGCAATGATTTCAAGCCGTTTTTCATCGGTGGCTTACGACTAAACTGGAACCTGTCAGCGGCCTATAATCTCGAAAGGGACCGCCAACTAGTGGCCTTAAATCGCCAACAGGTAGATGTTCAGCAGGCTACCTTTGAACAGAATATAGCCCTGCAACTGCGGCAGCAGCAAACCGAGATTGACCGACTCGAAGCCCAATTGAGCCGCGATGCAGAGATTGTGGCCCTTCGTACTAAGGTACGTCAGGCAGCAGCTGTACAGCTTGATAATGGCGTACTGGCTGCCCGAGACTATACCATTGAACTCAACAACGAAAACCAGGCGCTGCTCAACCAGAAACTCCACCAGCTACAACGGCTGCTAGCCATCATTCAATATCGTACTATTTCCGGCAACTAACATCATGAAAACCTTTAATATCACCCTGGCTGCCAGTGTATTGCTTTTTACAATGGCTTGCCATCAAGACGACGAAAAAGCAGATGCCTATGGCAACTTTGAAGCCGTAGAGACGATTGTATCGGCTGAAGCCACGGGCACTTTGCAACTGTTTACAGTTGAAGAAGGGCAGCAACTGAAAGTTGGGCAACCGGTTGGCAAGGTCGACACCGAGCAGCTTACACTTCGAAGGGCGCAGCTTGTGGCCAGCCAGCGCGCTGTTGGGAGCCGCACCCCCAACGTAACGGCTCAGCTTTCGGCTTATGAGCAGCAGATTGCCGTGCAGCAGCAACAACTCACTACCCTGCAACGGGAAAAAGAGCGCACCAGGAATTTGATTGAAGCAGGGGCTGCACCGACTAAACAACTCGATGATATTCAGGCACAGATCGACGCGGTTGACCGGCAGATAGCGCTCATTCGTCAGCAGCGGGCGGTGCAGGCATCGGCCCTGGGAACTCAGCGGAGCGGCACAGCTGCTGAGGCCGCCCCCATAGCCGAACAGATTCGGCAGGTGGATGATCAGATTGCAAAATCGACCATAGTCAACCCGGTTGCGGGGGTTGTCACGGTAAAGTACGCCGAACCGGGCGAGGTAGTTAGCTACGGCAAGCCCCTCTACAAGGTAGCCCCCCTGACTGAGATCACCCTGCGGGCCTATGTAATGGGGGATCAGTTGGTGAATGTAAAACCGGGCCAGTCGGTGCAGGTTCAGGTCGATGCTCCCGGTGGTCAGCTTAAATCCTACGCTGGAACGGTGACGTGGATATCGAGTAAAGCCGAGTTTACGCCCAAGGTGATTCAGACCCGTGATGAACGGGTAAACTTAGTCTACGCGGTGAAAATCAACGTCAAGAATGACGGCGGTCTAAAAATCGGCATGCCAGGCGAGGTTCGGTTTGCTGCTAATTCAGACAAGAATACAACGTCAAAGGCAGAACAATAATACAAAACAGACACGCTCTAAAACGAACCTTATTTATGAACAAATTATGGTTGATAAGCCTGCTTGTTAGTCTCGTTCAGATTGATAAATCTCCGGTACCAACTGAACACTACCGGCTGCGGTGGATCGACACCGGTGAAGTAACCGTAGACGTATCCAGCATTAAAGGCACGGCTGGCAAAGTCGTCGTCTGTGTATTTAAAACATTGGAAGGATTTCCTAACGAAGTAGAGCGAGCCACTCAAATACAGTCATCGGCCATTTCGGGTAATTCGGTGAAAGTAACGTTCCGTAATCTCGAGCCGGGCGACTATTACATCAGCGCGTTCCATGATACCAACAACAACGGCAAACCCGACCGCAACTTCGTCGGTATTCCGAAAGAAGGCGTAGGAGCTTCGAATAATGTCGTAAAAAATGCCCGGCTTAAACCCGATTTCGGTAGAGCAAAGATACATATCCATCCAGGAAGCCAGCAGATCAGTTTTGACCTCCGCTATTTTTGAACCAGTATGGGTGCAGCTATTGTAATCAACGATATTTCCAGGAACTACGGCGACGTGAAGGCGTTGCAGGCCGTTTCTTTTGAGGTGAACCACGGTGAGCTCTTCGGGCTGATTGGGCCAGATGGGGCCGGAAAAACGACGCTCTTTAAAATTCTGGTTACGCTGCTCCTGCCCGATGGGGGTAAAGCGACCGTGATGGGCCATGACGTGGTGACCGACTTTCGCTACCTGCGCCAGACAGTAGGCTACATGCCGGGCCGATTCTCACTTTATCCAGATCTAACCGTTCGGGAAAATATAGAGTTTTTTGCCACCGTTTTTGGTACGACTATCGAAGCGAATTATGATCTGGTCCGGGATATTTACGTGCAGTTGGAACCCTTCAAAAACCGCCGGGCGGGAGCGCTGTCGGGTGGTATGAAGCAAAAGCTCGCCCTCTGCTGCGCCCTGATCCACAAACCGGACGTACTATTCCTCGACGAGCCAACCACCGGAGTGGATGCCGTGTCGCGCAAGGAGTTCTGGGAGATGCTGGGCAACCTGAAAAAACAGGGACTGACCATCCTGGTATCGACTCCTTACATGGACGAAGCCGATCTCTGCGACCGGGTGGCGTTCATCCAGAACGGTACCATTTTGGGAGTCGATACGCCAGTTGGAATTACGAAACGGTTCACGAAGCCGCTGTTCGCCGTCAAAGCCGACAATACCTACCAGTTGATTCAGGATCTGCGCCTGGCTGACTTTACCCATACCTGTTATGCCTTTGGCGAGTCCATCCATCTAACGGTCCATCCAGGGACAAAAGCAGACCGGGTGAAGACGTATCTGCTAGGTTGTAACCTGAAAAACGTGGAGGTACAGGCCATTTCGGCTGGCATTGAAGACACCTTCATGGAACTCATGCAGGGGGCTTCATCTTCCTCCTTACCCACAAACCAGCTACATCCATGAAAACACCAGCGGTCGTAACAAACAAACTGACTAAACGATTCGGCGATTTTGTCGCCACTAACGAAATTACGTTTGAGGTAGCACAGGGCGAAATTTTTGGGTTTCTGGGGGCAAATGGAGCCGGTAAAACAACGGCTATCCGAATGCTCTGCGGGCTGTTGGCCCCTTCGTCGGGCTCGGCCACGATAGCAGGCTTCGATGTGTATAAACAGACCGAACGGATTAAGCAGACTATTGGCTACATGAGCCAGAAGTTTTCGCTCTACGAGGACCTCACCGTGAGGGAAAATATTCGGTTTTACGGCGGTATCTACGGGCTGACTAATGCCCAGATCAGGAGTAAAACTGCCGACATTCTCCGACAACTTCAACTTGAATCAGTAGGTGACTCGCTGGTTGTTTCCCTGCCGCTGGGCTGGAAACAACGGCTGGCGTTCTCGGTGGCACTGGTGCACGACCCCAAAGTGGTTTTCCTCGACGAGCCAACTGGTGGGGTTGACCCCATTACCCGCCGACAATTCTGGGACATGATCTACGAAGCGGCCTACCGGGGTACAACCATTTTTGTGACGACGCACTACATGGACGAAGCCGAGTATTGCAATCGGGTTTCGATTATGGTTGATGGCCGCATCAAGGCCCTCGATACCCCCGCTGGTCTAAAGAGATCGTACAATGTCGATTCAATGGATGGTGTCTTTCAGATATTAGCGCGGGGAACTTCAACGAAATAGCAGCCGGATAAACTAACGCACTTATGGACCGCTTACTCGCTTTCGTCAAAAAGGAATTTCTGCACATCTTCCGCGATCAGCGCACCCTACTGATTCTGTTCGGTATGCCGCTTGTGATGGTTACCTTGTTCGGGTTTGCCCTCACCAACGAAATCAAAAATGCCCGTGTAGCCATTCTGGACAATGATCACGGCATACATAGTCGGCAGATTACCGATAAACTGTTATCGTCGGGTTACTTCCAACTGGATCGGAATCTGTATTCGTACCGGGAAATCGAAACCGCTTTCCGGCAGGGGAAGCTCAAACTGGCCTTGGTGTTCCCGGCCAATTTCACCGATGATTACGAACACGGCCGCTCGGCGCAGGTGCAACTGGTTAGCGATGCCTCCGAGCAGAACACGGCCCTGAGCCTGGTTAATTATGCTACGGCCATTATCCGCGACTATTCGGCAGGTCTAACCCCCACGGCCCACCCACCTATGCAGGTTAATATCATCTCGCGTATGGTTTACAACCCCGAGCTGAAAGGCGTGTTTGTCTTTGTACCTGGAGTCATGACGCTGGTACTGTTGCTGATTTCGGCCATGATGACCTCCATTACGATTGCCCGCGAAAAGGAAGTTGGAACAATGGAGGTGTTGCTGGTATCGCCACTAAGCCAATTTCAGATCCTTCTGGGCAAGATGGTGCCCTATATGCTGCTCTCTTTTATCAACGGCTGTGTCATTATGGGGCTAGGTGTCTGGCTGCTCGGCATGCCGCTCAATGGTAGTCTGGGACTATTATTGGCAGAAACGCTGCTCTACATCGTCCTGTCGCTATCGCTGGGACTACTCATCTCGTCGATGGTCAACACGCAGTTACTGGCCATGTTTGGCTCAATGATTGTGTTGCTGATGCCCAGTCTGTTTTTATCGGGCTTTCTGTTCCCGATTGCCAGTATGCCCCGCCTGTTGCAGGTGATTTCCAACATCATTCCGGCCAAATATTTCATCGAGGTGATCAAAGGTATCATGATTAAGGGAGTGGGTTTATCGGTTTTGTGGCGGGAAACAACCGTCCTGGCGGGTATGACGGCCCTGTTTATCGTATTGACGCTGCGCAATTTAAAACCCCGGTTGGCTTAACCTGTCTTTCCGCTCAATGCAATGAGACAAATCAGATTCTTAATTGAAAAGGAGTTCAAGCAGCTATTTCGAAACACGATTCTGCTGCGAATGATGATCGGTACGCCCGTGCTGCAACTGATTCTGCTGTCGTACGCTGCCAATTACGAAGTCAAAAATCTGAACATCAGTATTCTGGATCAGGACCATACTACGTTCTCGCAGCGGTTGGCAGGTAAGTTCCGACACATCGACAATTTCAGGTTTCTGGGGTATGTGCCCAGTCTTAAACAGGCGCAGAACGACCTATTAGTGGGTCGGGCAGATCTGGTGCTGGTGATACCGCCCCGGTTCGAGCGCGACCTCTACCGCGAAGATCAGGCGCCGGTGCAGTTACTGGTGAACGCGGTGGATGGTTCCAAAGCGGGCATTGCCAACGGCTACGCCAGCAGTATTGTGCAGGATTTTAACCAGGAAGTCCGGATCGAAAACGTACCCGTAGCGCCGGGTCTTAGCCAGCAACTGGCCATTGAGCCGCAGTACTGGTATAACCCCCGGCTCGAATATCGGACGTTTATGGTGCCAGGTGTGTTGTTCGAACTGCTGATTCTGATCGGGATGCTCATCGCGGCTTTAAACATCGTGCGGGAAAAAGAGATTGGGACGCAGGAGCAGTTGAATGTGACCCCTATCAAAAAATATCAGTTTATTCTGGGGAAACTTATTCCATTCGTGCTAATCGGCCTGCTACAACTTACGATGGGCCTTTTGGTTGCTGTCTTTCTCTTTAACATACCCATCGAAGGCAGTCTGGCATTGTTATATGGTTTCGCTTTTCTGTTTTTACTGTTGTGCGTAGGAATGGGATTGCTCATTTCCGCGGTTTCCGAAACGCAGCAACAGGCCATGTATGCCGCCTTCTTTTTCATCATGTTTTTTATTCTTTTGAGTGGCCTGTTTTCCTCCATCGAGGATATGCCGCGCTGGGCCCAGATTATTAACATCATCAATCCGCTCCAGTATATTATTGCCGTAGGTCGGAACGTGATGCTTAAAGGCAGCGGCTTCCGTGATATGCAGTCACAGTTTGTTGCCCTGTTGATCCTGACAGTGGTAGTGCTTTCGCTAGCCACATGGCGGTATCGTAAAACGGTTTAAAACCTTAGATATATCAAGGGAGATACTATAAAATGATTCCTGGTGCCAGACTAGTGTGTCTTACTCGGGGAAATTTATAACACCAACAAGGGAGCCTCTATAAAATGATTGACTGATGCCTGTGCCCCTTTCTAGAGTCGCCGAAAGAAAAGGCTCACATCCAATCGGAACAATGCGTGTCTGTTTTTAATGATAAAAACTTAGAGTAGCTATGTCTATAATGAGCTCACTGATCGTGTCTTTGTTTAGCATTGGCACTACAATTTTCTACGTGCTCTCCTGTATCGAACGTCGGGTTCTTCAACTGGCGTTTGCCCCTGGTAAGCCAGTTGAAGAACCCGACGTTCGGTTCGTGCATCAATCACTAAAGCGGCTTATTCCGGTTATGCCCCCTTCCAATGGATTGGTACTGCTGGGCGGAACTGCCCTCCTTATTTACCAGGCCATCACTCTTCACGGAGATTGGTCGTCTATTGTACTAATCGTTTATTACTGGGGTATTCAGCTTTTTATTTTTCTGGGTCTGAACGTGTCCGGTGCCATTCAGGATGTACTTAACACCCCCAGTGACAGCAGCATTCTGGAAGTTAGTCGCGGAGTAAAGCAACTGGTGTTAGCCCACCATGCAGGCCTGGTCCAGAATTTCGGTACCGTTTTACTGCAATTCCTACTCATTATCGACTGAGGATCATACTCGCTTATCAATCTCATTGTTAAAAATAGTTTTATCGTCAACATGAATAAGACCGTAAAAACCGATGTACTCATTGTGGGAGCTGGCCCTACAGGCCTCACTCTAGCCGCTCAACTTATTCGTTATGGCATCAACTTTATCATTATTGATCAGAAAGATGGTGTTACAAACCTCTCGAAAGCGTTGGTAGTTCATGCCAGAACGCTCGAAATATTCGATGAATTAGGGTTGGCCCAGCAAGCGGTAGTTAATGGTGAAATTGCTCAGGAAGCCGATTTTTTGATTAATGGTCGGGTAGGGGGTAAGATCGATTTCGGTAATATGGGGCAGGGATTGAGTCCGTTTCCCTACATGTTGATTTATGAACAAAGTAAAACCGAACAACTGCTGTATGACTACCTACAGAAACATGGACATGAGGTTCAGTGGGGTACGAAGTTAACAACACTGAAACAGGATCAGCATGGTGTTGTAGCTATGGTTATGCCGGTTTCTGAACAGGAGCAAACACAGGCTTCTTCCGCAGCCTGGACAGAGGAAAATGGACAGGCTATTGAGGCAAAATTTGTTGTCGGCGCAGATGGTGCCAGCAGTCCGGTACGCCATCTGCTCAATATCGGTTTTGAAGGTACAACCAATGCCCGTATGTTTTTTGTGGCGGATGTAGAGATGAAGTTTGCCGGTGACGCCGGTACGCTTTATGTAGCCTTCCACGATAACTTTTTCATTTTGCTGGTACCAATGGAAGGTACACAACACTGGCGGTTGATTGGTAATCTACCTGACTACGACGGTCAGTCAGAACCGCAGGTTAACTACGAAGAAATTGAGCAGAAGGTTAAGGACGTAATTCAGCAGCCGCTCGATGTAACGAAAGTGCGCTGGTTCTCCACCTACAGGGTGCATACCCGTTCAGCCGAAACCTTTTCGCTGGGGCGTTGCTTTCTCGCTGGCGACGCAGCACATATTCACACGCCAGCGGGTGGGCAGGGTATGAATACGGGTATTCAGGACGCCTATAACCTGGCCTGGAAAGTAGCCTTCGTGTTGAAGGAAATGGCTGCGGATACCCTGTTGGCTACGTATAATGAAGAGCGGTTGGAGAACGCCAAAAAACTATTGGCCTCAACCGATAAATTCTTCGATTTGATGGTTAATGGGAATCGGCTTACCCGGTTTCTGCGGGACAATTTTGTGCCGGGTCTGGTTGGTTTTCTGGCTCAGTTCGGGGTAACCCGCGAAGCGATCTTTCCCAGCATTTCGCAGATTGGAATCAACTACCGTCAGCAATCACTGAGTCAGCATGTAGATGATACCGACTTTCGGGTCAAGGCAGGCGATAGGATGCCGTATTTTCGAGTGGAGGGCGGCAATGTCTATACGCATTTTCATAACCCTAAATTTCATGTAATTCTTTTTTCCGATGGAGAGCAGGATTTTGCTAATCTGACCAATAGCCTAACAAATCAATATAGTGATCGGCTCGATACAACAGTGTTGCCCTTGTTGCCTCGCGTGGTACATCTATTTGGTATCGACGAGCCATTTATGGTGCTCCTGCGTCCGGATGGACACATTGCACTGATCAGCCAAACAATAAATGAATTTACCGTTATCAATTACCTGATGAACACAATAGGTAAGGGCTAAAAACAGGCCGCATAGGTCTAACAGGGGCCCATTCAGGTGTAGTCAGTGTTTACGAGATTGTTGGTTTGTGCAATGATCACTACAGCATAGAGCCGACGCTCCACACGAGATCAGGTTTTTGAAAAGTCCGTGCATTCGTTCATGAACGATTCGAGGCTGACTTGTAACCTTAAAGCTACCATCTATTCCTCGGTATAGAAGCTGACGTTTTTGAGAAGTACCTATACGCCAGTACCTATTTACCAAACTACCTTGAGATAATACCTTCCTGACAATGGGACTTCGCAAAAAGCTGTATCACATAGTAGAAAACAGGCAAGGCAAACGCTGGTGGCCAAATCTTGTATTTACCAATATTTTGTTCACAGCCATTTTATTGAATGCTGTCACTTATGTGCTGAGTACTATACCCGGCTCACAACGACAGCATCAGGGGTTGTGGACCTCGTTTGCCCGGTTTTCTCTGGTCTTCTTTATACTGGAGTATATGCTCAGGCTGTGGGTATGTGTTGAGGATAACCAGTATAAACATAAGATATGGGGCCGACTAAAGTTCGTACTGTCTCCTACGGCCATAATTGACCTACTTACTATCCTATCCTTCGTTTTAGCGTCCCTGTCGCCCAAATTAGCCGTTATTCGCATCTTACAGCTATTTCGGCTGCTGCGTATTCCGCGCTACGCCCGTTCGCTACGCCTGATCGTTCAGGTACTGGGCCACAAAAAAGATGAGTTAGTACTGAGCACTACGCTTGTTCTATTTATGCTTCTGCTACTATCGAGCATCATGTATTACATAGAGAATCGCTTCCAGCCCCATCAGTTTTCAAGCATTCCGGCTACTATGTGGTGGGGTATTAATGCAATGACTACGGTTGGCTACGGTGATATTTACCCTATCACGTCAGTAGGTAAATTCATTGGAGGCCTGACGGCCATGTTGGGCGTCGGCTTGTTTGCCCTGCCTACCGGCATTATCGTATCTGGCTTTATTGAACACGTTCGGGGGCAGAAAGAACCGGTACGACAACGCTGTCCGCATTGCCATCAGGAGATTTATCCGTAACAAATTCGCTATGAATCCACTTTACCGACAGCTTTGGTTATTGATACTAGTTTGCTTGGCACCAGTCAATAGCCGGGGCCAGATGCTTATACCGGGCCAGCCATTGATCACGCCTGACAGCACTGCCCGGCTAAATGAGCGGATCGGCAAAGAACCGTATTTCACAATCTTCCGAGACAATTACTTTCTGGTTGGTACGGCGCTCAATGAACGTCCGCGTTCTACCAACTCCGACGCTAAATTTCAGATCAGTTTTCGCATCCGCACCGCCAGTTTACCATGGCTACTTAACACGCATCTATATCTGATGTACACCCAGCGATCGTTCTGGGATATTTTTCGCCCATCGCTCCCGTTTCGAGAAACTAACTACAACCCGGGCTTAGGCATCGGCCGGTTCTTTTATATCAACCATCGAGCCATTCATGCCATTTTTTGTCAGGTGGAACACGAATCCAATGGCCGAGACAGTGTCATGAGCCGAAGCTGGAACCGGGTATCCTTTATTTACTTAGCCAAAACTCCACGGTTGACGATGGGGCTGAAGGTTTGGGTTCCCTTTGGTCAGGAACCCGTAGGTGACGATAAGGAATTGCTGACGCGCTATTACGGCTATGGTGAAATATCCGGCTATTACCGATTATTTCCCAACCAGTATTTTATTCTTGACTGGACGGTACGCAAAGGCACTCATAACTGGAAGGGCCAGGTGCAGACGGGCTTACGCTGGAAACCCAGAGCCGACTGGAATCAGTACCTCTATCTTCAATTCTTTGGCGGTTATGGCGAATCGCTGCTTGAGGTTCAGCAGCGGGTCTTTAAGGCCCGCTTAGGCGTGGTTTTCTCGCCCGGCAGCCCGGTGCCGCTTTGACCAGGCCCTTAGTTTTTGATTTCTCTAAATCTCATTCACCAATGAAACGATTGTTAAAATGGCTTCTGTACGGCATCGGTGGGTTGATTGCTGTACTTTTACTGACGTACATATTTTTTTTCTTCAAATGGCAGGTGGTCTCCTCCCGGAACAGAAGTTTACTCGGCCCGGAAGTATCCACGCTAACTGTAGCCGGGTATACGTTTCGGGACTTGAACAAAAATGGCAAACTGGATGGCTACGAAGATAGTCGGTTGCCTACGGAGCAGCGAGTGGAGAATTTGCTGAGTCAGATGACACTTGACGAAAAAGCCGGACTATTGTTCATTACCATGATTCCGCTTGGAACTGATGGGGCGGTCAGCGATATCCCAGGTTTCAGCAACCCATTCTCCTTGATCATGGAAACGCCATCGACCATGCTGGTGCGGAAAAAGATGAACCACTTCAACTTTGTTCAATCCCTGGAGCCTGACCAAATGCTCACCTGGCATAACGGCATCCAGAAAATGGCCGAACGTACCCGGCTGGGCATTCCTGTCACGCTGGCTTCTGATCCGCGTCATGTAGCAACTAATAAACCAGGAATTGGCATAAAAACGCCCGGTTTTTCGAACTGGTGCGGCCCGTTAGGGTTTGCAGCCATCGGCGATACGACCCTGATGCGTGAGTTTGGGGATATTGCCCGGCAGGAATATCGGGCCATGGGCATTCGCCTGGCGTTGTCACCCCAGATTGACCTTGCCACCGAACCCCGCTGGGCACGCTTCAACGGCACGTTTGGCGAAGACGCTACCCTCACGGCCAGCCTAACCAAAGCGTTCATTTTAGGCTTTCAGGGCGATAGCATTGGAACGCAGAGCGTAGCGTGCATGGCAAAGCACTTTCCCGGCGGGGGGGCACAAAAGGACGGGGAAGATTCGCATTTTGCTGCCGGTCGGGCGCAGGCGTTTCCGGGTCGAAACTTCCCGTACCACCTCATCCCCTATGAGCAGGGGGCATTTCCGGCCCACGTTGCCCAAATTATGCCCAACTATAGCATTCCCGTTGGGCAAACCAGCGAGGACGTAGCAGCTGCCTTTAATAAGGATCTTATTACGGGTTTGCTACGAAAGAAATACCACTTCGACGGCGTAGTGTGTACCGATTGGGCTGTCGTTAACGGTATTCCGTACTTCAAAGAAGCCTCGGCTTGGGGCGTAGAAAACCTCACACCCGAACAGCGCGTCGAAAAAATCCTGAACGCCGGCTGCGATATGTTCGGAGGAGAGGCCGCTCCTGAGTTAGTCATTTCGCTGGTTAAACGTGGTAAAATCAGTGAGGATCGGATCAATACGTCGGTTCGACGGGTACTGCGCGACAAGTTCCGACTAGGTCTATTCGACCAACCCTACCTGACCAAAGCGGATCAGCGGATACTCGGTAATCCAGTATTTATCCGCAAAGGCCGTGAAGCCCAACGGCGTTCGTTGGTACTGTTAAAGAACGAAAACCTGTTACCTCTGAAAAAACGGGTAAAGCTATACATCCAGGGCTTTGACGAAACGGTCGTAAAGCAGTTTGCCGAGGTGGTGGCAAGGCCCGAAGAAGCCGACTATGTGCTGTTGAAACTCAACACCCCCTATACTCCCCGCCATGGTAATCTGATGGACCTGTTTATCCACCAGGGAAGACTTGACTTTCCGGCTGACGAGAAAGAAAAGCTGCTTGCACTCATGAAAATCAAGCCCACCATTACTATACTGTCGGTCGACCGGCCAATGGTCATTCCGGAACTGAACGCACAAAGCCGGGCGGTCATTGCCGATTTTGACTGCGAAGACCGGATTGTACTCGAACTTATTATGGGGCGATTCAAGCCCACTGGCAAGTTGCCCTTCGAATTTCCTTCCTCGGTTCAGTCGGTCGAACAGCAGAAAGAAGACCTGCCTTACGATTCATCCCATCCACTTTATGCGTTTGGCGCTGGATTAAGCTACCGCTGAAAAGTAGGAGTCCATACCGTCAACTGCTTTCGCTTATGGAAACAAAATTGTATACGCCAACACTACCCGATCAGCCACTACTGTTCCGGTTGTCGTTCCGGCCGTTTGTTAGCTATCTGAAAAGCCAACAACAGCAGGCGTTTTCGGGAGCGTTGGATCAATTTTATAGCTATCTCATCAAACAGTTTGAGCAGGCGGTAATCCTAACGGAACAACCAGAGAACGATCAATTAGTCCCTCGATTGAAGGCGTATTTTGAACTGGCCACGGTAGTCGTATTGCCTCTAATCAGTAACGACGCTACGGTTCCCTATGCATTCGGCCTGCCCGTACCGCTCCGGTTGTATCATTATTCGGCTGCTTTTGCACATCTTACCCGGCTGTTTCCTCTGATGCTTACCGAGGATAAAGTGCAGGAAAGTGGTGTTGACCGTGCCCGGTTTCTCTACCGCTTAATCCTCGAAAAATGCTACAGGATAACCGTGCCAGGTTATTCAGGGCCAACTGTCCGGTTTGAGCAGGCACTGGATGGGCTGACCAGGTATTACCAGATGGACATTAACATTTCATTTGTTGAACCGCACCCCAACGGCCCCCTGCCGCCGTTAGAACCGGCCTGGATCGACTTTGTGCGATATGGCCATCCGATTCCGGCAGGTATCAATCCGTTACCCCTCCATCAGTTCAGTTTCGAAGGCTTTTCATTTTTCAAAATTGAAGACGTTTCGGAAGCCGAATCGATTAAACAACTCCGGGAGGTGTTCGTGCATTTAGCCTCAACGCCCGAACCGGTCATATTCCAGACATTCGAAACCGCCCTGCGTAACTTCTGCGGGCAACCCGGTCTGGAGGTAGGTGTCATGCCGTTGACGCAGATCAACGGGCGTCCCTTTTTTACACCCAGTAGTCAGCAGCGAAGCGTTTTTCTCCGGCTGTCGGGTTTTCAAATGGATGCTGATATAGATCCGGCGACGCAGCGAATGCTGGATGAACTGATTCACAATCCTCAACCCCGCCGATTCGCCGGTTTGGATGCCCTGCCTGAATTTGCCCGTAAGGTGCTTGAGCAAAAAGGCATTCAGAGCTTTTTGATTTATCCGGTTACCGACGGCCCAATGTTGTTGGGCCTACTGGAAATGGGCAGCCCCCGGCCCGATGCCTTCCATGATGAGATTTTTACGTACATCGGCCGGATCCTGCCGCTAATTCAGGAGCTGCTACGGTTTCAGTTGCAGCAGTTTACTAACCAGTTGGAGCAACTTATCAAGCTCCGTTATACTTCCTTACAACCGGCCGTTGAATGGAAATTTTACGAAGCCGCCGGGTTGGAACTCAGTCTGCAGCAGGCGGGCACGGTCGGTAAAGCTGTACCGATACGGTTTTCGAAGGTGTATCCGTTCTACGGCGCGGTGGATATTCGCAACTCTTCAGTCGAGCGCCAGAAAGCCATCAGACAGGACCTTACCGACCAGCTCGCTATGATTGACGAATTACTGAAAACGGTGCAATTCCCAGACGACCCGGTTCGACTGGCTCATCTCCGGCTGGCCACAACTGGCTGGCAGGCCAAGGTAATGGCTGGTCTGACACCTGACAATGAGCTAAGCATTGGACGGTTTCTGAATAGCGAAGTTACGCCGTTCATTCGCTTGCTGGAATCGATTCCGGATGTTCCGACTATACTTCTTCAAGAGTATTTTAATCGGATGGATGGAGAAACCGGTCGATTTTGCCAGGCGCAGACTAATTTTGACCACAGTATTGATCGGATCAACGTGCTGATTAACACCTACATCAACCAACAGCAAAAGCAGTTACAAACCCGGTTTCCGCACTATTTTGAACGCTTTCGTACCGACGGCACCGAATACACGCTGTATGTAGGCCAATCCATCGCACCCAACCATCCGTTCAGCATCGAAATTTGCCAGTACTTGTACGAATGGCAGTTGGACTCGATGATTGAGCTCGCCTGGCTTACCCACCGGCTGCGTCTCCAATTGCCACTGCCACTCCAGACCACCCAATTGATTTTAGCGCACGAACAACCGGTGGATATAGGATTTCGGCACGACGAGCGCCGATTCGATGTCGAAGGGTCGTACAGCATCCGGTACGAGGTGATCAAGAAACGTATCGATAAGGCACTGATTGCGGGTACGCATGAACGCCTGACCCAGCCCGACACGATTGCTCTTATCTACAGCCACGCAACGGAATTAGTTCAATACCTGCCGTTTATCAATCGACTACAGGCCGAAGGTAAACTTAAGCCCAGTACTGAGCAATTTGATCTGGAACCCCTGAAGGGTGTGGCGAATTTGAAAGCCCTGCGGCTAACGATCAACTATCCTGGCCCAAAATCACCTTCTGAAGTATGAACCGATTGCGTGAAACTCGACAGTGGTTTGGGCTGGTCATCGGGTACTCTCTGCCGTTGCTTGGCCTAGCCCAATCCCTCCCGCCCGATTCAGTAAGGCACCGTATCATCCTGATTGGCGACGCGGGTCGGCTACAACAAGGGCGAAATCCGGTAATTGATGCCGTATTGGCTCGCCATGATATGCACAATACCCAGACCACGCTGGTTTACCTAGGTGACAACTTATATCCCCGCGGCCTGCCCACCGAAACCGATGTCGACTACCCGGCCCTGACCGATGTACTGCATTATCTTGTAACACCCGGACTTGCCAACTCAAACTCGGGCAAGCCAAGTAAAGTGCTGTTCATTCCGGGTAATAACGACTGGGCGCAGGGTCGTTACGACGGCAGGGAGCGTGTACAACGGCAGGGCCGCTGGCTCGACAGCCTTCATGCGCCTACCATCCGGATGCTGCCCGCTAACGGGTGTCCCGGCCCTGAAGAAATTCACCTGAGCGACCGGCTCGTGCTGGTCCTGCTCGATTCGCAGTGGTGGCTCCATCCCTACGACAAGCCGGGAGCAGAATCCGACTGTGCCTGTAAAACTGAGAGTGAAGTGCTGGCCCGACTCTCGGACATCGCTCACCGAAACCACGATAAAGTCATCGTAGTCGCCACCCACCATCCATTTCGCAGCTACGGCAT
Source organism: Spirosoma sp. SC4-14 (assembly GCF_037201965.1). Lineage (NCBI taxonomy): Bacteria > Pseudomonadati > Bacteroidota > Cytophagia > Cytophagales > Cytophagaceae > Spirosoma > Spirosoma sp. SC4-14. The sequence goes on along the minus strand of NZ_CP147518.1, from coordinate 4,807,114 downwards.
ACACGGTGGATTTTTCAGGCTCCGCGAGCATCTGTTTCCCCTCACCGACTTGTCGCCGAAGCTTTACGTACCGCTGCCGGGCATTGGGTCGCTTTACCCATTGGTTCGGGGGTTATTTGGCAACGTGCAGGACCTGGCTCACCCCATCTACCACCAGATGGTGCGGGCTATTGAAACCACCCTGGCCCCAGCTCCCAATGTCATGTTTGTGTCAGGCCACGATCATTCTCTGCAATACATCCTGGACGGCAACCGGCCTTACATCGTGAGTGGAACTGGCATCAACCGGGAGCGCGTTAAGGCTGGAAAAAAGGCTCAGTTTGTCAGCTCAAACTGGGGTTACGTAGTGCTTGACGAACAAATCGATGGCCGGTTAACAGTTACATTCTATACAGTTAACGAAACCGATTCAGTAACCGAAGCCCACTCCGCCACGCTCTTCCATCTGCCCAGTGGACCCAAGCCGATCACTAACCAGCCCCCGACGAGCCGGAAAGAAAACCCCGACAGTGTGCAGGTAGCCATTGCCCCGGCCTATGACCGGGCAGGCCGGCTCCAGCGCTGGCTGCTTGGCAACAATTACCGCCGGGAGTGGGCCACCCCCGTCAGCCTGCCGGTATTCGATCTGACCCGCACCCTTGGTGGTTTCACCATTCTTCAGCGCGGGGGCGGAATGCAAACCAAATCGCTGCGGCTGGAAGATCAAACCGGGCGTGAGTGGGTGTTAAGGTCAGTACAGAAGGACCCGGTAAACGCCCTGCCGCCAGCCCTTCGCCAGACTATCGCCAAAGATATTTTACAGGACGAAATTTCGGCCAGCTTTCCGTTTGCCCCGCTGACGGTGCCGACGCTGGCCAACGCGGCAGGGGTGCCGCACGCCAACCCGACTCTGGTGTTTATACCCGATGACCCGACATTAGGCATCTACCGGGCCGACTTTGCCAATACGGTCGGGCTCCTGGAGGAACGAAGCCCGGTTGAAGGCAAAACGATTAGCACAGCGAAGGTCATTGATGCACTGGCCGACGACAACGATAACCGGGTTGACCAACGGGCCTTGCTGCGGGCGAGGCTGCTAGATCTGCTCATTGGCGACTGGGACCGTCACGAAGACCAGTGGCGTTGGGGCATTCGGAAAACGGATACAGGTCGCGAATACTATCCAATCCCGCGAGACCGCGATCAAGTATTTTTTCGAGCGGATGGCCTGCTTCCTACCCTGGCCGCACTGCCCTGGATCCAACCCAAATTTCAGGGATTTGGTCCAAAACTGGCCAATGTAAAGGGCGCGATGTTCAACGCCCGTTATGTTGACCGGTTGTTTCTGAGCGAGTTAAGCGCCGAAGACTGGCTAACCGAAATTACTGATCTGCAAACTGTATTGACTGACAGCGTCTTGCAAAGGGCCATTGATCAGCTCCCCCCGCCCGTGCGGTCGATAACCGGTGAACGGCTATTGAAAACACTTAAAATTCGACGGGGCTGGCTCCTGCGGGAAGCAATGACCTATTATCGATTTTTAGCCAAAAAGGTGGATATCCCCGGCTCTGACAAAACCGAACTATTCCGGGTAGAAAACCTCAAGGATAATAAGGTAGCGGTTTCCGTCTTTAAGGTTACGAAGAACAATACGGTAGCTCAACGAATGTACTATCGGGTTTTCGACGCAGCCGTTACGCGTGAAATATGTCTTTACGGCCAGAAAGGAGATGATCGTTTTGAGGTTAGCGGGTCACAAAAAGTAAGGGCACGGGTTCGGCTCATCGGTGGCAAGGGCAATGACAGGTTTGTCGTAACCGGTAAACCCTCACGTCCGCTGATTTACGACCGGCTGACCGAAGCCAACAACCTGCCTGCGCCCGGCACGGCCAGACGCCGGTTGGGTTCTGACGAAGCCGTGAACCGGTATGACCCGCATGCGTTCCGGTATGACCGGCTGGCTCCTCTGCTGACAGGGGGCTATAATCCAGACGATGGTGTGTTGGCGGGAATAGGCGTTGACTGGACGAAGCAAGGGTTCCGTAAAGCACCGTTTGCCGCTCACCATCGTCTGCTGATTAGCCGGGCACTGGCCACCAATGCCACAGCCTTTAATTACACTAGTACATTTACCGACCTAATCGGCCAAAATGATCTGGTATTCAACGCGACCGCACGGGCACCTAATAACGTAGCCAATTTTTTCGGGCCGGGTAATGAAAGTTCGTACGATAAAAGCCGCCGGATACGCTACTACCGCACCCGCTATAACCTCAGCAATGTCAGCGTGTTGCTGAAACGACCGTTGGGCAATCATATTCAGGTAACTCTGGGGCCTGTTTTTCAGCACTTTACGCTTGACTCAACAAATAACAAGGGCCGGTTCATCAATACGTATCTACCTGAACAGCCAACCTCGCTGCGGCTGGAACAAAGTTATGGCGGTTTGCAGACCAGTATTACCCTTGATACGCGCACCAACCCAACGCAGCCGCAGAATGGGGTCTACTGGAATACGACACTACTGAATTTGTGGGGATTTGGTAAGCAGGGCGGCCAACTGACGCAGCTCCAGACCGATTTTACACTCTACACGAAGCTTGGCTCAGGCGACAGGTTCGTACTGGCCAACCGGCTGGGGGGAGGGCTGACCTACGGTAGTCCGGCTTTCTATCAGTTGCTATACCTCGGTGGTCACGATAACCTTCGGGGCTTTCGAACGTACCGGTTTGCGGGTAACCATTTGTTGTACCATACTATTGAAGCCCGGCTCAAGCTATTCAGTTTTCAATCGTTTTTGTTTCCCGGCAGCATCGGGCTGCTGGCCTTCAACGATTTGGGGCGGGTCTGGCTTCGGGGCGAAACCTCCCGGCGCTGGCACGATGGTTATGGGGGGGGACTGTACATTACCCCTGCCAGCCTATTGGTGGTAACGACATCGGTCGGTTTCTCTGATGAAGGCATTTTACCTTATATATCACTTGGATTTCGGTTTTAATCAAAAAGGTAATGAACATACTTTTGCAGGGCGTTGAAGCCTACGTCACCCGTTTTTTTGCCGAGCATTCCCGGCCTGAATTAGTCTATCATAATCTGATACACACGCAGGAGGTCGTCAAAGCCACCGAGCAACTGTCCCACCACTATCAACTTTCCGAAATGGATCACATGGCGGTCATTACAGCAGCCTGGTTCCACGATGTGGGTTATCTTATCGGCCCTTCTGATGGTCATGAAGGAGCTAGTATTGATGTTGCTACTACCTTTTTAAGCGAATCCGGTATACCAGCCCTAATTGTCGGACGAGTTAGGGACTGCATCCTCGCCACGAAAATGCCCCAGTCACCTACCAATCTCCTTGAAGAGATTCTGTGCGATGCCGACCTGTTTCACTTGGGGGCCGACGACTACCGCGACAAACAGAAACGATTACGTAAAGAGAAGGAGAATCTCTCCGGGGTGGACATACGTGGGCGCGACTGGCGTGAACAGAACATTGTTCTACTAACACGGCACCGCTATTTTACCGACTATGCCCAGGTCCTACTTCAGAAAGGACAAGCTAAAAATCTGCAAACGTTGCGTGAAAAACAGGCCGAAAAAAATGAAAATGTACTGGCGGAAGAAGGGCCAATCTCCATTTTGCCCCCCTTAACAGACCACCAACCGGAACCGGTTAACAAAAAAAGCAAAAAGAAGGATAAAGAGAATCGGCCCGAACGGGGCATTGAAACAATGTTTCGAACCACCTCCACAAATCAACTTAGGTTAAGTGAGATTGCTGACAGCAAAGCCAATATCATGATTTCTGTTAACGCTATCATGGTGTCGGTCATCGTGTCGGTAATCCCCACCCGAATAGAGCATAATCACGACTTGATTTTACCAACAGGTCTGTTTTTAATTACTTCACTGCTGACAATCATTCTTGCCATTCTGTCCACACGCCCGAACGTTACTCAAGGTACATTTACTCGCGAAGACATTGAACGAAAGCAGGGAAACCTGCTATTTTTCGGCAATTTTCACCAAATGAGTCTGGCCGATTACGAGTGGGGTATTGGCGAACTCATGAACGATACCGGTTATCTCTACCGCACCATGACCCGCGACATTTATTTTCTGGGAAGAGTACTGAACAAAAAATTCAACCTGTTACGGTTAGCGTACAATACGTTCATGATAGGGTTTGTGATGTCGGTGCTGGCGTTTCTAATCGTGTTCTTTTTCTTCAGCAAATGAACGGCACCATCTTCACCTACGTGAACCGCGACCTAAGCTGGCTTAGTTTCAACCAGCGGGTGCTACAAGAAGCTGCTAACCCGGCCGTACCGCTCTACGAACGCATCCGGTTTCTGGCTATTTTTTCGGCTAATTTAGATGAATTCTTCCGGGTTAGAATGTCGGCTCTGCTGGAGCTTGACCCGCTGCGTACCAGTGAAAACGATGAGGCTGAACCAGGTCTGTTGCCTGAAGTACAGATGATAGTTAACCGTTGTCAGAACGAGTTTGGGCGATTACTGCAAGAGCAGTTGTTGCCCGCCCTGCAACAAAACGGAATTCACCTGTATTACGGTGAACCCCTATTGCCTGAACATAAAGTAACTATTTCTGAATATTTTCACAGCCGGGTGCTGACGTTTCTGCAACCCCTTCGACCTGAAACTGGCAAACCCCTAACTTTTTCCGACAACGCCCTGTTCTTGGCCGTATCGATGGCCGGATTACCGAACCAGCAACCCTATGGACTGGTCAATATTCCGCATGAAAACCTGCCCCGCTTCCTGACGATACCCGGAGCAGATGGCCAGTATCACCTACTGTTTCTGGACGACATAATCCGGCAGCATCTCGGTGCTGTTTTTCCGGGCAGAACCGTGACCGGCTGCTACAGTGTTAAAGTCAACCGCAACGCCGACGTGAGCATTGCCGATGAGTTTGCGGGTGAGATGGATGAAAACATCGCCTGGATGCTCGACCAGCGACAGGCGGGGCACACCATCCGGTTTCTCTATGACGCAGCCATGCCCGATGACTTGCTCGAGTGGCTCACGGCTGGATTTTCGATACCGCCAACAGCCCTTTTTGCCGGCGGTCGTTATCACAATCTGAGCAGTTTAGCTGGTTTGCCAAATCCCGTTGGAGCCACCCTGCACTATCCGCCCCAATCCCCACTGCCGATCACCGCTCTACAAGGTGAATCATCCATTTTTGACTGTCTCGACCAACAAGATTACCTGGTACACCCTCCCTATCAGTCCTACAATCCTGTTTTGCGATTTTTCAATGAAGCCGCTATCGACCCTGACGTACAGGCTATATTTGTCACTCTTTACCGAATTGCCTCAGATTCGTTCATAGCGAACGCCCTCATCAGTGCGGCCCGTAACGGCAAACAGGTAACGGTATTCGTCGAGTTAAAGGCCCGTTTCGACGAAGAGAACAACCTGCGGTGGAGTAAACGGCTTAAAGCCGCCGGGGTACGGCTCGTATATAGCATTCCGGCCCTGAAGGTACACGCCAAGACGGCTTTGGTAAAGCGCCAGCGGGGTTGGCAAAATCAACGGTACGGACTGTTGGCAACAGGTAATTTTAACGAAAGCACTGCCCGGTTCTATACTGATCATGTGCTAATGACCAGCCACGTCGGCATGACGCAGGATTTAGACCTGCTGTTTGCTTACCTCCAAAGCCGCGATCAGCCAGCCAGTTACCGGTTCATTCGATTTGAGCATCTGCTCGTTTCGCAGTTCAACCTGATGCCGCGTTTTCTTGCCCTAATTGATCGGGAAATCGCTAACCGCCGGGCGGGGCTACCGGCTCAAATCACGATCAAGCTTAATAATCTCCAGGAGAAAACAATGATTGACAAACTCTATGAAGCCAGTCAGGCGGGTGTTTCTATTAACCTGCTTGTGCGAGCTATCTGCACGCTAATACCGGGCGTGCCGGGTCAGAGTGAAACCATCCGGGTCAGGCGCATTGTGGACCGGTATCTGGAACACGGTCGCATTTTTGTATTCCATAACAACGGCCAACCCGAAACCTACCTTGGGTCGGCCGACTGGATGAATCGGAATCTGTACCGACGAATAGAAGTCTGTTTTCCAGTTTATGATCCAGTATTACGACATCAGATTAGTGTCTTGCTCGAAGCGTCCCTAGCCGACAATACTCAGGCCACAGAGCTACTAGCCAGCCAACAATGGAAACCAGTTGATAGCCAAGGACAACTTATTCGCTCACAACAGGCAATCTACACTTACTTAAAGTCATAATTATGGCACTCCCCAATAGTTGGCTCTTACCCACTTTGTGTGACTGAACTGATGACATATGTGGGTGCTTCGAAGAATTGTAAATAAATCCTCATTATAAAATTAGCCAATTATTAACGGCGACATATACCCTTAAGTAAAGGAAACTGTAGTAAGACTTCCCAAGCGAAGGGATTATCAGAGGAATGTAAACCCAAGAAATCATATTCCCCTTGCAAGTTTATGTGATGCTAGGTATGAGTGTGTTATACTTTGCCGTTCAGATGAGGACTCCTAGGCTTAATATAAACAGGGAGGATACCTAAGTCCTCGCCGTAACACCGCAACGGCGAACCACTGGAGCTTAGCCTCATATTCATGCCGCGGTGGCGGACCATTCATTATCGGTCTGGATCTGAAAAGTGCGACAGAACATAATCGACAAATTCAATTGCTATCGTTTGGCTCTTCTTCGGAAAAAATTTTAATACTCTGGCCCAACCGGCCCGCTGTTGCGGTGGCATCATCTGTAGCGTATCTACTGAACCACAATACATAAGTACAGCTTATAGTTAAAGACAACTTGGCTAAACAGCGGTATAAATTCCTTATATATTCAAAAAAATTTACAAATAAATCATAGAAACTGAGTATCGATTTTTATTTTCCTCCTATTGCTACACAAATCAACGGTCAAATTGTGACTTCCTACATACTTCTGACCTGTAATTTCTCCAGACTATGCTTAAGTCAGATGTTAGCAGTACTCCGAACGTGTATGCGCAGCATGACACGGAAGCTCAGCTTTGGCTACGGTTCAGGCAGGGGAGCCCAGCTGCGTTTGAGCAATTAACTACTTATTTTTATAAGGATCTGCACTTCTATGGAAGCCGCTTTACCCGTGATACCGATTTACTCAAAGACTGCTTGCAGGATTTATTTGTCGATCTATGGGTATACCGGCAGAAGGTTATGGAAACAAACTACATCCGACCGTATCTGTACAAAGCCCTCCGCCGAAAGATTTACCGTGAGGTGTTACGGCAGGCCAATCAGTCATCAGACGAAACGCTGCCTTTTGATGAAGCCTTTCATAGTGACCCCGCGGCCGAATACAATTTGATACAAACCGAATTGTCCGAATATCAAACGGTTAGGCTCAATAAACTACTGGAACGCCTGTCAGACCGGCAACGAGAAGCCATTCACCTCAAATTTTACGCGGAACTGAGTAATGAAGAAATTGCTGACATTTTACAGGTGAATAAGCAGTCAGTTGCCAATCTCCTACACCGGGGCCTTAGCCGATTACGAGACGACTGGCCTTCTTTATTGGCCCTGCTGGGCATTTGGCTAACGAATCGGTTTTGACTACCTACTTCAAGCATGAAAGACTACGAAAAATTCCGGGCTGAAGATCTGCTGATAGACCCTTGGTTTCTGGCATGGGTTAAGCACGGTCAGCCAGAAGCCCAAGAGTTCTGGGACCGCTGGCAGCAGCAGCATCCGGATCAGCGGGCTACTATACTACTGGCAAAAGATATGGCCGAAGCGCTTAAAAATCGGCCGAGTAGCGTGACAGATAAACAGGTTCAGGCTGAGGTTGCCCAAATTATGCGTCTAACCCGTCGCTCACCTGAATCACTCACAGTCACTCGAATCTGGCGGATATGGCAACGGCCGGTCTGGCAGCTTGCGGCTGCTGTCGTTGTTATCCTGGGAATCGGCGGTCTGCTCTGGAAAGAAACCAGCCACCGTCCGGAGGTAGCCGGTCGGCAACCGGTTAGTCGGTCCAGCCCCGCCCCAGCGACTGGCTGGGTCAATCAGGTAAATGGTACCTCTCAACCCGTACCCATCACCCTGCCCGACGGGAGCCACATGAGGTTAGCACCGAATAGCCAGGCCAGTTATCCACAAATATTCGGGAAGTCCAAGCGGGAAGTGCACCTAAAAGGGGAGGCCGTTTTTGCTGTTGTGCATGATAGTAGCCGCCCTTTTCTAGTCATGAGCGGACCATTAATCACGAGAGTACTGGGGACCAGGTTTCGGGTACGGGCCTTACCGGGCGACGCCCGCATTACGGTTAGTGTACAAAGTGGCAAGGTATCGGTATATAACCAGCAGGATTTAGCTCGCTCACATCCTCGACACGTTCGACATGTACCAGGGGTAGTACTAACTGCCAATCAGCAGGTGGTGTATGAGTCCGACTATGCCGCGTATCAGAAAGAACTGGTCGTTCAGCCGAGTCTGATTACCCCTAATGAATCTCGGGACCAGTTTACGTTTCAGGATACCCCAGTATCGAGTGTATTCAAGCAGCTTGAAAAAGGGTATGGCATCCCGATCATCTATGACTCTTCGCTCTTTCGCCAGTGCACGGTCACGGCCAAACTGTCCGGTGTACCCTTTTATGATCAGCTTAAACTAATCTGCGCGTCCATTGGGTCAACCTTTGAGGTTGTTGAAGCCCAAATTATCGTGACTGGAAAAGGATGCCAGTAATCTAGCCAAAAAATCCCGTCATGCTACCAACATGACGGGACTAATTAACTGATCAGTGTAGCTTGAGACCTCGCTGATCGGGGTACTATTCCTATGTCAAGAATAACTAAACCCGGTTAAAAGTATGTCTAAATTTCTAAAACACGAAACCATTGTTTTTGTTATGAAGGTTTCGCTTCTCCAATTCCTATTGACCTGTTTTTTGCTCAATGCCTCACTGGCTGCCGATGCGCAGGAAGTGTTGGAGCAACGGGTAACGATCCGGCTGGAAAACACTCCTGTCAGACAGGTACTTTCTGCACTGGAAAAAACAGCACACGTTAAGTTTGTATACAGTCGGGAGATGATTCGTACGGATCAGAAAGTCACGGTTAACGCGGCCGATGAGCGGCTGGGTACGCTACTGACTCAATTTCTGACACCCCTTCGAATCAGTTACATAGTTACGGGCAATCAGGTAGCCCTCGTTCGTAGTTCGCTTACATCCGATGATAGACCTTCCAGCACAAATGCTGTAACATCGTCAGTGGTCGAAACTACAGACCAGACTATTACCGGCACCGTTACTGATGAAAAAGGAGAGCCCCTGCCCGGGGTAAGCGTTCTGGTCAAAGCGGCCGGGTCGTCGGTTCGGCAGCGGGGTACGACCAGCGATGGTCAGGGCAAGTTTACCATCAGTATACCGGATGGTTCGGCCACCCTGGTGTTCAGCTACGTGGGCTACTTAGCCAAGGAAGTGACGGTGGGAAATCAAACCATTGTGAACGTTACCCTGACTGTCGATGATAAAACGCTGAATGAAGTGGTAGTGGTGGGGTATGGCGAGCAGGGAAAGAAAGAACTGACAACGTCCATTGCCAAAGTGTCTGGCAAGGATATCAACCGATTGCCGGTATCGACACCCGGCGAAGCACTGGCCGGACTGGCGGCAGGTGTACAGGTGCAGTCAGGGCGGGGAGGCTCACCGGGCGATGCTCCTACCATCCGCATCCGGGGAGCTGGTTCGCTGGGAGCGGGCAATGATCCATTGTACGTGGTAGATGGCTATCCATTGCAAAATGCCGCCCAGTTTACCCGCATGAGCCCAACCGATATCGAATCGATTGAAATCTTAAAGGATGCCGCATCGGCGGCCATATATGGCTCCCGGGCGGCCAACGGCGTAGTGATCGTCACGACCAAACGCGGAAAAGCGGGTGTTACCCGTTTTAACTTCAACGCCTATACAGGTATACAGAAGGTGTCTCGAAAAATTGACGTCATGAATAAACAGCAATACCTGGCGTATTCGAAGGAAGCGGCCAGGGTTCGCAATGAACGCTACCCTGACATTTTTGACCGCCCCGACGAACTGGCGGATACCGACTGGCAGGACGTAATCTTCCGGACGGCTCCCATCTCTCAAGTAGACCTGACGGCGTCAGGGGGTTCGGACAAAACGCGATTTTCCCTTTCGGGTAGCTACCTAAATCAGAAAGGAACGCTTATTGGTACCGACTATCAGTTGGCCACGTTCCGGGCCAATGTCGACGCCGATTTAAGCTCCAAGTTGAAAGTAGGCGTAAATTTTGCGCCTTCGTACGTGAAGCAGAACGTTCGTCCGGCCGCGGGAACCTACCAGTCAACGACAGATAATGCCATTGCCGGGGTAAATTTGCCTAGTCCGATCTATTCGGCCCTGGTGATGCCGCCCATTATTCCGGTTCGATTTGCGAACGGCAATTACGGACAGGCCAATGGCGACCCTGCTTTTCTTCAGTACGGGTTTCTAAACGGTATCGCCAACTTGTACAACCCATTGGCGGTACTTGACCAATTAAAAAACCAGGCCAACAGTTACCGGGTGCTGAGCAATGCATTTCTGGAATGGGAGCCTCTTAAAAACCTGAAGTTCCGCACGCAGGGCGGTGTTTCACTTGAAATTACATCTCGTGACACGTACATCCCGCCGACCCTATCCTACGATGGCGCACCAACAGCAAGTTTAACGTCTCCAAACTTCAACGGTATTGCCAGCGAATCAACAAACAACCGGACCATTGACTACCTGTGGGAGAATACGCTGAACTATACCCGGCGGCTCGCTTCCGGACACAACTTTTCAGGGCTCCTGCTGTATTCCATTCAGAAGTCTACGTCCTTCAATACGTCAGTTAGAGGAAAAACCGGCACATACACTACAGACCTGGTGCAGAACCCAACGGCCTCGGCAGACCGGTTAGGCAACCTGAGTTATGCGCTCAATGCGTTCATGTCGATGGCTGCCCGGATCAACTACGATTATAAAAGTAAGTACCTCTTTTCAGCGGCTATTCGTCGCGACGGATCCTCCCGCTTTGGGCCAAACAATCGATTTGGTACGTTTCCGTCGGTTTCGGTGGGCTGGCGGATTGCCGAAGAGCCTTTTATGAGCCGGCAGAATCTGGTTAGTGAATTAAAAGTTCGGGCCAGTTACGGTCAAACCGGTAACGCGAACATCGGCGATTTCAGCTGGCTGAGCGGGATTGGGCCCACCAACTACAGTTTTGGTAACCAGCGCGTTTTCGGGACGCAGCAGAATGGCTACGCAAACCCGAACCTAACCTGGGAAAAAAACCAGCAGGTCGATCTGGGCCTGGAGGCTGGTTTCTGGCAAGACCGGATCTACCTGACCGTAGACGCCTATAATAAAATTACAGATGGGATGCTGTTCTCCAAAGATCTGCCTGCCGTGGTAGGCTACGCCAGCAACTTTCAAACCAATATTGGAAAACTCCGAAACCGGGGACTTGAGGTAGCTTTGTCGACCCGAAATACCAACCGGGGCAGTGCTGTAAGCTGGACTACCGATTTCAATATTGCCTTCAACCGTTCCAAAGTACTCGATTTGGGGGGACGCCAGTCACTCAACACCAATGATGCTACTGGGGGCTGGCCGAATGGCTATCGGATTGTAGTAGGGCAACCACTTGGTAATATGTACGGATTCATCATTGACGGGGTGTTTAAAACCGCTGATGAACTAGCATCCAGTCCTAAATGGGTGGGCGGATCGCAGGTCGGGGACCTCAAACCTAGGGATGTCAATGGTGACGGCATCGTTAATGAGTCAGACCGGACCGTGCTTGGTAATGGGTTGCCTAAGTTTACCTTTGGCTTCACCAACCGAGTGAACTACAAGAATTTTGACCTAAGCATCATCGTTCAGGGTACGCAGGGAAATAGTATTATCAATGGAAACGCCCGGCATAGCGAAGCGGTCAGTGGTAAATTTAACGCCATCACCGCCGTTTATAACAATTACTTTTTGGCCAGCGATCCGACACGCGATGTCAAGTATCCGCGTAATAACCCTTCCGGCATTACGCTGCAAAATCAGCTGACCTCCTACGTGGTATACGACGGGTCGTTCCTGCGCGTACGAAACGTGACGCTGGGATATACGTTGCCAAGCGTTTTGCTCAAGCGAATTAAACTACAGTCGGCCAGGGTATATGTGAGTGGTCAGAACCTGTTGACCTTTACTAAATATCCGGGCTTTAACCCAGAACCCAGTCAGTACGGTGATTCGGCATATCAGCCAGGCTCTGACCAGGGCACCTATCCCGCCAACCGTACCCTTACCGCAGGACTAAATATTGGTTTTTAATTCTTAGACCTTTTTCCGACAGACCCTCATGAAGCTTACATACTTGCTTAAGCCTATACTACTAGCAGCCGTTCTGCTAGTTACTGCCAGCGGCTGTAGTGAAAACTACCTCAATCTCAGTCCGCCGACGACCATTCCGGTGGCAGAATATTTCAAGACTCAATCTGATATCAATGCAGCCCTGAACGGAGCTTATGGTGGATTACGGGGCTACTATGGTACGTTTTATGTCATGGCCGAGGTGCCGACCGATAATACCGAATCCAACTCTAGGGCAGATTCTTTCATTGGTGATTTTGACCGATATAGCTGGGTCGTTAACAATGGAACCATCAGCGACCGCTGGTCATCTTCGTATGACATCATTTCACGTTGCAATATCCTGATTGAAAAGAGCGAAGCGGTAACGATGGACGCGGCCCTGAAAGCCCGCTACCAGGCCGAAGCGAAGTTTTTGCGGGCACTCATGTACTTTAACCTGGTTCGCTTTTTTGGGGATGTTCCGATTGTGCTGACGGAAATCAAAACCGAAGCCGAAGCGTATACCTACAACCGGGAACCGGTGACCAAGGTGTATGCACAGATTGAAAAAGACCTGCTTGAAGCAGCTACGGTGCTGCCGGTCAGTTATACCGGTACCGATGTGGGCCGGGCCACGAAAGGGGCGGCCCAGGCGCTGCTGGGCAGCATGTATCTGACCAGCAAGCAGTTCGATAAGGCTGTCACCAAGCTAAACGAGGTCATTTCGGCCAACACATATAAGTTACTCCCGGTGTATGAAGATGTATTCCGGGCCAACAATGGCAATAATGCCGAGATCGTTTTCTCGGTGCAGTACACCCGAACGGGCAACAAGGAAGGGAGTAACTTCTCCATCGACTTTGCTCCGACCGGAGCCGGTAGCGACATCGTAACCGGTGGCAACCCGGCGTCATTGAACCAGGGGACCCTGGATCTGTTCAACGCGTTTGAGCCGGGTGATTTACGGAAAAACGTCTCCATTCAGCAGTTTACGGGGGGCAACATGCCTTACTACACCCGTAAATTCCTGGATCAGCCACCGACCGCCAACGAAAGTGACAACGACTGGCCCGTAATCCGGTATTCCGACGTTCTGCTAATGTATGCCGAAGCCCTCAACGAAACCGGGAATACGACCGATGCCCTGACTCCGCTCAATCAGGTACGTAGCCGGGCGGGGTTGCCCGCTAAAACCGACCTGTCGCAGGCTGACTTCCGGCTGGCAGTGGAGCAGGAACGGCGTGTCGAACTCTGTTTTGAGGGCCATCGCTGGTTCGATTTAATCCGTACCGGCCGACTGGTACCGGTCATAACGGCCTATATCGCCAAATACCGCACATCAGGGGGATACCAGGTGGGTAACTACCAGTTTAACGCCAACAAAGCGTTGTACCCTATTCCTTTCCGGGAAACTAGTCTCAATCCTAATTTAACCCAAAATCCGGGGTATTAATCCCAACATTACTAAAGTAAAAGGTAATAGAAGTTGCCCCATTGATGGCGAACGTTCGAATTTCGAACAATTATTTTCTAAAAGCATGTATCTAAAAAGAGTTTCAATTAGCGTGTTTGCTAGTTGTGGGATCGCCGTGTCCACTGTAATGGCCCAAACAACCCCCATTAACATTAATGGTACCTTTCCTCAACTGGCGATTGTAGCTGATCATCAACCTAACCGTTCTGAAATTGGCATTGGCGCGCTCATGCCCTGGGCTAACCGGCTTTGGGCGGTGACTTACGTAGCGCACCTGGCGGAAAGCGGGGGTGGCTCAGGCTTATTTGAGATCGATGAAAACATGCACCTCAAGAAACGGCCTGAAAGTGTGAACGGAACCTATGCCAACCGGATGATCCATGCGCCTTCCAACCAGCTTATTATTGGCCCCCATGCGATTGATATGCAGGGAAATGTCCGGACATTTCCCCAAATCGGAGACCACCGGCTGACGGCTACGATGGAGCACCTGACCAATCCCAAAGAGATGGTCTATTTCCTGACGATGGAAGGGCTGCTCTTCGAGGCTAATGTCAATACATTGGCGGTCAAGCTGGTGAGCAATCTCCTGGAAGAGCCGCAGTTGGGGTTGAGAAAAGGGATCAGGCCGCATTTCAAAGGAGGCTACACCGCCCACGGCCGTGTAGTGGTGGCGAATAATACGCTGGAAGAATCGGATTATATCGGTAAAACGCACGATGGTTTGCTGGCGGAGTGGGATGGCAAAACCTGGACGGTACTCGACCGGTCGCAGTGGCTCGACGTGACGGGGCGTAAGAATTTGTCGGAAGTCATTTTCGCGACAGGAAACGACCCGGCTTCAATTATCCTCAAAGCGTTTGTAAACGGGAAATGGAAAACCTACCGGCTACCTAAAGCTACGCATACGCAGGATAATACCGTCACGACGGAGTGGCCCCGCATCCGGGAAGTAGAGTCTGAACGGTTTATGATGAATGTCGGTGGACTGTTCTATGAACTTCCACCTATGGCCTATGGCGGTAATGTGTGGGGTATCAAGCCGATTTGCCAGCATCTTCGAATCATTGGCGATTACTGCTCGTGGCGGGGTTTGCTGGTAATCGCCGGGGACCAGACTACGCCGGTCTGGGATAAAAACCTGTATGTTGGGCAGCCTCAATCGAATTTCTGGTTTGGAAAGACCGATGATTTGTGGCATTTCGGCGGAAAACCAGCGGGTTGGGGCGGCCCCTGGCTCCGCCAATCGGTGAAAGCAAATGAACCATCCGACCCCTACCTGATGACAGGCTTCGACAAGAAGGTTGTTCACTTGAGCCAGCAAAGCGCATCTGAGGTGGACATGCGCATCGAAGTTGATTTTGTCGGGGATGGCTCATGGATGCTTTATAAAACGATACCGGTAGCGGCTAACGGCTACGTTCATCATGAATTTCCGGATGGCTTTTCGGCGCAGTGGGTACGGGTGTCAGCCAGCAAGCCTTGCCTCGCCACCGCCTACTTCAACTATAACTGATGAAAAGAATTTCCTTACTGATTGGGCTGTTGAGTCTTATCCAGGGAACGGGTTTCGCCCAGTCGAACGGGGCTGATCTGGTCGAACATGTCGATGTGTTTCAGGACTGTCAGGCTCACTGGACTTCGAAAGACCTTACCTTGAAAAACGCGCTCATTCAGCGCCAGTGGCGGATTGAGAACGGTCTGTTGGTCAATACGTCCCTGAAAGACCCGGTTACGGGAAACGAGCAGCTCCTGGCGGCCAGCCCCCAGCCGTCGCCAGCCCCGGAGTTTGAAGTCCGGGAAACGTGCCGAAAAACAACGGTTTCTGCCGATACGATCCGGGCGGTGGTAGTCGAAACGACGGCCCTGCAGGTGGCCATTCGGTCGGAGTATGATTCCTATACCCTCACTACTTACTGTAAAATCTATCCCCAGACCCCAGCTATTTCAACCTGGCTGCGGATCGAGCAAAAAACAACTCTAGCCGGAGGTACAGTCGGAGGTGAGCGGGTGACGGGTATCGAAGCGGCAAAGCAGGCGCAGACCATTAAAACCGATCTGAACGATGTGTTGCTGCTAAATCACGTTCACCGTCAGCTGCTGGCGGTGACTCTCATGGACCATACCGACGATAAGGACAACCTGGTCCAGGTCGATACGTACCTGCTGACCAACCCATCGAGTAATGCATGGGCCGGTAATCTGTTCATTCTGGAGGACCAGTTTACCAAAAACGGGCTGATTTTCCTGAAAGAGGCCCCACTGCCCTACGCCCGCCCGGTCAAGTCCGTAGCCGATTTACGGCAGAATGCTTCTCAGTTTGCGTTTACCGGGCTGGGTGCCGGGGCCGACTCGGTGCGGGAAAGCTACCCGTTTACAGTGTTGCTGTACCAGAACGGAGTAGCCGGTCGCACGGCGGTGCTGCAACAGTATCAGCGCCGGTTTCGGATCTATAACGCTCAGCGGGATGAACTCATCTGGCATTCCATCTGGGGCGACCGGAACCGGGATGGCCGCATGACGGAAGGGTTTCTGTCGAAGGAAATTGCGCTGAACCGGCAGATCGGCATCGACCACCTGTATTTCATTGACGGTTGGCAAAAAGGGCCTTCATCCAACTCCATCAACCGGGAGAAAGGTGGCTTGTGGGACAATCAGTGGTCGGTCGCCGATTATTGGGAACCCAACAAGGAACGTTTCCCGAATGGCTTCGATGCGCTGGTCAGTCAGGCAAAGGCCAATGGCTTCAAAATCGGAATGTGGTATAATCCCGACAAAACCAACGATTACGCCAACTGGAAGCGGGACACCGATGTGTTGCTCAATTTCCATCGGCGGTTTGGCGCCAACTACTTCAAATTCGATGGGGTTGAGTTTACGACCAAAAAAGGAGAGGCAAACCTGCTGCGGGCCATGCACCGGGTGGTGCAGGAGACGAACGGGCAGGCGGGTATCGAAATCGACATCACGGCTGGGTTGCGAACAGGGTATTTTGCCGCGATGGCGTACGGAACCCTGTTTCTGGAGAACCGCTATACCGACTGGCGCAAATACTATCCCCACACGACCCTGCGCAATCTCTGGCAGTTATCGCAGTTTGTGGACCCGCGCCGAATGCGGATAGAATTTCTCAACCCCGAACGCAATCAGCACCTGTATCCAAACGACCCGTTGGCACCGGCCCGTTATCCGAAAGACTATGGGCTGGCCGTTACGCTGTTTGCCAAACCAATGGCCTGGTTTGAAACGTCGGGGCTATCCGATTCGACCAGTAAAGCCATCAAAGCTCTACTGACGGTTTATAAGCCACACCAGTCGGCCATTCACCAGGGGACAATTTTCCCTATTGGCGACGAACCGACAGGTTTTTCCTGGACGGGTTTTCAGTCGCAGACCTCCGATACGGATGGCTACGTCATTGTGTACCGGGAACTCAACCCCGACGGGAGCCGACCGATCAGGCTGTATAATCTGCCCGCCGGAACCTACCGATTCGAGCGCCTGAGCGGTGGCGGTAAAAGTTTTCAGGCGACCTCGAACGACAGTGGAACCGTAACCTTTTCGCTGCCCACCACCCTGAATTACGGCTTCTTCCGCTATCAACGGTTGACAGGCAACCCCAAACCTTAACCCGACCCACGATGAAAGCACTGCGTAAAGAATCCCGCCAGCCCGGCGATCTGCAACTGGTCGACATTCCGATTCCGAAACCAACCGGCAATCGGGTGCTGGCTAAGGTAGCTTATGCGGGTATTTGCGGTAGCGACCTGGATATTCTCTACAGCCGCAACACCATCTATCGACCACCAGTTGTGCAGGGACATGAGTTTTCGGCGGTGATTGTAGACGTTGGCGAGCAGGTGACCGACTACCGGATAGGCGATAAAATCGTGTCGGAAACCACCTTTGGTAACTGCGGCAACTGCCAGATGTGCCAGGACGGCAACTACCACCTGTGCCTGTCGAAAGACATTGTAGGCTGGACCGAAAACGGCGGATTTGCCGAGTACGTCCTGCTCAACAGTCAGTATCTCCACCGACTTTCGCCCCAAACCGATCTGCGGGCGGCCGCACTGGTGGAGCCAACCGCCATTGCTGCCGAAGGTGTCTACGTAAAAGGAAAACTCCAGCCGGGCGAAACCGTGGCGGTGGTTGGCCCTGGCACTATCGGCATTCTGAGTGCTTTGGTCGCCCTTGAGCTGGGGGCAACAACCGTGTACCTCATCGGCCTGCACGACGCACGGGCGGTGCGATTTCGTATTGCCACCGAGCTGGGTATTACCCATTGTATCGATTCCTCTACGACCGATCCGCTCGCTTACATCCTGGAAACGAACGGGGGTAATAAACCCGATTTGGTTATCGATGCCACGGGGACAATTACGGGCTTCGGGCTGGCGCTGGAACTGGTCAAACGAAACGGCCGGATTGTAGAAGCCGGTTCCATCACGACCGACACCCCATTTCCCTGGGAGAAGGCCGCTTATGCCGCCGTCGATCTGTATTTTGTGTTCTCTTCATCTCATCAGGCCTGGAAGATAGCCGTCCGGATTTTCAACACCACCGCGGTCGATTACACCCGACTCATCACCGCTACCTGCCCGCTCAACGAGTATCAACGTGCGTTTGAATTGGCGGCTAACCCGTCTCAGAGTATAAAAGTCTTATTTGATCCCAGTCGATAATCTTATGGAATTACACGGAATTTGCCCGGCCATTGCCACCCCCTTTACTGAAACCGGAGCTGTCGATTTTGACAGCTACCGCAACCTTGCCCGGCATCTGCTGGAGGGCGGCTGTCACGGCATTACGCTCTTTGGCATTGCCGGTGAATACTACAAACTGACCGAGCCGGAAGAGAAACAGCTCATCAAAATCACGGTAGAGGAATGCCGAAAAGCAGGCGCGGCCTCTATTATTTCCATCTCTCGCCACGCCACCGAACTAGCCGTCGACTGGGCCAGGTACGTCGAAAGCGAAGGGGCTGACTGCCTGATGCTGCTGCCTCCTTTTTTTCTAAAACCGGCGGCTTCGGGCATTTTTGACCATATCCGCCAGGTTGGGCAGGCCGTCAGCGTACCCATTATGGTGCAATACGCACCCGAACAAACGGGGGTTGCCATTGACCCGGCCATGCTGGTTCAACTGGGGCAGGAGGTTGAGAACATCAGCGTGTTTAAAATCGAAAATAAACCATCGGGCAAATACATTTCGAATCTGCTGAAGGCGTCGGGTAACAAAGCCCGCATTTTCATCGGCAATGCCGGTTTCCAGATGATTGAAGGGCTTGACCGGGGTGCGGTGGGCGTAGTGCCGGGCTGTTCCATGTACGATATCTACCTGAGCATCTACAACGAATATCGGGCAGGCAACCGGGCAAAAGTCTTTGAATTGCACAACGCACTCAACGCCATGCTGAACCACATTCGGCAGGACGTGGAAATGATCATTGCCTACGAAAAGAAAATTCTGAAACGCCGGGGCATAATTGCCAGCGACTACTGCCGCAAACCCACGCACCAGCCCGACGATATTTACCTGAGTCTGTTTGATGAGTACTACGACCAGATTCGACCCTACTTTACCGAGTCCGTTCCTCAAACCACGCCAGCCTAATGGATTACCTGACCATCGGCGTGTTCGTCGTCTATTTTGCGGGTATCCTGGCTATCGGCCTACGGGCAGGCCGACGGGAAAAGAAGACGGCAGATGATTACTTTCTGGCCGGGCGTCGGCTGCCCTGGTACGCCGTTGGGCTGTCGATGGCCGGGGCTAACTTCTCAACGGAGCACTTCATTGGCATGGTCGGTACGGCCTACTTCATGGGGGTGGCACCCGCCAACTGGGAGCTGATTGCCTTTGTGCCGCTCAGTCTGCTGATTTTTATTTTCCTGCCCTACTATTTCCGGAAAAAGATCTACACTGTCCCGCAGTTTCTGGAAAACCGGTTCAACGGCACCACACGGCTTATTTTTGCCGGTATCATCATTGTTCACAGCATCATTGCTATACTGGCGGGGGTGCTGTATGGTGGCGGACTGATTTTTCAGGAATTGTTTGCGCATGACGAAGTTCGGCTGACTGAAGCGGGTCAGATTAGTCCGTCGCTGTTGCTTGGTATCGGCGTTCTGGCCGTAACAACGGGTATTTATAGTGTCAAAGGCGGATTGGCAGCCGTGGTCTGGACTGACGTCGTACAGGTGATTATTCTTATTATTGGCGGCAGTGTGGTCACGGCCATAGCTATCAACCGGGTGGGCGGCTGGAACGAACTCTGGCGGTTGAATCAGCAACTGGCCAGCGGGCGCATTCACCTGTTTCAACCGGCCACCGATCCTGTTGTTCCGTGGACAGGGTTAGTTACGATCTGGCTAACGATCAGCATCTGGTACAACTGCGCCAATCAGTTTTACATCCAGCAGTGTTTTGCCGCCCGCAGTGAGTGGGACGCCCGCATGGGTATTGTGCTGGTGGCCACCATCAAACTCCTTAAACCCCTGATTATCGTGGTGCCGGGTATGGCGGCTCTGCTTATTTTCGGTCAGGGCGTGCCGCAGGACAAAGTGTTCGTGAAAATGGTGCAGGAGTTAGTGCCGGAAGGTATCCGGTCCATTGTCCTGACGGGTATGGCAGCTGGCATCATGTCTACCATTTCGAGCGTTCTCAACAGCATTTCCACCATTTTCACGATTGATATTTTCCAGCGGTATCTCCGGCCCGAAGCCTCGCAGCAGCAGTTGGTGCGCGTGGGGCGGTGGGCGGTGGCAGTGGCTTTGCTTATCGCTACGGGTATTGCGCCGTTCATTCTGCTGCTGGGCAAAGGGCTGTTCATTTACATTCAGGACCTGGCCTCGTATTTCGCCCCACCGATTTCCGTCATTTTTCTGGTGGGCATTCTGTGGCGGAAAGCGTCGGCCCGGGCGGCTAATTCGACACTTATTGCCGGTATTGTGTTTGGTGTATTTCTCAAGCTGATTACGCCAGAATTGCCCACGAACCTGTTGGTCTTGATGATCCCATTTTTAAATCGGGCATTTGTCTGTTGGTTGTTTTCCCTATCTGTGATGGTCTTGGTATCCTTACTGGGCGACCGACTAAACCGGAAGCGTCTTGCCGAGGACATTATCTGGAAGCCCTCCTATATGCGACTATCGGGTGAGGAGCGTAGTCGGCACCGGGGTTGGCAGAATTTTATGGTCTGGTGGAGCATCGCCCTGGTGCTGCGGATTATCGTGTATGTCGTCTATGCCTAATCTAAGCCTGAATAAAGAAAGAACGTATGAGCCTGATGCAAACAATCTGTTCGACAACCGTTACGGCATCAACCGTCGCTTTGTGGTGGCTCGGGCAGTCTGGCTTTTTTGTAAAACTGGCAAACGGCAAAATTCTGGTCATTGACGCGTACCTGTCTGATTCGGTGGCGAAACGCAATCCTGATTTTCGCCGAAAAACACCAATTCCACTCCAGCCCGAAGAGGTTATTTGCGACTATTACCTGTGCTCGCATAACCACCTCGACCATGCTGACCCGGAGACGATTGCCAGACTAACCAACCGAGAGTCGATGGTCTTCATCGGACCTCGAAATGTGCTGGCCATGCTGGGGCAGTTAGGCGTAAATGACACGAATTGCCAGTTACTGGAAGCGGGTGAAACGCTGGTGCTCGATGGCTTCCGGGTAACGGGTTCTTTTTGCATTCCCAATGAGGACCGAGTCCTGGATTCGATTGGTTTTGTACTGGAAACGGACGATGGTGTAACCGTGTACCATACCGGCGATACCGCCTACCACCCCTTCTTGACCTATTTGAGGAAGTTCCGGATCGACGTGCTGCTGACCTGCATCAACGGCAAATACGGTAACCTCTCCGTCGGCGAAAGCTATGCATTGGCGGGAGCCTTGGAACCCGCTACCGTCATACCTACTCATTACGATATGTTCGCCCTGAATGGAGCCGATCCGGTCGCGTTTGGCCAATTATTTATGGATCATTCAACTATAAACTGTCTCATCCCCACGGTTGGTGAGCTGATCGTGTGTTATCCCAAAATTAGAGAAGCATGACTGATAGAATAGCAAAAATTGAGGTATTCCCCATTTCCATACCCCGCGAGGTGCCCTACCTGGGGCCACTGGAGAGTGGTAATGTTCAGAACGAAAAAGGGTACTTCATCCGACCCGGCAACAACAGCGTTTACCACGTCAGCGACCAGAGTGTGCTGGTGAAAATCACGGCCGACAGTGGGCAGTATGGTTGGGGCGAGTGCGTGGGGTTCGTGGTGCCGGAGGTGGCCGTGGCCATTATTGGTGAACTCATCGGCCCGCTGCTTATTGGTCAGGACCCCCACGATGGCGTCAGGATCTACGAAGACCTGTACAACGCCATGCGGGTACGGGGTTTTTTTGGCGGCTACTACCACGATGCCATCGCGGCCATCGACATCGCCCTGTGGGACTTGCGCGGCAAATTAGTGGATCTACCCGTCTGTAAATTGCTCGGTTCGCAACGGCACGACCGGCTACCGGCCTACGTGTCGGGTTTACCGAAACCCACTATTGCCGAACGTGCTGATCTCGCCAAAAGCTGGATCGACAAAGGCTTTGACGCGTTTAAGTTTGCCTCGGCCGTTTCGCACGACGGTATCGTGGCCGAAATGGAAGCCTTGCGAAAAGCCGCTGGTGACGAGGCCAACATCCTGATTGATATGCACTGGAAATTCACGGCTGCCGAAGCGATCAGGCTGATAACCCGGCTCGAAGCCTATAACCTCTACGTAGCCGAAGCCCCCGTCAAACCTGAAGACATTAACGGGCAAGCCCTGGTGGTACGATCGGTGAAAACGCCCGTGGCTATTGGTGAGGAACTTCGGACGGTATACGAGTATAGGCCCCGGTTTGAAGCAGGTTGTATGCACGTGATTCAGCCCGAAATGGGCCGGACGGGGATTACCTCATTCTGGAATATCTGCCAGATGGCGGTCGCGTTTAACCAGACCGTGATGCCTCACGCCAGCATCGGGGTGGGCATTTTTCAGGCAGCCAGCCTGCACGTTTCAGCCGCGTTGCCCAATCTGGTCTATCACGAGTATCAGCATTCCATTTTCGATAAAAATCTCCGGTATCTGCGCGGGAATATGCGTTGCGAGGAAGGTTTCTTTTACCTGCCCGACGGGCCGGGATTAGGGGTGGAGCCAACTGATGAACTAGTCAATTATCTCAAAAAATAAATGCCCGTTCGTCCCTCATCGGTTGACCGAATCAGCCTAAGCCCAAAAACCGGTGGTGCGTCAATGGTCGTAGCACCGGCCTGGGGCGGGCGGGTATGCGACCTGCTATTGCCGATGAATGGTATACGCCATTCCGTTCTTGATGGCGTTGCCGACGAAGAAGTTATTCAGGACGACCGGCGGTATAAAAGTGCCCCACTCATTCCGTTTCCCAATCGGGTTAATGGCGGCAGGTACGTTTTTGAGGGAAAAACCTACCAGTTACCCATCAATGAAACCCGGCACGGGCACGCCATCCACGGCTTACTCTACAACCGGCCAATGATGGTTGAGAACGTACAAATTACCGACCAGACGGCTCAGCTACGGTTGACGTATGCCTATGACGAGGTTATGAGCGGCTATCCGTTTCCGTTTGAATTTACCGTGACGTACTGGCTTTGTGAGCAGGACGGATTTCGTTGCGCCACCCAGATACGTAATACTGGCTCAACGGCCATGCCGCTGGGAGTTGGCTGGCATCCGTACCTGAGTTTGCCGGGCGGCATCGCTGACTGGACGATGCAATTGCCTGACTGTCAAATCTATGAGCTGGATGACGTCTCTATTCCAACAGGCGCAAAACAGGATTATGTAGCTTTTGTAGTACCTACCCGGCTTGCAGCTATTCACCTGAATGACTGCTTTGGGCTACCGTCGGCGGCAAGCCGTAGTGAGATTGTCTTTACCTCGCCAGCCAGAGACAGGCAGGTGGTTTTCTGGATGGAATCAGGTGTTAACCAATACCGCTACTTCCAATTATTTACCCCACCCGACCGCCTTTCCATTGCCGTAGAACCAATGTCTTGTTGCTGCGATGCGGTCAACAACCACGACGGACTGATTCGCCTTGAATCCGGCGACATTTTTACTGCATCCTATGGCCTGCAACTTCGCCCTACATTCTAACACACCTACCTATGCCTAGCTCCATTGTTTGTTTTGGTGAAATCATGCTTCGACTGTCGCCACTCACTCCGCTCGAACGGCTGGAAAAGACGCACGCCCTCAAAATGGATTTTGCCGGTGCCGAATCCAACGTCGCAGTTTCGCTGGCCAAACTGGGCCATAACGCCCGCTTTGTTACCTGTCTTCCCGACAATGGAATCGGACAGGCGGCTATCAACAACCTGCGTCAGTTTGGCGTCGATACGCAATATATTCGGCGGAGTGGCAAGCGGGTAGGTACGTATTTTATCGAGTATGGTGCTTCAGTCCGGGCGTCGCAGGTAACCTACGACCGCGAAGGTTCAGCCATTGCGCAGGTGAAAGCCGGTGATTTCGACTGGGAGTCGATTCTTGTGGGGAACGACTGGCTGATGCTGACGGGAATCACGCCCGCCTTGTCAGAAAGCTGTCGGCAGGAGTGCCTGACCGTGCTGGCTACTGCCCAGAAGCTGGGGGTTCGGGTGGCGTTTGACCTCAATTTTCGGCGAACGCTCTGGAGCCACGAAGCCGCCCGTTCAGCCTTTGACCAGATTTTACCGTACGTAAATCTGCTGTTTGCCAACGTCGGGTCCGTCGCCGATATATTCGGCTGGAATCCAGACCCCGCCCAGCGGTGGGAGGACCATCAGGAAAATGCCCGCAAGGCCGTGGCAATACTCCTGCAGCAGCATCCGTTCGACCGGATAGCCCTTACCATTCGGGACTATTCGTCGGGAGCGCGGCAGAATTGGGGAGCCATCCTGCATGAGCACCACCAGTTTTACGACAGTCGCTGCTACCCGATTGAGGTGGTCGAGCGGCTGGGCGGTGGCGATGCGTTTGCGGCCGGCGTTCTGCACGGCCTGGAACAGCGGTGGAATCATGCCCAAACCATCGAGTTTGCCGCAGCAGCCTCTGCCCTGAAACATACGATTCCCGGTGATTTAAATCTGCTTTCGGAACGTGAAATACTGGAGGTTGCCGACGGCGACATTAGGGGACTCATCAAACGATAACCAACCATGAGCCGAATCGATACGGTCAACAAAATTATTCAGGAAGGCATTGTCGCCATTCTGCGGTTGAATAAGGAAGCGGGGGCGTTGGCTATCGTCGATGCCTTGCAGGCGGGCGGCATTCAGGCACTTGAAATTACGG
The DNA here is from genome assembly GCF_037201965.1 of Spirosoma sp. SC4-14. Taxonomy (NCBI): domain Bacteria; kingdom Pseudomonadati; phylum Bacteroidota; class Cytophagia; order Cytophagales; family Cytophagaceae; genus Spirosoma; species Spirosoma sp. SC4-14. The sequence continues at coordinate 4,781,898 of NZ_CP147518.1, read as the reverse complement.
TTGGGACGCCGGGGGCCTTACGACTGATTGAAACAATCAGGGAGACGTATCCGCACGTTCTGATTGGAGCCGGTTCGGTGCTCGATTCAGTGATGGCACAAACCGTAATCCGGGCTGGGGCGCAGTTTCTTGTCACGCCAGTTTCCCGGAAGAATGTCATTCAGATGGCCCATCGGTACGATGTCCCTATTTTTTCGGGGGCATTTTCGCCAGGCGAAATTTTAACGGCCTTCGAACAGGGTGCCGATGTGGTGAAACTGTTTCCGGCGGAGATACTGGGCATCCCCTTCTTAAAGGCGATAAAAGCCCCTATGCCTCAATTACAGGTCATGCCTACCGGGGGCGTGACGGTTGACAATGTGGGCGACTGGCTTCGGGCCGGGGCCTGTGCGGTAGGCATTGGTGGCGCCTTGACCGACGGACACGAAATTGAATCCGGACACCATTTATGGCTCACCGAACGGGCTATTTTGTTTTGTGAACAGGTTCGGCAGGCCCGCCAAAAAACAAGCTGATTAGCGAACGAATCACCCGTACTATCTACTACTATTCGTATGTCATACCGAAATACTGGCCGAAGTTGGCTTCCCATTGTTTTTTCTACAGTATTCCTGTTGATAATTGCCGTTACGTCCTCCTTTGGACAGTTAACGTCCCGGCTGCAACTCAACAACTCGACCCGGCTGTCGGTCGGTGAGTTCTGCCAACAGAATCCGTCCGCAGTAATCGCCTTTTTTGACCAGATCAATCTGGACTATCCGGGATTGAATCCAGTCAGGCAGGCCGTTAGTCAAAAGGACTGGCCCAGGGCGTGTCTGGCCCTACTGGATTATTATCGGACTAACGCTACCAACCCGCACCTACGTACCTGTCGTGAGCCACTAAGTCAAGCCGTCCAGGCGGAAGCCCGGCTTGTTGGTAAGAACGTCTTTACGTTTCAGGGTATTACCGATTCAGTACCGACCCGCGCTCCGGGCCACCTGAACTGGTTCCATAAAGGACCGAACAAGGACATCGAATGGGCTTACTTCCTGAATCGGATGGATTACCTGGGAAGCTTACGGACGGCCTACTGCCAAACCGGCGATTCCACCTATGCAAAAGACGTTAATCGGCTGGTTATCGATTGGGTGAGCAGTAATCCAATGCCTGACAGTAATGTGACCAATGCAACCTGGCGGGTGCTGGAAGTCGGGTTGCGCTTATTTGGCTCCTGGCCAACAGCGTTCTACGGTCTTCAGCAGGCACCATCGTTTACACCGGTTGCGCGGCTGTTGATGCTGATGTCTTTATACGACCAGGCAACGTATGTCCGTAAATTTCACTGGGTTCACCACAATCACGGCGTGATGGAACTGAATGGACTGACGCGGGTAGCCTTGTGTTTTCCCGAATTCAAACAGGCCGACGAGTGGTATAAACACGCGCTGGACAGTATGGGTGAGGAATTTGAGTTCCAGAGTTACCCGGATGGGGCCATGAAGGAACTTACAAGCAGTTACCACTGGGTAGTGGTTCGGAATTTTTTGGCATACCTCGATCTGCACAACACGTATGCCAAATCGCTGCCACCCAGATTCGGCCAGATTGTTGACAACATGATTAACTACATGGTTTATACTGCCCGCCCGGATGGTTTCGGCCTGCTGAACAACGATGCGGATTTGCTCAATAACTTCGACATCCTTACGCCTTTACTCAAGCGTTTCCCGCGGACTGACTGGCAGTATGTATTTACGCAGGGTAAAGAAGGGAAGCGACCCGCCCAAACCTCCAGGCTGTTTCCGTGGGCCGGGCACCTCATTATGCGAAACGGCTGGGGCGAAGCGAAAGGCAAAGACCAATACGCGTTCTTCGATAATGGGCCCTGGGGCACGTCGCATCAGCATAATGATAAACTCCATCTGTCGGTCTATGCGAATGGGCGGGAGATTCTGTGTGATGCCGGTCGGATGTACTACAAAGTCGACAAGTGGCGCCAGTTTTTCAACCTGTCGGCATCCCATAACGTAATTGCGCTGGATGGCAAAGGGCAGAACCGCTACCTGCCTGAAGTTACGGCTCCCCTCGCCGATTCGAGTTATAGCCTTCAGCCCGAGCTGGATTTTAGCCTGGGAACCTACCAGGGCGGTTTCAATGATGAAAATCCCGGTGTAGCCTCCCCGGCACCTGCAATCAGTTCACCGGACGTTACCGGACGTCACACCCGGGCTGTTATTTATCTGAAAAACAGGTACTGGATTGTTGTGGATCAGATACAGAGTGATAAGCCGCGAAACCTGACCGCCTACTGGCATTTCAATCCCGCCTGTTCCGTCAGTACAAACGGTTTGTCGGTCCGCACCAATGATTTTGGAACGGGTAATCTGTGCGTGGTGCCGGTTACCACGGATGCGTGGTCGGTCTCGTTAATTAAGGGACAGGAAACACCTTACATACAGGGCTGGTACAGCGAGCGTTATAACCAACGGGTAGCGTCTTACTGTGCTGAATACCGTAGGAAAATGATCAGCACCTCAACTACATTTGCCTGGATCTTATATCCATCGGCTACTGAAAAAATACCGGACATCAACACTCAGGTCTTGCCATCCCCAACCGGAGCCATTCGGGTAGTCGTCCGAATTCCTGGAGAAAAAACGGTTGAACTGGGATTGAATATGGGAGCGATTCAGGCCATTCCCTTATCAGATGGCTACACGTTCACCGGGCGTTGCGCGTTACTGCGGGAAGGGCAACCGCCCCTCGTTGTCCATGGGACAATCACCGATAAAGCCGGAAATGTAGTGCTTAAGAAGTGATTGTATGCTATTGATTTCTTCTTTTAAAATCGAATAGTTGGTTTATAAATCTTCCTCAGCACTTATTACGAAAATCTGGCTGTAAAGTAGGATGCAGTCCAATGTGATTTTATTTGGTACACATCTAATTTACATTTGCTTAACTTCTACTACTCGTTAAACCCTATTTCTATGGATAGCCGGACATTTGTTAAAAAGACTACACTGACTACGGTAGCACCACGATTTTGAACTTCCCTATCAATGGCAAAAAGGCGCCTTGCAACAAGGTTGTTGTGGCCGTAATGGGCGTCAGCAACCAAGGCGCTTATCATGCAAAGTCGTTTTCCAAACTGCCGAACGTGGAGGTGACTTATATCTGTGCGATGTAGAAGAAAAAGCCATCAAAAACGGCCTGGATGCGGTTAAAGACGCCAGCCGTCGGCCCGCAATCATCAGGGACATTCGCGAATTGGTGATTAAAAAAGACTTCGATGCGCTGCTCATTGCCGCCCCCGATTACTGGCACGCGCCAGCGGCTCTGATGGGTGTTGCCAACGTATGTCAAGTGGGCGGTATGTCTTTAGGGATGACTGGCAGACGCCCGATACGCAGGTCGCTACGTTCGAGTTCGACAACGGGAAAGCCATCACCTGGGAAGGGCGCAGTTGCAGTTCATACCCCATCGACGGCAGTGGACGGGGCTTTATCATTTACGGCGACAAGGGTACGCTGGTCAACAAAGGTGGGGGCGATTACCAGATTTTTGATGACAAAAATAAACTGGTGAAGGAGATCAAGCCGAGTACCAAACTCGACCCCAACAACACGGTCAGCGCAACCGGTGATCTGGAACTGACGCACTTCACCAACTTCGTAGAAACTATCCGGGAGAATACAAAACTAACGGCACCGATTGACGAAGGACACAAAAGCGTGCTGCTCTGCCACCTGGCCAACATCGCCCAACGTACCGGCACAACCCTGCACTGTGACACGACGAACGGGCATATCAAAGACAATAAAGCCGCTACGCAACTCTGGAAGCGGGAGTACGAAAAAGGCTGGGAAATGAGAGTTTCGTAAATTTTTCTGACAGGATTAACCGAATTTACAGGATTGATTCGGTTAATCCTGTCAGAAAAATACGTTCGCAAAGTGAATAAAAATTCATTTAAAATTTGCAAGTGAATTTTTATTCACTTTACTTTGCCTCGTCAATACGCCAATCGATATGCGCACTAAAGACGAAGCAAAAGAAAAGATCATACTCGATACGGCTCTGCGGCTCATTATGCAGACCGGGCTATCGGGGCTCAAAATGTCGGACCTGGCCAGGGAGGCCGGTGTGGCTACGGGTACGGTGTACGTCTATTTCGATGATAAGCCTGCCCTGATTCAGCGGCTCTATGCCTATCTGCTTCGCAAAAGCCTCAGCGACCTCAACGCAGGGATTGCAGCTACTGATCCACTACGGGTTAAAATTCAGAAAATCACCCGTAACTATCTGGATGACAATTTAAAATATCCTGAGTATACCGCTTTTTTTGAGCAATATTTTCGTTCCCCATACTTTGCAGAAACGGAGGCCATACGCGCCGAAGAAGCCAGCGTTATGCAACCCATTTATGATCTGGTGGTAGAAGGTCAGCAGCAAATGATCATTAAAGAAGCCAACCCGGATTTGCTGGTCACGCTGGTTTGTGGTATGCTTAATGAACTGGCTAAACAGGCTCTGTTTTCGCAGCAACCCATCCCATCAGCAAAAGCGACTGGGAGTTAACCTTCTCTGTTATCTGGGACGGTGTCAAACGATAATTATTTGTAGAGACGGCGTAGCATGTCGTCTTAATTTTTAACTTTTAATTGAATATTTTTTCACTATAGATCGTTTATCAGATCATCATGAATAAGACAACCAAAACCGTTTTTATTACCGGCAGTTCGTCGGGCATTGGCAAAGCTACCGCGCTTTATTTTGCTCAGCAGGGCTGGAACGTAGCCGCTACCATGCGGACACCTGCCAAAGAAACCGAACTTGGCAAACTCCCCAACGTTAAACTATTTCGGCTGGATGTGCTGGATATGGACAGCATCCGGCAGGCACTCGCTGATGCCCGCACGGCTTTCGGGGGAATCGACGTACTGGTCAATAATGCGGGTTATGGGGCTGTGGGCGTATTTGAAGCGGCCAGCCCGGAACAGGTGCAACGCCAGTTCGACACCAACGTATTTGGCGTGATGAACGTAATCCGCGAAATTCTGCCGTACTTCCGGGAGAAACGTAACGGCCCCGACAGCGGGCCCTGCATCATTAACGTAACGTCGATGGGCGGACTCATTACGTTCCCAATCTACAGCATTTATCACGGCACGAAATGGGCCGTTGAAGGCTTCACCGAAGCGTTGTCGTTTGAGTTGCGGCCGTTCAACATCCGCGTGAAAAACATTGAACCCGGTGCCATCAAGACCGATTTCTACGACCGCTCGCAGGATTTGCTCCAAAAAGATGGGTTGACTGCTTACGATGAGTATGTGCGCGTTACGCTCGCCAACTCCCAAAAAGCGGGTGCCGATGCACCGGGCCCGGAGGTGGTGGCCGAGAAAATTTTCGTAGCCGCCAACGACCGCTCGTTCCGGCTTCGGTACCCGGTGGGTGGTCAATCGCCCTTGCTGCTGGCTATCCGGCGGATCATACCACTGAGTTGGTTCCACGGGATCGTCAGGAGTGTCGTCGAAAAAGGATTCAAACCAACGGTTGCAGCCTGAGTCAGGCATCCAGCCGTTCATTAATAACCTGTGCTGCCTGCTGAAGGGCCAGCACAATTTCTTTCTGTCGGGAGGCTGAACAGCGAATTTCGGGCAGAAAAACACTCAGACTGGCTACAACGAGCCCACTTTTCCGAATGGGTACCGCCAGGCCGAGAATATGGGCTTTAGAGTGCGTAATGGCCAGCGAATGAGTACGGATTTTAGCTAGGGCCGTATCCAGATCAGCAGGCGTTGCGGCTTCGGGCCAGGTTTCCTCAGACGGTAAGCCATTACTTTGCAGAAAGCTATCCCGTTCTTTATCCGACATAAAGGCCAGCAGCAAACGGCCCGTAGCGGTTTCATACACGTTACGTTCGGAACGACTGCGCACCTGTAAGTCCTGATCACTATTGACCAGATGAACGATGAACCGTTTCTGATTTCGGATAATCCCTAAAATCGACGTTTCATTTAGCTCGGCTGTCAATTTCTCCATCTCCTCTTTAGCCGCCAGTACCAGATTCTGGCTGTAGGAGAGGTTATTGGTCAGGTTGTAGGCCATTGGCCCCAGCCGATACCCTTTTTTTCGACCTAAATGCTCCAGATAATTCTTGGCGACCAGCGTCTGTAAAATATTGACGCAGGTCGCCTGATTCATCTGCAGGGCTTCGGCAATTTCCGTAAGCGAGTAGGCTCTTCCCGGATCGCGGGCCACCCATTCCAAAATATCAAACGCTTTAACGATGACTAAAACCATGATTTTTAAAGAGCGAAATCGGACCGCCGAAGCGGAGTGAATGAGCGAAAGAGTGAATGCCATCCGGTAGGTGTGGAGTGTCAGCCATTCGCTCTTTAGTTACCGTCCCATCCAGCCGCCATCGACGGTCAGGATTGTGCCGTGGACGTAGCGGGAGGCCTCCGATGCCAGAAATAAGGTTGGGCCTTTAAAATCGTCGGGCTCACCCCAGCGCCCGGCCGGAATTCGGGACAAGATGCTTTTGCTACGTTCGGCATCTTCCCGAAGGGCTTCCGTGTTATCCGTGGCAATATAGCCCGGCGCAATCGCATTTACGTTAACTCCCTTAGCCGCCCATTCATTGGCGAAGGCTTTGATCAGGCTACCAATCGCCCCTTTGCTGGCGGCATAACCCGGTACGGTTATACCTCCCTGAAAGGTAAGCAACGAGGCTGTAAAAATGATTTTTCCTGAGCCACGCGCCACCATGTCGCGGCCAATTTCGCGGGTCAGAATAAACGGTGCATTCAGGTTGGTGTCGATTACTTCATCCCAGTATTCGTCGGGGTGTTCGGCGGCTGGTTTACGCAGAATCGTACCGGCATTATTGACCAGAATATCAACGACGGGGACGTCGCGCTTCAGATTTTCCAGAAACGAATACAAGGCTGCCCGGTCGCTCAAATTGCATTGATACGCCCTGAACGAACGGCCCAATGCTGTTACCTCTTTCTCGACCGCACTTCCTTCTATTTCCAGCGAAGCCGATACGCCTACAATGTCCGCTCCTGCTTCGGCTAACGCTACGGCCATCGCCCGGCCAATGCCCCGTTTGCATCCGGTTACGAGCGCGGTTTTGCCCGACAGGTCAAATTGTTGTAAAAAGCCCATAATTCATCATTGTGATAGTAAGTGCAAGTTTAATTCATATATGCCAAAGTATAAAATGCATTTCATTCATCAAAAAGCGATTTTTGTACTTTTTTTATAAAGAACCCTTATTTGAATATGTTTTTAAATACTGATTTATAATTTTTCAAATCATTAGTTTGCTAAAAATAATCCTATAAAAAATAAATAAGTGAAAAAATTTGGTGATTGTTTAATTTGACGATAGTATTGTAATGATAAATTAATATTTATCATTGATAAATTAAATATGAAAGCCCTTATGAATAACCTCTCTCTTTACCATTACCGGGCCGGGCTACTGGGGTTAGCCTTGCTCTTAACCCTGGGTCAGCTTCTGGCTCAAACGTCCTCGCTGGTTACGGGCCGGGTAACCGATGAAGGTGGGCAGCCACTCCCCGGCGTAACTGTCTTGGTCAAGAATAGCAGTAACGGTACGACCACTAATGGCGAAGGTATTTATCGGCTGTCGGTACCTACAGGTAATGCTACGTTAGTAATCTCCTATGTGGGGTATTTAAGTCAGGAAGTTGCGGTTAATTCGCGATCGACCATTGATGTGCAGTTAGCACCGGGCGACAAAACCCTCAGTGAGGTGGTCGTGGTAGGGTATGGTACGCAACAGAAGAAGGATTTGACGGGAGCCATTGCCACCGTCGGCGCCCGAGACATTCAGAAAGTACCTGTTTCGGGTTTCGATCAGGCACTAAAGGGCCAGGTGGCTGGCTTGCAGATTACCAATACGTCGGGTGCTCCGGGAGGAAACACCAGCGTCCTGATTCGGGGAATTAGCTCCATTACGGGTGGGAATGAGCCGCTCTACGTCATTGATGGATTCCCGGTCAACAATGCTGGATTTGGGAACCCATTGAATACCATCAATCCGGGGGATATCGAGTCGATTGACGTACTGAAAGATGCGTCGGCTACGGCTATTTATGGCTCCCGTGGCTCCAACGGGGTCATTATTATTACCACCAAGCAAGGGAAATCGGGAAAGGCAAAGATTGAGGTGAACGCCTATATGGGTTTCCAGCAGGTGACCAAAAAGATCGAGATGATGAACGCGCAGGAGTATGCGTCCTGGGTGACCGAAGCCCGCAACGCGTCTTACCTCGACAACGTAGTGGGGGCCAATATCAATGATCCCAATAGTAAACGCGCCAGCTCGTACCAGATTCCGGCTATTTTTCAGGACCCATCCAAGTTAACTACGACCGACTGGCAGGACGCTATTTTCCGGACAGCACCCATCCAAAATTACCAGATTTCGGCTTCGGGTGGAACAGACAATTTCCGGTATGCCCTGTCGGGTAGTTATTTCAATCAGCAGGGGATCATTATCAGTTCGGGACTACAACGGTACACCTTCCGGGCAAATCTGGAAGGCAAGCTCTCCGATAAAGTGAGCATAGGAGTAAACCTCACGCCCAGCTATACCGATCAGAACGACGTAAATGCCGAAGGGCACTACGGGGCACTGGGAATATTGAGTGCCGCTCAATCCATGCCGCCTTTTGTACCGGTATACAATGCCGATGGCTCCTACAGTTCCTATATTGTCGTTACCGAAGGCCAGCCTTCCATTGCGAATCCAGTTCAGATTGCCAACGAATATAAAATTCACCCCTCTCAATTCCGGATTCTGGGGAATGCCTTTGCCACGTATTCCATCCTGAAAGATCTCAAACTTCGCGTTACGTTTGGTACCGACATCAACCAGTTCAAGCGACGGAACTGGACGCCCAATACGATCAACCCAAGTAACCCGTCGACAGCCGAAGCGCGGAATGGCGAGGATAATAGCTGGCTGAATGAAAACACGCTCAATTATAAACGGCAGTTCAACGACCACAGCATCGACGCGATCATTGGCTACACGGCCCAGCGTTCCTACAGCAATCTAACCATCGCCACCGCCGGTAACTTCCCGGATAATCTGATTCCCAATATTAACGGGGGGACCGTAACGAGTGGTAGCGAGAGTACTCAGATTTATACCTTACAGTCGTTTCTGGCCCGTGTCAACTATGGGTATAAGGACAAATACCTCATTACGGCTACGCTACGCCGGGATGGATCGTCGCGCTTTGGGGCCAACAACCGCTGGGGAACGTTCCCGTCGGCATCGGTGGGCTGGCGGGTTTCGGAAGAAGGGTTTATGAAAGGCCAGAGTGTTGTCAGTGATCTGAAGCTCCGGGCCAGCTATGGCCTGACCGGAAACAATGCCATTGGCAACTACCGGGCTATTGGGCAACTGAGCGGTGCCAATTACGTCATTGGCGATGTGCTGACACCCGGCCTGGGTCGTTCGTCGTTTACGAACCCCGAACTGGGTTGGGAGTCGACTACACAGGTCGATGTTGGGCTTGATTTCTCGCTGTTGAACAGCCGACTTTCCTTCACCGCCGATTATTACCGAAAAGTCAATTCCAATATGCTGTTCACCATTCAGACCCCCGCCGTAACGGGCCTGACCAGTGCCGTGGTCAATCTGGGTAAGGTAGAAAATAAAGGCGTTGAACTGAGCCTGAGTTCCCGAAATCTGGTGGGTGCGTTCAAGTGGAATACCAATATGAACATCACCTTCAACCGCAACAAAGTACTGCAGATGAGTACCGATGCTGAACGTATCCTGAGTGCGTCCGGTGGTCGGCCTGCTTATGCGGTTACGCAGGCGGGTTATCCCATCGGCAGTTTCTTCGGGCGTCGGTTTCTGGGTATTTTCCGAACCGAGGAAGAAGCGAAAGCCTACACCGTTCAGCCAAATGCCCACGCGGGTGATGTAAAGTGGAAAGACATCGATGGCAACGGAGTCATCAACGACAATGACAAGGAAGTAATTGGCAGCCCCTATCCCAAATACTACTTCGGCTTTAATAACACCTTCACCTACAAAGGTTTTTCGCTGGATATTATGACCAGTGGTCAGGTGGGTCAGCAGGTGTATAACAACTCCTTCTACCTCAACAATTCGGGCGTGCAGAACAACGCCCAGTACGTCTATGATAACCGCTGGGTTTCGCCCGATCAGCCCGGTAATGGGCTGTTTGGCCGGGCCATTCGTGGGGGCAAAAACGACAATACGCAGTACAGTTCCGTGTATCTGTTCGATGCTTCATTCTGGCGTATCCGGAACGTAACACTGGCCTATGCGTTGCCCAACACGCTTGTCAATCGGCTGGGATTGGGGGGCGTACGGGTCTATGCCACGGCCACCAACCTGTACACGTTTACCAGCTATTTCGGCTACGACCCCGAAACCAACATCAGCGGGGACAGCTTCACCTCGTTCGGGCTTGACTTCGGTGCCTATCCACAGGCGCGAACCGTTACGTTTGGTGTTAATCTTTCCTTCTGATCTACTGACTCATAACGCCATATTTATATGAAAACCAGTCTTTTTGCCCTCATCCTGTCGGCTTGCCTGTTGGGTGCCTGCCAGGACGTTTCGCTCGACCAGGTTCCACAGACGGAACGGAGTGAAGCCAATTTCTACAAAACCAACGCGGACTTCTACAATGCCATTGTCGGCGTATATGGTGCACTCAAACTACCAGGTATTATTGATAAAGGAAGTGGCTCATACCTCTATATGACCGAACTCTCTACCGACAATACCGATACGGGTCAGGCCAGGGGCGGTACTGCTACAGAACTCTATTATTTTGAGGATTTTAACTTTGCGCTCTCCAGCACGACGATTTCCAACGCCTGGACCAGCCATTATGCCGGTATTGCCCGAACAAACTCCATCCTCGACCGCTTACCGACGGTGAACATTCCGCAGGCTTCGAAAGATCGGTTCGAAGGAGAGGCCAAATTCATGCGGGCGTTGTTTTACTTTAACCTGGTGCGCTTCTTTGGCGATGTTCAGTTAGCAACGCATGAGATCACATCACCCTATGGGGCTAATAGCCTACCCCGTTCCCCCACTGCCGATGTATATGCGCTGATCATCAGCGATTTAAAGACGGCCGAGACAAAATTACCCACGACTATCCCTGCTTCTGAAGCTGGCCGGGCGTCGGTCTGGGCGGCCAAGTCCCTGCTGGGAAAAGTCTACCTGACACTGAAGCAGTACGACAATGCTGCTGCGAAGCTGAAAGAAGTAATTGATGGCAATGCCTTCAGCCTGATGCCGAAATACGCGGATATTTTTCCGGCTACTACGTCCTTCGTCAATAACAAGGAGTACATTTTCGCTGTGCAGTATAAATCGGGTCAGGTTGGTCAGGGCAGCGACCTGTGGTCGAACTGGGCTGCGGTGAATGCAAGTGTTGCATTGCTGGGTGCAGGTGGTGGAACGGGGGGCGGCTTCAACCGGCCCACCGCCGATATGGACGCGGCCTATGAACCCGGCGATTTGCGGAAAGATGCCTCCATGCTTAATTCCTACAAAGCAGCGAATGGTACAACGGTAAATGAACGGTACGTAGTAAAATTCCGTCAACAGGGGGCACTGAATGCCGATTCGGACGTCGACTTTCCGTTGCTCCGTTACGCCGATGTGTTGCTGATGTACGGCGAAACCCTAAATGAACTGGGCCGCACTTCAGAAGGGCTTACCTACCTCAATCAGATTCGGAAGCGGGCTGGACTGGCCGATAAAACCGGACTATCGCAGGCAGATTTCCGGCTGGCGATGGAACAGGAACGCCGGGTCGAACTAGCCTTTGAAGGCCACCGCTGGTTCGATCTCGTTCGTACGGGTCGATTCATACCCGTTATGACCGCCAAGGGCTATAAGGTGAAAGATTTCAATCAGCTCTACCTGATCCCACAACGGGAAATCGATCTGAACAAAGCAATCACCCAAAATACAGGCTACTAATGGCTCAAACAGGCTCTGGCTGTTTGAGCCTTCCTCCACCGATTTTTATATGAAACGAGCATCGTATCTTCTGTTTTCGGCTTATCTGTTTCTTGGGTTAACTCTATCAGCTCAGCCCATCAAACGGCTGTATCTGGCCAATGATGACCATACCGATTACATGTGGACGGGCAATGAGGCTCAGTACGATACGGTTTTCGTCAGAATGATCGATTATTACCTGAATCAGATCGATTCGACGCAGAATAACCCGGATGATTTTCAGGCTCGTTTCAATCTGGATGGGAGTTACTGGATCAAAACGTATCAGAAATTCCGCAGTCCGGCTCAGGTTGAACGGCTGATTAGCCGCATCCGAACGGGGCACATCAGCAGCCCCCTCACAGGCCTGGTCAGTACGTATGGTGGGCAACCCACCGAGGCCGTACTGCGCGGCATGTACTACGCGGGTCAGCTCGAACGGCAATGGGATTTACGGTTTCGGCTGGCCGTCTGCATGGAAAACCAGACCCTGCCGCTCGGCCTGAGTTCGCTTTGGGCCGGGTCGGGGGCAAAGTATAGCTGGCGGGGTGTCTGTGGCTGTGCCAGTCGGATATCCAATGCCAGCCTGGCCCACCGCCGGAACCAGTTGTATCGGTACATGGGGCAGGATGGCCGTTCGGTGACGATGAAATGGTACAACCGGCCCATCTACAACGGTCGTACGCTGGGCGGCTATGCCGAAACCCGGCGCGAAAAAGATCCCAAAGACATTGTGGGCGACATGGGTAAAGTGGTGGAGGATATGACGGTGATGTGTGATACGACTTCAACAAAATCGGCCTATCCGTTCAACGTAGCGGGTGCGTTTGGTTACGGCTGGGATGACCTCAGTACGTATGTGTCGCCCCCGTTTATCAGCGCGGCCCAACGCTACTCAACTCCGTTGCGTAAAGTCCGGGTGTCGAACGAAGAAGATTTTTTTGCCGACATAGACCGCACGTACCCCAAACTGCCCGCTGAATCGGTGAGCTACGGCAACGAATGGGATGTGTACCCGGTGTCGATGAACGAAACCACCGCCCACATCCGGCGAGCCACCGAGAAACTGCGGTCGGCCGAAGCGCTATCGACACTGGTATCCCTTAAAGACAGCACCTTTGCCCGTGATCTAAAAGCCGCCCGAGATCTGGCCTGGGAAGCCTACGGGCTGTACTGGGAACACGACTGGACTGCCGACGGGCCCGTTTCCAAACGGGATCGGGCGAATTGGCAAACCAAACTGCACCATCGGATTGTTGGGTACGTCGATACGCTGTTCAATCGGGCATCGCTGGCCATGGGGCAGCAGCTTAAGATGGCTACATCCGGCACGGCTGCCCCACGCTTCTACGTATTCAATCCGTTGAACTGGTCGCGTACTGACGTAGCCGACCTCGACTATTCGGGAACGGAAGCCGTTCGGGTAATCGACCTGCAAACAAAGCGCGAGGTCGTGAGCCAGCGAATTCAGAAAGGCGGCAAGCCGTTCGTGCGAATCTGGGCCGAAAATATTCCGTCGGTGGGCTACAAAATGTATGAAATTCAGAAAGGAACGCCAGCCAGCCAACCCGATGCCGCTCAGGTAAACGGGGAGTTTATCCAGAATGAGTACTACCGAATCCGGCTGAAAAAATCGGGCGTTATCAGTGAACTCTACGACCGGAAAGCCAATCGGCAACTGGTGAAGACGCCAAACGTCGGGTCTCCGGGCGAACGATGGTTTAATGACATAGGCACAAACGATGCCAACGCCGGGAACGCGCTCGTCGTAGAGAACAAAGGCCCCGTTTCGGTAACGCTTAAAGCCGTTTCCAATGATCCCATTGCCCACACGGTTCGGGTAACGCTGTTCCGAAATAGCCGTAGTGGAATGCCGCCCCGCATTGACATTGAAGACAGCCTGCAAGCCAACTTCGACGACGTAAAGACCTGGGCGTTTTCGTTGAATCTGACAAACCCGACGACCAATCACGAAGAGTTGGGGGCCATTCTGACGGCTAAAAAGGAAACGCGAGGAGGGCATTACGCCAGCCAGAATGCCCGCTACGACTGGCAAACGTTCAACCATTTTGCTGACATCGGCGAGCCAAATTTTGGCCTTACCATCTCGAATCAGGATTGTAGTTTTTTCAAACTGGGAAAAAGTACTCCCGATTCACTTTGGGAAACGTCGGCACAGTTTAACGCGCTGGCGGGTGGGCAGGTCGATACGTATGGGTCGGGTAAAAAGGACACCTTACGGCTGGGTATTTACAACCAGAACGGAGTGACGAAGTTTCGCTACCATTTTGCCCTGACAACCCGCACAGCAGCTTTCGACGCCCTGACAGCCATGAAATTCGCCCTTGAAGATCAGAATCCGCTCGTAACCGGAGCCGTAACCGGTACGCAGGCAACGTATCCCGAAACGACGTTTTCGTTATTAAAATCTGATGCGCCGGGCTTGTTGATCTGGACCTTGAAACCCAGTGAAGAAGGCATCAATAACGGGTTGATTGCCCGATTCTGGAATCTGAATAAAACCGATGCCACCCCCACACTGAATTGGTCATTGCCGATTCGTCGGGCCTGGCAAACAACGCATATCGAAACGAATGAACAAAGCCTGAATCCCGCTAAAAATAGCTTGAAAACGAATTTCAACGCCCGGCAGATCAATACGTATCGGCTACAGTTTTAGGAAAATGTCTGGGCCAAGCCAGAGCTTGGCCCAGACATGGAAGCTGCCGGTCTTTTTTGTAAAGCCATTAAAAAAACAGACAAATCATGCGTATCGGATTACTTGTTGTTGCTGGTTTTCTTTTCATCCAGACAGGGTTCGCCCAGCCGAACGTAGCTCTATCTCAACTCGACTGGAAAGTGGTTGGGAAGTTGAAAACCCGCGACGCCAAAGCCATCAAATCCAGCACCTGGAGCATTGGCGGGGAAACCCTCGACCGGGATTATACCGATTACCAATCCTACAAGACGTATCTCGGGCCGTTGGGTGCCAAACGAATTCGGCTACAGGGCGGCTGGAGCAAGTGCGAAAAGGTAAAAGGACAGTACGATTTCGCCTGGCTCGATGCCGTTATTCCCGATGCGGCTTCGCGCGGTGTAGCTCCGTGGGTGGAACTGTCGTACGGCAACCCAATTTATGAAGGTGGGGGCGAAGCCAAGCTGGCGGGCCATATTCCGACCTCGCCCCAAGCCCTGACCGCCTGGGACAACTGGGTACGTGCCATCGTGACGCGCTACAAAAATCAGGTGCCGGAATGGGAAATCTGGAACGAGCCTGACCTCAACCCAGCGCATACAGGTACGGAAATTGGCCAGTTTTACGTCCGCACGGCCCGGCTGGTAAAGTCGATTCAGCCCAACGCCCGGCTCATTGCGCTGGGTATGGCGAGCGTGACGAAGCTAGGCTTTGTGAAGGACTTCTACGACGAACTGAAAAAGGAAAACGCACTGGATCTAGTCGATATTATGACGTATCATGGCTACGCTCACAACCCCGATTCATCCTATCCGAACATCGAAAAAATGCGGCAACTGGTATGGACCTACAATGCAAACGTCGTGTTTATGCAGGGCGAAAATGGGGCACCCTCTACACCGAAAGCTGTAACGATTGGTGCTTTGCGTGATCAGGACTGGAGCGAATTAACGCAGGCCAAATGGGACCTGCGCCGGATGTTGGGCGACCATGGACGCGGTATAGCTACGAATCTGTTCACGATCAGTGATATACACTACACTGCTGGCGATCATATGGTGGGGGTGAATACAAAAGGATTGCTACAAACCAATCCCGATAAAACTATCAAGCGACCCAAACTGGCTTACCAGGCGGCCCAGCATGTTTTCTCGCTCTTCGACGACCAGGTTGAACTGCTGCCATCGATTAAACCAGCGGTCAGCCAGGAAACCGTAATGGCCTTTGTTTACCGGCGAAGGAAAGAGAATGGCAGTCTGATAACGCTCTGGAATGGCGAAGCCCGACCCGCTGAGGAATATATACCCAAACCAACTACGGTAACTGTAAAAGGTCAGTTTACCCAGCCGGTTTTCGTGGATTTGATAACCGGTCACGTCTATGAAATTCCGAAAAAACAGTACCAAAAATCAGGTGATTCATGGACGTTTACGGAGATTCCCGTACCTGATTACCCGGTGATGATCGCCGAGAAATCGAGTATAAACTTCTGAAAAAGAGATTGTAGTTTCCTGATCCTCCTTACCCTATAAGTACTCATGAGCCAACTTAAAGCACTCGATTACACAGCCATCATTCTCTACATGATTATGATGTCGGGGATTGGTATTTTTTTAGGCCGGTTTGTCAAGAATATCAACGACTATTTCAAAGGAGGAAGTGGCGTTTCGTGGATTGCCGGGGGCATCAGCAACTTCATGACCAAGTTTAGTACGTTCATCTTTGTGGCCTACGCAGGCATCGCCTACTCCGACGGACTCGTAGCCATCACCGTGCTGTGGAGCACTATTTTCCCGTCGCTGATTGCGGTTTTCTTTTTTGCCAAACGCTGGAAACGGGCCGGTATTCTGAGTCCCGTCGAATTTCTGGAAACGCGCTACAACGCACCCATTCGGCAGATTTTTTCGTGGAGTGGAGTGGCTTTTAAGCTGCTCGACGACATGATCAAACTGTATTCGATTGGCCTCTTCGTTACGGCTGCTTCGGGGATTCCGTTTGAAACGGCGGTTATTGGCTGCGGCATCGTCGTCACGCTTTACACGGTAGTGGGCGGTTTCTGGGCGGTGATCGTGACGGATGTAGTACAGTTCGTTATCCTCTTTTTTGCTACGTTGATTCTGGTGCCGCTGGCCTACAATGCTGCGGGAGGTTTCGATCATATGCAGGCGGTTATGCCGCAGAATATGACCTGGTTCAACGGCAAAAAAGGAATACCGCTTTTCCTGATTGCCTACTACGTGCTAATCATTATCCGCTACAGTGGCAACTGGACCTTTATTCAGCGGTTCTACAGTGCCAGAAACGAAACCGACGGGCAAAAATTGGCGATCCTTTCGTCCGTTTTATTTTTCATTTTCCCCGTCATTTTCCTGTTTCCTCCGCTGGCCGCCAGGGTTATCTTACCGAAGCTGGACAATCCCGAAATGGCCTACGTGAGCTTGTGCCTCAAGCTGCTGCCCGAAGGCATCATGGGCCTGATGATTGCAGCCATGTTTGCGGCTACCATGTCGGTGCTGAGTGCCGAATACAACGTAACGGCCAGTGTACTGACGCGGGATATTTACCAGCGGGTGTTTCGGCCCAATGCCAGCGGAAAAGAGTCGCTGCTGGTGGGGCGATTGATGACGCTGCTGGTTGGGTTTATCGTGACGGTCGGGGCGCTTTTTGTGGGCGGATTTGGGGGTGCTTTTGAGGCCAACAAACTGCTGGCGGGTGTCTTCGCTGTCCCTATGATCGTGCCGGTCATTTTCGGAATTCTTCTTCGAAAGCCGCAACCCTGGGGTGCTCTGGCTACGCTGTTTCTGGGCACGGTGCTGGGCTTTGTCCTGAACATGAATAAAGCTATCAGCTGGGAAGCCGCCACACTAATCGAGATTGCCTTCTGTACAATTCTCTTTATCGTGTCGGGCTTTTTTCCGTCGAAGGATGTGGCTTACAAGGCAAAGGTGAACGCCTTTTTTCATAAGCTGACAGTGCCGTTTGTTGCCGAAGCTGACAACGCCGATCAGGACGTTTTCAAAGACGCCATCAAACTCATGTACGGCATTGCGTTCGGGTTGACGGGCCTGATGTTCGTAATTATGGGCTTCCCATCACGAAACATGCTGAGCGGGCAACTGGCTCTGGGTGCCGGTACGTTATGCCTCATTCTCGCTTACGGTTTATGGTCAAGAGCGCACAAGGTAACGGCTATTATCAAGGAGGAAACAC
Organism: Spirosoma sp. SC4-14; assembly: GCF_037201965.1. Classification (NCBI taxonomy): domain Bacteria; kingdom Pseudomonadati; phylum Bacteroidota; class Cytophagia; order Cytophagales; family Cytophagaceae; genus Spirosoma; species Spirosoma sp. SC4-14. The sequence goes on along the minus strand of NZ_CP147518.1, from coordinate 4,763,962 downwards.
CAACGAAAACACCGTTGTCCCAACACTAAGCAATACACTGTCTCTCGGGTGACGGGCTGTGTTCTTACAGCCGCCACAGACGAAGACAACCTAACATTGATCGTATTACAAGTTTATAAATATGAGTAACCTAACTGCAAACCGGAACGCCGGACGAGTCATTTTTATCACCGGGGCATCGGGTGGTATTGGCCGGGCTACGGCGCTTCAATTACTCCAACAAGGCGCGAAGGTCTTCGATTTCAGCCGTACACGGCAGCTTACCGATGAGGTACAGCACGAAAACCTCCGCTCGTTCAAAGGCGATGTGAGCGTGGAAGCGGATGTGCAGGCCGGATTTGCCGCTTGTCTGGACGCTTTTGGACCCATCGACGTACTGCTCAATAATGCAGGCATGGGCGTATTGACCACCGACCTCTCCCAAACGGATCTGGAGACCTACGAGCAAATGGTCAACGTGAATATGCGGGGCGTGTTTCTCTGCAACCGCGAAGCCCTGAAGGTGATGAAGCCGAAGAAAAAGGGCCACATTATCACGGTCATTTCAATGGCTGGGCAACGTACCAATCCCAACGCGCCGGTCTATGCGGCCTCGAAGTTTGGCGCAAGAGGACTGAGCAGCGGCCTGGCCGATCAGGTCATCAAAGAAGGCATCAAAGTGACCGACATAAACCCAGGGCCTACCGACAGCGATTACTGGGGTGACCGCAAAGTGCCACGGGAGAAATTCCTGAAGGTTGAGGACGTCGCGAACGTGATCACGTTTGTACTTAACCAACCGGATTACGTCGTGATCCGTGAAATCAATTTCGACAACATGAATTTTCTGGCAGGATGATAACGAACACGCTCCATACCCATACGAACGGCAACGGCCAGGCTGTTGCTCCATCGCCTTTCCCCATCCCCGTCTCCGAGATGCGGGAGCGCTATCTGCGACTCTACACGGGTGCGGTAAACGATGTGCTGCGGTTTAATTACAACATGCACGCCACCAGCCTACCGCCCGAATTTGCACCCCTCCGGGAATCCATGAAAATGGCGGGGCTGGCGTTCACCGTGAAAGGTGGCCCCGACATCACCACCGACGGGGAGTTTGAAATGCGCGCGCAAATGCTCGAAGACCTGCACGCCGATTCGGTCGTCGTCTGGGACTGCACCGGCGATACCGTCACCTCGCAGTGGGGCGAAGTAATGACCATGGCGGCCATGCGGATCGGTTGCCGGGGAACTGTTGTGAATGGCATTCGGGATACGCAGGCAATTCTGGAACTAGGCTTTCCGGTCTTTCACAAGTACAAAGCCAATACGGGTATGCTGGGCCGTTTCCGGATGTACCACTACCAGAAACCGGTGCTCATGGGCGAAGTGACCGTAAAGCCCGGCGACTGGGTGTTCGGAGATATTGACGGTGTGATTTCGATTCCGCAGAACATCGCCTATGACGTGCTGATTGCCGCGGAGAAGATTATGCACAAGGAAGACGAAATCAGAGAAATGGTAGAGAGTGGCATGAAACCAACCGACGTCGTGAAAAATGGAGGCTATTTCTGAGGCTATTATGCTAACTGAGCCACCCAAACGGGAGTCGGGAACCTGTTTTCTGTCCGATTCTGACCGCAGCCGGATTCTGGATGGGCTACGAACGGGCGATCCGCTGCTACGTCGTTTTCATGCGGCTTTGCATCAACGTGTATATGAGCGGGTAGCCACCAAAGGCTTGCTCGGTCCTGATGCAACCGTGGCGTGGTACTACCCGGCAGCCGAATACCTGTCGGACGCAGCCATAGTGTATGCCCTGGAGCCCGAAGAAAAGTTAGCAAATTGGCTACGTACCATTACGCTCGACATTGCCCGGACGCCCGCTTACGACTGGGTCGGGCCTGCCTTCCGCGATCACGCAGAACCACTAACGGGCCATCTCGAAACGGCGCATCTGTGCTGGGCGTTGAGTGCTGTCTATGATCTGGCACGTGATGTGTTTTCTGAATCCGAACAAGCTGAAATCCGGCAGGCACTGACCGATAAAGGAATGGCACTTTGTCGGCGGTGGATCGACAAAAATACCCACCTGGCTAACTGGCGGGGTATTTTGACATCGGGCGTACTGGTGGCGGCAGCGGTTCTTGACAAGCAGGAGTTGATTGATCAATACGTATCGGAATGGCAACGGTGTGCGCTAGCCTTTCAACCCGACGGCTCCTATGGCGAATCGTTGCAATACGGAAATTACCTGGCTTTTGCGCTCATGCAGGCCTACGAAGCGCTTTGCCGGAAATATCCCGAAAAAGCTGCTTTACTCGACGTAGGGACCTATGGGAAAGGGATTCGCTGGGTGGCCAGCAGTATGTTTTACGCAAAACCGCTAGCTGGTTCAGGAAACGGTTTCTGGGGAAACGAACCCCGTGCCCGAGCGGCCAACTTCAACGACAGCGCGGCTCTGTTCCGGCCTTCGGGCGATCTGCTGTTGCACATTGCCGCACGTAGCGATTCGGAGGAAGAAAAAGGCTTGGCCCGCGGACTTTTCGCCACCTATTACGAACCGGTTCCGATGCAGGGACCGCACGAACTGGCTACGTTCGGGATGAATAACGACTGGGGGTTTTTAACCCTGCCGCTGTTGACCCACAACACCAAGCCGGGCAGTCCGCAGGAGGCTGATTTGCCGATCACTACGTCGTTCAGCAACGGTCATGCGTTTATGCGCGATGCCTGGGACGGGCGTACCATTGTGGCTATCAATGGCGGGGGCGACGGACTCTACGGACCCGGTCATTTGCACGGCGATCTGAACAGTTTTATCCTCGTTCACAACCGCGAACGACTGCTGGTCGATCCCGGTCATAGCTGCTACCGGAACCTGATTCACGGACTGGAAAGCAGCACCCAGACGCACAATACCTGCACGTTTCTCCTGCAAGCGGAAACGCTGGGCTTGCAGGAAGACAAGGCCAAAGCCACCATGCTGGAGCAGAAAAGCGTACTGCCCCGGCGCGTGCTTTTCAATGGTATTCCCGGCAAACCCGTTGACCGGGGCAACCGGCGATTGCTGGTTGAGCGGGATGAACCCGTTTCGGTAGTTGGGTCAGAAGTTGGGACTGCGTATGGTGCGCCTATCCATCGCTTTTCGCGGTTCTGGCTCATGGCGGGTAGCCACGTGCTGTTCATCGTTGACCGAATCGAAGCCGCGCAACCCGTAACAACGGTCTGGAACTGGCTCGTCAATAACCGCGACGGACAGGCCCAGGTCGACAGCCAGCCTAAGTGCCTGAGGGTACGCCGAAACGAAGCAGGAATGAAGTTATTCCACCTCGGGGCGGGGCAACTGGGTCATCCGGTGTACGGGTACGTTCACGATGCTTACCATGTGGAGCCGAATCAGTACGGCGAAGGGAAACCCGGCAGCGGGTTGCTCTACCGCTTTACGGAAGCCGCCCCAGCCGCTGCCCGTACGGTCGTTCATGCGATTGCTCTCGATGAGGCTATCCTGTTGGATCGCTGGCACTTACAGCAGGAAGAAAACACCTTCACCCTGTCGAATGGGCAGAAGCAATGGACGCTGATCGTTCAGGACGAAGCCACCTGTCATCTTTCCCTGCTCTCGGGGCATGGTCGGCGGTGGGATGTCGTACCGCAAGACACTACGTATTCCCTGATTCGCATCTAACCCCATGAGTCAACTGAAAATTACCGGCATCGACCATCCCGGCGTAGCGGCCAACGATGTGGAAGCCCTCGCCGACTGGTACTGCGATGTGTTCGGCTACGAGAAGTGGTTCAAACATAAGAAACCCGTCTGGATGTTGAAAGCCCCCGACGGTACACTGCTCGAAGTGATGCCCAAAGACGACACCGCCCGGCCCGAACGCACCACCTGGACACCCGGCTGGTCGCACCTGGCCCTACGCGTCGAAAACATCGAAGAAGCCATCGCTTTCCTCGACACAAAAGGGGTTCGCTGGGGTGGTTCGGTCATCAACGCCATCGGTGGCGGCAAAGTCCGCAACCTGTACGACCCTGATGGGAATATGCTACAGATTTTAGAAAGGGCGTAACGTAGAGACGCGACATGTCGCGTCTCCTGGCCGGATGGTTTTTGGCCGAATGGTTTCACTGGCCGAATCGTATTTTCTAACGCTTGCTATTGCTGACGCACAGGAGACGCTACATGTCACCGGTCCGGTCTCTACATAACATAACCACAATCAATTTATGAACGCTCTCCATTTTACTGGCAATAAAACATTTCATTTACAGGACGTTGACTTGCAGCCGCCATTGCCCGGCGAGGTCCGTTTGAAAGTGGCCTATTGTGGCGTGTGCGGCACCGACGTTCACATTTATCATGGGGCAATGGCCCAACGGCTCACGTTGCCGCAGGTGATTGGTCACGAAGTGTCGGGCGAAATTGATGCGGTAGGCGAGGGGGTTACGGGCTGGCAACCCGGCGACCGGGTAACCGTTCGGCCACTCAAGCCGGGGCAGGAAGTGGCTGTCGACAACGGCGTTCGGCACATTGGGCAGAACCTGAAATTCATTGGCATCGATACGCCCGGCGGTATGCAGCAATACTGGAACGTACCGGTCTACACCCTGCACCGACTACCCGAAAACCTGCCCCTTACGCTCGGCGCTATGGTAGAACCACTGGCCGTTGCCTGTCACGATGTACGGCTTGGCGAAGTGCAGGCTAATGAGAATGTCGTGATCATCGGTGGCGGACCGATCGGGATGTTGATCGCGCTCGTCGCCAGACAGAAAGGCGCTAATGTACTTATTTCGGAAGTTAACGAGACCCGCTTGAAACTGGCCGAGTCGATGGGGCTGGCAACGGTCAATTCCAAAGAAACGGATCTGGTTGCCCAGGTGGAAGACTTCACAAAGGGGGCAATGGCGGATGTTGTTTTTGAAGTGTCGGGGGTGCAGGCTGGCGTTGCCGCTATGACGCAACTGGCGCGGGTGCGGGGGCGAATTGTTATGGTGGCCATCCATGCCGAACCTAAAGCGGTCGACCTGTTCCGCTTTTTCTGGCGCGAACTAAAACTGATCGGGGCGCGGGTGTATGAACCCGAAGATTTCGATGAAGCCATTGCGCTGGCCGCTTCGGATACCCTACCGCTCGATGCGCTGATTACCCAGATTTCGCCTTTAGCCGACGCGCAGGCCGTGTTTGAAACGATTGACAACAATCCCGCCGGGATGAAATATCTGCTCCAATGCGACCTTTAAACCGCTTGTTGTGCCTCTCGCTGCTGCTGTGGCTGAGTACGTTTGCTCACGCGCAGGTGCAGCTTCAGCACCTGCCCGACCACCCGCGTTTGTTCGCCAATGCCGCCCAATTTAATAAGGTGAAGAACCAGAGCGATTCGGTTTCCCGACAACTTCGTGCGTATATCCTGCAAACTGCCGAACAGGCATTGACTGCCGAACCAATCGTGTACCCGTCAACGGGCTTCAAATTCGGGCCGATGCGTACCGTTCAGGGTCGTATCCTAACGCTCGCTATGAGCTACCGGCTAACGGGCGACCAACGATTTCTGAACCGGGCGCGTCAGGAGCTTTTGCAATTGGCTGCTCTGCCCGACTGGGCACCGAACCACTTTCTGGACGTGGGCGAAGGGGCGCTGGCGGCTGGCATTGGTCTCGACTGGCTGTATGCTGAGCTGACACCCGATGAACGGGACCAAATTGCCCGATCCATTGTCAAAAATGCCTTACTGCCATCGCTGGACGTGTCGGAAGGAAATGGTAGCTGGGTCGACGGTGATTTTAACTGGACGCAGGTTTGCCATGGTGGACTAACAGTAGGTGCCCTGGCGATTGCCGAACGTGAGCCCGAACTGGCCAGGCAGATTATTGACCGGGCCATCAAAAACCTGCCTCATGCGGGAGCCGTTTACGCGCCGGATGGAGCCTATCCTGAAGGGCCGAGCTACTGGTCGTATGGCACCACGTTTCATGTGTTGCTCATCGAAGCACTCCGGTCAGCACTGGGTACTAGTTATGGGCTGGAACAGTTTCCCGGCTTCCTCAAAACGGCTGATTATAACCTTCAAATGGTAGGGCCGAGTGGCCTGGACTTCAGTTATTCCGACTACCACGCCGAAATACAGAACGAGCCCATTATGATCTGGTTTGCGCGCGAAAATCATCGCCCGGATCTGGCCCGGCAGGAAGTGGCTGACGTGCATGAACTGTATCGGGCAGCGATTTCGACTGCCAAAAGCAGCGTTCACCCCAACCGGCACACGCCCCTCGAACTACTGTGGTGGGAGCCGACGCTAGCCGCTTCCTCCACGACGGCACCACCCCGCCACTGGACCTCGCAGGGCGTATTGCCCATGGCGGTTATGCGGTCGGCCTGGAATGACCCGCTGGCAACCTTTGTGGCCCTGAAAGGAGGAACGCCCAATCACTCCCACGCGCATATGGATGTGGGTAGTTTCGTGCTCGAAGCCGATGGTGTTCGATGGGCGCTGGATCTGGGAACGGAGAGCTACGATAAGATGCGGGCGGCTAAACTCGATCTCTGGAGCTATGCCCAAACCAGTACCCGCTGGACTACGTTCCGGGTTGGCCCGGAGGGACATAACATTCTCCGCTTTGATGGGGCGTATCAGGACATCACCGGCAAAGGCGAAGTCAAACCCTTACCGACCAAAAAAGGGAGCATGGGAAACTCGGTCGATCTGACGTCTCTTTACCGGAATCAGGTCACCCATGTTCAACGCGACCTAACGCTCAATGCCGACCGATCGGTGACTATCGAAGATCAATGGACCACCGGCAATAAGCCCGTCGACGCGTCGTGGCAGTGGCTCACCAAAGCGGCCATAACCCGAACGCCCAACGGGTTGCTGTTGCGCCAGGATGGTAAGTCGCTGGCTTTACTCGTTGAATCGCCAGTTGGTACAACCATCGACATTGAGGATGTTTCTGCGGCAAGGAATATGCAGGATTCGCCCAATCCGGGCCTGAGTCGCATTGTCGTCCGGCTATCGACACCCGCAAAAACGACCGGCTATCTTCGAGTTAAGGCTGTGCCCGGAAGTGTATCGGCAGGTCGGTAGGGATTTGGGAGTGGATGGAAAAATGACAAAAAATACATTAAGCCGTTGGTTATTAGGTAATTAATATAATTTTTAAAATGAAGAGTAACTGGTTGAACGCACCTATCGCTGCCCTTTTTATACTCCAAATGACGAGCGGATCGGTTTTCGCCCAGACGATTGATACGTTGAAAGACCGGGTGAAGTCAAACTTTTCGGTCTCTCTTCCCCGATTGGGTACCGTAAAACCCCGGTCTACTAACGAAATTGAATCATCTAACTGGCTGATTGGTTGCGAGACGATGGACCGCGACTTTACCGATTATGACCAGTACAAGGAATATCTCGTGCCGCTGGGAATCAAGCGGTTGCGGATGCAGGCCGGTTGGGATAAGACCGAGAAGATAAAAGGGCAGTACGACTGGGCGTGGCTCGATCATATCATTGACGACGCTCACAAACGGGGACTGAAACCCTGGCTGCAAACCTCCTATGGCAACCATAATTACCCGAATGGGGGCGGGTCGAATTTAGGGGCCGGGGTGCCCACGTCCAACGAAGCCCTGCAAGCCTGGGACCGTTGGGTGGAAGCGATGGTGAAACGGTATAAAGACAAAGTGGTTGACTGGGAAATCTGGAATGAACCCAACTTCGGCGACAACCAGGAAAACACCCCCGAGAAAGCCGCGGCCCTAAACATTCGAACCATCGACATTATCAAACGCATCCAACCCGATGCGAAGGTATCCGGGCTGGCGCTGGGGCATATCGGCCTGGACTATGCCGACCGGTTTTTCAAGGTGCTGGCCGAGAAAAAGAAGATCAACCTGTTCAATAATTTCACCTACCACGACTATACCTACAACCCCGATTCGCACTATCCCAAAGTGATGCAGTTACGCGCCGTTCTGGATAAATACGCGCCGAATATTCCGCTACGTCAGGGCGAAAACGGCGCACCGTCGAGTCCCGGTTTTGGTAGGGGGGCGCTTGGTGATTACGAGTGGAGTGAGCTGACGCAGGCCAAATGGGACACCCGCCGGATGCTGGGCGATCTGGGTCACGACATTGAAACGAGCGTGTTTGGTATTATCGAAATGGCGTATACCAACGGACCCATCAACCGGCTCAACTACAAAGGAATCATCAAGTCTGACTCAACAAAACGGGCCATCCGGCCTAAAATGGCCTACTACGCCATTCAGAACGTAACGGCCATCTTCGATCATTCGCTGCAACGTATCAAAAAGCTGGAGCATACCTATAATCGGACTTTCGTTCCTCAAAATAAAGATGAAATGACCTTTTCGCCCGGTACCGACCGGAGTCTGGCGGTGTATGCCTACCAGCACAAAGACACGAAGAAGCAGGTGTTTACGATCTGGGCGAACGATTACATTCCCGTTGAGTCGAACGCTACCCGTAAGCTGTCGTTCACGTTTGCCAACGCCAACATAGACACGCCGGTTTACGTAGACATCATCACAGGTGGCGTGTACGAAATTCCGCCTAGTCAATGGAAAAAAACGGGGGCTATCTACACCTTCACCGATATTCCGATCTATGACGCCCCCATCCTGATTGCCGATAAAAGCTTGGTGAAATTTCAGTAATTCTTTAGAGCCCATCCATGAATAACCGACTGACTACCAGCGAGCACATTCAACTGTGGAATGCCTGTCGTGCCGGCAGCCGTGACGCTTTCTCGCAGCTTTATAATTTGTTTGCGGCAGACCTGTATCGGTATGGGTATAACCTGGTTCGGAATAAGCCCCTCGTCGAAGATTGCCTGCATACGCTGTTTCTGCATATATACGAAAACCGGGATCGGCTGGGGGCTACGGATAACATCCGGTTTTACCTCTACCGGGCTCTACGTCGTCGGCTGCTGGATACGGTGAGCCGGTCGAACAAGCTGACTTCAGAGGAGTACCTTTTCGATCAGGCCAATTTTTTTAGTCAGCCGTACGAGCAGGATGTAATGCAGCAGGAATTGATCGAGCAGCAGAACCGGGTAGTCAGAGCGGAACTGAACAAACTGCCGAATCGCCAGAAAGAGATTCTGTATCTCGTGTATATGAAAGGACTGACGTATCAGCAAGCCGCTGAAGTGATGGACATATCCATGAAAACAGTTTACAACACCCTCAACGTAGCCCTGACGAGCCTGCGGACTTATGTACGGAAATCGTTACAGCAATTGGGTACTCTATAACAATGCTTACGGTCTGTTGGACCTGACTGTAGACGATAGTCTGTGTGGCCATGCACCTAAAACCGGGAATAACGAACCCATTGCCTGTTTGACAGCTAACGAATGGTTAACTTCATGAAATCAGTGTTTCTGTTAATGATCGGGCTTCTGGTATGTCAGCAAAGAGCCCGTGCCCAGCAGATCGGCATCTGGGGGCTATCGGCAAAGGGACTACTCGCCTATCAGTGGCCGCTATTCTGTTATTTCAAATTGAAAGAGTTGTAAGACACAGCAAATGAGGCATTTAAAAGCACCGCTTATCATACAGATTCTACTGTCTGATCGGAGAATTAAGTGAACGTTTTTGATGATAGTTACTATGTGGCAACTATGTTATTACCAATCGATTAGGAGTTTAGTTGGTGCACTGAGTGATACGGTTGTTCCAAAAATAAAATTTGTAAATGGCGAAACGGTCATTGGGTGCTCAGGCACCCCTGTATCACCGGCATGAGGCTGATGCATTACCGTATTTACCCCTCAATTACGCTAACCTTTGTCGTTAACCCCATGAAAAAAAGTTATTTCATTCTTCCCTTACTGATCTTGTCTGCGTTCAATCCGGCACCGATGCTTCCGCGAAAAGGAACCGCTATACCCGCTACTGTAACCATGACAAAAGCAACGTTACAGGATAAGATCAAGGGCGGCTGGGCTGGTCAGCTAATTGGCTGCACCTTTGGCGGGCCAACCGAATTCAAATTTAATGGGACTATGATGAATGATTATCAGCCCATTCCCTGGTATGATGGCTACATCAAAAAAACGATGATTGACAACCCCGGCCTGTACGATGATCTCTACATGGATCTAACCTTTGTGGATGTGTTCGAGAAAAAAGGCCTCGACGCGCCCGTTAGTGACCATGCCAACGCCTTCGCCAAAGCCGACTACATGCTGTGGCACGCCAACCAGGTCGGTCGTTACAATGTCCTGAACGGGATGACTGCACCCGAATCGGGGCACTGGCTCAACAACCCCCATGCTGACGATATCTACTTCCAGATCGAAGCTGATTTCTCGGGACTGATGTCACCCGGTATGCCCAATACGGCTGTCAAGATCGGCGATCCAATCGGGCATATCATGAACTATGGCGACGGCTGGTATGGGGGCGTCTATGTAGGAGCTATGTATGCGCTGGCGTTTGTGAGCAACGACGTTAATCTCATTGTTCGGGAGAGCTTGAAAGCGGTTCCTGCCCAAAGCACCTTTTATCAGTGTATTGCCGATGTGATCAAGTGGCACGACCAGTATCCGAACGACTGGAAGCGGACCTGGCTGGAAATACAACGCAAATGGGGGGACGAAGTCGGTTGCCCCGACAGCCTATTTGCCCCTATAATATTGATTCGAAAGTTAAATCTGCCTACATTGTGTAGGGCCTGCTGTACGGAGAGGGCGACTACCCAAAACAATGCAGATCAGCACTGGACTTGTTACATTTGACTGGAGACTTTTTTAGGCAAGTTTGGAGATAAACCGCTTTGGCGGTCCGATTCAATTCAACCATGGTTAAACGACCGCAATGGCGGACCATGTGTGTATGACGAAGCATTCAAGGGAATAGCCCGCTCCGGCGTACCGGTCGAGTTATCGTATGCAAAAGGATCAATACAAGATACTGCCGCATCACCCTTTAGATTTGAGCCGTTGTACGATTCCAAGATGAGTCGTGTAACTTGAGGCTACCGCGACGGTCTTTAGGTTTGAAGGCTGGTAAGAAACCAAGATTTGGGTAGCCTCGCTGATGCCATTTTGCGACATACTTCGGCCACGACCACTCCAGTCCCAGCTTGCTTGAGGGCAAAGACGATGGCTCTGGCCACCCGGTTGGGCTTCGGTGAACTTGGTTTTCTTCATGACAATTGTCTACTTGTTATAAGATACTACCATTGCCCGATTTTCTCTACTTTATACTGGAGCGCTTTTCTGGGGGAAGATCACTTTTTTGTAAGTATATCGTATATCGCACAACTTAGGTTAGAATAGTTTCTGGCAGTATACCGAACTGCCTTCCGACAATACGCAGTCGTTTCCCGAAAGTGAATCCGGTAGTGGTGAATATGACAAACTAACCTGGCGGTCAACGTCTGCCGGGGTTTCAACGGCCTGGAATGATGCCTACCGAACCATTGCGGGTTCCAATATAATTCTAGCCCGGATTGAGTCTGTAATGATGGACGCAACGCTTAAAAACCAGTACATCGGCGAAGCAAAATTTCTACGGGCGCTGATGTACTTTAACCTGGTAGTGTATGTGCAGGAGAAAAAATACGCGGAAGCCGCAGCCAAGCTGGCCGAGGTAATCAACAGTGGTACCTACCGGATTCTGCCCAACCTGGCTGACGTGTTTGGCCTGGGGAAAGATAACAATGACGAAATTATGTTTGCGGTCCAGTACGTTAGCAGTGGATTTGGCGAAGGCAATTCATTTGCCTTCGTATTTGCACCAGTTTGTGGGGGTCACGGCGGGGGAACAAACATTGGAACGCAGGATTTGTATGACGCTTTTGAGGCTGGCGGTCTGCGTCGGGATGCGTTTCTGAGTGTGTATAAATTTGGTAGTAATGCCCTGATTTACTACTGGTCGAAAAAATTTGTCTATAAAATTACCCAGCTCAACGAAGGTGAGAACGACTGGACAGTGTTGCGTTATGCCGATGTCGTCTTGCTGTATGCCGAGACACTGAATCAAACAGGTAAAACGACCGAGGCCCTTGCGCAGATAAATGTCATCCGGAAGCGTGCCGGACTGGCTAACCTAAGCGGTCTTTCGTCAGCCGATACACAACTGGCTTTGGAGAAAGAGCGTCGGCTGGAGCTTTGTATTGAAGGCCACCGCTGGCACGACCTGATTCGCTGGGGAAAAGACGTAGCCACGATGCACCTAGCCAAATACAGTACGCTGGATGTAACCCTTAAAAATAGGAGCGTTGCCCCCGAACGAAAACTTTTTCCGATTCCTTACCGGGAAATCAGCCTGAATGCAGCGTTTACATAGAATCCAGGGTATTGAGTGGATTGGTGGTGCTACTGGTATGCATAGTTTAAATGGTTTAACCTGTTATGAAAATAGTTACTCTCACCCTTTCTTTAATAATCTTCGCATTTACTCTTCAGGCACAGCCGAAAAAAATATACCTGGCCAACGACGATCACACTGATTTTATGTGGACGGGCGATGAAGAAACCTATAAAAAGGCGTTTTCTGAGATGCTGGATTATTATATTAAGCTTAATGATTCTACGGCTCATCTGCCTTATAATCTGCAAAGTAAATGGAATTGCGATGGCTCTTATTGGGTGTATAACTATCGGGAAACACGCTCGGCGGCACAGTTTGACAAACTTATTAAACAGATTAAAGCCGGTAAGATTACGGTGCCGCTCAATTCAATGATTGTGTTGTTGGGGGCAGCACCCGCCGAAGCCACCCTTCGTGATATGTATTATGCTGGTTCGCTGAAACGAAAATACAGCCTTGACTTATCTCTGGTCCTGAATATGGAAGATCAGGTGTTGCCCCTGGGATTATCGTCGTTATGGGCTGGGTCAGGCGCTCACTATTCCTGGAAAGGGGTATGCGCCTGTGCGACTAAAGTAACGGGTCTCGACCGGCATAAACATCAAATGTACTGGTATAAAGGATTGGACGATCAACAGGTATTGATGAAATGGTATTCGGTAAATCCATCCATGATCACCAACCGGAAAGAGTACCGCTATAATCTGGGAACGTACCTGGAAGCCTCGCATCAGGCCAATGCGGTTATTGACTGTAAGGCATTGATGAATGATCCCGGTTACCCGTATGCGATCGCCGGGGCTTTTGGCAAAGGGGGGGATGACCTGAAAACACTCACCAGTAATTTCCCTAAAATTGCCAGGGAGAAGTCGGATTCTGCTTATCAGGTCATAGTCTCAAACGAAATCGACTTCTTTAAAGATTTTGAAAAGCAATATGGCACTTCCTTACCGACCGAAACCATCTCCTATGGCAGCACCGAATGGGGGAATAGTTTTGCCTCGCTGGCCGAAGTATCAGCGTCAGTAAAACGGGCCGTCGAAAAGCTACGAACGGCCGAAGCGCTCTATACCATGATCGCCTTGAAAGATAAAACCTTCGCGACCGATCTAGTCGCCCAAAAAGAGAAAGCCTGGCTGGCGTGTGGTATGTATTTCGAACACGACTGGACAGCCGATGGGCCGCATATTACCCGCAAACAACGAGCCGATTGGCAAAAGAAAACGGCTGCCACTTTTATAAGCTATGTGGATACCCTCTATAATCGATCACTGAAACGACTGGGTCAATTAATTACAAAACCCCGAAGCGCTACGGAGACATTTTATGTCTTCAATCCCTTAAACTGGACTCGAACGGATTATAGTGATTATCCTTATAGTGGCTCAGCAGCCATTCGGGTTATTGATAAAGCAGAGCGTAAAGAGGTCCCTTTTCAATTGATTACGAAAAAAGGAGAACCCTATCTCCGGATTTTAGCCACCAATATTCCTTCACTAGGCTATAAAGTATTTGACATACAGAAAACTACAAAACCGACTGTTTTTCCAACTAATCTTGTCGTAACGGATAGTACTATTGAGAATAAATTTTATAAACTGAAATTCACTGCACAGGGCGTTATTACGAGTTTGATTGATAAATCGACCAACCGAGAATGCATCAAGGCAATTGATAAATTATACGCCAATGATCTAGGCTCAGGTACAGGCAATGCGGGTGAAAAAATAAAACTAGAAAATAAGGGTTCCGTTTCCGCTACGCTGGTGGCTTCGTCTTACAAGCCGATTAAACACACGACTAAATTGACCCTTTTTAACAACAGCGAACGCATTGAAATTGAAAACTACATTACCCAGAATCTGGATGCCAAGCCCATTACCTATTCCTTTTCGTTGAATCTCGACAAGCCGGATACGTGGCACGAAGAAGCGGGAGCTATTCTGCACGTTAAATCGATCACAAAAGGCGGCCATTATGCGGATACGGCAAGTCGGTTTGACTGGCTGGCGATGAATCATTTTGCAGATATGTCGGATGAGGGCAATGGGATGATTTTATCCAACCGGGATGCGTATTTTATGAAAGTTGGTAAGAGTACCAATACGAAGTTAGATGATCACACGCCCCAGTTGAACGTACTGGCCGCTGGCCAGATCGATAATGCCTTAGGTATGGTCAATCAGGATGGAGACTCCTATTTCGAGCATTACTTCGCGTTGAAACCACACACCGGACGCTTTAAATCGAACGAAGCCATGCGGTTTTCCCTGGAACACCAAAATCCGCTAATTGCTCATGCCGTACAAGGTGGACCAGGTTATGATGGAAAGCAGTTTTCTCTCATCTCGTTTTCAGAACCTAATACTGTGATCTGGGCATTAAAACCGGCTGAAGAAGGGATTGAGAAAGGGGTTGTGTTACGGGTGTGGAATGTGGCGGATGAAAACAAGCCGGTTACGATTTCGGCTGCTAGTCCAATCGAAAAAGGGTTCAGTACAACGCATATTGAAACCGACGACCAGACACTACCCCTCGAAAAAGGCAAACTCAAGACGGTTTTAGGCCATAATCGGTTGCATACATTTAGGCTGTTTTTTTAAAGAGAAGGCTCATAATACCACAAGGCTTCAGGTACAGTACATTCAGTGAGGCTTAACGTTGTAGTGCTAGGTGATTTGAAAAATGACCAGTTTACAACTCTCCATTTAGGAACTCTACGCAAGATTAATTAGGTAAACCGGGAAAAAAAGCAACTGTTCCGTTTAACTAAATAAATTAGCCTCAACCTATACTTGAAAACGCTCGCAATCGGCATCGACATTGGAGGGACTCGAACCAAAATCGGGCTTGTCAATCTGAGTAGTGGTCAGGTAGAAGGCATACTCATTACCCCAACCGAAACCAAAGATGGGGATCAATTCTTGAAAACCATTGGCGAAGCGATCAGTCAGTTTAAACGCAAAGCGGCTACTGAACAGGCTTTTCTGGCGGGGGTTGGCATAGGCGTACCGGGTTTCGTCTTTGCCGACGGAACCGTAGACTCAACCTATGGTTTTCTGGAATTTATGGACGATTATCCGCTGGCTACTCACATTCAGCAACAGCACGATTTGCCTTGCCGATTGGACAACGACGCGCGTGTGGTAGCCCTCGGCGAAGCGATTTATGGACACGGGCGGGGGCGTTCCGGCGTTCCGGTCAGTCGCGTTCTGGTACTCACCTTGGGAACGGGTTTGGGCGTTGGCTTTACGATTGACGGGAAGCTCGACGGACAACTACCGTTTGCGCATATGGGCGGCCACATGACCATTACCACCAACGATTTTGTCTGTTACTGTGGCAAAACGGGCTGCCTCGAATCGCTGGTTTCGGGAGCTGGCGTTGGCAGGATCGCAACCCGCCTGGGATGGTCGAAGAAGTACCCGGAGGTACCCCTGACTGCCGAGTCGATTTTTGCCCAGAAACATAGCGGGAACCCGGATGCCGAAGCGATCGTGGACGAGTACCTTGGCTACCTGAAAACCGGCATCGATAATTACATAAACCTCTACGCCCCCGACGTCATTGTGCTGGGCGGAGGTATTGCCAAGGGACTCAGCAAAAACGAAAGAGATCAATTGCAAACGCCCGGCTTATTACGTCCCTTTAAAGCCTATAAAACCACCGTTCTTATCTCGGAACTGCACGAACAGGCGGGTATTCTGGGTAGTGCCGCGCTTTTTAAAGAGTGAATGAGTGAATGAGCGGGCTGGCACCCCAGCGAATGGATGGCATATAATTCTTGTTGACGCGCCAGCCCGCTCTTTCACTCATTCACTCTTTCACTCATTCAATTTATATGAAACACTGGATTCTGTATTCGATAGCAGCTGCCTTTTTCTGGGGCACATGGGGCGTTGTGGCCAAGCTGATCTCTGACCAGGTCAGCCCGTTTACCAACCATGTGCTGTTCAGCATAGGAATGCTCCTGACCCTGCCGCTGGTGATCAAAAAGGTCAGAATCACGACGCCTAATCGTAAAGGTATTCTGTGGGGTCTGGTCGCGGGTGTTCTGGCGGTCATTGGCAATGTTGCCGTATACCAGGCCTTTACGTCGGGAGGACTGGCCGCTATTGTAATACCCGTAACGAATCTGTATCCCCTCGTGACCATCGGAATAGCCTTGCTAGTGTTCAGGGAAAAGCTGAACTGGGTCAACGGGATCGGCATTTTGCTGGCCATTCCTGCTGTGGTCATGCTTTCGGGCGAATCACTGTTGTTCGACAACCCAACCGCTTTTTTTAGTAGTATCGGTCTGAACTCCTGGCTGCTGTATTCGCTGGTGGCGTTGTTTTTCTGGGGGGTGTTTAGTGCGGCCCAGAAAGAGACAACCAACTATATTTCAGCCGAATGGTCGTATGTGAGCTTCATCATCTCCTCGGTGCTGATTGCGCTTTTATTCGTTGTTTTTGGCTGGGCAGACTTTGCCATGTCCACCAAAACGCTGGCAATCGGTTCGCTGGCAGGTATGCTCAATGGCCTTGGCGTGCTGGCTAGTTTTGCGGCTTACAGCGCCGAAGGCAAAGCGTCTAAAGTGACCACAATTGCGGGTGCCTTGCAGCCTGTTTTTACAATAATACTGGCGATGATTTTCCTGAACGAAAGTCTTTCCATAATTGAATCGCTGGGCATTGCGCTGGCGATCATTGGTGCACTAACCTTATCGTACGAAAAACCACCTCTAACCCAACCGCTATGAATCCTATTCTGAACGAAATTCTGGAAATACCGGCCCGAGCCAGGGACGTGTTGAACAGCCCCACTACTTCCTTGCCGGTATACGTACCCTACCTGGGTATGGGGTCATCCTACTTTGCTCCATTAGCATTTAAGTACATGGGGGTACCAATCCAGCCCGAGCTGGCGTCAGAATATGTATACTACAGCACTAAAGGCCAGAAAGCGCCAATGGCCGTATTGCTCTCGCAATCGGGCCGAAGCAGCGAAGTACTCTGGTGTCGGGAAATAGTCGATCAGTACGTAGCGGTATCGAACTACTCAACCAGCGATCTGTGTACTGCGCCGAATGTGGCCCGCGTAGTACCTATCATGGCGGGGGAAGAATACTACTCATCTTCTAAAACCTACGTCAACACGCTGATTGCCCTGTTCAAAGGGTTTGGACTTTCGCCCGATGCAGCCGTAACTCTGATCGCTGAAAACTTTCAGCAGTACCGCGAGCAGGGCCACAAACTGGCCGAAGAGGTGCTGGCGGTCCGTAGCCAATTTCCTATTCACGGCATGTACGTAACGGGTAGCGGTCCCAACATTGGCACGGCTTACGAGGCCGCCCTTATTCTGAGCGAGAGCACAAAACTGAATTTTCACGGCCTTCCAATGGCGCAGTACGACCACGGTCCAAAAGAAACGGCTAAAGACAGTATCGTGATTCAGATTCTGGCGAAGGGACCAGCCTATGAACGGACACAACGACTATCGGAGATGATCACAAAAGCGGGAGCACATGTGTTCACGGTTGAAGTCCCCGTTCAATCGGCTAATGCGGTTGACGAACACTTATCTATCCTTCACAACATTATCCCGTTCAATTTCATGGCCTATTACATGGCCGAGAAACTAAATATCGGCGAAACGTTTGTGGTGGGGGGTAAGGTCACCGAAGCGGATTGATAGCGGTTAAGGGTGTCAGAACCGCCCTTGCAGCAAAAACTGGTCGGTACGGGCGAATAGGAGCGAATAAAAACTAAAATCACTTTTATTGGTGTCAATCCGTTTTTCCAGCCTCAAAACGGGACTGCCCGGTTCAACCTGAAGTTGATTGGCTATGTGGTTCTCAGCAGGCAAGGCCTGAATTTTTTGCTCCCCCCCCGTGACCACCAGGCCATATTTTGTTCGCAGCAGATCAAAAAATGAGCGGTTCGTCAGCCGTTGACGTGATAAATTGGGTAGATACCGATTCGGTAAAATCAACTTTTCGAAAAACACGGGATTACCGTTCACCGACCGAAGTCGCTCCAGACAATAATATTGGGTATCTGGCGTCTCATCAGTGGGGTAAAACAACAGTTCGTTAGGAAAGGGGCATAGAATGGGTTTGGCCAGGATGATCGTGGTAATCACTTCAGCGGAAAGCCCTTCTGAGACTGCCTCGTTCTCGTCAATATGCGCAACATGCGTTTGCAGCGACATGACCCCCAACCCGATCGGAATCGCCTGTACGATGCTGCCTTTTCCCTGATGTTTCTTGATATAGCCCTCCTGGACTAGTAGCGATAGCGCTTGCCGAATTGTAGGTTGCGTTAGCCGGTACTGCTGTTGTAGTACACTTTCGGAAGGCAATAAATCCCCCGCTTTGAATACCCCCCGGATAATGTCCTGCCGGAGCGTTTCATATAAATATTGGTACTGTGGAATGCGGTTGGGCTGGTCAGTCATATCACCTATAAAGATAATACATCAAGTATAAATGTTGCTCCAAGTCTTGGGTTACTTATAATAATATATACTGTAATATATATTTTAAAACACTGATAAACAGATTTATATACTATATATTGATAACTTATTATAATAAGTTATTTGGTTTGACTAGGAATGTTGCTACCTTCGTCATAGAAAAAAGGGAAGCAACGAATTCGATGACATGGGTCAGTGGTTAGCGCAGAAACGTATTGTAATTATCGGCGGAACGACCGGTCTGGGTTTCTCGGCGGCTAAAGCGTTTGTCGAAGAAGGGGCATCAGTCATCGTAGTCGGGCGTGATGCCGGAAATGGTCGGCTAGCCGAAGTCCAGTTGCAAGGTAGGGGCATTGCCATCAGTGGTGACGCAACAGAGCCAGCCACAGCTCAAACGGCTATAGAACGCTGTCAGGAGGCTTTCGGTGGATTCGACGGGCTCTACCACGTAGCGGGTGGCAGCGGCCGACGCTTTGGTGATGGTCCGCTCCACGAACTGAGTATCGACGGTTGGAATTACACCTTTTCTCTGAATCTGACATCGCTCATGCTGTCCAATCAGGCGGCTGTGCAGGCGTTTCTGGAACAGGGAACCGGCGGCACTATTTTGAACATGGGGTCGGTGCTGGGTTCACGACCTTCGCCCGCCTATTTCGCTACCCATGCCTATGCCGCCACTAAATCGGCGGTGATTGGCTTCACCAAATCAATCGCGGCCTATTACGCACCGAACAATATACGGATCAACGTACTGGCTCCGGCCCTGGTCGAAACACCCATGGCCCAGCGGGCCGCTCAGGATGATACTATTTTGTCGTTTATCCAGACCAAACAGCCGCTGGACGGCGGACGCATTGGCCATCCCGGCGACCTCGATGGTGCGGCCGTCTATTTTCTGTCCGACGCGTCCCGGTTCACCACGGGTCAGGTGCTGTCCGTCGATGGCGGCTGGAGCATCAGCGAAGGACAGATTTAGTGATTAGTGGCTGATCACCAAAACCTCAATAATCAATAATTCAGTAACCAATTTGACTCAGGCAATCGGCATTGATTTAGGCGGTACCCGCATCAAAGGCGTACTGATCGACACGATCACAGGAACGGTTCTCCATCAGTTGATTACGCCAACCGGCGACGGTGAGAACGGGAATTGGCAACGAGCGGTCGCGGATACTGTTCAGGCGTTGAGCCAGCAGACCACCGAATCGATTCTGAGCATTGGCTTGTCGGCACCGGGTTTGCCTACGCCCAATAACACGGCCATTGCCTGTATGCCTGGCCGGTTGCAGGGGCTCGAAGGATTCGACTGGTCAGCCTATCTGGATAAGCCCGTTCGGGTGCTGAACGACGCCCATGCAGCTCTGATGGCCGAAGCTCGTTTCGGAACTTTAAAAGGCGTACAGCATGGGCTGATGCTCACGCTGGGCACGGGCGTAGGAGGTGGCCTGTTGCTGAAGGGACAACTCTACCAGGGTTTCTTCCAGATGGCGGGTCACCTCGGACATACAGCCATCCATGCCGATAGTGTGCATCTCGATATTACCAACATGCCTGGTAGTGTGGAAGATGCCATCGGTAACGTAACGGTGGGTCGGCGGTCGTTTGGCCGCTACCAGACTACACATGAACTGGTCGATGGGTATCAGCAGGGCGAACCGCTGGCCACTCAGGTCTGGCTCACGTCGATCCGGCAACTGGCCGTGTCACTGGCCTCGCTCGCCAATGCGTTCTCGCCGGAAGTCATCGTGCTGGGTGGCGGTATCATGCAGGCTGACCGGGCTTTGCTGGACCCGCTTCACACCTTTTTTGATCTGTTTGAATGGCGACCGGCGGGTAAAAAGACGACGATACGTAAAGCTTATTTTGAAGACTGGGCCGGGGCTATCGGTGCTGCGGCCTTTTTGAAAGAGTGAAAAAGAGTCAGGAAATAGTCAGGGATTGTCAGGAATTGACCACACCTGACCAACCTTGACCACATTTGACAATTTCTTACCAATCTTGACAAGTCCTGACTATCAATCTACAAATCATGAACCTCACATCACAATACATCCAGCAGAGCCGGGCTTTGCTGGACACCATAGAAGCACAGTCACAAGCCATTCAGCAAGCCGCCGACTGGTTTAGCCAGACCATTCTCGCCGGACGCATGGTGCATCTGTTTGGTAGTGGCCACAGCCGGATTATGGTCGAGGAAATGTGGCCGCGATACGGCTCGTTTCCAGGCTTCAATCCCATTGTCGAACTATCGCTTTCGTTTCATAACCTCGTAGTCGGGGCTAACGGGCAACGGCAGGCCATGTTTCTGGAAAACGTACCGGGACTGGCCCAGCGTATCCTGCGTAATTACGACCTCTCGAATCTGGATTCAGCTCTGATTATCTCGTCCAGTGGCTGTAACGTAGTGCCCATCGAAATGGCTGAATTATTTCAGCAACAGGGCGTAAAGGTTGTGGCGCTGATCACCAAACAACACGCTGAAAAAAGCACCAGCAAACGAGCTGATGGTAAAAAATTAAGCGACTTTGCCGACCTGATTTTGGACACGGGCGCGCCCGTTGGCGATGCCATGATTACCGTTCCGGGGCTGGATACACCCGTAGCGCCGGGTTCGACCGTAGGCGGGGCGGTGGTCGTGAACTGCATCAAAGCCGAAACAGCCCAACGGCTTACCGAGGCCGGGCATCCGCCAAACGTCTTATCCGCAGCCAACGTGGTCGGTTCGGAGCGGGCCGTTACGCTGTTCGAAAGTGCTTATGACGAACACGCCCACCGGCTCGCCAGACTATACCAGAACGTGGGCATACCGTCCTACGTAAGCGATCAGGCAGATACCCTTACACCAGAGCAGCTATGATGAACCGACGCACATTTTTAGGAACGGCGGCCGGGTCGTTGGCCCTCGCTCAACAGGTGTCGCTTGCGGATATGCCCCATCAAAAACCGCTGGTGAGTGCTCATGTATGGGTATTCTCGTCCGATATGCCAAAGTATGACTGTTTTTCAGTGCTCGACAGCGTCTTTGCCGATGTGAAATACGCCGGGTTTGACGGCATTGAATTGATGGATGTAGCCTTACACCATGACGATTCCGTCGCGAAAATTGGCGATCTGATGCAGAAAACCGGCGTATCGCTGATTGGGGCATCGCATGGGCAGAGCATGTGGGACAAAAACAAACAGGCCGAAAACGTAGACATTGCTGGAAAAGTCATCGAACGAATTGCGAAACTAAACGGGCGGGTATTGGGCCTGTCAGTCGGGGATGCCCGACGCAAAAAGACGCCCGAGGAGTTCGACGTACAGGCTGAGACGCTGAAACAGATTCAGACCATCGGCAAACAATATAAGGTCGTTCCGAACCTGCACAACCATACCTACGAAGTAGAGAATGGGCTATATGATCTGACAAATACCCTGCAACGTGTACCCGACATTGCCCTGGGCCCTGACCTCGACTGGCTATTTCAGGCCAAAGTCGACGTGCCCACCTTCCTGAAAACCTACGCGGATAAGATTGTGTACATGCACCTGCGCGACCACCTTTGGACGGGTGTCTGGTCGGAAGCGCTGGGCGAAGGCATTATGGACTTCGGAGCGATTGCTCGCCAGTTGAAACAGCTTGGCTATACGGGCGATATGACCGTCGAATTGGCTTTTCCATATGGGTACAAGCCCACCCGGCCCATTCGTGAAAGCCTGAAAATGAGTCGACAGGTGGTAAAAAAACAGTTTGGTGTATAAGATGGCAACCGTTTTCAATCATCTCCATATTCCGCTATTAGCCGAAACCGATATTCTGGTCATCGGGGCGGGTTCGGCGGGTTGCGTGGCCGCGCTGTCGGCTGCGTCCCGCGATCAAAGCCTGTCGGTGATGCTGGTCGAGCGGTACGGGTTTCCGGGCGGTACGTCTACCCAGATGCTCGATACGTTTTACGGCTTTTTTACGCCCGGCGCTACGTCCCGCAACGGCGGACCGCGCAAAATTGTGGGCGGCTGGCCCGACCGCATCGTGAACGAACTGGATAAAGTGGGCGCAGTGTTTTTGCGGCCTAATACCTACGGTGCCGGAACGGGCGTGAACTACAATCCCGAACGCCTGAAACTCATCTGGGATCAACTGATTCAGCAACAGGGCATTCGGTACCTCCTGCATACCACGCTGATCGACGTAGCAACCGAAGGAGAGCACTATGCCTGTATTTTCTGGAATAAAGGCGGTTTTCAGAAAGTACTGGCCCGGCGGGTCATCGACGCATCCGGCGATGCCGATTTCTGTCATCTGGCGGGTTTTGCCTATGAAACTGCTGGAGAACACGAACCCGCCCAAAGCCTGACGACGACCTTCCGCATGAGCAATGTCGAACTGGACGAGTATGAGCGGGCGGGTGGCAAAACGATGCTGACCCAAAAAATGAACGAGGCCGTTACCAGCGGACGCCATCCCTTGCCCCGAAAAGAAGGGTCAGCCCACGAGATGAACGCGCAAAAGTGTATCTCAACCGTAGCCGTGAAAGTAGCCGGTCTGTCGGCGCTGAATGCCGACGAATTGACCAAAGCTGAAGTGGAAGGGCGACGACAGGCGTTCATTTACGAAGACTTTTTTCGGGACGACGTACCCGGTTATCAAAACGCCAATATCATTGGTTTGTCGCACCAGATTGGCGTTCGCGAAACCCGGCGCGTGTACGGCGAACATCGATTAACGAAAAAAGAATGCCTGGCGGGACTGTTGCCCGACGACCGTATTTTTCTCTGCGGAGCACCCATCGAAGACCACCGATATGATGCCAGCGGAGCCGACGAAACCTATTGGGAGTATATTCCCGGTTCAGGGATCTATGGCGTTCACTACGGTACGATTGTGCCGAAAGGGAGTCAGTCAGTTTGGGTCGTTGGTCGGTGTTTTTCGGCCACGCACGATGCCCACGCGTCCTGCCGGTCGATGGCCCAAACCATGTCGATGGGGCAGGCGGCCGGACTGGCGGCTGTGCAATCACTCCGAAACGATGAAGCTGCTAATGGCTTGAATGTGAAGCAGCTTCAACAGGATTTGTACGAACTGGGTGCCATTCTTGACATTCCTGATAATGTAGCCGATACGTCGCGAAACGGCTGGCGAAATAATGTGGTGCCGCAGACAGAAGTCAACGTTCAGCACTAACCTGATTTACCTTAAGTACTCAAGTCTAAAAAGCTTAGGTTATTTTTTGTCATGCTGAGGCACGAAGCATCTTCGGTACTTGGATTGGTGCTGCTACCGAAGATGCTTCGTACCTCAGCATGACAAAAAAATCTCAATTGAAAATATGCTACTGTAAATTAGCCGTAGTACTTATGTCCTTTATCCGAACCGTTTTAGGTGATATTCCGCCCGCACAGGCGGGCATTACGTATGCCCACGAGCACCTCATCATTGAGGAAAGCTTTCCGACGCTGGCGAACCCGGATTTTCTGCTGAACGATGTCGATAAGGTATCGGCAGAACTCACACAGGTGTACGCGGCTGGCGGACGAACGATGGTCGATACGATGCCCGCTAACTGCGGTCGGAACGTACTGAAACTGGCGGAGGTATCGCGCCGAACCGGGATTCAGATTGTGGCCCCAACGGGCATTCACCTGGAGCAATATTACCCGCCATCCCACTGGCGGTATCAGTATTCCGAAGATCAGTTAACGCGCCTGTTCATCGCCGATGTAGTCGATGGTATTGATCGCTACGATTACAACGGGCCGATTATTGACCGAACGCCACACAAAGCCGGGATGATCAAACTGGCCACGGGTGATGATCCGATAAGCCCGCACCAGGAGTTGATTTTTCGGGCCGTGGTCAATACCCACCGCGAAACGGGCGTACCGATTCTGACCCATAGTAATGCGGGTCGTCATGCGCTAAAACAAGCCGAGCTGTTCGCTAAACTCGGTGCTGATCTGAGCCACGTGGTCATCTCGCACGTAGATCGTTGTCAGGACGTAGCGTATCATCGGGAGCTGTTGAAAACGGGCGTTCGGGTTGAATTTGATAGCGCCTTTCGGTGGAAAAAAGGGGAAGAAAACGGGACGTATCGACTACTTGAAACGCTGCTCCCCGATTTCCCTGATCAGATTACAGCCGGAATGGATGCCGCCCGAAACACGTACTGGCGTTCCTACGGCGGCTCACCGGGCCTAACGTACCTGCTGACAACCTTCCGCGACGAACTCGACCGACGCGGGCTGAGCGCGTATTGGAACCGCCTGATGATCGAAAATCCAACGGCCTTGTACAGCTTTGTTAACTCCTTATAAATCAACGAAATTCTTATTCTTAAATAGATGAATTCAAGACGTAAATTTCTCCGACAACTGAGTGGCACCACCGCCTTGCTGGCGGGTGGCACCGCACTGGCCAATGCCGAAACAAGGTGTCTACACGCTGGCTCAGGTCATTTGATTACCCCGCTAAAACCACGCTCAGCGGCTGATACGATCAACATTGGCCTTATTGGCGCGGGTATCATCGGCCATTACGATCTCGATTGCGCGCTGAAAGTACCTGGTACAAAAGTCGTTGCCGTGGCCGACCTCTACGACCCGCGACTCGTTCGGGCAAAAGAAGTTTGGGGCAATGACCTCTTCACAACCCGAGACTATCGGGAAGTGCTGGCCCGAAAAGACGTTGATGCCGTACTGATTTGCGTACCCGACCACTGGCATGACAAAATCTCGATTGCCGCTCTCCAGGCTGGCAAACACGTCTACTGTGAAAAACCGATGGTTCACCATATCGACGAGGGGAAAGCGGTAATCGATGCCCACAAAAAATCAGGCAAAGTCTTTCAGGTGGGTAGCCAGCGGGCAAGTAGTGCCGCTGTGCTGGAAGCGAAGAAACGGTACGAAGCCGGTAACATTGGCGAGCTGACCTCCGTAGAAACGTTTCTGGACCGGACGGATGCACTGGGTGCCTGGCAGTATACGCTGCCGCCGAATCTCGACCCGAAAGACGTGGACTGGGACCGCTTCCTGGGCGATGCGCCCAAACGACCCTTTCAGGCCGAACGCTTTTTCCGTTGGCGCAACTACAAAGAATATGGAACGGGTGTGGCCGGGGATTTATTCGCTCACCTGCTCACGGGTGTACACACCATTACGGGCTCGCAGGGGCCGACCCGGATTTTTGCCCTGGGCGATTTGAATTACTGGAAAGATGGCCGGGATGCCTACGACCTTGTCACGGCGATTATGGACTATCCCAAGACCGATAAAAACCCCTCGTTTCAGTTTACCACCCGCGTCAATCTGGCAACAGGTGCCGGGGGCGACATTCACACGCGCCTGGTCGGGACGGAGGGCGTCATTGATATTGGCTGGAATTCGTTTGTGATGAATCGGCTCAAACGGCCCAATGCGCCCATGTACAGTACCGGCTACGACGCGTTGTTTACCTACCCAAAGACAATGCAAGAGGAGTTCATCCGTCAGTATGACCAGAAATACCCGGCGGGGCAGTTTACCCGGCAAATACAAAACGAACCCGCCGTAGCGTTCAACACCCCGGCTGGCTACGACGACCGGCTGGATCACATGATCGTGTTCTTCAATGCCATTCGGGAAAACAACCCGTCGCTCGTAAAAGAAGACGCCGAATTTGGCTTACGGGCAGCTGCGCCTTCGCTGGCGGCAAACCTGAGCGCCGAGCAACGCAAGGTGATCAACTGGGACCCCGTCGGCATGAAACTTATCAAAACCACCTAACTGTTAACTTTCAACTTTGACAAAGTTTTAAACTTTGTCAAAGTTCCTAAACCACTAACATATAGATATGCAACGAATTGCCATGCTGGGGGGCGGCTTCATTGGCCGCTTCTACGCCGAATCTCTTCACGGGCAGCGGAGCCGCGACCGTGTCATTGCCATCTATGCCCGCCGGGAGGAAACCGCCCAAAAATTTGCCGCCGACTACGGTTGCGCCATCTGGTCGACGGATATGGAGGAAGTGATTGCCCACCCCGACGTAACGATGGTGTGCATTGCCCTGCCCAATAACCTCCATGCGGTAGCCGTGTTGCTGTGCGCCAAACACAAAAAGAACGTCGTCTGCACCAAGCCCCTGGGACGTAACGCCGATGAAGCCCTACACATGATGCAGGCTGTTGAAGAAGCCGGTATTTTTGGGGGTTATCTGGAAGACCTGTGTTACTCGCCCAAGTTTTTAAAGGCGCTGGAAAGCGTTAAAAGTGGGGCGCTGGGCCGAATTTTATGGGCGAAATCCCGCGAAGCGCACCCTGGCCCGCACTCCAACTGGTTCTGGGACAAAGAGCAGGCGGGTGGCGGCTGTATGCTCGATCTGGGTTGCCACTGCGTCGAAATCGCCCGGAGTTTTATCGGGAAAGATGTTCGGCCCGTGGAGGTGATGTGCTGGGCGGCTACGCAGGTGAAGCCCATCGATGCCGAAGACCACGCCATTGCGCTGGTAAAATACGAAAACGGAGCCATCGGACAGTTTGAAGTTAGCTGGGTGTTCCGGGGCGGTATGGACCTGCGCGATGAGGTCATGGGTACCGAAGGCACCATCTGGATCAACAATTTTCTGCGTACCGGTTTCGAGATGTACACATCCGGTAAAGGGGCGGACTACGTTGCGGAAAAGGCCGAATCCAACTCCGGTTGGCTCTTTCCGGTCGGTGATGAGGTAAATGACCTGGGCTATAATCACATGTTTACCGACATGTTCAAATCCTGCGAAGAAGGGCGGCAACCCGCTGAAACCTTCTACGATGGCTACGTAGTGAACGCCGTGCTGGATGCCGCCTACCGCTCGGCGGAGTCGAAGCAGTGGGAACCCGTCAACTTACCCGTCTGGCGTGGGCAGGAAGGCTTGTCGTTCGAAAAAACGTTGACGGAATACGATGCCGATTTTTACCTGATCAAAGAAGAAATCACCCACGACGGACGCCACAAACTGATTCTGAAAGATAAAGTGAGCGGGAAAATCGTGGAGAAAGATTTGCTTGATGTAAACTGATTTTTTTTTGACAGGATTAACAGGATTTACAAGATTTTTTCTAGAACCTGTTTTAAACTTTCATAATTGAGTTGGCAATAAGTGCTTTTGTCATCCCGAGGAACGAGGGATCTTCGGTAGAAATAAAAAACAATCCTACTACCGAAGATCCCTCGTTCCTCGGGATGACAAAAACGCCTAATTCACCTTCCAGAAAAAAAGTTTAAACAGGTTCTTAATCTAATTGAAAAGAAAATCCTGTTCATCCTGTCGAAAAAACCGTACCCTAAACCTAAACACCACATGAACCTCATAGGAAAAGCGAACCAGCAAAACACATACGACGCCATTGTCATCGGTTCGGGTATAAGTGGCGGATGGGCCGCTAAAGAGCTAACCCAGAAAGGATTACGGACACTCGTGCTGGAACGTGGCCGACCTGTCGAGCATGTGAAAGATTACCCAACCACTATGTCCAGCCCCTGGGAGATGACCCACCGGGGCCGCTACCCGCTCGATGTACTCGAAAAAAGCCCTACGCAGGCTAAAGTAGGCTATGCTTTTAACGAATATTCCGGGCAGTTTTTCATCCGGGATACCGATCATCCGTACCAGCAGACCAAACCATTCGACTGGATTCGGGGCTATCAGGTGGGCGGTAAGTCGCTGTCCTGGGCGCGGTGGACGCAACGCTGGGCACCGTTTAATTTTGAGGATAATCTGAAAGACGGTCATGGTGTCGACTGGCCAATTCGGTACCCGGATTTAGCTCCCTGGTACAGCTACGTTGAAAAATTCGCGGGAATCAGTGGCAATAAAGATGGCCTGTCGACGCTGCCCGATGGCGAATTTCTGCCGCCTTTCGAGATGAACTGCATCGAAAAAAGCGTGCGCGATGCCTGGAAAAAAGAGTACGCTGATCGCCATCTGATCATCAGCCGGACGGCTAATCTGAGTAAAGCGCAACCTGTTCATCTGGCGCTGGGCCGGGCCGATTGCCAGTCGCGCAACTGGTGTGGCCGGGGTTGTTTATACGGCGCGTATTTCAGCAGCAACTCCGCTACGTTGCCCGCAGCGGCTAAAACCGGCAAGCTGACCGTCCGCCCGTTCTCGGTGGTTCATTCCATTATTTATGATGAAGCGAAACAACGGGCAACGGGCGTTCGGGTAATCGACACCAACACGAAAGAGATGACCGAGTATTACGCCCGCATCATTTTCGTGAATGCCGCTACGCTCAACTCCACGCTGGTGCTGCTCAATTCGACCTCGAACCGATTTCCCAACGGGCTTGGCAACGACAGTGGGGCGCTGGGTCATTATCTTATGGATCACAATTACCGGGGCCGGGTAGCTGGTGTTTACGAAGGCAAGGATCTGGATGACAACTATTATTACGGACGTCGGCCAACCGGCACTTACGTACCCCGATTCCGTAACGTACTGAATGACAGTCAAAAAGATTTTGTTCGTGGCTACGCGTATGCCTGTGGCGGAGGCCGGGCCGGTTGGGAGCGGGGCCATTCGGTGGCGGGTTTCGGGGCTGAGTACAAAGAAGCGCTGACCCATCCGGGCGAATGGTCGTTCAGCATGACGGCCATGGGCGAAATGCTGCCGCGCTACGAAAATCATGTTAAACTGAATCAGGCCAACAAAGATCAGTGGGGTATGCCCACTCTTGACATTGATTGCAGTTGGGGCGACAACGAAGATAAAATGACGGCTGATGCCATCGAACAGGCCAAAGCGATGATGGAAGCCGCTGGCATTCGGATAACGGCTGCGTTTGATAATCATCAGGCACCAGGTCTGGCCATTCACGAAATGGGAACCGCGCGCATGGGTCTCGATCCCAAAACGTCGGTGCTGAACAAATGGAACCAGATACACTCGGTCAAAAATGTGTTTGTAACAGACGGTGCCAGTATGGCTTCCTCGGCTTGTCAGAATCCATCGTTAACGTACATGGCCCTGACAGCCCGCGCGGCCGATTATGCTGTCCGGCAGCTGAAAGCGGGTAAGCTCTAGTAGCCATTAATCTGGCTTCATCGGTTGTCAGCGCTTTCGTTGGCACTCCCCAAAGATTTACTTGTCGAAAAGATGGGAAAAAACAGAATGGTGTCTGTTTAACAGGTATCCCCTGAGGCCCACGTATGCTGACTCATTCCATTGACCGGCTAAGGCCAACAAAACACCTGTTTCCATAGTGCAACCGCCGGAAAAAGGGTGAATGATAAAGTTGATGGTATCCGGTTTGTCAACCGGATAATGGGGCTTGTTCTACTATGAAGAATTACAACGTATTGACCCTGGTTATTGCCTTCCTGTTGAGTTGTCAGGCGTATGCCCAGACGTACGATATTCGTGATTTTGGGGCCAGAACGGATAGTACGTTTCTGAACACGAAAGCCATTCAATCGGCTATTGATCAATGCTATAGCAAAGGTGGGGGTGAGGTACTGGTGCCTGCCGGTACGTATTACACAGGCACAATTTTCCTGAAGTCAAACGTCTATCTACACTTGTCGGCGGGCGCGGTTCTACAGGGGAGCTACAAGCCCGCCGATTATCCCGAGCATACCATTCTGTCGGCCAAAAAATTCGGGACAATCACGCACAACGGCCTATATGTCGAATCCATGAAAGCCCTGGTTATTGCCGACAAGGCAACGCATACCGGAATTATTGGGCTGGGTACGTTACGCGGTCCTGGCGAAGGGAAGGCGTTTCAACTGGGGCTGAACAAAGACGGCAAGCCCAAGAACATCTTCTTTATCGGCTGTCAGGATGTGCTGATGGAAGGCATCAATATTCTCAACTCGGCGCAGGTAACCGTGTCTATATCGGGTTGTGAGCGCGTCACTATCAATAAAATATACCTCCGAAGCTGGGTGAACTGGAATTGCGACGGGCTGGATATTGACGGAAAAGACGTCATCATTTCCAACTGCCGCATCGACTCGGAAGATGACGCCCTCTGCTTTAAAAGCGAGTACCTCGATAAATTCTGCGAAAACATAACGGTCACCAACTGTGTGCTGTCGAGCATCTGCAACGGGATCAAATTTGGCACCGGCTCCCGAACGGGCTTCCGAAATATTACCGTCAGCAATTGTGTCATCAAAAAAGGATCGGTGAACGGGTATCGGCACTGGCCAATGCCTGCCAGCATTGTGCATAGGCCCGAAGAAACGAGTGTCAACACGGGTATTGTGATTCTGGGTGTCGATGGCGGCATCGTGGAGAACATTACTATCTCCGACATTATCATGACGGACGTATTGAGCCCAATTTTTATCCGGGTGGGCAGGCGGTTCCTGAACCCGGATAAAAAGCCGTCGGTGATGCGGCACATCAACATCCAGAACATCAGGGCCGAAACCCGTAGTATTATCCCAACCATTATTGCCGGTCTGGAAGAAAGTCCGGCCGAAGATATCCGGCTTTCCAATATTCGGATAACGGTGCCCAAAGGCGTTTCTGCTGATTCAATCAAAACGTTTCCGGCGATCATCCGCGAAGACGTAAAGGGGTATCCGGAAAACAGGCTGACATTCGGGACAAAGCTGCCAGCGAGTGCTTTTTATGTCAGGCACGTAAATGGGTTAGTCCTTGATGACGTGACAGTTACCTGCAACGAACCCGATGCCCGGCCCGCTTTTTATGTGGACGACGTACGGGGCATAAAACTAAAAAACGTGGCCATTGGTGATAAGAAACTGGAGAAAACAGGTGCGATGCTAACACAAAAGAATAGCGAGCGAATTGAGGTAATGAATTGACGGAGATTCTAGTGGCGTGTTAGTGGCGTCAGGTTTAAGAACCTGACGCCACAGAAAGAAGAGATTGTTTTTTTATGAAAAGCAGTATGCTCAGAAAGGGATTTGTCAGTTTTTGGATGTTGTGTTGCTGGGCGGGAAACACGTTCGGACAAAATAGAAATGCCCTTTCTGAAAAGTATTACCAACTGATTGAAGCGCCCACGGCACCGGACAAATGGGATGCGTGGCGTTCTGAATTACGGGCCTGGAAAGATTCGACGCTATACTCCCTGAATTACAAAGGTGAGAACTACCAGAAAAACAAGTACAAGTGGGCGTCCAGTGCCTATGCTACGTATTTCCTGATGGCTAACGAAACGACCCTGTATGATAAAAACGGGAGATATGACATCAGGAACTGCCTGAAAAAATACGAAGCCAACTACGGTGGTGTCGACGTAGTGGTTTTGTGGCCGACCTACCCGCAACTGGGCTTCGACAACCGGACTCAGTACTCGTTTTATCGAAATCTGCCGGGTGGTGTTGCAGGGCTCAAACAGTTATGTAATGAGCTGCATCAACTCGGCAAAAAGCTGATGATTGCCTACAATCCCTGGGACAACATCGCCCGGAATCAGGGCAAAACCGATGAAGACGAGCTGCTTGATCTGCTCACCGAAACGGGCGCTGACGGCGTGTATCTGGATACGATTTCAAACTTCGACGGCTTTTTTCAGAGAATGCAGCAGGCCAATGCCGGGGCTATTTTTCAGTCGGAAATACCGATTCGGCCGGAGGTGCTGAATCAGGTGCATCAATCGTGGCTGGAAGTGGGCTGGAATGAGAAATACAAAAACCTTGAGTTTGGTGAAGTGCCCCTGCTGGTACGCAATCGGTGGCTGGAACAGCGGCACATGATTTACCGGCTTTCCCGTTTCAGCCACGAGCAATCGACACTGCTCCAGAATGCCTGGATCAACGGCTGCGGTATTGTGATTTGGGAAAATGTGTTCGGTACGGTCAACGAAGTCAATCCGCGCGATCGGTCGCTGCTCCGGGCCATGCTGCCCATTCAACGGCGCTATTCCCAATTTTTTACGGAAGGCACCTGGACACCCCTGTTCCTGATTCAACTGAATCGGGTATTCGCCAGTAGCTGGCAACTGGGTAAAAATACATTATGGACA
The DNA here is from genome assembly GCF_037201965.1 of Spirosoma sp. SC4-14. Taxonomy (NCBI): domain Bacteria; kingdom Pseudomonadati; phylum Bacteroidota; class Cytophagia; order Cytophagales; family Cytophagaceae; genus Spirosoma; species Spirosoma sp. SC4-14. The sequence continues at coordinate 4,731,235 of NZ_CP147518.1, read as the reverse complement.
ATCGTCAACCGGCAGGAGCAATGGACGAGGGGTAAACTTTTTGAGCAGGACGACGTACCGGGCGTCCGCTATTTCGACCTGCTGGCGGGGAAAGAGCTAAAACCAGGCCGCGCCAACGGGAAGATGAGTTTGTATGCCGAATACGGTCCCAAAGCGATTGGCTGCATTCTGGCTGTTGCCGAGTCGGAACTGACCGCCGACTTCCTGGCCTTTCTGAAAAAGCAGGCTGACATCCGCCAACGAGCCGACTATAGCACCACGTTTCACTTGCCAAAACCCCAGTTGAAACCCGTAGCGGCTACCCAACGATACGCAAGAAATAACGTACCGAAAGGCATGGTATCTATTCCTGTCGCCCCGGATTCGGTACGTATGACGTTCAGCTTCCGGCAGCGGGAGTGCGGTTTTTATCCGATTGGCCATTTTGTAGACTATTCCTACAGCCAGGCCCGCAACGAACTGACAACCGGCGAGGTGACCGTAAAACTCAGGCCGTTTGCCATGGATGAAACCCTCGTGACGAACGCGCAATTCGCCCAGTTTTTAAAAGCCAGCCACTATCAACCACCGCAGCGCGACAACTTCCTGAAGCATTGGGTGAATAACGCTCCGCCCGCTGGTCAGGAGAATTTTCCGGTGGTCTGGGTGACGCTGGACGATGCCCGTGCCTACGCCAAATGGGCCGGGAAACGACTTCCTACTGAAGCCGAATGGCAATGGGCGGCTCAAAACGGGGCGGCTCAGACCCGCTATCCCTGGGGCAATTCCTTCGATTCGACCGTAGTGAACACCGGACAATGGAAAGGAGCAACGGCCGTCAACCGCTTCGACAAAGGCCGAACAAAACAGGGATTGTTCGACATGAGCGGCAACGTCTGGCAACTGACCGAAAGCGAGCGCACCGACGGCTACAACCGATTCTGCATTTTGCGGGGAGGAGCCTGGTACGTCAATCGGGCTTCGGAGTGGTACGCCGATCAGGGCGCACAGGACACCCGTTTTGGTGCCAAATACCTGCTGACATGGCCGGGCCTGGATCGCTGTGCCACGGTGGGGTTCCGATGCGTAGTGGATGAGCAGGTAGTAAACCAGTAACCAATGTATCGATGTCTAAATTATTGCTAATCGGACTCCTGCTAACGGCTGCTTTGTGCCACGGCCAGGCGAAAAAGACAGTTGAGGAATTAATTTTTCAGACTGGTTTTGAGGGCGGTAGCCGCGTGGTGAAGGCTATTGGCAGCAATGACCACGGCGCTATGATGGAATACCTCGACGGGGTGGATACCAGCTTTCCCACCAAGAGCGATTGGCGTACCGATTGGCGATCTGTCGTGAAAAATGGCCGTATGCAGGTGCAGTATACGGGTGGCGATTCGACCAAACGGTTTGCGCGCGTCATTGCTGAACCGGGTAACCCCACCAATAAAGTGCTTCAGTATTGGTTAAATGACTCGTGGGTTGCTTCCGAAAACCAACAGAAAGCTCGTATTCAAACCAATCTGTATGGTATTCAGAGCGGCTACACCGAGTTTTATCAGTCGGTGAGGGTGTTTTTAACGGACGATTTCAACGCGCTGAAAACTTATCCCCGCCCCATAAACTGGTGTACGATTTCTGAATTCTGGAACAACGAATGGTGGGTTAAAAGCGAACCGTATGGATTTCGGATAACACTTGGCATTGGCAAGCCCAAAGGCGAAGTCAACGCGCTGAACTTCATTTTAAACGCTGAAAATGCGGGGCAAAAGGAAGTCTGGCGGGCAGACCCCACCACCTCAAACGTGGCAGTGCCCATCGGAAAATGGTTTACGATGGAGTATTATTTTAAAGAAGGTGACCAGAAAACAGGACGGTTTTATCTGGCCATTACGCCGGAGGGTCAAGCCCGGCAAGTGGTATATGACATCACCAATTTCACGCACAACACCGCCGACCCGGCCCCCAATGGGTTGACAGGCTATAATCCGATGAAACTGTACACCTCAAAGGAACTTATAAACCACGTGAAAGCACAGAACAAAACGCTCCAGGTGTACTGGGATGATTTTAAACTTTGGAAAAACAAACGGCCCAGCGATCTGAAAAACTAGGGAATACAGGCAAACACGAACACCCGTCAGTGCTGGTTTAACCCGATACCAGCACTCGTGACTCATTCACAAACTTGATATGAACAGCCGATTTATCTTTTTTCTGTTGCTGCTTTTTGGAGGAACACAAAGTCTCGCCCAAATGGTAAGGCCACATCCGGTACCCGACGAGTTTAGATCAACGTATTATGAGGTCAAGGTCAATGGACAGGTTGTTCCCGTTTTTCATGCCGGTCTGAATGTCTATTTCGCGAGTTTTGACTTTACCGGAAAGGCTGACGTGGTGGTTATGGCAACGTATAAACTGGCCGGTTATTCCGGTCAAACGGCGAACAAAGAAGCCATAACAATTGATGACAAAGGCTATTGGCGGGGAGAGGCTTTCGTACGGCCGTTGTCGAAAAACAGCCGCCCCATCCTGAATGGAAACGAAGTTCGCTTTGCTCTTTCAGAAGCGGGACAATATTCGGTAGAGCGCGCAGGAACGAGTCAGTATAAAGATGATGCGCTCTTGCTATTCGCCAACCGCCCCGACGCAAACGCTTCTGATCTATCCTCGGAAAACGTGCTTCACCTGAAGCCGGGCATTCATTATCGGAACGTTGATTTGACAAGCGGGCAGACGCTGTATCTGGATGCCGGAGCCGTCTTATTCGGTAGCATCAACGTCTGGGATGCGAAAAATGTCAGCATTTTAGGGCGGGGAGTTGTTGTGTATTACGGACCGCAGTCTGAAACGCACGACGATGGTTGGAAAAATCAGAAAAACTGGCATCCGCTCACAACGCATAACGTAGAGGGGCTAACCGTCAGGGGCATTACGTTCGTGGGCCGTAGCCGCACCTGGTCGCTGCAAACACATACGACCTTCGACGCTACGTTCGATAATATCAAAATCATCGCGGTCAACCCCCAGAATATCAATGGCGATGGCATCGACTGGTATGGCGGTGGACGTACCAACGTGATTAACAGCTTCATTCGGTCGATGGACGATTGCTTTGCTTTTTTTACGCCAGCGAGCAGCCAGGATATGTGGGCAACCACTAAAAACACCGCCGGTGAAGTCAGTGATATTACCATCGAAAACTGTGTGCTGTGGACCACGCTGGCCAATGTGTTTCGTATTGGTTTTAACGGACAAGCCCTGACCACCCGTAACATCACCATGCGCAATACAGACGTGATCCACATCTCCATAGGTAATTGGTTTGCACCGAACGCCCTTTTCTGCATGGTCAGCCCGAACAGCAAGGGTCAGGCGCAGCATAGCAACTACGTGTTCGAAAACATCCGGTTCGAGGAGCCAGCAGCCTTGTTTGGATTGCAAAACCCGGAATCTCAATTCAGCGGATTGACCCTGAAAAACATTACGATGAGTGGCGAACCGGTGCCCTCGCTCATTAAAAATAAAACCCGTGGCGTCACCTTTGAGAACGTACTGCTGAATGGAAAGCGAGTAGGGTCTGAGGCCGATATTCCCCTTCGGACGGGGAGCCTGCCCATTGAACAACCGAGCTGGCAACCCACTTCACCACTACGTTGACACACCGGAAAAGTAGAACCAATATGAACCACCTACGTATCTATTTCTGGCTCAGTGCGGCTTTGGCGGTGCTATCCATAAACAATCAGGTTGTGGCCCGGCATTATTTTGTCAATAGCGTTTCGGGCAACGATGCTGCCGCCGGTACCGAGCCGGGCAGCGCCTGGAAATCACTGGCCCCTGTTCACGCAAAAGACTTTGTGCCGGGCGATACCATCAACTTTATGGCGGGGTCAAGTTGGGACACGGGGCTGGACATAAACGACAGCGGAACTCCGCAAAAACCCATCGTTTTTCGGACGATGGGAGCGGGGCCAAATCCAGTATTTAGTCATTCGGGCAACATGGCAAAAGCCATTAACATCACCGGGAAATGGGTTATTGTCGACGGTTTTTTTGCCAAAGATACCCACCTCGCCGGGGTTTATCTGGAAAAAGGTGCCGACCACAACATCATCCGAAACTGTGAAATCGAAAACTGCGGGGGCGGGGTTATGGTCCATAGTCGTTACAACCTCATTACGCAGAACTACGCCCACGACCTGATAATGGTCAAAAACACCCAGGGCGGTGATGATGACTATGGTGCTGTAGCCTATTGGGTATTTGCCCCCAACAACGAAATTGCCTACAACCGGGCGGTGCGGTGCCGGGCGCAAAGTTTTGATTATGAGGCCGACGGTGGTTTTTTTGAAGTATACACCAATGGCGACAGTACGTATGTGCATCACAACTACGCCGAGGACTGCAACGGCTTTCTGGAAATAGGCGGAGGATCGGCGCGCGACATACTTGTGACAGATAATGTCTCCGTGGAAAATGGCGAATGGACTTTCCACCTTACCGGAAAGTTCCGGGCTGATATTCACAATTTCAGGATGACACACAACACCATCATCTCCAGAAAAGGCACCAAATGGAACAATCTATTGGGTATCGGGAAAGGAGACGTTCCGGCTAACGGGTTGATTTTTAGTAACAACCTGGTCGTTTTGGGTGGAGAAGCTGCCGAAAAAGTAGCGCGACACGGCAACTTTACCCACCACGACAATACGTACTTCCTGCTTGATGGGGCCCAGCTCGGTTTTCCAGCCGCTCGCGGAGAACAGATCAGTGAATCGCACTAACGGGAAACCAACTATCTGTCATTGCTTACTTAACTTGTCTGAAGGCTATGCATGATAAAATGGATTACCTCACACGCCGAAGCTTCCTGCAATCGGTTAGCGTTGGCACGGCTGCCGCGCTGCTCCCTGTACCACTAGTCATGGCTGGTCAGGATAGCAGTCGGCTCGCACCCTTACGTAGTTTGACGGGCAAAGTCATTCCCACCGCTACGGGTACGATCATGTCCGATCAGATGGGCATCACGAGCGTACACGAGCACATTGTGATGCCGAGTGATCCGGTTCAACGGAAAAAAAGCTTTGATTTTGCCGTCAATGATCTGAAGAAAGCAAAAGCGCTGGGGTTGAAAACGATTGTCGATGTTGGACCCACCGACGATGTTGTTGGCATACAGGAGGTATCGAAAGCATCGGGCGTGAACGTGATCTGCTGCACCGGGTCTTACCTGCTCAAAGATGAACAGCAATCCATGACGGTGGCCGATTTCGAAACCCGCATGGTTAAGGACATCGAAGAGGGGATTCAGGGAACGCAGATTCGGCCGGGCGTTATTAAAGTAGCCGCCCGAAAATTGCCCATCACACCGGCAGAGAAGAATTTGTTCATAGCTGCGGCTCATGTGCAGAAGCGCTACAGCTTACCCATTTGCACGCACGCGGTGAGTGGCTGTGTCGAACAGCAGCAGATACTGGAAGAAGCGGGTGCCGACCTGAAGCACTGTTACTTTTCGCACGTAGAAGCCACCTTTGGCTGGAGCGGACGTACCGTTCAGCAGGAAATTGACTATTTAGAGACAGTGGTTAAAAAGGGAAGCACCCTCAGTTTCAATAACTTCGGCAACTGGAACCACACCAAACCCAACGATCTGGCCCTGATTATCCAGGAACTGACCAAACGTGGCTACGACGACCGCATGGTAGCAACCATCGACCTGACCTGGACATTTGTGGATGGCAACATCAAAATACTGTGGGAAGATACCAACGAAGAGGGCAAAGACCGCACCTATTCCTACCCACTTCGAAAGGTCGTTCCCTGGTTGCGGGACAAAGGAATACCTAAATCCACCATCAATAAATTCCTGATCGATAATCCCCGACGAATTTTTACCTGGTCCTGAAACCATAGAGCCGGGGGCGGTACAGAATACGAATCAAGTAAATACGTAACAGCCTGACTAATAAGATCAATAAGTCGTTAATCGTCATGAAAACAACCGTTCTGTTTTTTATTCTCTTTTCAATCAATACGTTCGTGTATGCTGTAACCTGGCATGTTTCCGGGTCGGGGAACGATGCAAACGATGGTAAAACGCCCGAAACCGCTTTCCGGAATCTGCAAAAAGCCGCCGACCTGGTCCAGCCCGGCGATGTAGTACTGGTTGGCAACGGTACGTATACCAACGTCGATAAAGGCAACGGGAGTGCCGTACTGAACATCACACGCTCTGGTACGTCTACCGCCTGGATTACGTGGAAGGCTCGTCCGGGTCATCGACCGGAAGTGCATCCCGTTGGCTGGTGCGGCATTCAGATTTCGGGCTCATACAATATCATTGATGGATTGAGCGTCATCGGCAACAACGATTCCATTGTGCTGCTGAAAGCTCAGGAAGACGGTAAAAAACCAACGCCCGACCCTTATTACAACACGAACGGAATTTTCTTCAATGGCCGGGGTAAGAAACCGGACGAAAAACCGCACCATTTGATTGTTCGCAATTGTGTAGTTGGCAAGTGTGCAGGTGGTGGCATTGTCGGTATCGAGATCGACTATTTCACGGTTGAAGATTGTAAGGTGTTTGACAATGCCTGGTTCATGCGCTACGGCGGCTCGGGTATAACGACATTGAACAACTGGGCATACGATGATGCGCCAGGTTACCACATCGTGATCCAGCGTAATTTTGTCTGGAACAATAAAACGCTGGTGCCCTGGGAGAAAATCGGCAAACTGAGCGACGGAAACGGAATCATTCTCGACGTAACGGATCAGGAACAGGGGCAGGGTGCCACGAATCCCAACGCCGATGCGGTTGTCAAACCAGCCACCAGCCAGACGGCGGTTTCCACAACTACCGTTGCCGGTGCACCAGCACCAGAAAAGCCAAAGCGGCCTGAGTGGAAAGGGCGGGCGCTGATAGCGAATAATGTGAGTTGCTTCAATGGCGGCTCGGGCATTCACACCTTCCGCACGAGGCACGTCGATATTATCAACAACACAACCTACTGGAACGGCGGGATTGTGGGGTATCAGGAGTTGTTTCCGAACCGTTCTGAAGATGTGGTTATCCTGAATAATATCATTGTGCCACGTCCGGGTGGAGCCGTAACCTCCAACTACCGCAATACCAGTATCCGCTGGGACTATAACATCTACCCAACTGCTCAGACTGTTTTTGCCGGAGCCAACGACATTGTGGCCGACCCCAACTTCATCGACATTCAGCCCGACCCAACGAAAGGTAATTTCCGGCTGGCGAAAAACAGTCGTGCCGTTAATTCGGGTAGTAACGATGTTCCCTTGCCCAATGATATTCTGGGAAAGGCCCGCCCCAAAACTTCCGGACGGGATCGGGGTGCGTTTGAACAGTAAATCAGGCTAGTTTTTTTGTCATGCTGACGAAGCCGGGCGGCCGGTGCCGAAGCATCTTCGCCAGCATGACAAAAAATAATCTAATTCGTTTTGACTAACCAATCATGAAAAAAATCCTTCTCGCTTTCGTTATCCTGCTGAGCTTTAGTGTTGCTCAGGCGCAGAAAAAGGTGTTCCCACAAACGCCCGGCATGGTGTCGTACACGTACCGAAATAGCTTTGCTAAAAACGTATCGGCCACCCTCGATACCATTAAGGCGCTGGGTATTACCGATATGGAGTTTTCCAACCTCTTCGGCAAAACAGCCGCCGAACTGCGTAAACTCCTCGATGAACGCGGTATGAAATGCTCCTCGTTCGGCGTGGGCTATCCCGATCTGCAAAACAAATTGGCTGAGGTAGGTAATAATGCCAAAACACTGGGCGCTACGTTTGTCCGCGTTGCCTGGGTGCCGCACAAAGGGCCGTTCACGCTCGATCTGGCCAAGCAAACAGTGGCCGACTTTAACAACTTCGGGAAGCAGTTGAAAGATGAGTTTGGCCTGACGTTCTGCTACCATAACCACGGCTACGAGTTCGAGAAGTTCGAGGACGGCACCCTGTTCGATTACATCGTTCAGCATACCGACCCACAGTACGTTAGTTTCGAGCTGGATATTCTCTGGACATTTTTCCCCGGTGCCGACCCCGCTGCACTGATCAAAAAATACCCGAAACGTTTTAAACTGATGCACCTGAAAGACCTGCGCAAAGGGGTTGTCGGTAACTTGTCGGGGGGCACACCAGTAGAGAACGACGTAGCATTGGGAACCGGTCAGCTCGATTTGCCCGCCATTCTGAAAGCCGCTCAGAAATCGTCCATTGAACACTATTACATCGAAGATGAAAGCCCCAGCTATGCCACGCAGGTGCCCCAAACGATAGCCTATCTGAGCCAACTGAAGTGACGAAAAAACGCCTGTTATTTATGAAACATTGGCTTATCGTACTCGTCTGTCTGCTGATGACAGTTGGCCGGGTAACCGCTCAGGACGTACTGATTGTTGCCGACGAAATTCCGGCGATGGAAGTGCTGGCCAAAGGGATTCAACAGCAGGAAGGCCTGACTTCTAAGATTGTGACGCAGGCCGACATGCCCGCAACTCTGGCTAATTTTCGGGCGGTTGTTGTCTATATCCATAAAGATCTGGACTCGATACCCGAACGAGCCTTTATCCGGTACGCCCAAAACGGGGGGAAACTGATTTGCCTGCACCATTCCATTAGTTCGGCTAAGCGAAAGAATAAAGAGTGGTTTTCGTTTCTGGGTATCGACCTGCCCAAAAAAGACGTAATGGAAGGCGGCTACAAATACGTGGGCGATATAGACATGGCCGTCGTGAATCTGGCTCCGCAACATTTCATTACGTCGCACAAGATTACATATGCCTCCACGATTGCCTACACGCGGGAAGGCGGCCAAAAAGAGGGCCAGTTTCCGGGCTTTGTTTTGCAAAAAACAGAGGGCTTTCTGAATCACCAGCTCCTTAGTCCCCGGACCATTTTGCTTGGGTATAAATTCACAGATGCCGCCGGAAAGGTATGGATGCAGGATCGGTCGGCCTGGTGTATGCCGGAGGGAAAAGGCTGGCTTTTCTACAGTCAGCCAGGCCACGCGGTCAGTGATTTCGAAAATCCTACATACACGCAACTCATTGCGAATGCAATACTCTACAAACCTTAATCATTACTGCCAGGCCAAAAGCCATTCCTATTAATCCGTATGCCGATCAAATTTTACGCGCCCCACTGGGGGAATACCTTACCGTTTGCTACGTTCTGTCAGAACGTGAAAGACGCTGGTTACGATGGTGTTGAAATGGCTTTGCCGCTCGAAGCCGATGAGAGTCGGGAAATCGTAGCTACCCTGAAAGACCACGACCTCGAACTGATCGGTCAGTATTGGCAGTCGTTCGAGAGCGATCTGGACGAACACAGCCGTAACTACGAAAAATACCTCCGGCATCTGATTGCAGCCAGGCCCGTTTTTATCAATTGCCAGACCGGTAAGGATTTCTTTACCTTCGAGCAGAACAGACATCTATTCGATCTGGCAGCCCGTATTTCGGAAGAAACGGGCGTGAAAATTATCCACGAAACGCACCGGGGGAAATCCCTCTTTGCCGCCCATATCGCCCGGGATTATTTCACCAGACTCCCCGACCTGCGCATATGCCTCGATATTTCGCATTGGTGTAACGTTCATGAATCACTCCTCGAAAACCAGATAGAAGCCGTAAATCTGGCTATTTCCCGAGCCGACCACATTCACAGTCGGGTAGGACACCCCGAAGGGCCGCAGGTCAATGATCCCCGTGCGCCGGAATGGGAAGATACGCTCAATACGCATCTGGCCTGGTGGGACAAAATTGTGGAAACGCACCGGGCAAACGGTACGCAACTAACCGTTACCACCGAGTTCGGACCGGCCAACTACATGCCCGTGATGCCCTACACCCAGTTGCCAATCGGTAATCAATGGGAGATCAACGTGTTCATGATGAACCTCTTAAAGCAGCGGTATGCCTAGATCTTCTGACAGGCTTGAAAAGCACTTGTTAATCCGAACGTTGGCCCGGCTGTAATCCTGCCAAATAAAAACTTTATCCAGTAACGGAAAACCTGTCCAATGAAACGACACCTATTCCTTATTCTGCTTCCATTTTTTTCGCTCCTGGCAGGCCAGTCAGTTGCTCAATTGCAAAGCTGCCGGGCTAGCCTGAGTAACGATACGTTAGTGCTCGAAAACGACCTGATTGCCCGTCGATTCCGCTGGAATAATGGTCAGTTGATTACCCTTAGCCTAACCGATAAAAAACGGAAACAGAGCTGGGAATGGATCAGCAAAGACCCGGACTGTGCCTTCCCCGGCCATACCAGCCCGTCGGGCAAAGGCGAGCTGACAACCAAGCCTATACAAGGTCAGCCGAACCAGACCGATCATCTGGAAGTGAGCGTAACCACCCGGCTCGGTACGCTGGATGTTCGGCGGGTATTCCGGATTTATCCCAACATCGCCACACTGAGCTGTACGTTTTACCTGCGCGGCAAAGCCTCGCCTGAGTGGCAACAGGCGGCTGGTCAGTCGGCTGCCGGGCTGGATTTTAAGAACATTGAGTCGCAGGCTGATTTGAACAAACGTACCGCAACTGTTCCGGCGATGGATAAGCTGGCCTTGCCCGGCAATCACTGGCGGGGGCGGGCCGTCGAATTTGCCGATATGACCGACCGCAACAATACGCTCGTTACCGAAGTGCCTTATAATCTGTATCGTCAGCCCGGTTTTCTGAAAGGAAATTTGTTGTGGCTGACCGATGGACTTTCCGGCTCGTCGTTGTTTGTGCTAAAAGAATCACCCGTTTCCGCTATTCAACTGGCCAATCCCGGTTTCGATTTTCTGGTGAAGAACGGCAGTGTTCAAACCGTGGGCGCTGGTATTCTGCCAACAGACGTAACGGAAACAGACTGGGTGCGGGGTTACGGCTACACGCTCGGGTTGGGCGGTATGACAGAACTGGACGGACTCCGAACGCTACGTAGCTATCAGGATGCCAATCGTCCTCGTCGGGCTGACCGCGACGAGATGATTCTGATGAATACCTGGGGCGACCGCAACAAAGACACGAAAATTAAGGAGCAGTTTATCATCACTGAGTTGCAGAAAGCGGCTCAGTTAGGCATTACCCGTTTTCAGATCGACGACGGCTGGGAGTTGGGCAAGTCGATGAATTCGGCGACGCCGGGCGGCAGTAGTGAGGCCATCTGGAAAAATCCGAAGTACTGGACACCTGATCCCGACCGGTTTCCCAATGGGCTGAAACCCGTGATCGACGCAGCTAAAAAGCTGAATATCGAGCTGGGCTTATGGTTCAGTCCCAGTGTCGACAGTAGTTTTAAGCACTGGGACAAAGACGCGCAGACGCTCATCGGGCTTTATAAAGAACATGGCATTCGAACGTTTAAAATCGACCTCGTTCAGATTCCCGACAAAACGGCCGAAGTCAACTTTCGGAAATTTCTCGATACGGTGATGGCAGCTACCAACTACGAGGTGATTTTCAACATGGACGTAACAGCGGGTCGGCGCAACGGGTATCACTTCATGAACGAATACGGCAACCTGTTTCTGGAAAACCGCTACACCGACTGGACTAACTACTATCCGTACTGGACGCTGCGCAACCTCTGGAATCTGTCGAAATATGTACCACCCCAGAATCTTCAAATCGAGTTTCTGAACAAGTGGCGAAACGCTGATAAGTACCCCGCTGGCGACCGCTTTGCCCCGGCCAATTATTCGTTTGATTATTTGTTTGCCATAACGATGATGGCGCAGCCGCTGGCCTGGTTCGAGGCTACGGGCCTGCCAGTCGAAGCTTTCCAAACTGCTAAACTGATCCAGACCTACCGAACCAATCAGACGCAGATACATGCGGGGCACATCCTCCCCATCGGCGACGAACCCAGCGGGAAAAGCTGGACCGGATTTCAGTCTATCACATCGGATACAGAAGGGTTTCTGCTGCTTTTTCGGGAAGATACGCCTGAAGGACAGGATATGATCAAAACGTGGTTGCCCGCTGGCAAACGGGTGAGCTTAGAGCCAGTGGCTGGAGCCGGGAAAGCCACTAATTTAGTGATATTGAAGGAAGGCCGACTTTCCGTTACGTTGCCGACGCCTAATAGCTTTGGGCTATATCGGTATAAGGTGCTGAATTAGGATAAACGAAACGCAAAGACGCCAAGGGCAGGCGCAACGAACGCAAGGAATATCTTAGCGACCTTTGCGTTTACCCTTGGCGTCTTTGCGTTTTAAAAAACTACACTCTCCGTTGAACACCTTCACTTTTTCGATACTCAGCGGGAGAGACGCCCATTTGTTTTTTGAACAGCCTCGAAAAGTAGAAGGGATCATCGATGCCCAGTTGTGACGCTACTTCATTAATGCGCAGATCGCTGAAATGAAGTAACTGACAAGCCTTCTGGATACGGAGGTGGTTAAAATACTCGATAGGGGCATAGCCGGTATCCTGTCTGAACTTGCGGGAAAAAAACGACGTAGACAGGTTGGCCGCCTGAGCAATATTGTCCAGTATTAGGGACGTAGAGAGGTTGTTCTGCATATACAGAATGGCCCGGTTGGTTGGCGTGGCTGTTCCGCTGCCTACAATTTCTTTCTGAAAGTTTTCGGGCAAAATGAACGAGGCCAGAAAAAACGGGATGGTCAGGTTCGCAAACAGCAGGTTCGAGGTACTGTAGCCTTTCAAAAACGTATCAAACATCCGGTCGAATAAGGCAATACGCTCCTCAGAATACGGGACACGGATAGCCTGGGGGGAGTTGCCCCTGTCGTCCATAATGGCACTGACTACGTCCCGGCAACGTGTACCACTGAAGTGAAACCAGTGAATTGTCCAGGGATTTTCTGTATCTGCACCGTAAGAGTGGGGAGTGTCGGGTGTGATAGCAACTACTTTACCTGCCTGCATACTAATCCGGTTTTTTGCTAATTGAATCCAGCCCTGTCCGTCTGTGCAATACAGCAGAATGACTTGCGAAATCCCTGTTGGGCGCTGGTAATAGTGATGCAGCGCTTTGGGATAAAAACCCATCCGGGTAATGAACAGGCTGCTGATCAACGGCATCGACAAACATTTATCAACGGTTTCTTTGGGAATCTCAATGATTCGCTCCCCGGCAAATCCACGGCTTTTACGGGTTAATGGGCTCATCTTTTTTGCTTAATCGATAAAACGATATAAAGATAAAATAATCCATGTTTAGGCTAAAATACTTCATTTGGGTCTTCTTAAGAAAACTGAATTTTGTACATATAAAATATAACTAGAAGTAGGCGTTCAGGCGTGATAGCATCGTATCAGAAGCCGTTTTTCATGAAAAAACTCATTCCTCTTTTTCTACTGAACTGCCTGGCATCAGGCTTTACCCTGGCGCAGAATCCGCCCTTTGCGAAATGGACCCGTTCGGAACTCATCCTGAACAATGGTGTCGTTCAGCGAACCATCAAACTGCCTGCTTCAGACGCTCATTTTCTGACGACCGAATACAAACCCGTTGTGGGCGAGTTCAGGTATTTTCAGAAAACGAATCCCGATTTCCAGTTTGAGATAAACGATAAAATATATAGCGGCTCCGGCGACTGGAAGCTGGTAAAAACGGAGAAGATTACCGACGCCAAGCAGGGCGACGGAGCAGCCGTTACACTGCAAAGCAACGACGGGAACGTAGAACTCACCCTGAATTTTTTACTGTATCCCAACCTGTCCGTTATCCGCAAAAGCCTGACCATAAAAAACCTTGCCAACGAGCCGGTTCGGCTGGAATCGGTTGATGTCGAGAAGTTTGTGGTAACTAATTACAACGCCACTACGTTTAGCTGGATTTGTCACGACTATGGCCGACGGCGGTCCATAGGCCCTTATGATGGAAACTTTCAGGATGCCTTACTCACCGTTCACAACAGCGACTGGCAACAGGGAATCGCGATCGGAAATGAAGCCGCTGGTGTTGTGAAACATACGTCGGTTTTCTGGGATGAACCCGCCATTCTCAGCGGACTAACGCACAAAGACGCCCGTTTCCCCTTTCGGAAATACATCGCGGCAGGCGAGTCATATACGACTCCGCAGGTATTCACGATGGTGTACAACAACCACAAAGATCCCGACGAGATACTGAATACGGCCGTTCCGGAATTTGTGCGGAAACACATGGGCATCCGCCTTTCAGAACTCGCCCAGAAACCCACGTTCGTCTATAACACCTGGGTGCCATTTCGCAAGAATATTGACGAGAAGCTGGTTATGGAACTGGCCAAGGCAGCCGCCGATGCGGGTATGAAAGAGTTTATCATCGACGATGGCTGGGCCGATAATTATGGCGACTGGATTATCGACAAAACCAAATTCCCCAATGGCCTTAAACCCATTTTCGACTACATCAAATCGCTGGGCATGAAGCCGGGCATGTGGGTTAGCGTGGGCAGTGCCTCCCCGGATAGTAAAGTCTACAAAGCCCATCCCGACTGGTTTGTGCTGGATGCTAACCAGCAGCCGGCCAACCTGCACGAAGATGATCTGAAAATGCGAACCGCCTGTTTTGGTACGCCCTGGCGCGGCTATATCAAGGACGTACTGCTAAAACTGGCGCTGGAATACGGGCTGGAATACCTGAAACTAGACTTTACGGTGGTCACCAGTACGTACCGGTTCGGGAACAAGGTGACGGGCTGTTATGCCACCAATCACAAAGGGCATAAAGATCATCATGAATCCTTATCCACCAATTACGAGGCCGTCTGGAAGCTGTTCGATGAGTTGCATGCCGCCAAGCCCACGCTGTTTATCGACTGTACGTTCGAGACGATGGGCGGTTTGCAATTGATCGACTACGCTATGCTGAAACATGCCGAAGGCGACTGGCTGTCTAATTTCTACGGCCCACCCGATGCCAATGTCGACCTGCGCGTCCGGAATATGGCCTGGTGGCGTTCGCCCGCCATCCCTGCTACGGCACTGGTCATCGGTAATCCCGAAATGCAGGATGCAGGCTGGGAAATGCACATCAAATCATTAGCCGGTGCCTTGCCCATTATGCTGGGCGATCCCCGGAAATTGTCAGCGCCAGACCTGAAAAAATACCGGGCCTACGCCGATTGGCTGCAACGGATGGAAAACAAGCATCAGATTATGAGCTACCGTCAGGATCTGGCCGGGTTTGGTGAACCGATGGACGGTATGTGGGACGGTTTCCAGCGAATCAACACCGATACGAAACAGGGCGGCATCGTTGGCATATTCCGCCATGGTGCTACAGAAACAAAGCGGATGGTGACCGTGCGGCATCTTGACCCGGCCAAACGCTATCAGGTAAAATCAATGGATGGAAAGGTAGTAGCCTCCCTGAGCGGGCAGGACCTGCAAACGATTGGTTTTCCGGTAACCCTGACCGAGCGGTATACCGGTGAGCTTTTTGAGATCAGCGCAAATTGAGGAAACCGTGTGTCAGGTTCTCAAACCTGACCGTGTGCGGGTTCTCAAACCCTAACGGTATTTGGTGAAATGAGGTTTTGAGAAACCTCGCTGTGTCGGGTTGGAGAACCCGACACCACTCGTAGAGAGCCTGAAGCTATTTTTAGAAAACAAAGTAAACAAGACATGTAAAACTCAATCAACATGACAAACGAATCATTAACACCCGAACAGATTAAGCAGTATCAGCAGGACGGTTATCTGATTATCAGAAGTTTCCTGAATGCCGAAGAAGTTGAAAAACTTTACCACGTAGCCATAGACGATAGTGCGATCAGTAAACATGCGATCAATATCAACGATAGCACGGGGAAACGGAGCAAGCTGTCGCTCTGGTACAAACCCGGCGATGATGTGTATGGACTACTCACCCGTAGTCATCAACTTGTGGAGTCGGTAGATGCCTTGCTGGATAACCCCGCTTCCCCAGTTTGCCATTTTCACTCCAAGCTGATGCAGAAAGAGCCGCGGGTAGGAGGGGCCTGGGAGTGGCATCAGGATTACGGCTACTGGTATAAAAACGAATTTCTGCTGCCCGATCAGATGATGTCGGTTATGGTTGCCATTACGGATGCGAATCAGGAAAACGGCTGTTTACAAGTGATCAAAGGGTCGCACAAAATGGGGCGGGTCGAGCACGGTTTCGCGGGCGAACAGGTGGGCGCTTCGCAACGCTACGTCGATCTAGCTCTGAAAACAATGGAGCACGTTTTTGTAGAGTTAAAAGCGGGTGATGTGCTGTTCTTCCACAGCAACATACTTCACCGGTCAGAGGCCAACCTGTCGGATAAACCGCGCTGGTCGATGATTTCGTGCTACAACCGGCAGTCCAACATCGGCTACAACGAATCGTCGTCTTCGTCGGCAAGCATTACGCCCATCGATGTGGTTCCCAATGAAGCCCTGCTCACCTGGGATGCGGCCGGACTGGTTGAAGAGGGTGCTGGCTTCCTGAGTAAAGAAGCTGACGTAGCGTTGAAATAAGGTTTTGCCACAGAGAAGCACTGAGATACACAGAGTTTTCTTTGCTCCATGAATCAAGTTAAAATGAGTGATTTTGTCATCCTGACGAAGGAAGGATCTCTGAAGTATACGAATTCGAGAGATCCTTCCTTCGTCAGGATGACAAAATCACTCCAGAATAAAAGCTTAACCTCCTGCGTAACAATCCATTACTAAACCCAAAGACCTCAAGCTCTCATGGCAGTTATTATTCAGGTCCAGCCCGAAATCAGCGGGGGCGACGTAGCGGTCAACCGAAGTTACGTCTACCTCATCAGTGCCATTGCGGCTTTAGGGGGCGTTCTGTTCGGCTTCGATCTGGTCATCATTTCCGGCACCGTTCCCTTTTTTACGAAGCACTTTCAACTGGATGAGTTTCAGACAGGCTGGGCGGTGGGCTGTATCAACCTGGGTGCCGCCATTGGCGCATTGATTGGCGGTAAACTAAGCGATACGCTGGGCCGAAAAAAGCTACTGATGGGCTGCGCGGTGCTGTTTGCCCTGACAGGCGCAGGCACGGGCTGGGCCGGAAGTTTCCCTCTGTTCGTTACGTTTCGGATGCTCAGTGGCGTGGCCGTTGGCGCTGCGGCTTTGGTATGCCCGATGTACGTAGCCGAGATTTCGCCCGCACCCATGCGGGGACGTATGGTATCCTTTTACCAGCTCTCCATCGTGATTGGTATTCTGCTGGCTTACCTCTCCAATTACCTGCTCCTGAATAGCGGGGTCAATAACTGGCGGTGGATGTTTTCCTCACAGTCGGTCCCATCGATTCTGTTTTTTCTGGGTTTATTTTTTGTGGCCGAAAGCCCTCGCTGGCTTATTCGGAAACAGCGAATAGACGAAGCAGAGGCTGTTTTGAACCGAATTGGCGGGAGTAAGTATGCCACTACCGAAGCGGTTCAGATCAAGGCCAGTTTCTCGCAGGAATCCCGTGAATCCATCAGCGATCTGTTTCGGGAAAACCTGTGGCCCATTGTTTTCATTGGGATTGTCGTTGCGGTTTTCTCACAGGCCGTTGGGCAAAATTCCCTGTTTTCCTACGCACCTGAACTGTTTCGGCAGGCGGGTATGGCGCAGGATTCCGCCTTTTTACAGTCGATCATCATTGGCGTGATCAACTTCATTTTTACCTTCATTGCCATTACTACGATTGATAAAATCGGCCGAAAGAAACTCCTGCAATACGGATCGATTTTGCTTTGCTTAGATGCCCTGGCGTTATCGGGGGCTTTTTACTGGCAGTTGCCCGGTGCGTGGGTACTCGTTTTTGTGCTGGCGTTCATCGCTATTTATTCAGCTACGTTGGGCCCCGTTACGTGGGTAGCGCTCTCCGAAATCTTTCCGAACCGTATTCGGGGAAATGCAATGGCGCTGGCAACGCTGGCTCTGTGGATTACTAACTTCTTCACCACGGCTTCCTTCCCCGTCATGAAGCAATACTGGGGCTTGCCGGTAACTTTTGGCTTTCACGCCGTTTTGTGTTTCAGCTACTTTCTGTTCGTTCGGGTGCGAATGCCGGAAACAAAAGGGAAATCGCTGGAAGAAATTGAAAAGCAGCTAACTCAATCCTAATCCGCGCGTATGACTCCTCAACTTACCCCCGCCGAACATATTCGCCTGTGGAACGACTTTCGCGACGGAAGCCAGGCGGCTTTCTCCCAGCTTTATGAGTGCTTTTCGGTGGATCTGTACCGCTATGGCTACAACCTGATCCGAAACAAGCCGCTTGTCGAAGATTGCCTGCATGAGTTATTCCTGCACATCCATGAAAACCGCTCCCGGTTGGGTGCTACCGACAACATCCGGTTCTATTTATTTCGGGCCTTACGTCGGCGGCTACTGGATACGGTCGGCCGATTGAATAAGCTGGATTCGGACGACTATTTGTTCGATAACGCGGAGTTTCTGATTCAGCCCTACGAGCAGAGCCTGGTGGAGGAGCAGCTGGTTGAACAGCAAAAGCTGCTGGTGATTGCTCAGTTGAACAAATTGCCCAAACGTCAGAAAGAGATTCTGTATCTGGTATACATGAAAGGGCTAAGCTACCAGCAGGCGGCTGAGGTGATGGACATTACGATGAAGAGCGTTTATAACACCGTGAACGTAGCGCTGACGACCCTGCGGGCATATGTACGTACCTCCTTCGAGCAGGGTGGCGCTCTGTGGAGCCTGCCAGGGGCCATTCTAATTTACTTTATTAAGATTTTATTGGGATAAAGCCGGGAAAAAATAAATTGTGGGCTGTTTAACGAGTACGACCATGACGCCTATCCGATGCCGAATTCCGATTCTACCGTAGAAGACTTTTGCAAAGACCCCAATTTTATACGCTGGGTACTTACCCCCACTGACGAATCGAATCGGTTCTGGCAATCCTTCATGGCCGATTACCCCCATAAACGGGCTGATATTAGTCTGGCCATCGACTACGTCAAAACGATTCAGTTTCGCGAAATTGAGCCTACTCAACAGGACCTCGCCCGGCTTAAGCAACGTATCTGGGCCGATATTGACAAACCTGCCCGTCAGACCACCACAGTTCAGCTTATACACTGGTATCAACGTCCCTATTGGGCTGCGGCAGCCATTGTGATGCTTGTTGCTTCAATTGGTTTTGCCTGGTGGATCTATCAGGCCAATTTATCCCTGACGTATCAAACGGCTTACGGGAAAATTCAGGAGATCAAGCTGGTGGATGGGTCGGTGGTCACGCTCAATGCCAATTCCAGGCTTAAAGTAGCAGATAATATGGCTGATCGGCCTGTTCGGGAGGTATGGCTGGAAGGCGAGGCTTATTTTGATATTGCGAAACGGAAGGGAACCAAATTCATTGTTCACACGCCGGAAGCGCAGATCGAAGTGTTGGGTACCGAGTTTAACGTGAACACCCGACGCAATCAGACCCATGTTGTTTTAGAGGAAGGTAAAGTCCAGTTAAGTACGGATAATCAGTCGATGGTCGTCATGAAGCCGGGTGACATGGCTACGGTAACGCCAAAAAGCCGCCAGATTCAACTAAAACGCGTGCAGCCTGATCTATATGATGCCTGGAAGGCGTCCTATATCATATTGGACGGCAAAAGTTTACCCGAAATTATCAATAGCCTGGAAGATACCTTTGGGGTGAAAATCAACCTGAGCGATAGCCTGTTGATGAACCGAAAACTTACGGGTAAGCTACGTACCGATGTGGCCGACGACTGCATCGAGAATCTAGGCATCATTCTGGATGCCAATGTCAAAAAAACGGGCGATACGTATCGGTTTGAATAGGTTGTAGAGACAAGGCATGCCTTGTCTCTACGTGGTATAAAATTTATCCCCATCCCAGCGTTCAGGATTCTGTTCAATGTAATCGTTAATACGTTGATATTCGGCGTCGTTCCGAATGATGTGATCATGGAAACGGGCCTGCCAGCCGAAATCAAAACCCAATCGATGTGCGTGTTTGGTGACCGCCGATTTGTATCCCCCAATAATTGACGAAACCGTGTTTTTGCCCTGGTTTTGAAATCGTTGCGATAACGGCGTCGGCGGTAGAGACAAGGCATGCCTTGTCTCTACGTTTGCGTTTACGTTGTTGCCGTCGTCATTATTCAATATCAAAATGCCGTGAATATGGTTCGGCATGACCACAAACGTACCCAATTCGAGCTGTTGGGCATGATGGCGTATTTCGTGCCAGAATACATCCGCCAGAATACCAACCGACGATAATTGCATCCGGCCCTGGTTGATGTTGCCAAAATAATGATGCCGTTGTGCAGTGCAAATCGTGATAAAATAAGCCCCAGCCCAGCCATAATCCCACCAGGCAGCCCGCGCCGAAGCAATCCGGTATTTGTTTTGAAATCGTTCCATATGGCTGTGGACGTACAATCATACAATACGTAACGAATTAGGGTACCTATGAACCAATGGCATCGGATTGGCCGTAATCAACCCGAAAATTCAAAAAATTAACAGAAAATAATCATAGAAAAAACGGGAAAAGCGATACCCTCGCCTGTTTGACTACCAACTACAGCCTAGTCAATCACACGATCCGGTTTTACTTATGAAAAGACGTATCCTCTTTTATACAACCTTGTTGTTATCCTACTTTTATGGGATTCAGGAGGGAGCAGCCCAACAGACATTTGCCTCCCTGTATAAGCCGCAGGAGGGACTCCGAGGGCAGGACAATAGTACCAGTATTATAGCCCTGCTTAAAAAATTAGAACTGGCCCACCGAACGAGTTTCGTTTATCAAAAAGAACTGCTGGAAAACAAAACCTTTACGGGAACCGTCAATGAAAATGATAAACTGGAACAGGTTCTTGACCGGGTACTTACGCCCGCCAACCTGCGCTTTCGTAAACTCAAAGGCGGTGGGTACACCATACTCCCCCGGAAAGCTGCCAAAAATATACCGGCCGAAACCGAGCTGTTAAAGACATCCAGTATCCAGGAATTCCCGCAGGAAGTAAACAAAGACTTACCGGTAAATACTTTACTGTCGAAAGTAGAGGTGCAATGGGTGCCAGCGGTTAAACTCGCCGATATAGTGGTAAGTGGCAAGGTGACCGATAGCGAAAAAGGTGACCCCATTCCAGGTGCCAGTATTGTGCTGAAAGGCGCTACCAAAGGAACAACTACGGATGCCAATGGGGCTTATTCCATTTCAGTACCTAATGGAAATGCCGTGCTGGTTTTCAGCTTCGTAGGGTTTGAAAAACAGGAAGTTACGGTTGGTAACCGCACACAGGTAAACATCGCACTGAAGAATGATCTCAAGGAACTGAATGAGGTTGTGGTTGTCGGTTTCGGAACTCAGAAAAAGATCAATGCGACTGGCGCCATTTCAAGTATTGGGACTAAAGAACTGATACAGTCGCCGGTAGCCAATATCAGTAATTCGCTGGTGGGTCGTATGCCGGGCCTGTTCGCTACCCAATCAGGTGGGGAGCCCGGTAATGATGCGTCTAAAATCAGAATTAGAGGAGTTGGTACGTTTTCGGGCAGTACCGACCCGCTGACGCTGGTCGATGGCATACAGGTCGATAACTACAATAACATCGATCCGAATGAAATTGAATCCGTAACAATTTTGAAGGATGCGTCATCGACGGCGGTTTATGGAATCAGAGGTGCCAATGGTGTGCTGATCATTACCACCAAGCGGGGTAAAGTTGGGCCGCCCAAAGTGAGCTATACCTTTAACCAGGGGTTCAATTCATTTACCGACTTGCGGCAGATGATGAACAGTGGTGATTATGCCACTCATTTTAATGACGCCATAAAAGCAGATTCCTACGTAAATGGAACCGTTTACGTGCCCAAATACACAGACCAGGATATTGAACTCTACCGCAATGGGCAGGACCCGATTTTCCACCCCAATGTGAACTGGTTCGACGTGATGTTCAAGAAGGTATCGAAGCAATCGCAGCATAACGTCAACATTAGTGGGGGGCAGAACAAGGTGCGGTACTTTGTTTCAGCCGGGTACTTCAGTCAGGAAGGGTTGTTTAAAGACACAAAGGATGTCGTCGATGCGTTTTCTCCGCAGTCAATTTTTCAGCGTTATAACCTCCGGTCTAATTTTAATTTCGACGTAACAAGCCGGTTGAGAATGACACTCGACCTGTCGTCGCAGACAGAAGTTCGGAGCGGTAATAATGGGAGCAGTACGGAGCGTGTCGTTGGCGATATTGCCCGCGCCAGTCCCTTGAGCACACCCGGTGTTGTCGACGGAAAAGTGGTCAATATTCTGACCGGCTCACAAAACAACCCCTATGCCAGCTTATTATATCCTAACCTCGCCGGTGGGCTCAAACGGTCGTATCGGAACTACCTGAATGGGAATTTTCGCATGGATTATGACCTAGGTTCGTTGACTAACGGTTTGTCTGTTCACGCAAACGTGGCTCTGCAAACCTACAACGACCAGCAAATCACCAATACCAAAACGCTCATAACCTATCTGGCCGTAAAACTTCCAGACGGGTCAGTAAACTATGTGCCTTCTACAACGGAAGCGCAATTCGGGTTCAGCCAGACCGGAACCTATAACCGACGAATTACGGCCGAAGCGGGGATTGATTATAAACGAAGTTTTGGTGTACATAACATAACGGGCTTATTACTCTACAACCAGCAAAAGACCTTCGATCCGTCGCTGGCTTTTTTGGTCCCTAAAGGCTATCAGAGTTTTGTGGGTCGTGCTACCTACGATTATCAGGGTCGTTATTTAGCCGAAGTGAATGTGGGCTATAATGGTACAGAAAACTTTGCGCCGGGTAAGCGGTTTGGCCTTTTTCCGGCTTATTCGGTGGGTTGGGTAGCGTCGCAGGAACCATTTTTTCCAAAAGCAGGGTTCGTTACCTTCCTTAAGTTTAGAGGTTCTTACGGTGAGGTTGGTAACGATAACATCGGCGGAACCCGTTTCCTGTACCGGGAAACCAGCTACTCGTCAGTGGCCAATATCTATTACTTCGGAAATGTTGGGTCAACATTTAGTGGGTTTACTGGTATCCGGGAAGGGGCCACGGGCAACCCAGACGTAACCTGGGAACGGGCTGTCAAGCAGAATATTGGTCTGGAACTGTGGATGTGGAAAGATAAGATTAAGTTCACGGCCGATGTATTCAATGAGAACCGCAGTGATATTCTTGCTACACCCCAAACTATATCATCTATTGTAGGTTTGTCGCAGCCCGCCAGTAACCTGGGTAAAATGCAGAATAAAGGGTATGAAGGCGACATTACGTATACCGATAAGGTTGGGAGTGTTGGGTACCGCATTTCGGCTAATTTTAGTTTTGCACGAAACAAGGTTCTCTTCCGGGATGAAGTGCCCAATCAGTATCCCTACCAGAACCGTACGGGACAACGCCTGGGGCAAAACTTCGGACTTATTGCCGAAGGCCTATACAACACCTGGGAAGAAGTGAATGACCCCAGCCGACCTGTTTATTCCTATCAGAATAACAAAATTCAACCTGGCGATATCAAGTACAAAGATTATAACGGAGATGGGATCATCAACAACTTTGATGCCGTACCCATAGGCTTTTCAAACCTACCGGAAAAAACATTTGGGGCATCTATTGGGCTCAACTATAAAGGATTCGATTTGTCGGTACTGTTTCAGGGCGTTGGCAACGTCTCGCATTATTATACCCGCTTTCAGAGAGGTACCGGTTATGGCCAGGCACCACCCGAAGGGTCGCCCAGCTATATGAACGAAAGCTGGACCCAAGAACGCTATGATGCTGGCTTACCCATTCGGTTTCCGCGCTTTTCAGTGAGCAGCAGCCCCAATAATGAGGGTTCTTCGTATTGGCTGGCTGATGCCAGTTATGTGCGGATAAAAAATGCTGAACTAGGCTACCGGTTGAGCGAAGGATTACTCAAGAAACTGCATATCAGCGCGTGTCGCATTTATGTGAACGCCAATAACCTGTTTACCTGGAAACATATGTATCCGGGTATCGATCCCGAAAATACGGCAACTGGCGATACCAACACCGAGCCTTACCCTCTTGTCAGAACCATCAACACCGGTATAAATCTGAGCTTCTAATTACTGCCGTCATGAAAAAAATAGTATACGGTTTTACTCTCCTCTTCTGCTGTTTTATTACGACCTCCTGTCATAAAAACTTTCTGGATAAAGCGCCCGGTGTGGATCTGACCGAAGACAATGCGTTTTTGAATAAAGCCAACCTGGAGACCTTTATCACAACGATTTATCGCTATGGTGTCCATTCCAATTTCCGATACCGAGTTCAGGGCGAAGCGGTATCCTCTCCTGACAGAAACTACATCCCCTTCTCTGGTGTAAACACAACCGACTGTATTCATCCGAGTTCCAGCATCAGCGACGAAGGCGATGCATCGGAAGCCGCCTTTGTGAATAATAACCGATGGAATGAGGGTACGGTGCTTCCGGCTACCATCGTGAACGTCGAGGACTTTCGGTATTACATTCGGTGGATAGCCTTACGCCAGATTAACCTTGTTCTGAAACGGATCAACGAAGTGCCCGATGCCGATGAGGCCTATAAAAAACAGGTTATTGCCGAAGTGAAGTCCTTGCGCGCCTTGAATTACCTGGAAATGCTGAAACGCTACGGGGGTGTCCCGATTGTCGATAAGGTGTTTGAACCCGGTGAAAAAGCGATAGTACCCCGAAGCTCATTCAGCGACTGTGTAAAGTTTGTTGTCAAAGACATTGACGAATCGGTTCCCAACTTACCAGCCGCTTACTCGGCGTCGCAAACGGGCCGGGTAACGGCGCTGGTGGCACTGGCGATCAAAGCAGAAGTTTTGCTGTACGCTGCCAGCCCACAGTATAATACCGCAACGCCCGTGCTACCGATGGCCAATGCCGCCGACAATGCCCTGATCTGCTATGGTAATTTTGACCAAAACCGGTGGCAGTTAGCTGCCGATGCTGCAAAAGAGGCCCTCGATTATGCCCTGGCCAATGGCTACGGGCTGATTGATGAGCCAGCGAACCGAAATCCAAAAGAACTGGACAATGGCACCGTTGGGCCACTGGGCAATTATCGGGTATCGTGGGAAACGACCAATAACAAAGAGTTGATATTCATGTATCAGGGTGGCGGGAACAGCGCCGGAGCCATTACGAACATAGGCAATGCACCCCTGACCTTCTGGAATGCGTCCTGCTTTGGTTCGTTCTGGAGCGGCATTAGTGTGCCGTTGAATTTCCTGAAGAAGTACGAAAAACTAGACGGAACACCGCAAACCTGGGACGCTGCCGGTGGAACGGACCTGCTCGCAAAATATGCTGAGTTAGACCCTCGGTTCAAGCAGTCGATGATCTATACCAATGGCTATTATACGGCACGGGATCCTATTGCCCAGATCTATAGTGGTGGTAAAGATTATGTGAACTGTAAAGGCGGTTTGTGGCTGCGTAAATACATACCCCGCAATGCCACCAGTGGTAATTTTGTGATGAACGATGTGCTCTTTCGAGTCAACGAATTGTATCTCAATTATGCCGAAGCCTTAAACGAAGCCGCTGGACCCGTGCAGGCCGCCTATGATGCCGTCAATGCCATTCGGACTCGTTCCGGCATGCCCGATCTGCCACAGGGACTCACCAAAGAACAGTTCAGGCAGCGCGTTCGCAATGAAATTGCCATTGAAATGCTCAATGACGATCACCGGTTCTGGGACATCAAACGCTGGTTGATTGCCGAAGAAGAAGGGGTCATGAAGGGAAATATGGATGGGCTGCAAATTACCCGGACGGGAACCGCACCCAACTACAAATATTCGTGGAAGCCATACACATTTGAGACCAGGACGTTCAACAAAAATATGTACCTGCATCCGTTCCCGTTGACTGAAGTGCTTAAAGGAAATTTAGTCCAAAACCCCGGTTGGTAAGCATGGTATTTGCTGCTGGGCGGCATTCCGCTGGGCGATACCTCGCTGGGCGGCATTCCGATTACTGTCTCCACTTTTAACCAACTTCCTGAGCCACAATGAAACGATATTATACCATACATTTTTTTCTTGTCCTACTTTCAGCCCTGCTTCTGAGTAAAAACGCACAGGCGCAAAAGGGAACAAGTCAACTGTCTGCCCTGGACAGTGTCACCGTTTTGCCCATGTCAGCCAGTAAAAACATTGGCTATGGCACCCAGGCTGCACAACGGATCACCAGTGCTATTTCCACAGTATATGGGGCGGACCTGGAAAAAAACTTTTCCCTTAACCTCGGTAATACCCTGTATGGACGTTTGGCGGGTTTATCCGTTGCACAGGGCGGATCGGAGCCGGGGGTTTCTACACCCAGCCTGTTCGTGCGAGGGGTTAATACCTTCGGTGCAGCCGGTAATGCTCCGCTTTATGTGATCGACGGCTATATCAGCAATGGAGTGGGACCAGCCAATTCGTTTATGCAACTGGTGCCCGAAGAAATTGAAACGATCACGGTCCTGAAAGATGCTTCGGCAACGGCAATTTACGGGGCTCGCGGGGCCAATGGCGTTGTATTGGTTACAACCAAAGCGGGGAAAGAGGGCCCGCTGCGGATTTCATTTACCACCAAACAGGGATTCAATCAGGCGCAGTACGTACCAAAATTTTTAAACGCCTACAATTATGCCACGCTGTATAATGAAGCCCTAGCCAACGACGGTTTGCCATCTCGCTATACGAATGCCGACCTGGATGCTTATAAAAATGGGTCTGATCCCGTTTTTCATCCCGACGTGAACTGGTATAATCAGGTGTTGCGGCCAACAGCCCCGGTCTCCAGTTACAACCTGACCTTTGGTGGGGGCGACAAATTCGTTCGGTATTTTGTGACGCTGAATGCGATCAACAGCCAGGGTTTATTTAAAAAATTCGGCGAAATGAATGATGAAAGCTCCAATTCAAAATACGCGAAGTATAACTTTCGGACTAACCTGGATGTGAACCTCACCGACCGCTTGTCGGCCGAATTTAAAATTGCCGGTGCGTTTGAGCAGACCAACAACCCCAACAACTACACCACCGGGTCGACCTTTAGTTTACTGGCTCAATTGCCTCCCAACGCTTTTCCGGTTTACAACCCAAATGGTAGTTATGGTGGTAATGCGTTATATGCCAACCCAGTGGCCAACTTACTATCAACAGGGTTTTATCAGAACAACGCACGTACTGTTTTGTCGTCGCTAAAGTTAACGGAGCAGCTAGACATGCTGGTTAAAGGACTGAGTGCGTCTGTTGCTGTTTCGATCAATAACTACTTTAAATCGGGGTCGTATAAATCCAAACAGTACCCACGCTTTTCGGTGTCAAGCGGGCCAAACGGAGATGCCGTCTACAGTCCTGCCGTTGGACAGCTCACCTCGCTGGTAGGCACGGAAGAGACACTGGATCAATATCGAAACCTGATTGTACAGGGGTTTCTGAATTATAAACGGACATTTGGCAAAAGTGATGTTTCAGGTCTATTGATGGTCAATACCGATAACGTTACGGTTTTTGGCCCGGCTTCGGACCCCAGTACGCCAACCGCTAACTCAACAGATCCCTACAAGCATAATAGTGGAGCGGGCCGGTTTACCTATGCGTACGACAATAAATACATGGCCGAATTTTCGGCGGGGTATATGGGAAGCGATCTTTTCGCTCCCGGCAAGCGGTACGGGTTTTTTCCGGCTGCGTCAGTCGGCTGGGTTGTTTCCAGCGAGAAATTCCTAAATAAAAACAAAGCCGTTGACTACCTGAAACTGAGAGGTTCCTATGGGCTTGTCGGCAATGATAACATTGTTTCTCAAGGATTGTCGTCGCGCTATGCCTATACCGCAACCTTTGGTGGTGGTGGCTACTTTTTTGGAACGGGTAATACGGCTGTTGGCGGATTAGCCGAAAATGTAATTGCCAACCCCAACGTAACTTGGGAAAAAGAAAAATCGCTAAACATTGGTGTTGACGCTACCCTTTTCAAGAATTTCGACCTGTCAGTTGATGTGTTCAATCGGGATCGTTACGACATTGTTGTGGCGTCGGCGAGTACGACACCGTTGTTTTCTGGGATCGTTACACCAAGTCTGAACCAGGGTAAAGCGAACAATAAAGGGTTTGATGTATCCCTGCGCTACAATGGTACGCAAAAAAAGGATTTTCAATTCTTTGTCGAAAGTAACCTGTCCTATTTTAAGAATAAAGTGGTTTTCAATGCGGAGGCTATTCAGTTGAACACTGGTTTGTATAGTACAGGGTTAGCCATTGGCCAGCCGATTGGCCTGAAAGCCATTGGTTTTTATAGTGAGGAGGATATTGCCAGGCGACAGGTCGATCCCAAGAGCGTTCCCGGCGTGTTGAGTGAGATCATTAGAGCTGGCGACATAAAATACCAGGATATTGGCGGGCCTGATGGCAAACCCGATGGCATCATCGATGCCAATGACAGAATACCCATTGGTAACCCCGGCCTGCCTAATCTGTCGCTTGGTTTGCACACCGGTTTCCGGTATAAAGGATTTGATGCCGATCTGGTCTTCCAGGCAGTTACGGGCAACACCGTCTATTTAGGCGGTAATTATTTTCAGGCATTTCAAAGCAATGGGCAGGTAGCTGCCATTGCCCTGAACCGATGGACACCCCAAACAGCAGCTACAGCCGACTATCCACGGTTATCGTCAAAAGACAATTTGAATAACTACCAGTTTTCGAGTTTCTGGCAGCGGGATGGGCGTTTCCTTAAACTACGTAGTGCGGAAATCGGGTATTCGCTGCCAGCGGGTTTATCCGACAAACTCCGGCTCAAAACAGTGCGATTTTTTGTCAATGGTACGAACCTGTTCTCTCTCGACCGGATTCCGTATGGCGACCCCGAATCGTTGACGGGCTACCCCGTAACCAGAACCGTTACGTTAGGCCTGAAAGTCCAGTTGTAATCCATTTATAAGACACTGACGAATGAAAAAATATATCTATACGTTAACCGCTCTGGCTGCGCTGGCAGTAAGTGCCTGCCAGAATCTTGACCGTGAATTTGTGACGACTATCGGTCAAAAAGAGATTGAGCAATCCTTCGGGAATGTACAGGCCTTACTGAATGCCGTGTATGCCGATATTCCCGATGGCACCGTTTATATAGGGGGGGCAGCCATGATGGCCTCAGCAACGGATGAAGCTGAATTTACGGCTGAGACAAACCCGATTCAGAGTTTCAACACGGGTAGTTGGAATGCCGTCAATAACCCGGACCTTGTTTGGGGGACGTATTATCGTAGCATTCGGAAAGTAAATCAATTTCTGGTGTCGACGGGCAAGATCAACCTCGACCCCTGGAAACTCGACCCATCGGCATCGGCCCAGCAGGTGTATCAAACAAACCTGGCGGCCATCAAACGGTGGACCTACGAAGCCCGATTCCTGCGAGCGTATTATTACTTTGAGCTGGTGAAACGATATGGGGGCGTACCACTCATCAACAAAGCCCTGTCGCTGGACGAAGATCTCTCGAAAATACAACGTAATAGCCTGAGCGAATGCCTGCAGTTTATTACAGCTGAGTGCGATTCGGCGGCTGCTCAATTACCGCTCAATACCTCTACGTTGCCTTATGTGGCCGCTACCGACCTGGGCCGGGTAACGAAACTGACCGCGCTATCGCTGAAAAGCCGGGTGCTTTTATATGCGGCCAGCGATTTATTCAATACCCCTTCCTGGGCGGGTGGATATGGCAAACCTGAACTGATTTCATTACCAGCGGGCGATCGTGTTGCGCGCTGGAAAGCGGCTTCCGATGCCGCAAAAGCGGTGATCGATGCGGCTGCCCTGCCTACGCTGGGTGCTTATAAATCGCTGTTCAATACGTTCAACAATGGCGAAATTATTTTTACCCGAAGTAATGCGGCCAGCAATACATTTGAAAAAAATAATTCGCCGATTGGGTTCAGTTTAGGACAAAGTGGCAATACGCCTTCGCAGGATTTAGTCGATGCTTACGATGTAAAGGTGAATGCGACAACAGCGGCTAAATTCGACTGGAATAACCCGGCTATGGCGGCTGATCCCTATGCTAACCGTGATCCTCGCTTAGGGTTCACCATTGCGGTCAATAATACGCCCTTCGGTACACCCGCCCGCAACGTTCAGTTATGGACGGGGGGACTCGATGCCAGGCCAATTCCTTTTGCTTCCAAAACCGGGTACTATCTCCGCAAATACCAGATCGAAAGCCTAAATCTGATCAATGGCAATACGGGTGTACACAGTTGGATTCTTTTCCGGTATCCTGAAATCTACCTGAACTATGCCGAAGCCCTCAATGAGTGGAGTCCTGGTAATGCCGATATCAAGGCGTATTACGATCGGGTCAGGAATCGGACAGGCGTTGCCATGCCACTTTTACCGGCAGGCTTATCGCAGGCGGACGTACGGGAAAAAATACGTAATGAAAAACGGGTCGAGTTTGCGTTTGAAGATCATCGTTTCTGGGATGTTCGCCGGTGGATGCAGGCCCCCACCTACTTTAATGCGCCTTTGCGGGGGGTAGACATCACCCGGAATGCGGATGCTACGTTCACCTATAAGCCTGTTACCGTTGAAAATCGGGTATTTACCCCAAAAATGTATCTGTATCCAATCCCGCAGACAGACATCAATATAGCCGGGGGCTTAGCGCAAAACCCACTTTGGTAAGCCTATACATCTTTTTTGATCTAGATAAGTTTGCATCATAGGTTGGTTTCGTAAACGCTTCCCCACAGGTTTGGGGGAGCATTTTCTTTCCCTGAATGGCTCAATTGCTGAAACTGGCTCAGTATTCCTGCGAACGGGGTGATTTAACCGTTTTTGAACACAAATTAGTGGAATGGATAGTACACAGTTTGTTGCTATCAGCACTACCTAAAATGATATCCCTAGCTATGAAACCTAATCAACATCAAAACCGGAGAAACTTTCTGCGTCAGGCCAGTCTTTTAAGTGCGTCGTTGCTGGCTAGCCGGATCGTGCTGGCAACGGGTAAGC
Source organism: Spirosoma sp. SC4-14 (assembly GCF_037201965.1). NCBI lineage: Bacteria > Pseudomonadati > Bacteroidota > Cytophagia > Cytophagales > Cytophagaceae > Spirosoma > Spirosoma sp. SC4-14. Next base: position 4,700,282 of record NZ_CP147518.1, on the reverse strand, counting down.
CTGATCCGGTTATTCTGTTTACCTCGGGCTGGCAGGATGTCAATATTGGCGATATTGCCCATACGCCGGGCCTGATTGCGCTTTTGAAAAAACGGCTGCCACAGGCCAAACTTATTCTCTGGAAACGTAGTAGTAGTGCCAAAGTGGAAACCATGCTGAACCACTATTACCCGGATGTGCGCATCATTCACAGCCAGGTGAAAGACAACGTACCGCAGGCCGAAGAGGTGAAGCAGGCGTTTCAGCAGGCTGATTTTTTTCTGCACGGCTCCGGTCCGCTGGTGGTAGCTGCCGACTATCTGGAAGCCTGGCATGCCCAGACTCATAAGCCTTTCGGACTGTTTGGCGTTACGATCCAGGATGTTTACCCCGCTCTGAAAACGCTGCTGGCCAACGCGTCGTTGATTTTTACCCGCGAAACGGCTTCTATCGAGGTATTGCGAAAAGCCGGGCTGTCGGGTAGCCATATCGCCTTTGCACCCGATGCTACGTTTGCGCTGACCATCCGGGATGACGAAAAAGCGAAGGCGTTTCTAGCGGCCAACGACTTAAAACCCCGTCAGTTTATCTGCGCCATTCCCCGCCTTCGGATGACGCCCTATTACAGGATCAATGCGAATTCCGGCTGGAGTGCGGAGAAAATAAAGGAAGTCGATACCCTGAACGATACGTGGAAAGAAGCCGATCATGCCAAACTCCGCGAGGCCATGATTGCCTGGGTACGGCAAACGGGCAACAAGGTGCTGGCTTGTCCCGAAATGACGTATCAGGTAGACATCATGGACGAGTTATTGATTGATCCGCTACCTGCCGACGTGAAAGCGAAGGTTGTCCGGCATCTGTACTGGCTCCCCGACGAAGCTGCGGCTGTGTATGCCCAGGCGCATACGGTACTCAGTTTCGAGTGCCATTCGCCCATTATGGCGGCCGTGAATGGTACGCCCTGTTTTTACCTTCGGCAGCCGCAGGATACAATCAAAGGACAAATGTATTACGATTTAGGGCTGGGCGACTGGACGTTCGAGATCGAGCAGACAACGGGACAGCAGATTACGGATCGACTGATGCAGGTTACGAAAAATTACAAAGCCGCCCAGCAGAATGTCCGGAAAGCTCTGTCCAACGTGAATGACCGATATGACGAAACGTTTCAGCTATTACGAAAAACCTGGTTATAAGGTAGTGCAGATTACAGCCTGAGTTTTTAGAATCGATTATGCCAATCGTCATCACATGTACATCAACCGCCAACTGTACTTAACTTTTAGCCTGCTACTCCTGCTTGGTTGCGCCAGCGTTTTTGCACAGAAGCAAAAAGTATGGCTCGACGCCGACACTGGTAACGAAACCGATGATGTGTATGCCATTATACGGTTGCTGGCCGAACCTTCCGTTGACGTAGTAGGACTAAGTTCGGCTCATTTCAACAATGCCGATCTGGTTGCTTTTGATAAGTGGAACCAATACCCAACGAAGAATATCAAAACGGTAGCGATCAGTCAGCAACTCAACGAAGAAATTCTGCGGGCAATGGGCAAACTATCCATTCCGCATCCGCTCGGGGCCGACCGCCAGATTGGACGGGCCTGGGGCGGTAGTGAACCCCGGCCATCGGCTGCTACCGAGCAACTCATTCGGACAGTTAAAACGTTACGGCAAGGCGAGAAGTTAGATGTAATCTGCCTGGGCGCCCTGACAAATATTGCTTCTGCTATACTGATTGACTCTACAATTCTTCCCCGAATCAGGTGGTTCGCGCTGGGTGCTAAATACAATGTCCAGACCAACGCCTGGAGCAAAAACGAATTCAATATCCGTAACGACCTGAATGCCTTCGATTATTTGCTGAATAACCGGAAGGTCGATCTTACCTTAATGCCAATAGATGCCGCCCTCCCATTCCGATTTATGCGGGATACGATCTATCATAGGATTGATGATACTGTTCTGGCCCAACGACTTCTTAAACAGCGCTGGCAGGAAACCAATCCACAGGATAAAATCCGTACGCTCTGGGATCTAGCGTTGGTGGAGGCTTATTTGCTGCCACAAAATGCAACAATACAGGGTGTGTCGACGCCCCCGGAAAACACAAAGCGGATAATAAAAGCGTATCGTAAACTCGACGAAAAAGCCTTGACGGATGATTTTTGGCGCGTCATCAGGCAATTGACAAACTGACTATTACGTCCAGAAGTTATGAAAAAGCAAATGATATTCAGTGTATTATGTCTATTGGTAGGTTTTGTGAGCCTGGCAACGGCGCAGCAGCCACCCAATACACTCACCGATGTTGAAAAACAAAACGGTTGGAAACTACTGTTCGATGGAGTCAGCTCGTCGGGCTGGAAAAGTGCCTGCAAAGATGGTTTTCCTGAGAAAGGATGGACATTAAAAGACGGTACAATTGGCGTGGCCGAAATGGGTGGACATGAACATATTGTAGGGGGCGACATCGTGACGAAAGACCAGTTCAACGCGTTCGATCTACGCTTCGAGTTTAAATTGGCTCCTGGCGGCAATAGCGGTTTAAAGTATTTTGTCACCCGTTCTGAAGGTGATAAAGGGGCCGTCATTGGGTTAGAATATCAGATTCTGGACGATAAATTACACCCCGATGCCAAACAGGGAAGAGATGGTAATCGCACACAGGCATCGCTGTATGATCTGATCAAAGCCAATAAGCAGGAGCAATTTGTGAACCCGCCTGGTCAGTGGAATACGGGTCGGATTGTGGTGTATCCCAACAACCATGTCGAGCATTATTTGAATGGCCTAAAAGTACTTGAGTACGAACGGGGTTCGCCTGCCTTTCGTGAATTAGTCGCCAACAGTAAGTACAAGGGCTTTGCCCATTTCGGCGAAGCACCAAAAGGGCGTATTCTGCTACAGGATCACGGCAATGCGGTGAGCTTCCGCAGTATTAAAATCAAAGCCCTTAACTAACCTTACCCGTTAAACCTTATTTCTATGGATCGTCGGACATTTGTTAAAAATACCGCACTGGCTACGGCCAGCACCACGATTTTAAACTTCCCTATTTACGGTAAAAATGCGCCCAGCAACAAGGTTGTTGTGGCCATAATGGGCGTCAACAGCCGGGGCGCTTATCATGCAAAGTCGTTTTCCAAACTGCCGAACGTGGAGGTGGCTTATCTGTGCGATGTAGAAGAAAAAGCCATCCAAAACGGCCTGGATGCGGTTAAAGACGCCAGCCGTCAGCCCACCATCATCAGGGACATTCGCGAATTGGTGACCAAAAAAGACTTCGATGCCCTGCTCATTGCCGCCCCCGATCACTGGCACGCGCCAGCGGCTCTGATGGGTGTTGCCAACGGCAAGCATGTGTACGTAGAAAAACCCTGCGGTCAGAACCCCTACGAAAGCGAGATGCTGATTCAGGCCCGCGACAAGTACGGTAAACTGATTCAGGTCGGTAGTCAGCGCCGGTCGTTCCCAACCCTCATCGACGCGGTAAAGGAAGTGCGGGGCGGGGCCATCGGCAACCCGTATTTTGCCAAAGCCTGGTATACCAATTCCCGAAAATCCATTGGGATCGGTAAGAAGGTAGCCGTGCCCTCGACGCTGGATTTTAACCTCTGGCAGGGACCCGCTCCGCGCCAGGACTACCGCGACAATCTGGTGCATTACAACTGGCACTGGTTCTGGAACTGGGGAACGGGCGAAGCCTGTAACAATGGTAACCACGAGATCGACTGCTGCCGCTGGTTTATGGGCGTCGATTTTCCGTCGAAAGTAACGTCGTCAGGCGGGCGGTATGCTTTTAAAGATGACTGGCAAACACCCGATACGCAGGTCGCTACGTTCGAGTTCGACAACGGGAAAGCCATCACCTGGGAAGGGCGCAGTTGCAGTTCATACCCCATCGACGGCAGTGGACGGGGCTTTATCATTTACGGCGACAAGGGTACGCTGGTCAACAAAGGTGGGGGCGATTACCAGATTTTTGATGACAAAAATAAACTGGTGAAGGAGATCAAGCCGAGTACCAAACTCGACCCCAACAACACGGTCAGCGCAACCGGTGATCTGGAACTGACGCACTTCACCAACTTCGTAGAAACTATCCGGGAGAATACAAAACTAACGGCACCGATTAACGAAGGACACAAAAGCGTGCTGCTCTGCCACCTGGCCAACATCGCCCAACGTACCGGCACAACCCTGCACTGTGACACGACGAACGGGCATATCAAAGACAATAAAGCCGCTACGCAACTCTGGAAGCGGGAGTACGAAAAAGGCTGGGAAATGAGAGTTTCGTAAATTTTTCTGGCAGGATTAACCGAATTTACAGGATTGATTCTAAAACTGTTCAAACTTTCCAATTTCGGTTAACACTAAACAGATTTTTTGTCATTCCGACATCAGGAGGAATCCGCTCCGGCGGCCCAGTCAAACTCCCAGTTAATCAAGCTTGAGATTCCTCCTGGCGTCGGAATGACAAAAAATAAGCTCATATTTTCTTTAACAGGAAAAGTTTAAATAGCTTCTCTGTTGATGCTGTCAGAAAAATACGTTCGCAAAGTGAAGAAAAATTCATTTAAAATTTGCCAATGAATTTTTCTTCACTTTCCTTTGCATCGTCAATACGCCAATCGGTATGCGCACTAAAGACGAAGCAAAAGAAAAGATCATACTCGATACGGCCCTGCGGCTCATTATGCAGACTGGACTATCGGGGCTCAAAATGTCGGACCTGGCCAGAGAAGCCGGTGTGGCTACGGGTACGGTGTACGTCTATTTCGATGATAAGCCTGCCCTGATTCAGCGGCTCTATGCCTATCTGCTTCGCAAAAGCCTCAGCGACCTCAACGCAGGGATTGCAGCTACTGATCCACTACGGGTTAAAATTCAGAAAATCACCCGTAACTATCTGGATGACAATTTAAAATATCCTGAGTATACCGCTTTTTTTGAGCAATATTTCCGCTCCCCTTACTTTGCAGAAACGGAGGTCATACGCGCCGAAGAAGCCAGCGTTATGCAACCTATTTATGATCTGGTGGTAGAAGGTCAGCAGCAAATGATCATTAAAGAAGCCAACCCGGATTTGCTGGTCACGCTGGTTTGTGGTATGCTTAATGAACTGGCTAAACAGGCTCTGTTTTCGCAGCAACCCATCAGCAAAAGCGACTGGGAGTTAACCTTCTCTGTTATCTGGGACGGTGTCAAACGATAATTATTTGTAGAGACGGCGTAGCATGTCGTCTTAATTTTTAACTTTTAATTGAATATTTTTTCACTATAGAATCGTTTATCAGATCATCATGAACAAGGCAACCAAAACCGTTTTTATTACCGGCAGTTCGTCGGGCATTGGCAAAGCTGCCGCACTTTATTTCGCTCAACAAGGCTGGAATGTAGCCGCTACCATGCGGACACCTACCAAAGAAACCGAGCTTAGCAAACTTCAAAACGTCAAGCTGTTTCGGCTGGATGTGCTGGATATGGACAGCATCCGGCAGGCACTCGCTGATGCCCGCACGGCTTTCGGGGGAATCGACGTACTGGTCAATAATGCGGGTTATGGGGCTGTGGGCGTATTTGAAGCGGCCAGCCCGGAACAGGTGCAACGCCAGTTCGACACCAACGTATTTGGCGTGATGAACGTGATTCGCGAAATTCTGCCGTACTTCCGGGAGAAACGTAACGGCCCCGACAGCGGGCCCTGCATCATCAACGTAACGTCGATGGGCGGACTCATTACGTTCCCAATCTACAGCATTTATCACGGCACGAAATGGGCCGTTGAAGGCTTCACCGAAGCGTTGTCGTTTGAGTTGCGGCCGTTCAACATCCGCGTGAAAAACATTGAACCCGGTGCAATTAAAACCGATTTCTACGACCGCTCGCAGGATTTGCTCCAAAAAGATGGGTTGACTGCTTACGATGAGTATGTGCGCGTTACGCTCGCCAACTCCCAAAAAGCGGGTGCCGATGCACCGGGCCCGGAGGTGGTGGCCGAGAAAATTTTCGTAGCCGCCAACGACCGCTCGTTCCGGCTTCGGTACCCGGTGGGCGGTCAATCGCCCTTGCTGCTGGCTATCCGGCGGATCATACCACTGAGTTGGTTCCACGGGATCGTCAGGAGTGTCGTCGAAAAAGGATTCAAACCAACGGTTGCAGCCTGAGTCAGGGATTAACCAGATACGCCCCATTCTCACGATAGGGCGTATCCATAATAAGGTCGACTTCGGTCAGGCAATAAATCGCTCCCGGATTATTTTGCCGTTCTGCCAATCCTGAATGGCTACCTCCGTCACATTCACTGTGCCTGAATCGGTCGAGTCAAAGTCGATGTGCCAAACCAGAAAACTGCGATTTCCTACAATTACTGTGCCTTTATGAGCAAAATCGCGAACGGTAGTAATGCTATTCAGCAGGTTCAGCCCCTGTTGGTAATTGGCGGCTAGCCCAACCAGGGTAACGCCGTCCAGATCTGTTTTTTCGAGATCGGGATAAACTGTGTTTAGAAGCAAGAGCTAAAGCCGCTTTTTATTAAATTTTACCCCTTGGCTAGTTACTGCAAGCATTGACGGACTAACTTATGATACCGCAATCAAGGCCACCAGATTGGGCTTGCTCGCCCCCACCAGCTGATCATACAAGGCCTTTCAAGCGGGGTTGGCTTTCTTGGCCTACATACTGGCTATGTACAACAAACTGCCGAATCCGGCTGTTGCCTATCTTACAAATATGACCTTTACCTTTCACCGAACGGCCTAACTCAAACACCCTGGGGGCTAGACCCGCAAAACTCACCAATTGTTTGGCTGACTCGAAGCGAGTAAAGCCCTGATTAAGCACTAGTAAGAATAAGGCCATCTTAGGGCCAATACCAGGAATACTCTTTAGATTAGCATACAGGCTGGCATAGTGGGTGTTGTAAAATGCTCCCAATTGGTTAGGCAGCTTTTAAACTAAATTAAGCTTGAGAAAGCCGGGGTAAAATTGTATTTTTTCTGGCCCTTCTGTTTTATTGATATACCACTAGGCAGGCGTCTGGTAGCCTTACGACTAGTGCTTACGCTGATAGTTGTAGAAGTAAAATAACGGTTTTTATATCGTTTAACGTCAGGTCAACACTTGCCGGGTTCCATACATCACCTATGATCCAGGTCAAATTGGGACGCTGTACCAGTGCCCGTTTTGAATTTCGGATCAACGCCTGAATTAAGTACCCCTAGTCAAGGGCTTTGTTCTGAAAATGTACGCCAGGACCTTCGCTTCCGCCGAAAATCGCGATTTTTTCAGGTCCATTCGGTTTTATGTTGATTGATGAATTGTGCCAGCTTATTGGGTTGTCGACCGGTCAGATACGTAAAATCAGGGCTGATGTACGGTGGTTTCTGAAACCGGGGCAGATAGTGCAGCAGGATCATCACCAGGATGAATCTCGAAGCCACGCCCTCCCGTCGTTTGGCCAGGTAGAAGCGGAGCAGGTTCGAGCTTACATACACGACGGTAAAGCCAAGATGAATTGTTAGTAGGGAACAAACCTGCTTAAACGAAAGTCGTTCAGTGCCGGTGATCGTATAGATTTTATATTGATGCTGTGTCCAGTTTTCAAGGACGACGGCAATAGCCCGGCCAATGTCCGAAACATCCACCCAAAGAAAAGGGGCCTGGCCCGCCGGTAAAAACAGGCGGTGATGACGGACAATATCATCCTTTAACGTGGTGGTCAGATTTTGCATAAAATAAGATGGCCGAATAAAAGTGTAGGAAATGCCGCTCTGACGAATAAGTTTTTCAAGTTTGGCGTGTGGAATAAACGCTAACTTGTCAGCCCCCTGGACCGATAGAAACACAATATGTTTGATGGATGCCCGCTGGCAGGCATTGATAAAAGGGATAAAATAAGCCTTCACATCGGCCAATTTAGGAGGCCTGAGCAGAAAAACAACCTCAATGCCCTGTAAGGCTGGCTCGAACGAATCAGGTTGCTCGAAATCCAGCCACCGTTCCATTTTACCCCTCGTATTGGATTGCCAAGTGGCTTTATATACCTGTTGCCGGTCGTTGCTTGGAAGATGTTCTAATAAGGCAGTTCCTACGTTGCCCGAAGCACCGGTAATCAAAAAAGTGGTTTGCATTCGCCCGATCGGAGTTGGTTTGCAAACATAATTAGTTTGATATATTTTTGAAAGTAGTTACAGAAAAGTAACCAGTTAATATGTCTACCGAAATTACAACCATACAGGACTGGACTTGCAACAGTATAGTGGAGATTTTTTAGGCGGTCATTGGGGTAGTGTAAAAATAAGATTCCTGTTGACTAGGTGTCCGGTAACATTTGGTATACTCAAAGATCGCTAACCGAGCCGCTGCCCGTGTCTCAAAATGAGTGTGGTTGACTAACCGCAACGGCGGACCGTTCGCTTTTAAGCGTCTTGAATCGGATCGCCGAAGCGAAAACTCTCGGCAACCGCGTTATCCCATCGGACCGATTTCTATGATCTAAACAAGGAGGAAGAAAAGTTTTCTTTATAATTTCGATCTTCTCGAACGCAAGCGAAAATGCGCAGCACAATCTTGTCACGAACGTTATTGAGCACCAGCATTTTGTCGCTTCGGCGATCCGATCTTGCCTTCACTCACTTTTCGCTCGTAGTAGGCCTTCAGTTGTGCACAATGTTGCACCGCCTACATGGTGCCCATATGCAACAACGATTTCACTTTTTTATTGGCCCGATGACTTACCTGGGGACGGCCTTTACGCTGACCTGAACTGCGTTCAAAGGGAACAACACCAGCGTAACAGCGGACGCCACGCGGGCAAACTTTTTGGGGTCGCTGATGGCTTTAAACCGCTACGGCGGGCCGCTCGTTCGTTGTAACAATGATCTCTGCAGCCGTTGTCTGACTAATACCCACCACAGGGGTGACCCGCTCAAAAAGTCGCTTGAGTTCTGGATCTTGCTTAGCGAGTTCAACAATTGATTTGTCGACTGATTTGAGCCGGGTCGCCGGGCGATCGGCTTTGAGTGATTTCAAGGAAGCAGCGCAAGCTTGCTGGTTTGCTTTTCGATCAGCCTTATCAATAAAACCTTCCGAGTCAGATAAGGGGGTCTGTAATATTTTGATCACCTTGACTAAGCGAGCTCGTTGGGCTGTCAACCGATGGCAGCGGCCAACCGTCCACGCCGATGAAGTAGTCAATCGGAGCGCCGAAGCGATTGCATAACTTTACAGGGTAAAAATAAATGAGTTGGCCAACGCTTAGACACCCGCTCAGGCGGCCCTTTTCAATACGCCACGGGGCGCCCCGCTTGCTTATGGGCCTCCAACCGCCCGGCGGCCCGGCCGCATTTCTATCTGAAGACAACGTCTAAAAATCCCAGCAGAGGCTTTACCGCGACGACGGACCGTTCGGTCCATAGATCGTCAGCCTTGCCGACGCGTTAAGGTATCTCTACTGGGGTTGCTCGCTCACAGTTTGTGAACGGTTCGCCGTGGCGGTGGCGTCAAGTTACACGGCTCAACTTGGAATCGTACAACGGCTCAAATCTAAAGGCCGATGCGGTTTATCCCCCAAATCTGTCCAAAAAAAGTCTCCAGTCAAATGTAGCAAGTCCAAAGTTGACCCATTCTTGACTAAGTTTGTGGAGCCGCAGTTAGGGCAATTGTGTTGAATAAACAGAATAAGTAGGTTGAGTTTGGCAACCCAAAACTACTACCTGGCTGCGGCCTTTTACTAATCATCATTACTTCTCAAGGACTACCCAAATATAATCTTATATGAATAAAATAGAAGAAACCTTAAGGTCGTATATTTTGCCATTAACTGATTTACAAATAATCGATCAAAACTTGATCGATTATTTGTGCCAAAAAGCCCTATTCAACAAATATTTAAGGGGAGAAAATATAATTAAAGCAGGTGAGCTATGTGAATACATCTTAATAATTCAAAAAGGATTTGTAAGGCGTTATTCTTTAATTGAAGGCTTGGAGATAACTCAAGAATTTGCCAAAGAAAACGAAATGATTACTTCTATGTATTCACTCGTCACTAACCTACCTTCATTAGATTATATTGAAGCAATTGAAAATTCAGAAATAATAAAACTAAAATTTAAGGACCTCGAAAAGATTCAGGAAATCTCTAAGCAAGCCTTCATGATAAGTCGGCTACTAAGAGATAAATATTTTTTAAATTTAGAAAAAAGAATCCTATCATTTCAACTCTCTTCTGCTAAAGATAGATATAATGAAGTACTAGAAAAAAAACCATATTTGCTACAAAGAGCTCCGCTGAATCAAATAGCTTCTTATCTTGGAATAACGCAAGAAACATTAAGCCGAATACGAAACAAAAGATGACAATTTCAGGTACATTTTTTAGGGTAATCCAAATAATATACCCCATAAAATGTAACATATTTTTTTAATTATTTCATCTTAAAACCCATTTAATTAATTGGGTTTTTTCTTATAAATTCTACAACTCTCCTCCCGATTTCCTCACCTTGATCTTCTTGCAAAAAGTGCGATGCTTGGCTTACTGTTGAGTGCGCTTGATTTTTAGCACCTGGGATTTGGTCAATGTATTTCTGATAAGTTTCGACGCTTCCAAGTATTCCTGGATCATTTGGCGCATAAATAACTATGAAAGGTTTTTTAAATTGCAGTAATCCTTCCCAAGCATCCTTATTTAATCCAGGCACTTGAAGCATCATTGAAGGCCAGTATCTTGGGAGAGCCATATACTTACGACTTGGGAAGGGCGCATCGTAAGCTTGCTTATCAGCTTCTGACAAGGGGAACCACGTCATTCCATCTACCGTATTATGTGGTTTGAAGGTTGGAGATTTTAATGTGTAAGCCATCCAACCTACAAATATTTTATCAAAATCAACGTCTATAATAAGTTTCCCATTCTCATCTCTGAATGGTACTTGGTTTCCATACATGTCATGCGGCCAATTTATATAAAATGGTTTTAAATCTGCGTCTAATTCATCCGGGTTGTCAACCTGTTTGTAAGGAATCATTCCTTCAGGAAGAACAGGCAACTGTCCATTCATAAGCACTACACGGCCAAAAGAGTTTGGATGCATCCCAACGGTTCGAAGACCAATATAGGCTCCCCAGTCCTGCCCTACAAAAGTGACATTCTCCAGTTGAAGTTTATCAATAAATTCTTTGATCTGATTACTCATTTTAATGTAATCAAAGTACTCAAGGTGTATCGGTTTATCGGAGCGGCCAGCACCAATAAAATCCATCGCAATGGCCCTGTATCCAGCAGCAGCCATAATTGGGAGCATTTTTCTATATAAATATGACCAAGTTGGCTCTCCATGTAACATTAATATTGGCTGTCCATCTACGGGTCCTGCCTCAACATAATGTACTCTTAATCCATCAATTTCAATATATTTTGGTCTATAATCAATTCCCGGGAACCTTACATTTTCAAAGCAACTGTCGGGCGTACGTACAAACTCAACTCCATTTGATGTTCTGTGAACTTTTAATGTATTTTCCATCGTTAAAATTGTTAATGTTTGAAATCCAAGCACAAAATTATTTTGGATCGACATGTTGTCCATTGATAAATGTCAAATAATGATGACCACTTCGACTAAAACAGCGTCGGGTTAGGCTATCTGCCAGAGTTGAACAGATTTATAGTCAGCCTGAATTTATAATCAGGCTGATTGAGGCTGTGGGTGAGCCGATCATAACTAAAATGTCCATCGGGCAAGTTGGCCATCGAGTGGCAGTTGCCTGTCTTTGAGTGACCACTAAGTGATCCGAATATAAATCGTGCTCCTGTGTTAGCCCATTCATGGTGTAAACTTTTAGATTGGCCAGAATGGATCTCACTACGTAACTTCAGTTAATCAGTAAGCTGGTTGGCATTCCAAGGTAGGCTTGCGTAACATCAGTTAAACAAGTAGGCTTTGTTAACATCGACGTCCCGAAAGATGAGAAACTTGTCGATGCAGTCGTCAGCATTGGTGTTTAGTTTTCAGGGGGAATTCGCTAATCGGGCATCTTTCTGCTTAAGGGTCAGGCTCGGGGTATCTTGCTAGTTATCGATAACGCCGTGGCAAGCTCCTACACCTTCTAGGCAATGTAGAGGTCAGGATGACTACATTGTAAAGGGATCTGCGGTGCTTCGGTGACACTGGCCAATCCGCCAGGTTTTCGGTGCTTAACTACATTTATTCTTTTCCAGAACACCATGGATCTTGTCGTGGCCTTATTGAAAGTGGTGAATTCACCTGCTTATGGCTGACGTTCACGGGTAACTTTCAACTCAATTAGGTCCAGAAACTAAGGAATAACTTATTGCCGGTTCGGGCTACTCTAAAAAAGCGGTTTCACGGCTACTCAGCAAGCACTTTCCTGCCGATGCAAACGGAAGACAACATTTTGTCGAGCCTGTGCACATTCTTCTCCTGGTTATACAGGATTTTTGCCACCATAAATGTAACAGAGGTATCAGCATACGATACGAGCATTAAGCCTGAAAGAGTTTATCGAATGAACCAGTACTAATAGTTGCTTTACGTTCTTTCAGGCGCTTAATATGGGTCTTGTAGCGAATGAGCAAGTGGCTTGTTGATTGATACGATACAGTCGATCAGAATGATTTGTAAACAACGTCTATTTATATTATTTCCAGTCATGAAACTCTTTCGCTTACCTTTCCTATCATCCCTTTCCCGACGGGCGCTAACCTTCTCCATAGCTGGGTCGATCGCAAGTGGCGTGTTTGTCGGCGCTTATCAAAACCGAAACCTTAATCAAGCGTCTGATCAATTTTTGAATCGGCTTTTTGCTAAGCTCAACGACGACGATAAACATGACCCCAAATATGCAGTCGGTAGCCTGAATATTGCGCCGGGGCTCGAAGCTACTCTGTTTGCCGCTGAACCGATGCTGATTAACCCCACCAACATCGATGTCGACGACAAAGGCCGCGTCTGGGTCTGCGAAGCTTATAATTATCGACCGGCCGTAAACGGCAATCCAACGCGTAAGGAAGGCGACCGCATTGTGATTCTGGAAGACCAGAACGGCGACGGGAAAGCTGATCTAAGTAAGGTATTTTATCAAGGTCCGGAGATCGAATCGCCCCTTGGCATATGGGTGATAGGAAATAAAGTAATCGTATCCAATAGCCCTAACGTTTACGTCCTGACGGATGAAAACGGCGATGATAAAGCTGATAAGAAAGAACTATTGTTTACCGGTATCGGGGGTGAGCAACACGACCATGGGATGCACAGTTTCGTGTTCGGGCCGGATGGCAGGTGGTACTTCAACTTTGGAAACGAAGGGGGGCAACTCCTGGATAAAGCCGGGAAGCCGGTGATCGACCGGATTACGGGTAAACCCATCAATAAAGAGAATTTCAGGCAGGGTATGGTATTCCGTTGCGAACCGGACGGAAATAATGTGGAAGTGCTCGGTCAGAATTTTCGCAATAACTACGAGGTGGCAATTGATTCCTATGGAACCCTTTGGCAATCGGACAACGACGACGATGGCA